>CAZQRA010000017.1:0-47453 GCA_964595575.1 uncultured Gaiellales bacterium
TGGAGGCGCAGCGCGCTCGGGCTGCGACGGCGGAGTGACCGGGCAAGCGGCGGCGCCGCGCGTGGCGATCGCCCTCTGCGCCGGCCTGGAGAGCGCGCACGGCCTCGACCTCGCCGCCCTCGCCGCCGAGCTCGCGGACCTCGATCCGCGCGCCGCGGTCGAGGTCGTTCCCGGCCTCTGCGGCAGCCCCGCTTCCGTGGCCGAGGTTGCCGCCCGCACCGGCGCCGAGCGGCTCGTGCTCGGGCTCTGCGACCGGCCGCGGGCCCCCCACGACTTCCAGGCCCAGGCCCGCCGGGCCGGGCTCGACCCCTTCGCGATCGAGCTCCTGAGCCTGGCTGGGGCCGGGCCCGCCGCCGCTCTCCTTCTCGCCGCGGCGGCCGCCCGGCTTCGGGCCTTCCCCGGCAGCCTGCCCGAGCAGCTCAAGCTACGGCCCCTCTCCCTCGAGGACAAGCGCAGCCGGCGGTCCCTCTTCACCCTGCCTCCCCTCACCTACGAGCCGGTCGCCTCGGTGGAGGAGGAGGTTTGCCTGGGCCAGGCTCGCTGCGGGCTTTGCCTCTCCGCGTGTCCGGTCGGGGCGCTTCGGGCGGTCGGCGGCAAGGCGGCCGTCGACCGGGATGTCTGCGTCTCCTGCGGCATCTGCGTCGGCCTCTGCCCCGCCGGAGCGATCGGCCTGCCCGGCGCCTCGCTTCCCCAGTACGAGGCGGAGCTGGCCGTGCTCTTGTCCGCGGAGTCGCCGCGGATCCTCTTCAGCTGTCGCCGTGCCGGAGAGGATGACGCCGCTGCGGCAAACGGCTGGCTGCCGGTGGCGGTGCCCTGCCTGGGCATGGTCGGTGCCGGCTGGATCCTGCAGGCGCTGGCCGGCGGAGCCGTTGCCGTGGCCCTGCGCTCCTGCGGGGAGGCATGCCGCGGCGGCCGGGCGGCAGAGGTCGCGCAGCGGATCGCCTACTGCCGAAGCCTGCTCGCCCTGCTCGGCGAGCCCTCGCCCGACGAGCGCATCCTGCTCAGCGCACCCCTTCCCGAGAACGTATCGGTGTCCCGCGCTCTTGGAGGCGGCGATGCGGCCGGGCCGGCTCTCACCCTGCGCGAGCCGGCGGCGAGCGCCCGGGCCGTGCTTCGGCTGCGCGCCCGCTACGGTGCTGATCACCCCGCCGCCCTCGACCACGACGGCTCTCCGCTCGGGCTCGTCGAAGTACGGGAGGAGACCTGTACCGCCTGCGGGGCCTGTCCCACCGTCTGCCCCACGGGCGCCCTCGTCATCGACGAGGACGGGGAGGAGACGGTCCTCTCCTTCGATCCCCGCCTCTGCATCGCCTGCGGCCGCTGCGTTCCCGTCTGCCCGGAGCAGGACCACGACACGCTCGTCTTGCGGCGCGCGACCGATCTCGCTGCCTTGGCCGAGGGCCGGGTCGTCCTCAAGCAGGCGGCGTCCGCCCGCTGCCGGCGCTGCGGCCGGCCCATCGCCCCGCGCGCCATGCTCGACAGGATCGCCGGCCTGCTGGGGGAGGAGGAATCGCCTGAGCTGCTCGATCTCGTGACCGGCCTGTGCACGGACTGCCGGTAGCGGGCGGCTCAGAGCCAGCGCAGGAACCAGTAGCGCTCGAAGGCGACCTTGGCCAGATGCCAGACCCTCGCCGGCGGGCGCATCGAGACCTCCGGCCCCTGCGGCGCGTAGAAGTCTCCGGAGGCGAAGGCGGACCTGCCGTCCCCGAGCTCGAGGAAACACGAGCCCCTGCCGTCGAAGCGGGCGGTGGGCTCGCGGCCGGCGAGCTCGGCGGCGATCCTGCGGGCGACCACCTCCGCCTGGCGGTGGGCGAACACGCCCGCCTTGGGCAAGAGCTTGCCGCCTGCGATGGGGATGGCGGTCACGTCGCCGAGCGCGTACACGCCCTGGGCGGCCGTGGCCAGCGTGGCCGGGTCGACCGGAACGAAGGAGACGCCGTCCGTGAGGCCGCTTCCGGCCACGGGCTCGGGCGGCCGGTGCGGGGGGACGCCGAGGAGGAGGTCGAAGGGAGCCCGGTCTCCGCTCTCCAGCACGAGCTCCCCGGCCCCGGCGTCGACGCGCTCGACCGCCGTCTGCGTGTGGAGCTCGATGCCGCGAGCGGCGAGCAGCTCGGCCACCGCCCGGCCCACGGCAGGGCCGGCGACGGGCATCGGCTGCGGCTCGGGGGTGTACGCGGCGACGCTCGAGCGCTGCCGGATCCCGCGCCGGCGGAGCAGGGCGTCGGCGAGGAGGGCGGTCTCGTAGGGGGCGGCCGGGCACTTGTAAGGTAGGCGGCAGACGAGCACGGCCACGCGCCCGCCGGCGAAACCGCGCAGGGCTTCGCCGGCGGCGCGCGCTCCCTCCAGGCTGTAGACGTCGTGGGCGCGCTCCCGGAAGCCGGGGAAGGATTCCGGGGCGCCGGCCGCGCCCAGGGCGACCACGAGCCGGTCGTAGGGGAGCTGCGCCTCGGCCGTCCGCACGCGCCGCTCGGCGGTGTCGATGCCGACCACCTCGGCGTCGACCACCTCGATCCCCCGCCGGCGCAGGGGTCGCAGGTCGGCCGTCACCTGGGCCGGACGGCGGTCGCCGCTCATCACCCAGAGGAAGGAGGGGGCGAAGCGATGGATAGGATCGCGCTCGACGAGCACGACGCGATCCTTGGCCGCGAGCAGCCGCCGCAGCCGGCGGGCGCAGACCACGCCACCGATCCCGCCGCCGAGCACGACGACCGAGCTTCCGGCCACCGGGCGCAGTATCGAGCGGCGGCGGCGGAGGGGTCTGATGAGAATCGACTACGCCCGTGCTCAGGTGGCCGGGCGGTAGGCGCAGGCCGGGTCCTCCCCCAGCGGGTCGCCGCAGGCGGCGTAGGCGCGCGCCCGGGAGCCGCCGCACATGTCCCGGTACTCGCATCGACCGCAGCGGCCGCGGAAGCGGGCGGCGCGGATGTCGCGCAGGAGCGGGCTCTCCCGGTAGATCTCGACCAGGCTGCGCTCGCGCACGTTGCCGAGGGGGAGGGGTAGGAAGCCTGCCGGGTAGACGTCGCCGTCGTGAGCCACGAACACGATCCCCTTGCCGTCGCGCGTCCCCTTGGTCTGGGCCTTGGCCGGTCCCGGCTCTCCCAAGAGCTCCCGCAGGCGCCGAGACAGCCGGGCATACAGGGGGCCGGTGGGCGCAGGCCTGCCCTCCCGCCGCCAGGCTACGACCCGGCGGAAGAAGGGCGCCTCCACGGTGCGCACGATGAAGCCGTAGCCGGAGGCGTCGTAGAGGAAGTGGCAGACGTCCTCGTTCTCCTCCGGGGTAAGGTCGTCGAGGCCCGTGCCCCGGCCGGTGCGGACGAGGAAGAAGACCTCCCAGATCGTGGCCCCCCGCTTCTGGAGGATGGCCGCGATCTCGGGGAGTTCCTCCCGGTTCTCGGGGGTCACGACGGTGTTCACCTGCACGGTGAAGCCGTGACGGCGGAGGAGGTCGAGGGCGGCCAGCGTCTGCTGGAAGTGGCCGGGAATCCCCCGCAGCCCCTCGTGCGTCGCCGCCGAGGCGCCGTCCAGCGAGAGCGAGGCCACCTTGACGCCCAGGCGGCGCAGGGCATCGAGCGTGTCTGCGGATAGGCGCGGAGTCACGCTGGGGGCGATCGCCACCGGCAGGCCCAGTCGGCGGGCGCGCTCGGCCAGCGCGGCGACGTCGTCGCGCATGAGGACGTCCCCGCCGGTGAGCACGAGCACCGGGTAGGGGCGGCCGAAGCCGGTCAGGGTGTCGAGGAAGGCGAGCGACTCCTCGGGGCTGAGCTGGCCCGGCAGGGGCTGGGGCAGGGCCTCAGCCCGGCAGTGGCGGCAGGCAAGGAGGCAGGCCCGGGTCGTCTCCCAGAAGACGAGGATGGGGCGGCGGTCGAGGTCGAGGCGGGAAGGCCGGCGCTCGGCCGGCCTCGTCCCCGTCTCGACGCGCGAGGCCGCCCCCAGGGTCACGGCCTGGCTCCCAGGCTCACGGCTTGACCGTGAGGATGCCCCACATGCCGCCCGCCTCGTGGCCGGGCACGGTGCAGACGAAGCGGTACTTTCCCGCCTTGAGGGTGACGGTGACCCGCGAGGTTCCTCCCTTCCCCACCACCTTCCCCTTGGCGATGAGCTTGCTCTTCGCCGAGGTGCCGGCGCGGACGGCGACGTTGTGGGGCAGGATGGACGGGTTCGTCATGATGATGGTGATCTTGCCGGCCTTGGCCGTGAGCGCCTTGGTGTTGAAGGCCAGCTTGTTTGTCTTGTCGGCCTGGATCTTGAGCGTGGTGGCGCCTGGCGCGACGGCGACAGCGCTGAGCGAGGCGGCCACGATCAGAGCGACGGTGAGCGTTCGTCTCATGCGTCTCCTTTCCTCGGTACGGGAGCGGGCTACCCCGCTCCGGCTGCACTGACGATAGCGGCCGCCGGCTGTCGCTCGCGCCGGACCGGCCACACGAGGACGGCGAGGGCGACCAGGGCTGCCCACACCGCTCCCGCCCCGGCCACGTGGAGTGCGGCCAGGGGATCGTGGGCGGCCGAGCGCTCGCCCACGACGACCAGGGAGATGCCGACCGCCATCTGCCCCAAGGCGGCGAGCGCGGGCAGGGTGCCGACCAGGCGCGGTCCCTGCCCCCGCCAGACGAGGAAGGCCAGGGCCAGGGCCATGAGGGCGACGGCGTAGGCGAGCATGCGGTGGGCCACCTGGAGGGCGGCGTCCCCGCCGCCGGCCACGAAGGCACCGTTGCAGGCGGGCCAGTCCCTGCCGCAAGCCTCCTCGGCGTGGGCGGAGACGACGGCTGCTCCCACCGACACGAGCACGAGGCCGAGCCCGAGCGCAGCCTGGGCCAAGCGGGAAAACCCGGGGGAGACAGGCGCTCCCGGGTCGCGCCAGCCCGCCGCTGCGCAGGCCACGGCGGCTCCCGAGTAGAGCAGACCGACGACGAAGTGCACGGCCACGATCCAGCCGGGAAGCTCCAGCCACACGACTACCGCTCCCAGTACCGCCTGGAAGGGGACGAGGAGGAGGGCCGCCGTGGCCGGCCACAGGATGTCGGGCCGGCTTCGGTACCAACGCCAGGCAAGCGCCGCCACGAGCGCCACCAGGGCGATCGACACCGCCGCCGTGGCCCGGTGGCTGAACTCGAGGATGGCAGTCTTCTCGGTCTTGGGGACGGCCTGGCCGTGGCACAGGGGCCAGTCGGGGCAGCCGAGTCCCGACTCGGTGATGCGCACCACCCCGCCCACCGCCACGAGCGCCCAGGTACCGAGCGCGGAGGCGACGGCGGCGGCGAGGAAGGCGGGGCGGGGTTTCGTCATCGGGCCGGATTCAAGCGCGCGCTGGGTCGAGTGTCCCTGATCAATATTGCTCCTGAGCCGAGCCCTCCACAGGTCGCATACTCGCCGGCGACAGGCGTCACGAAGGAGGTAGGGCAGTGGACGAGGCTCCGTTGGGCGCACAGGCTCCGGTCGCGGGCGAGAGTCCTCGCCAGCGGATGACGGAGTCGATCATCGACAACTTGACCGCATGGGCGTTCATCGCCGGCGTGATCGCCGTCCTCTACGAGGTCTGGGCGACCTTGCGGATCCTGACCAAGTACGTCGGGCAGCTCCCCGGCGTCTCCCCCTAGAGACCATGGCCAGCGTGGAGTCGCCGGTCACCTCGCCCGTCGCCCCCCAGCCCCCCGGCTGGGCCCAGAGGTTCCCCCTCGACGAGCGGCTGTTCATGTGGCTGATCGTAGGAGTGGGCGTGGTGATGGCCGCCATCTCGCTCGCCTGGCTCTTCGCAGCCGATCACAACGTGCCTGCCCGCTCGTACACCGTCTCCCCGGAGGCATGGTCGCAGAAGGTGGCCGACTGGGCCCAGAAGCACACCGACGCCAAGGGCCGGGTGGTGGTGCCGCCGGGCGAAGACGGCTACATCATGGCCGCCCGCTACACCTTCTTCCCCGATCCCATCGTCGTCAAGGCGAACGAGAAGACGACGCTGTGGATCTCCTCCGTCGACAACCTGCACGGGTACTCGATCGTGGGCGGCGGCCAGAACTTGAACCTGGAGATCGCGCCCAAGCACGCCGTGGCCGTGACCATCGAGCCCGACAAGCCGGGCCGCTACCTCGTCGTCTGCAACGAGTACTGCGGCCTCGGCCACCACGGCATGAAGGGCCACATCATCGTGGAGAGGTAGGGAAGCCATGGCCTACGTAGAGCGGATTCCGACGCTGGCAGGGCTCCGGGAGGAGACCTCCCGGACCTGCCCGGTGACCGGCCTGCGCGTGTGGAGCGGGGCGCAGGCGCTCACTCTGGCGAACGCGGTGGCGGCGGTCTTGGCCCTCGCCATCGGCGGCATCTTCGCCATGGGGGTGGCCTTCACCCGGGCCCCCACCACGGAGCTCCTCGGGTCGAGGATGTTCTACGCGGCCCTCACCGGTCACGGGGTGGCAGCCCTCATCCTGTGGCCCATCTTCTTCGAGGTGGCGGCCATCGTCTTTGCCTCCACCATCCTCCTCAACGCCCGCGTGTACAGCATGCGCTTGGGCTGGGCCTCGTTCGCGGCCATGGTGGTAGGGGCGGTGATGTTGCTCGTCACCATCCTCACCGGCAACGCCGATGTCATGTTCACCGCCTACCCGCCCCTGGTCGCCGACCAGGCCTTCTACCTCGGCTACCTCATCTTCGCCGTGGGGGCGCTGCTCGCCATCGTCAACTTCGTGCTCTCCATCGTGGCCGCCCGGCTGCAGGGGACGTTCTCGGGCTCGCTCCCCGTCGTCACCTACGGGGTGGCCTCGGCCGCCATCCTGGCCCTGTTCTCCATCGTCTCCGGGCTCGTGGCCCTCATCCCCGCCTGGCTCTACGCCAACGGCTGGGTGGAGAGCGTGGAGCCGATCGTGTACCGCACCTGGTTTTGGGGCCTGGGCCACACCCTCCAGTACGTGAACGTAGTGGCCATGGTGGTCTGCTGGTACGGGATCATCGCCCTCGGCCTGCGGGCAGGCCCGGTCAACCAGAAGTTCACCCGCATCGCCTTCATCCTCTACATCGTCATCTCCCTGCCCGTACTCGGTCACCACTTCCTGGTCGACCCGAGCCTCGGCACCGGCGTCAAGTGGGTGGGAGGCACCGGCATGGGCATCGCCCTCGGCATCCCCAGCCTCATGCACGGCCTCGCCATCCTGGGCGGGTCGGAGGCGAAGCTGCGCAGCCTAGGCGCCCAAGGTCTCTTCGGCTGGCTCAAGAAGATCAAGTGGAGCGAGCCGGCCATGGCGGCCCTGGCCGGCTCGCTCGTCATCTTCGCCATCGGCGGCTGGAGCGGCACCGCCGAGACGACCCTCCAGCTCAACCTGGTGAGCCACAACACCATGTGGGTGCCGGCCCACCTCCACCAGACGGTGGTGGGAGGGACGACCATCGCCTTCATGGGCTTCGCCTACTACCTGGTGCCGCTGCTCGTGCGGCGCCGGCTGTGGATGCCCAAGCTGGCGGCCGCCCAAGCCTGGCTGTACGTGCTCGGCATGCTGGCGCTGACGAGCTTCCAGAGCTGGGCGGGGGCTTTGGGAGTACCCCGGCGTACTGCCGACATCAGCTACGGGGGCGAGGCCCCGGGAGGCTGGGACCTGCCCATGAACCTAAACGGCATCGCCGCCGGAGTGACCGGCCTGGCCGGGGCCCTCTTCATCCTGATCATGGTCATGACCCTCCTTGCCGGGAAGCGAACTAACGATCCAGAGGAGCTCGCTCCTCTGGCGGTGAAGTGAGCGACGCGGCGATCGAGAGACCGCTGCGGGCAACCCTGCCCGGCTGGCAGGACCTCCTCGTCCTGCTCAAGGTCCGGATCGACGCCCTCGTCGTCTGCGTCGCCCTCGCCGCAGCGGTGGCGGCGGGCACGACCTCTCCCCAGACCCTGACCGTGCTCGCCGCCACCAGCCTCCTTGCCTCGGCCGGAGCCTCGGCCCTGAACCACTACGTCGACCGGAACCTCGACGCCAGGATGGCCCGGACGCGAGGGAGGCCGCTTCCCGCGGGCAGGGTGGAGCCGCGGCTTGCGCTCGTGCTCGGGCTGCTCCTGACCGGCTCGGGGGTAGCGGGAGCGGCCCTTCTCCTCGGCCCCCTCTGCGGCCTCTTCCTCGCCGCCGGAGCGGCCACCTACGCCGTCGTGTACACCCTGTGGCTGAAGCCGCGCACCCCCTACAGCATCGTCCTCGGGGGAGCGGCGGGGAGCTTCGCAGCCCTGGCCGGCTGGGAGGTAGGGGCAAGCTCGGGGGCGCCGCCGGCCATCCTCCTTGCCCTCGTCCTCTTCCTGTGGACGCCCAGCCACTTCTGGAGCCTGGCCATCGCGCTCGAGCGCGACTACCGAGCGGCGGGCCTGCCCATGCTGCCGGCGGTCAAGGGAGCGAGGAGGACGGCACGGGCGGTGTTGTCGAGCACCGTGCTCCTGGTGGCGTCGTCGCTTGCCCTCGCCCCCTTCCTGGGCTGGCCCTACCTGGCCCTGGCCCTGCCGGCAGGGGCAGGGTTCCTGGCTCTCTGCGCCTGGCTTGCGCAGGCGCCCCAGCCGGCCCGGGGGTGGGCGGTGTTCAAGCTCTCGGGGCTCTACCTCCTCCTGCTCTTGGTCGGACTCGTCCTCCAGGCTCTCGTCTAGGAAGGGAGGTCGATGGAAGCGCAGCAAGCACAGCCCAAGAAGCGAGGCCTCGAGACGCCGGGCAGCCTCGTCATCATGGGGATCTACCTCGCCTGGTTCTTCGCCATGTGGCTGCTCGGGTTCGTCTACCTCGCGGCTCGGTGGGCGATCAGCTGAGGTTGCCGGGCCGCTCCGCCGCCGGCCTCACCGCCCGCGAGCTGGAGGTGCTGCGCCTGCTCGCCGAGGGGAGGCGGGCCGGCGCCATCGCAGCCCACCTGGGGCTGTCGCTGGCCACGGTGCGGAACCACATCCGGTCTATCCTGCGCAAGCTCGGCTGCCACTCCCAGCTCGAGGCGGTCGCCGAGGCCCGCCGCCGCCGGCTCGTCTGAGGTGCCGCTCCCCGTCGCCTCCAGCGGATGGCAGCTTCCTCCCCTCGCCCTGGCCCTGGCTGCGGCCGCCCTCGTCCTCTTCGGTCGGGCCTTCCTGCGCTTACGCCGGAGGGGGCGGCCCGACCGCGCGCCCTGGTGGAAGGCGGTTGCCTTGGCCGCCGCGGTAGGGGCAGGGCTGCTCGCCCTTGCCTCCCCCTTGGACGCCCTGGCCGAGCGCAAGCTGGTATCGGCCCACATGCTCCAGCACGTCGTCATCGCCGACCTCGTGCCCGCTCTCGCCCTCGTCGCCCTGCGCGGCCCGCTCCTTGCCCTCACCCTCCCCAGGGCGCTCGCCCGGGCGCTGGCTCGGGTCGCTCCCCTCAGGGAGGGGATGGCCACCCTGGCCCGGCCGGGCCCTGCCTTCGCGGCCTGGGGAGGGGCGATCGGCGCCTGGCACCTGCCCGTCGCCTACGAGGCGGCGCTTTCTCACGCCCTCCTCCACCAGCTCCAGCACGTCACCCTCCTCCTCGGTGGCCTCCTCGTCTGGTGGCAGCTCATCGATCCTGCCCGGCGGGGCGCCTTGTCGCCCCTCGCTCGTCTCGGCTACGCGGTGGCTCTCCTGGCCGCGGGCGGCGCCCTGGTCAACGTGCTCGTCTTCAGCGGCCCCCTCTATCCCTCCTACGCCGAGCTTCCCTCCCGGCCCCTAGGTCTTACGGCGGCCCGCGACCAGGAGCTGGCAGGCCTGGTGATGCTCGTCGAGCAGTGGCTCACGGTGGGGACGTACGTGGCCGTCACGGTCTCCGCTTGGCCCCGGGGGGTCCTCTTTCCCGGCTCAGGGGAGGCGAAGACCGTCGACCGGCACCCGTTTGCCCTCTGACCACCCTGGTCAAACTTCGCTATACGGGCTTTCCCGCAAGGGAAATCAGGGGTTGTGCTGACGCGCGGGCGCCCACCTGGAGGGATCGTGTCGGCATGGCGAGCGAGCTTCGCTCGGGCGACGCGCTCTTCACCTTCGACGAGGAGCTCCGCATCCTCAGCTGGAACAAGGCGGCCGAGGAGCTGACCGGCATCCCCGCCCAGGAGGCGGTCGGCCAGCACTGCTGGGAGGTCTTGTGCGGGGTGGACGACCGGGGCGCCATCGTCTGCCACAGGGGCTGCTCGGGAGCCCGCCTTCTCCGCCAAGGCTGGCCGCTTCCGGCCAAGGAGCTCCTCATCAAGACGGCGGGCGGGAGGCGGCGGGTGATGGTGTCCTCCATCGCCCTCCGTAGCGACAGCGGCCCGCCCCTCTTCGTGCACCTCATGCACGACGGCGTGGAGACCTCGGAGGAGCCGCCTGCCGACGCCCCGCCTGCTCCCTCCCTGACCCGGCGGCAGCTCGAGGTCCTGCGGCTGCTGGGGGAGGGCGAGCCGGCCAAGGTGATCGCCCGTCGGCTCGACATCGCCGAGGCCACCGTCCGCAACCACATCCGCATGATCCTGCTCGAGCTCGGCTGCCACTCCCAGCTGGAGGCGGTGGCGGAGGCAAGACGGCGCAAGCTCATTCCGTGAGGGGGGATCGGTCCCGGGTTGTGGCCGTGGCGCTCGCCCTCGCCGTAGGGGCGGCGGTGGCCCTGTGGGCAGGGCTGGGAGGGTCGAGGCACGGCTCCTCGACCGCTCCCGAGGAGCGCTCCCCCCGCCTTGTCCTCGTCGCCGATCCGGGTAGGAGCCTGCCTCCCGGCGAGGCGGTGGCGAGCCGCGACTGCCTCCGTCGGCCCCGCGCCTGCGTCAACGGGAAGGGGGGCATCGTCCTCGTCTACAGGGTGGCTGGGACGCCGCTCCGGCGGCCTACCGCGGCGGTCGTAGAGACCGACGAGCGCTGCCAGCCCGACCGCCTGGGCGTCTCCCACTGCCTCAATCGGCTGCGCCTTGCGGACGGGCGCCGCCTCCTCGTCCGCCACGACCACCGCATGGCGGACAGCCCCTGCCTCTCCCCCGGCGAGCGGGTCGAGGCTCGCTCGCTCGCCTCCTAGCCGAGCCCGGAAAGCGCGGGATCCCCGCTGGGCGGGGATCCCGTCGGCGGCGTTCCCGGCCTCAGGAGCGGGCGGCAGCTGCCGTACCGCTCATCTGGCGGCCGGGAGCCCAGGCCTCCCGGTGCTCGAGCATCCAGTAGGCGAGCCCGGTCGCCAGCCCGAAGGCCGTGTAGCCGAGGATCCAGACCCAGCTAGGCGCCACCCACAGGCCGGACACGGTCGGCTTGAACGGCGCTCCCTCGCGCGCGATGGGGAGGATCATGTACCAGAACGTCATCCAGCTGAAGAAGCTCCACAGAGCGCCCAGGGCAAGGCTTCCCAGCAGGGTGCGCAGGTGGTACACGCGCTCGGCGATGGCGGCGAAGGCAAGGCCGCTCAGGGCGTAGTACAGAACCAAGAACAGGGCCCCGACTACGATCGCCCAGGCGACGTAGCCGTTCTGCTCGAAGTGGTTGAGGCCGAACAGCCACGCGCTCACCGCCATCGGGTACTCGAGCGCCGAGTGCTGGCCGTTAGCCCAGTCCCAGAAGAGAAGCGGCAACGCCAGCACGATGCCGCCGAGGACGCCGCTCGCCACGCCGACGGCAGCCAGTCGCGACCTGAGGGCGCCCGGGACCGTGAGCCTGAGGTGAGGCCTGAGCTGGAAGTCGGCCCGTGCTTCCATACTCTCACCCCCTTTCTGCCTTGAACTATACGCCTTGCCGCGTCCCGCACAAGGCCGTCAGGAGGGGGGACGGAGGACGGCGAACTGGTCGGTGATGGCCAGGCGCCGAGCGCGGAAGCGAAAGAGGGCAGCCGGTCGACCCCCGCTGGGGCCGGGAGGCCGGCGCCGTCCGGTGGGCTCAAGGACGCCCCGACGGAGGAGCACCCGCTGGAGGTTGGTGGCGGAGACGTCGTGCCCCAGGGCGGCCGCGTACAGCTCGCGGAGCTCGGAGATGGTGAAGGTCTCGGGGGCGAGGGCGAAGCCCAGGTTCGTGTAGGAGAGCTTGGCCCGCAGCCGCTCCCGGCCGGCGAGGGCGATGGCCCCATGGTCGAAGGCCATGGGGGGGAGGGAGTCGACGGGGTGCCACCTGGTGTCGGAGGGGACGGCGGGGTCGACGTGGGTGGGGACGAGCCCGAGGTAGGCGGTAGCGAGCTGCCATTCCAGCGGGTTGCGGCGAGGGTCGCTGCGCGTCTCCAGCTGCTCCAGGTGGGCGAGGTCGCGCACGTCCACCTTCACGGCCAGGTGGCGGCGGATCGACTGCTCCAAGGTCTCGCCCGGCTCCAGGTAGCCGCCGGGAAGGGCCCATGCTCCCGCGTAGGGGTCCTTGGCGCGCTGCCAGAGCAGCACCTTGAGCGTTCCTTCCCTGACCTGGAGGACGACCGCCAGGGTGACGTGGGTAGGGCTGGGCCGTGTTTTCGCCTCAGAAGCGGAAACTGTGGTAGACTCGTTCACGGGTTATCGACTCAGAGGCAAAAACTAGCAGAGGCAGCGTGAGGCGTAAAAGCTCAGGCCGGTTCGACCTCGTCATCGTCGGCGGCGGCGTCGCCGGCCTGTACGCCGCCCTCTGCGCCGCCGGCGAGGGGGAGGTCCTCGTGCTCTCCAAGGGGCCGCTACCCGGGTCGGCGAGCTACCTCGCCCAGGGCGGGGTAGCGGCGGCGGTGGGCAAGGACGACTCCCCCGCCCTCCACGCCGCCGACACCATCGCCGCCGGCCGCGGCCTCTGCCGCGAGAGCGCCGTACGGGTCTTGACCGAAGAGGCCCCGGCGCGGGTGGAGGACCTGCTCGACCTCGGCGTCCCCTTCGATCCCGAGCCCGAGCTCGAGGGGGGCCACTCCCGCCCCCGGGTGCTGCACGTGGGAGGCGCTACCACAGGCAAGGAGATCCTGCGCGTGCTCGTGGAGCGGGCCCGCCGACACCCCCGCATCGAGATCCGCGAGGGGGAGCGGGCCCTCGGCTTGGTCGTCGAGGAGGGCCGCTGTCGAGGCGTGATCACGGACAAAGGGCAGGCCCTGGGGCGGGCCATTCTCCTCGCCACCGGCGGCTACGCCGCCCTGTGGGAGCGGACCACCAACCCCGTGGGGTCGGTGGGAGACGGCCTCGCCCTCGCCTTCCAGGCAGGGGCAGCCCTGGCCGACCTCGAGCTCGTCCAGTTCCACCCCACCGCCGTCGCCGGCACCGGCCTGCTCTTGAGCGAGGCACTGCGGGGAGCGGGGGCGGTGCTCGTGGACGCGGACGGGCGGCGGTTCACCGACGAGCTTGCTCCCCGAGACGTCGTGGCCCGGGCCATCTCCGCCCGGGGGACCGCCCTCCTCGACCTGCGCCGGATCGACCGCGACCGCTTCCCTGCCCTGATGGGGGCGCTGGAGGCGATCGGCTACGACCCAGCCTCGCAGCCGATTCCGGTGTCGCCCGCCGCCCACTACACCATGGGCGGCATCGTCACCGACCTGGAGGGCCGCACCGAGGTTCCCGGCCTCTACGCGGCCGGGGAGTGCGCCTGTACGGGCGTGCACGGGGCCAACCGGCTGGCCTCGAACTCCCTGCTCGAGTGCCTCGTGTTCGGCCGCCGGGCAGCGCTGGCGGCGCTCCGGGAGGGCGTCTCTTCTGGAGACCTGGGGCGGGGAAGGGTCGCCGCTCCTGGCCCCGCCCCCATCGCCGGGGAGGCGACGCCGGAGCTGAGGAGGGCGATGTGGCGCCACGCCGGGCTCGTGCGGGACGCTGCCGGGCTGGAGCGACTGGCCCGATCGTCGCACCTGCTCGCCCGGCTTGTCGCCCTGGCCGCTCTCGCCCGCCGCGAGAGCAGGGGAGGTCACTTCCGGGCCGACTACCCCTTCGCCGACGAGGCCTATGCCTCCCATACGGTCATCCGGCCGCCGGGGGAGGAGGTGACGCTGGAGCGATGGAGCTGACCCTGACCGACCTCGACCGGGTGGTGCGCGACGCTTTGGCCGAGGACCTGGGCTCGGGGGACCTGACGAGCCAAGGTGTCATCGAGGCCGAGTCGCGCTGCCGAGCGGAGATCGTGGCCAAGGAGCGGGGGGTCATCTGCGGTTTGGCAGCGGCCGAGGCTGTGTTCCGGGCCCTCGACCCCGAGGTCGAGTTCCGGGCTCTCGTCCAGGACGGAGACCTCGTCCGGCGCCCCCCGGCGGTGGTGGCCGAGGTGGAGGGCCCCGCTCGCGCCGTCCTGGCCGGGGAGCGCACCGCCCTCAACCTGCTCGGTCGGCTCTCCGGCATCGCCACCTTGACGCGCCGCTTCGTGGAGGCGGTGGAGGGGACGGGGGCGGTGATCCTGGACACGCGCAAGACGACCCCGGGGCTGCGGGCGCTGGAGAAGTACGCCGTCCTCTGCGGCGGAGCTCGTAACCACCGCTTCGGGCTGGACGACGGCATCCTCATCAAGGACAACCACATCCGCCTCGTAGGGGGCATCCGGGCCGCGGTCGAGCGGATGCGGCGGGCGGGAACGGAGCTTCCCATCGAGGTGGAGGCAGAGACCCTGGACGACGTGGTCGAGGCCCTCGAGGCGGGGGCCGACGCCATCCTGCTCGACAACATGGCTCCCGAGGAGCTTCGCCGAGCCGTGGCCCTGGTGGCTGGCCGAGCCAAGCTGGAGGCATCGGGGGGAGTGTCGCTGGAGACCGTTCGCGCCGTCGCCGAGACCGGGGTCGACTTCATCTCGGTGGGGGCGCTCACCCACTCCGCGCCCGCCCTCGACTTCTCCTTGGAGGTGCGATGAGCGCCACCACCATCGGTCGTCTGCAGGAGGAGGTGCGGGCCCTCGCCCGCGACCGGGGTGCGGTCATCCTGGCCCACAACTACCAGGTGCCCGAGATCCAGGACGTGGCCGACTACGTCGGCGACTCCCTGGGCCTCTCCCGGGAGGCAGCCGCCACCGACGCCTCGGCCATCGTCTTCTGCGGCGTCCACTTCATGGCCGAGACGGCCGCCGTCCTCTGCCCCGACAAGACGGTGCTCATCCCCGACCCCGACGCGGGCTGCTCGCTGGCCGCGTCCATCACCGCCGACGATCTCCGCGCCTGGAAGGCCGAGCACCCAGGGGCTGTGGTCGTCTCCTACGTCAACACGACGGCCGAGGTCAAGGCCGAGTCCGACTACTGCTGCACCTCGGGGAACGCCAAGCAGGTCATCGAGGCCATCCCCGAGGACAGGGAGATCCTGTTCCTCCCGGACGTGTTCCTGGGCCTGTGGCTGGAGCGGGTAACCGGTCGCAAGCTGCGCCTGTGGATGGGGGAGTGCCACGTCCACGCCGGCATCCGCCCCGCCGACATCGAGCGCTGGCAGGCGGAGGCTCCCGACGCTGAGCTGCTCGTCCACCCCGAGTGCGGCTGCGCCAGCCAGTGCATGGCCTTCGCCAACGGTCGCACCCACATCCTGTCCACCGAGGGCATGATCCGGTTCGCCAAGGCCTCCCCCAAGCGACGGTTCCTGGTGGCCACCGAGACGGGCATCCTCCACCGCCTCCACAAGGAAGCCCCCGGCAAGGTGTTCGAGCCGGTGTCGAACGAGGCCGTCTGTCGCTACATGAAGATGATCACACTGGAGAAGCTGCGCGACTCGCTGCGCGACTGGAAGTACCAGGTGACGGTGGAGCCGGAAATCGCCCGTCGGGCGCGGGCCGCCATCGAGCGGATGGTGGCCATCTCCTAGGGCAAGGAGACGCGCTACCCGCCGGCCACTGCCTGCACAACCCGGACCACGGCTCCCGGGCGCAGGGGCATGTCTCCGGCTGGGTGCTCGCGGATGTCGAGGCCGTCCACGTAGACGTTGACCAGGGGGCGGAGGCGCCCGCGCTCGTCGTAGAGGAGGTCGGCTACGGGGAGGGCCCGCAGCGCCTCGTGGACGGTGGCCGCCTCCAGCTCGAGCCGAGATCGTCCTCCCGCCTCGGCGGCCAGGATCGCCGGCAACACCACGACTACGCCCACGCCACCTCCACGGACAGGACGGGCGGCAGCTGCCGGGCCGCCTCGATCCAGGTGTCGCCCTCGTCGGGCGAGACGTACACCGACCCGGACTGGGTGCCGAAGTAGATGCCGGCCGGCTCGAGCTCGTCGCTGGCCGCCGCCTCCCGGAGAACGCCGGTCCAAGCAGGGCAGGGAAGGCCGTCGGCCACGAGCTGCCAGCTTGCGCCGGCGTCGCGGGTGCGGTACACGCCCAGTCGTCCCCCGGCGGCGACCCGGTTGACGTCCGCCTCCTCGGGGATCACGTAGGCGGTGTCGGGATCGCGGGGGTGGACGACGATCGGAAACCCGAACCGGCTGGGAAGGCCGTTCTCGTCCAGGCGCACCCAGGTCTCCCCTCCGTCGTCCGAGCGGTACACGCCGCAGTGGTTCTGCTGCCAGAGGCGCTCAGGTCGCCTCGGGTGCAGGAGCAGCTTGTGCACGCAGTGGCCCACCTCGGGGTAGGGGTCGGGGAGGAAGTCGGCGACGACGCCCCGGTTGATGGGGGCCCAGGTGTGCCCCCCGTCCTCGCTGCGGAAGGCGCCGGCGGCGGAGATGGCGATGACGAGGGTGTCCGGGTCGGCGGGGTGGATCTGGATGGAGTGGCAGCACATGCCTCCGGCCCCCGGCTGCCAGCGCTCCCGGGTGGGGTGGAAGAGCACCCCGGCCACGGCCTGGAAGGTGCGGCCCCCGTCCTGGGAGCGGAGGAGGGCGCCCGGCGCCGCTCCCAGCCAGAGCTCGTGGGGTCGGCTGGGGTGGCCGGGGCGGAGGTGCCAGGTCCGCTCCAGGGTCAGCCCGCTCTCCTTCGGAAGGCCGATCTCCTCGGCCCGTTCCCAGGTGGCACCGCCGTCGGATGACCGGTGGACGGTGGCCCCGTAGGCGTAGGTGCTCGTGCAGCAGTAGAGGGTGCCGTCCCGCCTGTCCTGGACCGCGTGCATGACCTCCCAGCCGGCGAGGAGGGGCCCCTCCAGGCGCCACCGACGCCGCCCCTCGTGTCCGCGCAGGAGGAAGAGGCCCTTGCGGGTGCCGACCAGGATAGACACCTCCATGGTCGAGGCAGCCTACCTCCACCTGGCCCGCACGTCGAGGGGCGGGCCTATCGCCGGCTCAGGCCAGGCGGACGATGCCCTCGGCCGCCAGCCGCTCGATCTCCTCCCTGGCGTAGCCGGCCTCGGCCAGCACCTCGGCGGTGTGGGCGCCGAGCGGAGGGGGAGGGAGGCGGTGGAGCACCCGCTCCCCGTCCACGAGCAAAGGCAGGGCCACCACCGTGAGCTCGCCCGCGAGCCCCTGGAGGATGCCGCTCGCCCGGGTCTGCTCGTGGCAGACGACCTGGGATACGTCCTGCACCGGGGCGGCGGGAACGCCGGCCGCGGCCAGGATCTCCAGCCACTCGCGGCTCGTCCGCCGGGCGAGGGCCGGGGTCAGGGCGCGGGCCAGCTCCTCCCGGTGGCGCACTCGGTCGGCGTTGGTGCGGAAGCGAGGGTCGTGGGGAAGCTCGGGCAGCCCCACCGCCTCGGCCAGGCTGGCGAACAGGCGGTCGTTGCCGGCGGCGATCATGAGCTCCCCGTCGGCCGTGGGGAACACCTGGTAGGGAGCGATGGAGGGAAAGCCCGTCCCCCAGCGCTTGGGTAGCTCCCCGCTCGCCAGGTAGCCGGTGATGTGGTAGGCAAGGAGGGAGACGGCCGTCTCGTAGAGGGCCGTGTCCACGACCCGCCCTCGGCCCGTGCGCTCCCGCTCCAGGAGGGCGGCCACGATCCCGAACGCCGCCCACAGGCCGGTGCCCTGGTCGACGATGGAGACGCCCACCCGCACCCCCGGCCGGTCGGGCTCACCGGTGACGCTGAGGATGCCCCCCGCCGCCTGCATGAGCGGGTCGTAGCCGGGGCGCCGACTCCAAGGGCCGCTCCGCCCGAAGGCGTTGATCGAGCAGTAGACGAGGCGGGGGTTGAGAGGGCGGAGGTCCTCCCAGGCGAGGCCGCGCTCGGTGGCAAGGCCCGGACGCAGGCTCTGGACGAAGACGTCGGCTCCCTCTACCAGGCGGAGGAGCACCTCGCGGCCGCGGCGGAGGTCGAGCGCCACCGACCGCTTGTTGGCGTTCATGGCCAGAAACAGGGTGGCCTCGCCCCGATAAAAGGGCGGGCCCCAGGTACGGGCCTCGTCCCCGGCCGGGGGCTCGATCTTCACCACCTCGGCCCCCAGGGCGCCCAGCACCTCGGTGCAGTAGGGGCCGGCCAGCGAGGTGGTCACGTCGATCACCCTCGTCCCTTGCAGCGGGAGGAAGCTCACGCCGCGTAGTCTTTCCTAAATGCTCGAGCAGCTCACGGACTACGTGTCGGGGGCCTGGTGGTCGTACCTCGTCATCTTCGCCCTCGCCTACGTGGACGTGCTTTTCCCCCTCGTCCCCAGCGAGACGGCGGTGATCACAGCCGGGGTGCTGGCCGGCTCCGGCGACATGAGCCTGGCCCTGGTCATCCCTCTCGCGGCGGCGGGCGCCTTCGGGGGGGACAACACCGCCTACTTCATCGGCCACCACTTCGAGCCCTGGATCCGCCGCGTGCTCTTCCGCACCGACAAGGCCCGCGAGCGCCTGCGCTGGGCGGAGCGGCAGATCGACGAGCGGGGGGGCGAGCTCATCGTCATCGCCCGCTTCATCCCCGGCGGGCGCACCGCCGTCACCGTCTCCTGCGGCTGGCTGGAGATGACCTGGCGGAGGTTCGCCCTCTTCGACGCCCTGGCGGGGGTGATCTGGGCGAGCTACGCCTCCCTCCTCGGCTTCTTCGGGGGTCGCTCCTTCCAGCACCAGCCGTGGAAGGGGCTGGCCATCGCCCTGGCTCTGGCCTTCGCCGTGGCCGGGGCCATCGAGCTCGTGCGCTGGCTCCGCCGCCGGCGGCAGGAGGGACGCCGCCCTGTTCCCGAGCCGGAGGCGGACTGATGCCCAACCGGCTTGCCGCCGAGACGAGTCCCTACCTCCTCCAGCACGCCCACAACCCCGTGGACTGGTACCCCTGGGGCGAGGAGGCCTTGGCCCGAGCGCGGGCTGAGGACAAGCCCATCCTCCTCTCCATCGGCTACGCCGCCTGCCACTGGTGCCACGTCATGGAGCGGGAGTCGTTCGAGGATCCGGAGACCGCCGCGCTCATGAACGAGCTCTTTGTCAACGTCAAGGTCGACCGGGAGGAGCGCCCGGACCTCGACGCCCTGTACATGGAGGCGGTCGTCGCCCTGACCGGCCACGGAGGGTGGCCCTTGACGGTGTTCCTGACTCCGGTGGGGGAGCCCTTCTACGGGGGCACCTACTTTCCCCCCCACCCTCGCCACGGCCTCCCCAGCTTCCGCCAGGTCCTGGAGGCGGTGGCGCGAGCCTACCGGGAGCGACGCTCCCAGGTGACCGGCACCGCCGGCGCGCTGGTGGAGGCGATCGCCCGCTCGAGCCGCCGCCGGCCCTCCTCCGAGCCCCTCTCCCCCTCGCTCCTCGGCCGGGCGGTGCACGGGCTTCGCCGCCAGCTCGATCCCGTCCACGGCGGCTTCGGCGGTCCCCCCAAGTTCCCGCCCTCGTGCGTGCTCGAGTTCCTGCTGCAGCGGGGCGAGCTGGAGATGGCAAGGCCGACGCTCGACGCCATGGCCAAAGGGGGCATGTACGACCTGGTCGGCGGCGGCTTCCACCGCTACGCGGTCGACGCCCAGTGGCTCGTGCCCCACTTCGAGAAGATGCTCTACGACAACGCCCTCCTCGCCTCCATGTACCTCCATGCGTGGCTTCTGAGCGGGCACGAGCGGTACCGCCGGGTCGCCGAGGAGACGGTGGAGTACATGCTCCGCGACCTCGCCCTCCCCGAGGGGGCCTTCGCCTCCTCCCAGGACGCCGACACGGAGGGAGTGGAAGGGCTGACCTACACGTGGACCGAGGAGGAGGTGGGAAGCGAGCTTGCCCACCTGCTCCACCCCTTCGAGGGCGGCCGATCGATCCTCCGCGGGGAGCTCGCGTCCGAGCAGCGCCGGCGGCTCTTCGACCTGCGTTCCCGTCGGCCTCAGCCTGCTCGGGACGACAAGGCCATCGCCTCCTGGAACGGCCTCGCCTTGGCCGCCTTGGCCGAGGCGGGACGGCGCCTGGAGCGGGACGACTGGCTCGCCCAAGCCCGACGGCTGGCCGAGTTCCTGCTGGGTCCGCTGATGGAGGAAGGCCGTCTCCAGCGAAGCTACCGGGCAGGCAGGCGGAGCGGCCCTGCCTACCTGGACGACTACGCCAACGTCGTCCACGGCCTGTACGAGCTGCACGTCGCGACCGGGGAGCTCCGGTGGCTGCGGGAGGCCCGCCGCCTCGCCGACCTCATGGTGGAGCTCTTCTTCGACGAGGAGCGAGGGGGGTTCTTCCTCGCTCCTGCCGACGGGGAGCGCCTGGTCGCCCGGACGAAGGACCTGGACGACAACCCCACCCCCTCCGGCAACTCGATGGCCGCCCACGTCCTCCTTCGTCTCGCCCGCATCTACGGCGACGACGAGCTCGAGCGCAAGGCGGTCTCGGTCCTCCGCCTCGTCTGCGACCTCCTTCCTCGCGCTCCCAGCGCCTTCGGCTGGGCCCTCTCGGCCCTCGACCTCTACCTCTCCCCGCCCAGGGAGGTGGCGGTGGCAGGGTCTCCCGATGATGCCGTGGTGCGAGCGGCGCTTGCTCCTTACGATCGGAGGACGGTGGTAGCGTTCGGCCCCGCCGACGACGTTCCCCTCCTGCAGGGCAAGGGGCCGGTGGACGGGAAGCCGGCCGTGTACGTGTGCGAGCGCCACGCCTGCCGGGCCCCGATCACCGACCCGGCGGAGCTGGCTGGGCGGGGCAGCCTTCCCTGAGAGGGAGGCCGCCCGACGTGGGCCTGCGCGAGCTCTTGCCCTCGCCTTCCCGCCGGCCGCAGTAGACTCGCCGTCGTGGCGACGAGCGCTCGAGCCACCGGCCGCTGCCTCTGCGGCGCCGTGCGCTACGAGGTCCGGGGGCCGCTGCGCGACGTCCTGATCTGCCACTGCGTCGAGTGCCGGCGGTGGAGCGGGCACCAGCTCGCCGCCACGGCGGCGCGGCGCGAGGACCTGGTGCTCCTGGAGCGGCGGGCGCTGCGGTGGATCGAGAGCCCGGCCAGCGACAGCTCGGCGCGGCGAGGGTTCTGCTCCGAGTGCGGGTCGAGCCTCTTCTGGGACGCGCCGGCGCGGACGACGATCAGCATCGCCGCCGGTACGCTCGACCCGCCCACCGGCCTGCGGGTAGTAGGTCACGTCTACGTCGTCCAGGCGGGCGACTACTACGAGCTGCCCGACGACGGGCTGCCCCGCTACGAGCGGCTGCAGGGGGCGCCCGAGGGCCCGTAGCCCCCGTCCGCCGCGGTCAGGGCATCGCAGGGCGCCGGCGGAAGCACCCTAGGGCTCGAAGGCGAGAAGGTCTTCCACCGTCTCGCGGCGGCGGATGAGCCGAGCGCTCCCTCCGCCCACGAGCACCGCGGCCGGGCGGGGGACGGCGTTGTAGTTCGAGCTCATGGCCAGCGTGTAGGCGCCGGTGGCGGGCACCGCCAAGAGGTCGCCCCGGCGCGGACGGGGAAGCGCCACCCGCTCGATGAGGACGTCCCCTGACTCGCAGTGCTTGCCGCAGACAGCGTAGGTACCGTCAGGGGCCTCGTCGGCGCGGTCGGCGAGCAAGGCCACGTAGCGGGCGCCGTACAGCTGGGGTCGAGGGTTGTCCGACATGCCCCCGTCCACGGCCACGTACGTGAGCGTCTCGCTCGCCTCCTTGACCACGCCCACCCGGTAGACGGTGAGCCCAGCCGGGCCCACGAGCGAGCGCCCGGGCTCGAGGGCCAGCCGGGGGGAAGGCAGGTCGTGCAGCGCCCAGGCCCGTCGCAGGCGGTCGGCCACCGCCCGCGCGAACGTCTCCGGGGGAAGCTGGGGATCGTCGGGGAGGTAGCGGATGCCCAGCCCGCCGCCCACGTCCACCACCTCCGGCACCCATCCCAGCTCGGCCCGGCACTCGGCGGCGAACCCGGCCAGCCAGTCGATGGTCATCCGCTCGGCGCCCAGGTCGAGGAGCTGGGAGCCGATGTGCACGTGGAGGCCCACCGCCTCCAGCCCGAGCTCCCGGGCCCGAGCGATCGCCTCCAGCGCCCGCTCCGGGGGCAGGCCGAACTTCGAGCCGGCGTGACCGGTGGCGATGGCGGCGTGGGTGTCGGCGTCGATTCCGGGCGTGACCCGCACGAGCGTCCGCCGCCCCCCGATCGCCGCCACCCGCTCGAGATCGTCCATGGCGTCGACCACGACGAGGCAGCCGGCCTCGACCCCGGCGGCGAGCTCCTCGTCCGCCTTGTTGTTCCCGTCGAGGACGAGGCGCTCCCCCTCCAGGCCGGCCCGACGGGCGAAGGAAAGCTCTCCCAGGGTCGACACCTCGGCTCCCAGTCCCTCCTCCGCCAGGATCTGGAGCACGGCCACGTTGGGGAAGGCCTTGACGCTGTAGAAGAGGAGGGCGTGGGGAGCGCCCCGGCGAAACGCCCGCGCCCGCTCCCGCAAGGTCTGCTCGCAGTAGACGAGGAGGGGCGTCCCGAACTCCTCAGCCAGGGCCGACAGGGAGAGCCCGCCCACGGTCAGGCGTCCCCGCTCCAGGCGGGCGCTGTCGGGGAAGAGGTCGAGGAGACTCACCACAGCGACGCTACCAAGGTGCTAGATTTGGCGCAGGATGCAGGGTCTTCTTCGCTAGATCAGGGGGCGTCCGCGGCCCGCCGCGGCCGGCTCCCCACGGCCTCTCGGTGGAGAGGCTTTTTTGTCGGATCGGAGGGCATCACGGAGGGCATGGAAGAGTACGACGCCAGGCGGATCGAGGAGAAGTGGCAGCGGGTGTGGGAAAAGGAGCGGGCGTTCGAGGTGCCCAACCCCGACCACCCGGCCGCTTCCGACCGCAGCCGCAAGTACTACGTGCTGGAGATGCTCCCCTACCCCTCGGGGACGCTGCACATGGGGCACGTCCTCGTGTACACGCTCGGCGACGTCTTGGCCCACTTCCGCCGCCGGAACGGCTGGCTCGTCCTCCACCCGATCGGCTACGACGCGTTCGGCCTTCCTGCCGAGAACGCCGCGATTCGCGAGGGGGGGCATCCCCGCCTCATCACCGAGCGCAACATCGCCCACATCCGGGCCGAGATGAAGCGGATGGGCTGGTCGATCGACTGGTCGCGGGAGATCTCCACCCACGAGCCCGAGTACTACCGCTGGACGCAGTGGCTCTTCCTGCGCCTGTACGAGGCAGGGCTGGCCTACCGCAAGCACGCCCCCGTCAAGTGGTGCCCCAAAGACCAGGTGGTGCTCGCCAACGAGCAGGTCCACGACGGGCGCTGCGAGTACTGCGGCAGCGAGGTGGAGGCCCGCAGCCTCGAGCAGTGGTTCTTCCGCACCACCGCCTACGCTGACCAGCTGCTCGAGGACATGGGGGAGCTGGAGTGGCAGGAGCGGATCCTGGCCATGCAGCGCAACTGGATCGGCCGCTCGGAGGGGGCGGAGGTGGTGTTCAGGTGCGAGGAGCTGGACGAGGACATCCCCGTCTTCACCACCCGGCCCGACACTCTCTTCGGAGCCACCTTCTTCGTGCTCGCCCCTGAGCACCCCCTCGTCGAGCGCATGGCCGAGCTGGCCCCGGCGGGGGCCGCGATTCGCGACTACGTGCGCCACGCCGCCGCCAAGCGGGGAGAGGAGCGGGCGACGGGGGAGAAGACCGGCGTCTTCACCGGCTTCCACGCCGTCAACCCCGTGAACGGGGAGCGCCTCCCCATCTACGTGGCCGACTACGTGCTGGTCGAGTACGGCACCGGCGCCATCATGGCCGTCCCTGCCCACGACGAGCGCGACTACGAGTTCGCCCAGGCCTTCGGTCTGCCGGTGCGGGCGGTGGTGGCGCCGGCAGGAGGGAAGGCCCCGTCCCTGCCGTTCACCGCCTGCACCGACGGAGAGCGGCTCGTCGACTCGGGCCCCTTCTCCGGCATGGGGGCGAAGGAGGGCGGCCGGGCCATCGTCCAGTGGCTCTCGGAGCAGGGCAAGGGTCGCTTTGCCACGAGCTTCCGCATCCGCGACTGGCTCGTGTCCCGGCAGCGCTACTGGGGCTGCCCCATTCCCATCATCCACTGCCCCTCGTGCGGCGAGGTGCCGGTGCCCGACGAGGAGCTTCCGGTGGTGTTGCCGGAGGTGGAGGACTACCAGCCCCGGGGCGTCTCGCCCCTGGCTACCGCCGAGGAGTGGGTGCGGGCCCCCTGCCCCCGCTGCGGCGGCGAGGCCCGCCGCGAGGTCGACACGATGGACACGTTCGTCGACTCCTCCTGGTACTTCCTCCGCTACTGCGACCCTGGCAACGACCGGGCCCCCTGGGACCGGGAGGTGGTCGACTTCTGGTGCCCGGTCGATCAGTACATCGGCGGCGTCGACCACGCCACCATGCACCTGATCTACGCCCGCTTCTTCATGAAGGCCCTCAACGACCTGGGCCTGGTGGGCTTCCGGGAGCCGTTCAAGCGGCTCTTCTCCAACGGGTGGGTCCAGCTTGGGGGTCGCAAGATGTCGAAGTCGCGGGGCAACGTCATCGGTCCCGACGAGCTGGTCGAGACCTACGGCGCCGACCCCGTGCGCCTCTACATCCTCTTCATCGGCCCCGCCGATCAGGACATGGAGTGGACCGACGAGGGCATCGAGGGCATGGTGCGCTTCGTCCGTCGCCTGTGGCGCATCGTCCACGAGGTAGCCGAGCGGGCGCCGGAAGGCCGGCCCGGCGACGGCCCGCTCCTGCGCAAGGCCCACCGCACCATCGCCAAGGTGACCGACGACATCGGGCGTCGCCAGTCCTTCAACACCGCCATCGCCGCCATCATGGAGCTCGTCAACGAGCTGGCCCGGGAGCCGGCGGGGCCTGCTTCCCGGTTCGCGGCCGAGACCGCGGTCAGCCTGATCCAGCCCTACGCTCCTCACCTGGCCGAGGAGCTGTGGCAGCGCCTGGGCCACGAGCGGCTGTGGGCTCAGCCCTGGCCCCAGGCCGACCCGGCGCTGCTCCGGGACGACACCTTCGAGCTGGTGGTGCAGGTCAACGGCAAGGTGCGGGACCGGCTGCGGGCGCCGGTGGACGCGTCCCAGGACGAGCTCGTCGCCCTGGCCAAGGCGTCCCCCAGGGTGCAGGCCCACCTGGACGGGCGCGAGGTGAAGCAGGTGTTCGTCGTCCCCGGTCGCCTGGTCAATCTGGTCGTCTAAGCCTCCTCCCCAAGGCGCGCATCTTGGCGCGCTCTTGGCTCGGACCGGAGGCATCGTGGTGTCTAGGTTGACGGCGGGATGCCGTCGCTCCGCTTCAGCCGCCAACAAGCCCTCGTCGTCGTTCTCGCTCTAGCGCTCGTCCTCGTGCTCGCCGGCCGCTACCTCGTGCGAGCGGGGGCCCCCGGCCGCCCGCAGGCGGCTCCCCTGCGGCCGGTCAAGGCCGCGCCTGCTCGGGGGCCGCTGGTCGTGGTGGACGTGGCGGGTGCAGTACGGCGGCCGGGCCTCTACCGCCTCTCGGCGGGGGCCCGGGTCGCCGACGCCGTCGCCAAGGCGGGGGGCGTCACCGCCAAGGCCGACCTGGAGGCGATCAACCTGGCCGCTCCCCTCGTGGACGGCCAGAAGGTGCTCGTGCCCCGGAGGCTGCCCACCTCGGGCGCGGCCTCCGCCGGTCCTGCCGGCTCGACGCCCTCGGCCCCGGTCAGCTTGAGCACGGCCACCCTCGAGGAGCTCGACAGCCTTCCCGGCATCGGGCCGGTGACGGCCCAGAAGATCCTCGACTACCGCGCCCGCCACGGCGGCTTTCGGTCCCTGCAGGACTTGGACGCCGTTCCCGGCATCGGCCCGGCCCGCATCGAGCAGCTCGAAGGACTGGCGGTGCCGTGATCAGGCTCTGGCAGGCGTGGCCCCACCTGCTCGTGGCCGGCCTCTGCCTCGGCCTGGCTCTCGCCAACATCGCTCGGCCGGGGTGGGAGGCGGCTTTCGTGGGGGCGGCCATGGCCGTGCTCTCGGTCGTCGCGGCTCGCTCGCCCTGGCGGCTGGCGCTGCTCGGCGGGGCCCTGCTCGCCGTGGGGTGGGGGTGGGGAAGCGCTCGTCTCGACGCCATCGATCGCAGCTCGCTCGCCCCCTTGGCTGGGGAGACGGCTCCCGCTCGCGTGACGGTCACTGGGCCCCCTCGCCGCGGCCGCTACGCGCTGCGGGTACCGGCACGGGTGGAGCGGTTCGGCCGGCTGCGGGTGAGGGAGCCGATCCTCCTCGAGCTCCCGTTGGGGCGCGCTCCTCCCCAAGGGGCCATCCTGGACACGGTGGGGCGGCTGAGGCTTCCCTTCCGCTCGCGTCGCGGCTTCGACGAGGGGCGCTGGCTCCGGCTCCACGGCGTCCACGTCGTCCTGCGCGCCCACCGCTGGCGCCTGGTCGGCCGTCGGGGCGGCCTGGGCGGGGTGGCCGATCGCCTGCGCGAGTGGGTGGCAGCCGGCGCCTCGGCGGGGCTCGGCGGAGAGCGGCGGGCGGTGGTCCTGGGTCTCGTCCTGGGGGAGGACGAGGGCCTGGCTGATCCCCTGCGGGCCCAGTTTCGGGCCTCCGGGCTCTACCACCTGCTGGCGGTCTCCGGCCAGAACGTGGCCCTCGTGGCCGGGGGGACGCTGGCCGCCCTGTGGCTGGCGGGAGTCTCCCGTCTCCTGGCGCAGGTCGCGGCGCTCCTGGCGATCCTCGCCTACGTGCTGGCGGTGGGCTTCCAGCCGTCGGTGGTGCGGGCGGGGGTGGCGGGGGCCCTCGCCTGCCTGGCCTGGATCTGCGCTCGCGAGCGCGACCGCTGGTGGTTCCTCCTCCTGGGGGCGCTGGCGCTCTTGGCCTGGAGCCCGTACTCCCTCCTCGACCCCGGCTTCCAGCTCTCGTTCGCGGCCGTGGCCTCGATCTTCGTGCTCGCCCCCAGGCTGGGAGCCAGGCTCGAGGGATACCCGCTTCCCCGCAGGGCGGCGGCTCTGGTGGCGGTGACGGCTGCCTGCTCCCTGGCGACGGCGCCCATCCTCCTCCTCCAGTTCGGAGCCGTACCCGCCTACGCCCTGGCCGCCAACGCCCTCGCTGCCCCGGCGGTGGCTCCTCTTCTCGGTCTCTCCTTGGGGGCAGCCCTCCTCCATCCCCTGGCTCCGGGGGCGGCCCAGATCTTGGCCGCGCTCGCCGGCTGGTGCGCCTCGTGGCTTGCCTTGTGCGCCCGGGCCGTAGCCTCGCTTCCCCATGCGCAGCTCTCGGCCGGAGAGGTCCTGCTCGCGACCCTGGCTGGGAGCGGGTGGCTCCTCCTCGTCCGCTCCGCGCCGCCCGGGCGTCGATGGAGGAGGGCAGGCGCCCTCCTGGGCCTGGCGGCGGCGCTCTGGGCGGGGTGGGGGTGGATCGGCCACCGCTCCCGAAGCTGGTCTTCCCCCTCCGGCCTTCGCGCCACCTTCCTCGACGTCGGCCAAGGGGACGCCGCCCTCCTGGAGACCCCTGAGGGGGCGGTGCTCGTGGACGAGGGGCCGCCGGAGGCAGACGTGGCCCGGGTGCTGCGGCAACGAGGCTTGAGCGCGCTCTCGGCCGTCGTGCTCACCCATCCCCAGCGCGACCACATCGGCGGCGCCGAGGCAGTGGTGCGAGGGCTTCGGGTCGGCTCCGTCCTCTACCCCCGGCTGGCGGTCAGCTCGGCGGACGAGCGACGGGCCTTGGCCGCCGCCCGGGAGAAGGGGGTAGCGGTGGCGGTAGCGCGGGCCGGCGACGAGTACGGGCTCGGCCGCCTTCGCCTGCGCGTCCTCTGGCCCGACGGCCCAGGGAGGCGGGAGGAGGACCCTAACGAGCACGCCGTCGTCCTCCTTGCCTCCTACGGAGAGACGGACCTGCTCCTTCCCGCCGATGCCGAGTCGGAGGTCACCTCTCGCCTTTCCCTGCCTCCGGTGGAGGTGCTCAAGGTGGCGCACCACGGCTCCCGCGACCCTGGGCTTGCCGACCTCCTCCGCCGGTTGCGACCGCGCTTGGCGGTGATCTCGGTAGGCCGCGACAACGACTACGGCCACCCTGCTCCCTCCACCTTGGCCGCCTTGGCCACCATCCCCGGCTTGAGGGTCTACCGCACCGACGAGGCGGGAGACGTGGTCGTGGAGTCGGACGGGCACGCCCTGGCCGCGCACGCCGAGCGCTAGGCGAGGAAGGCCCGAGGACGCCGTATGCTTGGGGCCCGATGGCGGCGGAGGCCCTCAAGCCCGTGTACTTGATCGCCGGCGGCGACCGGCCCAAGGTGGCCCGGGCCATCCAGCGGCTGCGAGCCCGCTTCCATCCCCAGGCAGTGGAGATCCTGTCCGCGGCCAGCGTGGGAGGGGAAGAAGCGGTGGCAGCCTGCAACGCCCTCGGCCTGTTCGGCGCTTCCGGGAGGCTCGTCCTGGTCGAGGAAGCCGAGCGCTGGAAGGAAAAGGACGTCGAGGCCATCGCCGGCTACCTGAAGAGCCCCGCCCCCGCCACCGTCCTCTGCCTGGTGGCGGCCGAGGCCAAGCAGGGATCTCCCCTCGTCAAGGTCTGCCGGCGGGCGGGGCAGGTGCTCGTGTACGAGCTCGCCCGTCGCGACCTCGCCAAGTGGGTGCAGGCCGAGCTCGCGCGCCGAGGCGCCCGGGCCACCCCGGAGGCCTGCCGGCTCCTCCTGGAGCTGGTCGGGGAGCGACCTGAGGAGCTGGCCCTGGAGGCCGAGAAGCTCGCCCTGTGGGCGCAGGGGAGCGAGATCGACGTGGCCGAGGTGGAGGAGCTCGTCTACCCCCGGGCCGAGGTCCCGTCCTGGGCGCTGACCGACGCCTGGGGTCGGCGCGACGTGGCCGGCGTCCTCTCCGCCTGGCAGCGCCTCCGCAGCCGGGGCGGTCGGGAGGCGGAGCCGAGCAGCGTCGTCTGGCGGCTGGCGGAGCACGTGGCCCTCGTCCGCTCCTGCCGCTCCCTGGCGGCTGAGGGAATCCGGCCCGAGGAGGCGACCAAGCGGCTCAAGCGGAGGAGCGAGTACCCGGTGCGCAAGGCGTACCAGCAGGCGGAGGGCTTCGACGACGGGGAGCTCCGCGCCGCCCTCGTTCGCCTGGCCGAGGTCGACGCCGCCCTCAAAGGGGAGAGCCCTCTCCCCGACGAGCTGGAGTTGGAGCGGGCGCTCGTGGACGTCACCCGCGGTCGAGGCCCGGTCGAGAAAGGGCGGCAGGAGGGCGGCTAGCGGCGCAGGGAGGCGACGAGACGGGCCGCCTGCGACTTCCTGCGGGCGACCGTGTTGCGGTGCAGGGCGCCCTTAGAGGCCGCCTTGTCGAGCCAGCGCACGAGCTCCCGGTGGGCGGCGACGACCCGCTCCTCGTCCCCGTCTGCCACCGCCTCGCGCAGCCGGCGGGCGAGGGTCTTGACGGTGGAGCGGTAGCGGAGGTTCTCCAGGCGCTGCCTGGCGGCGATGCGCACGCGCTTCTTCTGCTGACGGATGTTGGGCATCGGAGACCGCCCGCTTGGGTCGCGAGCGCAGGCGATGGTACCAGACGGCCGAGGATGGCAGCCGCCTCAGCCCCGCTCCCTATGCTGTCCCCCGTGCGTCCCCTCGTGGCCTGGGGAGAGTGGTGAGCTCGAATCGACCGGAGCCGGCCCTCGCCGGCCTGGAGTCAGCCGCCCACCGCCGCCGCCTGGCCTCCTCCGCGCTCGTGTTCGCCCTCGCCACCGGGCTCTCGCGGCTGCTCGGCCTCGTCCGCGAGATCGTGGCCCGCAACTACTTCGGGGTAGAGGGCAAGATCAACGCCTTCACCGTCGCCTTCCAGGTCCCCAACCTCATCCGGGCCCTGGTCGCCGACGTCGCCTTCACCTCCGCCTTCGTCCCCGTGTTCAGCGAGCTGCTGGTGAAGGGGGAGCGGCGACGGGCGTGGGCGGTCGCCTCCAGCCTGTTTTGGCTCCTCCTCCTCGGCCTCGGGGGTCTGGTGGCGCTGGGGATCCTCCTCGCTCCCTTGGTGATCGCCCCCTTCGGCGTCCCCGTGGGGTCGGGCGATCTCGCCGTCGGGCTCGCCCGGGTGCTCTTCCCCATCGTCGTCCTGCTCGGGGTCTCGGGGGTGTTCGTGGGCCTCTTGAACAGCTACGACCGCTTCTCGGTCCCCGCCCTGTCGCCGGTGGCCTGGAACCTGGTGATCATCCTCGGCCTCGTGCTGGGAGTGCCTCGGGCGGGCTCCGAGGACGGCAAGCTGTACGTGTACGCCGCCTCCGTCCTCCTCGGCACCGTGGTCCAGGTGCTCCTCCCCCTCCCCTGGCTTCGGGGCCTGGACGGCCGCCTTCGCGCCGTCGTCGACTGGCGCGACCCGGCGGTGCGCCGCGTGTTCGTGCTCATGCTGCCGGTGACCCTCAGCCTGGGCCTCATCAACTTCAACGCGGTCGTGGACACCCTCTTTGCCTCGCGGCTCCTCGACCCCAACCTGGCTCCGGCCGCCATCGACGCGGCCTTCCGCCTGTACATGCTGCCCCAGGGGCTCTTCTCGGTCGCCGTCGCCACCGTCCTCTTCCCCTCCCTCTCCCGGGCGGCGGCGGCAGGGGATCTCGCCGCCTTCCGTCGCTGGGTGGCGGTGGGCCTGCGCCAGATGGCCTTCCTCCTCGTTCCCGCCGGCGTAGCCTGCGCCGTGCTGGCCGAGCCCATCGTCCGGCTCGTCTACGAGCGCGGGGCCTTCACCCCTCGCCAGACCGAGGTCGTGGCCGACGCCCTCGCTGCCTTCTCGCTGGGTCTGGCCTTCAACGGCGCCATGCTCATGCTCAACCGCGCCTTCTTCAGCCTCCAGTCGCCCTGGCTTCCCACAGGGGTCGCCCTTGGCAACCTGGCCCTGAACGCCGGCCTCGACGCCGCCTTCTACCCCCTGGGGGTGTGGGGCATCCCGCTCGCCACCTCGGTCGTGAACATCGTGGGCGCCCTGGCCTTGATCGAGCTCCTCCGCCGGCGGGTGGGCGAGGTGGAGGCAGGCGCGACGGCGCGCTCGGTCCTGCTCATCCTCCTTGCCAGCGGGGCCTCTGCCGTCTGCTCCCGCTCTGCCTGGCAGGCCCTCGACGCCGCCCTGGGCCGCTCCTTGGGCGCCCAGCTCGCGGCGGTGGCCTTGGCCTTGGCGGCGGCCGCCCTCTCCTACCTGGTCGGCTGCCTCCTCCTGGGGGTGCGGGAGACGAGGCCCCTGCTAGCGTTGCTCGGGGGGCGCAGGAGCTGACGCGTGGACCAGGACCGGATTCGCAACTTCTCGATCATCGCCCACATCGACCACGGCAAGTCGACGCTGGCCGACCGCATCCTGGAACTGACGGGCGCCATCAGCGGCCGGGAGATGCGGGAGCAGGTGCTCGACTCGATGGAGCTGGAGCGCGAGCGGGGGATCACCATCAAGGCCCAGGCGGTTCGGGTCGCTTGGAAGGGCTTCCAGCTGAACCTGATCGACACCCCCGGTCACGTCGACTTCACGTACGAGGTGTCGCGGTCGCTGGCCGCCTGCGAGGGGGCCCTGCTCGTCGTGGACGCCGCCCAGGGGATCGAGGCCCAGACCCTGGCCAACGCCTACCTCGCCATCGAGAACGACCTCGAGATCGTGCCCGTGGTCAACAAGATCGACCTACCCCAGGCCCGGCCGGAGGAGGTAGCCCGGGAGGTGGCAGAGCTCGTGGGCGGGCGCCCGGAGCAGGTGCTGCGCATCTCGGCCAAGACGGGGGAGGGGGTGGCCGAGGTCCTCGACGCCGTGATCGAGCGCATCCCTCCTCCCGCCGGCGATCCGGGCGGCCCCGCCCGAGCCCTGATCTTCGACTCCTCCTACGACCAGTACCGGGGCGTGGTGGCGTTCGTGCGCGTGGTCGACGGTCGCTTCTCCCGCGGCGACCGGCTGCTGGCCATGCAGCAGGGGACTCGTCTCGAGGCGGAGGAGCTGGGCTTCTTCAGCCCCACCCTGCGCCCCTGTCCGGAGCTCGGCGCCGGCGAGGTGGGCTACGTCGTCACTGGGCTCAAGGACGTGCGCCGCCTGCGGGTGGGGGACACGCTCACGGTGGAGGCCCGGCCGGCGGTGGCGCCCCTTCCCGGCTACAAGGACGTGAAGCCGATGGTCTTTGCCGGGCTGTTTCCCACCGACTCCGACGACTACCCCGAGCTGCGCGACGCCCTCGACAAGCTCAAGCTGAGCGACGCCGCCCTCGTCTACGAGCCCGAGACCTCCCAGGCCCTCGGCTTCGGCTTCCGCTGCGGCTTCCTCGGCCTTCTGCACATGGACATCGTGCGCGAGCGACTGGAGCGGGAGTTCGGTCTCGACCTCCTCGTCACCGCCCCCAACGTCGCCTACCGGGTGCGAACGAGGCGGGGGCACGAGGTGGAGGTGCGCAATCCCGCCGACATGCCCAGGGAGGTGGAGCGGGTGGAGGAGCCCTATGTGCGGGCCTCGATCATCGTGCCCCGCGAGTACGTGGGGGCGGTCATGGAGCTCTGCGCCGAGCGGCGGGGCTCCTTCGGCCACATGGAGTACCTGTCCCCGGAAAGGGTCCACGTCGTCTACGACCTGCCCCTGGCCGAGATCGTCCTCGACTTCTACGACCAGCTCAAGTCGCGCACGCGCGGCTATGCCAGCTTCGACTACGACTTCGCCGGGTTCCGTCAGGGAGACCTCGTGCGCGTGGACATCCTCATCGCCGGCGACCCCGTCGATGCCTTGTCCATGATCGTCCACCGCGACGCCGCCTACCCCCGAGCGCGGGCGCTCGTGGAGCGCCTGCGGGAGGAGATCCCCCGGCAGCTCTTCGACGTGGCCGTCCAGGCCGCCATCGGGTCTCGGGTGATCGCTCGGGAGACCATCAAGGCCAAGCGCAAGGACGTCCTGGCCAAGTGCTACGGGGGCGACATCACCCGCAAGCGCAAGCTCCTCGAGCGCCAGAAGGAGGGCAAGAAGCGCATGAAGCAGGTCGGCTCGGTGGAGGTCCCTCAAGAGGCGTTCCTGGCCGTACTCAACCTGGACGCCGGGAAGCGCTGATGGGCTCCGTCCGCCACCTCTACGTCCACCTTCCCTTCTGCGCCCACCGCTGCGGGTACTGCGACTTCGTCACCGCGCTCGGCCGCCGCGATGCCCACGGCGCCTACGTGGAGGCGCTCCTGCGGGAGCTGGAGCTGGAGGGGGAGCTCTTGGCGCCCAGGCTGGAGACGGTGTACCTGGGCGGCGGCACCCCCACCTTCACCGAGCCCGGCGCTCTCCTTCGCCTGCTCGCTTCCCTCCCGCCCGCCGAGGAGGTGACGGTCGAGGCCAACCCGGAGACGGTGACGCCCGAGCTTGCCTCCCTCCTCGCCTCCCAGGGCGTGACCCGGGTCTCGCTGGGGGTGCAGAGCTTCCAGCCCCGGCTGCTCTCCGTGCTCGAGCGACGGGGCTCCCCTCGTCAGGCTCGCCGGGCGGTGGCGGCGCTGCGGGCGGTCGGCATCGACAACCTCTCCTTCGACCTCCTCTACGGGATCCCCGGCCAGAGCCCGGGCGACCTCGAGGCCGACCTGGCCCAGGCCCTGGCCCTGGAGCCCGAGCACCTCTCCTGCTACGAGCTCGAGGCCAAGCCCGGTACCCGCTTCGCCCATGCTTGGGGCCGGGAGCTGGCCCGCCAGAGCGAGGCGATGGAGGGGTACCTGGAGCAGGTGGTGGAGACGCTCGTGGCGGCCGGCTACCGCTGGTACGAGACGGCGAGCTTCTGCCGGCCTGGTCGGGAGGCCCGGCACAACCTCGCCTACTGGCTGGGACGCGACTACCTCGGCCTCGGCATAGGGGCCGTGTCCACGGTGGGCGATCGCCGCTGGCGTAACCGGCCCCACCTTGCTCGGTACCTGGCGAGCCTCGCCCGGGGCGAGCGACCGGCCCGGGAGGTGGAGGAGTTGCCTTTCCCGGTGCGCCTCAGGGAGCGAGTCATCCTCGGCCTCAGGCTCGACCGCCCCCTCTCCTTGCGGGCGGTGGAAGGGGCCGTCGACGAGGGGGCGCTTCCCCGCCTGCAGGACCTGGGCCTGGTCGAGCGACGGGGAGACGAGCTGACGCTGACAGATCGGGGCCGCCTCCTGGGGAGCGCCGTCACCGCCGAGCTTCTGGCCTAGGCCGAGCTTCGGGCTGGATCGCCCCCCGCGCCCGGGGACGGAGGGGCCGCTCTCCAGCCTAAACTGGGATCGAGAGGAGTCACGATGGCCGAGACGCGCGGGCAGCTGACGGAGCGACAGGAGGAGATCCTGCGGCGGGTGGTGCAGGAGTACGTGGCCACCGGGCAGCCGGTGGGCTCCAAGGTCCTGGTGGAGCGGACCGGGCTTCGCCTGTCGCCCTCGACGGTGCGGAACGAGCTGGCCGAGCTGGAGAGCCTGGGGCTCCTCACCCACCCCCACACCTCGGCCGGTCGCGTTCCCACCGAGCGGGGCTACCGCTACTACGCCGATCGGCTGCTCGAGGAGCTCGAGCCGCGACCTGGGTCCTTCCCCCTCGACCTCTCGGCCATGCGCAGCGAGATCGAGGCCGCGATTCAAGCCACCACCGAGGTCCTGTCCCAGGTGACGAGGCTGCTTGCTCTCGTGTCGGCTCCGCCGCTCAGGGCGGCCACCGTCCGCCACGTGGAGGTCCTCCTGCTCCAGCCCAAGCTGGTGATGGTGGTGGTCATCACCTCCACGGGGGCGGTCACTAAGCGCGCGTTCGGCTTTGCCGAGTCGGTGGACGAGGGCCTCGCCGACTGGGCCCGGGAGTACTTGAACGAGCAGCTGGTGGGGGTGCAGCTCGGGTCCCGCCTTCTCCGCCAGCGGCTGGAGGACACAGGTCTTTCCGCCCTCGAGCGACGCTTCATCGGCGCCCTCAAGCCCGCCTTCACCGAGCTCGTGGCCGACGAGGAGCAGCGCCTGTTCGTGGGCGGAGCGGCCAGCCTCCTGGACGACGTCCGCGACCAGGAGCTCCACGCCTACCGGGGCCTGCTCGAGCTGCTCGAGCAGCGGCGGGCTCTCTTGGACGTCATCGCCCAGGCCTTCGATCCCCGCCGACCCTTCGTCCGGGTCGGCGACGAGCTCAGCCACCCTGCCTTGCAGGAGCTGGCCTTGGTGGGGGCCGCCTACGGCCTCGCCCACCGAGCCCTGGGAGCCGTCAGCCTGCTCGGTCCCCTGCGCATGGACTACGAGAAGGCGATCCGGTCGGTGCGGGCCGCGGCCAACGAGCTCTCCCGCTTCTCCGAGGAGGTCTTCGCGGGCGACTAACCTTCGGGCGTGGCCACCACCGGTCGCGACTACTACGAGGTGCTCGGCGTCCCCCGTGACGCCGGCGAGAGGGAGATCAAGAAGGCCTTCCGCAGGCTGGCCCGCGAGCTCCACCCAGACGTCTCCGACGCCCCCGACGCCGAGGAGCGCTTCAAGGAGGTGGTGGAGGCCTACGAGGTCCTGTCCGATCCCGAGCGACGGGAGATCTACGACCGCTACGGGCACGAGGGCCTGCGCAGCGGTGGCTTCGTGCCCACGAGCTTCGACCTCGGCAGCCTGAGCGACCTCTTCGCTGCCTTCTTCGGCGACGATCTGCTCGGGGTCGGCGGCCGCCGAGGGCGGCGGGGGGCCGACATCGCCGCCGAGGTGGAGATCGAGCTGGAGGAGGCCGCCCAGGGGACGACTCGGCGCGTCCCCTTCCAGGTGGCGGCGACCTGCGCCGCCTGCGAGGGAAGCGGCGCCCAGCCGGGCACCCGGCCTACGCGTTGCCGGGCCTGCGGCGGCTCCGGCCAGCTGCGCCAGGTCCAGACGAGCCTGTTCGGGCAGATCATTCGCGCCCAGACGTGCCCCCGCTGCGGCGGGGTCGGGCGCGTGATCGAGACCCCCTGTCGGCGTTGCCGCGGATCCGGCCGGGTGATCGAGGAGCGCGCCCTCGAGGTCGAGATCCCGCCCGGCATCCACGACGGGCAGCGCATCCGCCTCTCCGGCGAGGGCCATGCCGGCCTCCTGGGCGGTCGGGCCGGCGACGTGTACGTGCGCGTGCGGGTGCGACCCCACCCCCGCTTCGTGCGGGAGGGAAACGACATCGTGTCCGCGGTCGACCTGACCATGACCCAGGCAGCCCTGGGGGCCAAGGTCAAGGTGCCGACCCTGTACGGGGAGGTCGAGGTCGAGTTCGAGCCGGGAACGCAGCCCGGGGAGGTGCGCGTGCTGCGGGGGCTGGGCATGCCTGTGCTCCGGGGCGACGGGCGCGGCGACCACCGCCTGCTCGTGAACGTCAAGGTCCCCACCCGCCTCACCTCCGAGCAGCGGCGGCTCCTCGAGGAGCTCGCCCGCAGCGAGGACGAGCACACCTACGCGTCCGACGGAAGCCTCTTCGATCGGATCAAGGCCCACTTCCGCTGAGGCGGGTGTCGCTCCCCTGAGACGGGTGTCGGTCACGGTCCCGTGGTCTCGTGCCGAGCAGGCGCGGGCGCTCATGCTGGAGCTCTTCCCCCTGGGCTTCGAGGAGCGGGAGGAAGACGAGGGCCTCGAGCTCGTGGCCTACACCGACGCCGGGGGCGAGGAGCGCCTGTGGCATGCGTTCGGGGGCGTGCACAGCGTCGAGGTAGGGGAGGGCTGGGAGGATCGCTGGCGGGCCTTCCACCGCGGGGCTCGGGTCGGGCCCCTGTGGGTGGGCCCCCCCTGGGAGGACCCGCCCAAGGGAGCGCTCCCGGTCGTGATCGAGCCGGGGCGGGCGTTCGGGACCGGCTCCCATGCCACCACCCGCCTCTCTCTTCGCCTCCTCCTCGACCTGCCTCGCACCTCCCTCCTCGATGTCGGCTGCGGCTCCGGGGTGATCGCCGTGGCCGCTGCCAAGCTCGGCTTTCGGCCGGTGACCGCCCTCGACATCGATCCTGAGGCGACCGCGAGCGCCCGCCGGAACGCGCTCGCAAACGGAGTGGCGGTGGAGGTGCTCCAGGGCGATGCCCTCTCCCGGCCGCTGCCCCGGGCGGGCACGGCGGTGGCCAACATTGCGCTTGCCACCGTGGTCGAGCTCGCCTCCCGCCTCGCGTCCGAGAGGCTCGTCACCTCCGGCTACCTCGCCTCGGAGCGCTTCTCCCTGCCCGGCTTCGCCCCCCTCCTACGTCGGGAGGAGGAAGGCTGGGCCGCCGATCTCTGGGAGCGGGTGCACGGGCAGTAAGGTTCTGGCCCATGGCCACCTTCTCCGTTCGCTTCCTCGGCTGCAAGGTCTCCTACTTGGATGCCCAGGCCGTGCGGCAGCGGCTCCTCGGCGACGGGCACGAGGAGCGCCCCGAGCAGGCAGAGGTGGCCGTCGTCAACGGCTGCTGCGTGACCCAGGAGGCGGTGACCAAGTCGCGCAAGCTGGCCGCCCGCTTGGCCCGTAGCCATGAGCGCGTGTTCCTGACCGGCTGCGCCGCTCTCCTTCCCGCCGAGGCTCTGGGCACCCTGCCCGCCAACGTCGTCGTCGTGCGGCGCCCGCCCGAGCAGGCCCCGGCCTTCGTCGCCGGGCAGGTGGGGGCGATCGGCTGCGTCCAGGCCGACGCCCGGCTGGAGCGAGCCCGCGCCTTCGTCAAGGTCCAGGACGGCTGCAGCTTCTCCTGTCGCTTCTGCGTCATCCCGCTCGTGCGCGGCCCCTCCCGCAGCCGTCGAGCGGCTGCCGTGCTGGAGGAGATCCGCCGCCGCGTCGACCAAGGCCACAAGGAGGTGGTGTTGACCGGCATCAACCTGGGCTGCTACCGGGACCGGGAGGAAGGCTACGACTTGGCCCGCCTCGTCCGGGAGGCGGGGCGGGTCCCCGGCCTTCGGCGGCTCCGTCTCTCCTCCCTGGAGGTCAACCACCTCACCTCCGAGCTCCTGGCCGCCCTGCGGGAGACGCCGGCGGTGGCTCGACATCTCCATGTCCCCCTCCAGTCGGGAGACGACCGGGTGCTGCGGGCGATGGGCCGGCGCTACGACGTGGCCACCTTCCTGCGACGGGTAGGCCTGGCCCGGGACTTCAACCTCACCACCGACTGCATCGTCGGCTTCCCGGGCGAGGACGAGGGTGCCTTCGAGCGCACTCTGCGCGTGGTGGAGGAGGCCGGCATCACCAGGGTGCACGTCTTCCCCTACTCCCCCCGCCCCGGCACCAGGACCGCCGAGGAGGATCCCGTGCCCCCGCCGGTCAAGGCGGAGCGGGCGGCCCGGCTGCGGGAGCTTTCCCGGGAGCTGTCGCTTCGCCACTGGCGGAGCAAGGTGGGCCGGGAGGACCTCGTCCTCGTCGATCGCCCCGGGCGTGGCTACGGCGACGACTACTCGCCCTGGCGGGTGTCGGGGCCGGTGGGAGAGCTCGTCCGCGCCCGGGCCGTGGCCGTGTCCGAGGAAGGTATCGTGGCCAGCTGAGCCGTGAGTAGCCCTGCCCGTGCGCGCCTGCGTCCTGCCTGACACACTGGGGGAGACAGCCGTGAGCCTGATCCACGACATCGAGGCCGAGCTCAAGCAGGCCATGAAGGAGCGAGACGCCCCCCGTCGGGACGCCCTCCGCCTGATCCTGAACGCCCTCCGGGGGGCGGAGAAGGAGCTGCGTCGGCCTCTCCACGACGAGGAGGAGCTGCAGGTGCTCCAGCGAGAGCGCAAGCGCCGCCAGGAGGCGATCGAGGCCTACCGGGCGGCGGGCAGGGAGGACCAGGCGCGGGCCGAGGAGTACGAGCTCGAGGTGCTGGAGGAGTTCATGCCCGAGCCCCTCTCCGAGGAGGAGCTGGAGCGCATCATCGATGACGTCATCGCCGAGGTGGGGGCGACCAGCCTCCGCGACCTGGGGCGGGTGATGGCCGACGTCATGCCGCAGGTAGCGGGGCGGGCCGACGGCGCCCTGGTCAGCCAGATGGTGCGGGAGAAGCTCGCCTAGCCGCGACGAGCCCGGCCGCCGCCGCCTCGATCCGCCGGCGCGAGCGAAGGGGGGCGAGCCAGCGGCCGGGGATGGCCTCGACTCCGTGCCGGCACCCCACGAGGGCCCCAGTCACGGCGGCGTTGGTGTCGGTGTCGCCGCCCAGGGAGATCGTCCAGGCCAGGGCCTGCTCCAGGCCGGGGAGGTGGAGCAGGGCGTAGAGGGCAAGGGAGAGCGCCGTCCAGCAGGCTCCCCGCTCGGGGCCGGCGGCGAGCCGAGCGAGGGCGTCCTGGGCCCCCGTAGTCGCCAGCTCGAGCATCTGACGAAGGGGAGGTCGCCCGCCTGCCTGGGCCAGCGCCGCTCGAGCCGGGTCGTCGCCCCCGACCACGGCCAGGATGGCGGCGCAGAGAGCGGCGGAGGCGTCCCCCGCCCGGGGATCGCCGTGGGTGAGGGCTGCGTCGGCCCGAGCCGCCCGCGCCGCCTCCTCGACGCTCGCCGCCGCCAGGGCGATGGGGGCGGCCCGCATGACCGTGCCGTTCCCGGCCGCCGGCAGGCCGCCCTGGAAGAAGGCGAGAGCGCGAGCCCTGGCCTGGGCGGCGTCGCTCGCTCCGGCGAGGGCGTGGCGGGTCGCTCGGCCTATGCCCTTGGGCCTTCCCCGGGCCCAGGCGATGTACCGGCGGGCCACGTCCTCCACGTCGAGGAGGCCGCAGGCAGCGATGGACTCGGCCAGAGCCAGGGCCATGGCGGTGTCGTCCGTCCACTCGCCGGGCTCCCAGCCGCCGCCCCCAGTCATGGCCAACCCGGCGGCGACGGCCGCTTGGGCGCGACGGGGAGACGACCCTTCCAGGGGAGCCCCCAGGGCGTCGCCCACGGCCAGGCCGAGGAGGGCGCCCCGAGCTCGCCGCAAGAGGTCAGGATCGGTCACCCCCCCATGGTGGCACGGCCACGGCCCTCGCCGAGGCTGGCGCACGTGCCTGCGGCACGGGTGCCTACACTGAGAGCGGTGCAGGAAGTCCTCTCCGTCTCCAACCAGGTCGCGGCCGAGCTGGCCACGGTGGGCGACGGGGTGCTCGACGCCCTCCGCGACCGTCTCCACTGCACCATCCACCTGCGGGGGAACCGGCTCACCATCGAGGGCGACGAGGCCCACGTGGCCGAGGCCAAGGCGGTCGTGGACGAGCTCGTGGAGCTGGTCGAGAGCGGCCACGATATCGGCCCGGGGACGGTGGACGCGGTACTGGGGGCGCTGCAGCAGGCCGAGGATGTCCGCGACATCTTCGAGGACGTCATCTGGCGCCATCGGGGCAAGAAGATCGCTCCCAAGACGGTGAACCAGAAGCGCTACGTGGACGCCATCCGCACCCACACCATCACCTTCGCCATCGGCCCGGCGGGAACCGGCAAGACCTACCTGGCCATGGCCCTGGCCGTGAGGGCGCTGGCCGAGCGGGAGGTAGGGCGCATCATCCTCACCCGGCCGGCGGTGGAGGCGGGAGAGCGGTTGGGATTCCTGCCTGGGGATGTCTTGGCCAAGGTCGATCCCTACCTCCGCCCCCTGTACGACGCCCTCTACGACATGCTCGACGCCGATCGGCTCGCCTCCTACATGGAGAAGGGGGCGATCGAGGTGGCGCCGCTTGCCTTCATGCGCGGGCGTACCCTCAACGACTCGTTCATCATCCTCGACGAGGCCCAGAACACGAGCCCGGAGCAGATGCAGATGTTCCTCACCCGGCTCGGCTTCGGCTCCAAGATCGTCGTCACGGGGGACGTCACCCAGATCGACCTCCCCCGCGACCAAGCCTCGGGGCTCGTGTCCGTGCAGGACATCCTGGGCTCCATCGAGGGGATCGCCTTCATCCGCTTCGGGCACGAGGACGTCGTCCGCCACAAGCTCGTGCAGAGGATCGTCGAGGCCTACCGCCGCCACGCCGAGGAGACCGGCTGGCGTCGGGCGCGCTAGGCGTGGTCGAGGTCGAGGTCGCCAACAGAAGCGGGGTGGAGGTGGACGAGGAGGCTGCCGTCTCCCTCGCTCGGCGGGTGCTGGCTAGCGAGGGGATCGAGGAGGGGGAGCTCGGCATCGCCTTCGTGGGCCCGGAGGAGATGCGCGCCCTCAAGCGCCGGCACCTGGGGGTAGACGAGCCCACCGACGTCCTCGCCTTCCCCATCGACGGGCGGGAGGCCCTCCCCCCTTCCGTCCCCCGCCAGCTGGGCGATGCCGTCCTCTGTCCCCAGGTGGCGGGAGAGCGGTGGCAGGAGGCGCTCGTCCACGGCCTCCTCCACCTGCTCGGATACGACCACGGACCGGAGATGGAGGAGCGCGAGGAGCGCTACCGGCCATGAGCCGCCGTCGCAGCGTGTCCCTGCTCGACAGCTTCAACTACGCCATCGAGGGGGTGATCCACACCCTCCGCACCCACCGCAACCTCCGCATCCACTTCCTGGCCGCGGCCGGGGTGCTGGTGGCTGCCGCCTGGGCGGGCGTGACGAGGCTCGAGCTCATCGCGCTTCTGCTCGCCATCGCCTTCGTCCTCATCGCCGAGATGATCAACTCGGCCATCGAGCAGGCGGTGGACGTGGCCACCACCTCCTTCGATCCCCTGGCCAAGCTGGCCAAGGACATGGCCGCCGGGGCCGTCCTCATCGCCTCCCTTACCGCCGTCGCCATCGGCTACCTCGTCTTCTCCCGCCGGCTGGCTGAGCCCGCCACTCGGGTCATCGACCGCCTGCGGGACGCTCCCGTGACCGTGACCCTGATCGCCCTCTTCCTCACGGTCATCGTGGTCATCGCCACCAAGGCCTGGACCGGCCGGGGGAGGCCCCTGCGGGGCGGCCTTCCCTCCGGGCACGCGGCCGTCGCCTTCGCCGGCTGGATGGCCGTCACCTACATCGTGGGGCCGAGCGAGCACCGCTTCCTCGTCTCCACCATCATGTTCCTGATGGCGGTGCTGGTGGCCCAGACGCGGGTGGAGGCGGGTGTCCACTCCGCGCTGGAGGTCGCCTACGGAGGGCTTCTGGGCGCCCTCGTCACCCTGGCCGTGTTCCAGCTCTTCTTCTGACCCGTGCGCGACGAGGACCGCGACCTGCTCGAGCGGGCGAGGGAGGTGGCCGGCCACGCCTACGCCCCCTACTCGAGGTTCCAGGTGGGGGCGGCGGTGCGGGCTCGGGACGGCAGGGTGTTCGTCGGCGCCAACGTGGAGAGCGCGGCCTACCCGCTCGGGATCTGCGCCGAGCGGTCGGCCCTTGCCGCCGCGGTCGCCGCCGGCCTCCGTCCCGGCGACCTGGAGGCGATCGCCATCACCGCCCCGCCCTGCGGGGGCTGCCGGCAGTGGCTCGTGGAGCTAGGGCTGGAGCGGGTCGTCTACCTGCGGGCCGACGGCGAGGCGGCCGCCTCCTCCCCGGTCGAGCTTCTACCCGAGAGCTTCCGCCTGTGAAGTCGGGGTTCGTGGCCGTGGCCGGCCGGCCCAACGTGGGCAAGTCCACCCTCGTCAACGCCCTGTGCGGGGGCAAGGTGGCGATCGTCTCCGACAAGCCCCAGACCACCCGCAGGCGCATCTACGGGATCGCCACCGGCGAGGACTACCAGCTCGTGCTCGTCGATCTCCCCGGCTTCCAGCGTCCCCGCGACGCCCTCACCGAGCGCATGCAGCGCACCGTCGACCACGCCTTCCAGGACGTGGACGCCGTCCTCTTCGTGCTCGACTGTCGAGAGCGCATCGGCGCCGGCGACCGCTTCATCGCCCAACGGGTCTTCTCCTTGGGCGTGCCGGTGGTGATCGCCCTCAACAAGGTCGACCGGCTCAAGCCCGCCCACATCGCCTCCCAGATGAAGGCGGCGGCCGCCCTGGGCGACTTCCACGCCCTCCACCCGGTGAGCGCTAAGACGGGGATGGGGGTGGGCGACCTCAAGCAGGAGCTCGTGGAGCTCTTGCCGGAGGGTCCCCTCTACTTCCCCCCCGACCAGCGCACCGACCTTCCCGTCGACATCCAGGTCGCCGAGCTCATCCGGGAGAAGGCTCTGGAGCTCACCCGGGAGGAGGTGCCTCACGCCATCTCGGTGGCGGTGGAGGAGATCCAGGGAAAGGTGGTGCGGGCCCTCCTCTACGTGGAGACGGAGTCCCAGAAGCAGATCCTCATCGGCCGGGGAGGGCGCACCATCAAGGAGATCGGCATGCGCGCCCGGCCCGAGATCGAGTACCTCCTGGGTCACCCCGTATTCCTCGACCTGACCGTCAAGGTCCGCCCGCGCTGGCGCCGCGACCAGGAGATGCTGGAGCGGCTGGGGATCTAGGGGCTCTCGTCCCCGCCCAGCCGGTAGCCCTTGGCCTTGAGCGCCTCCATGGCCTCCTGGAGGCGCCTGAAGGCGTCGCTTCGGGAGAGGTCGAGCTCGTCCTGCATCTGGGCGAGCTGGGCGAGGGTAGAGGTCTTGACCTTGCGGGCGACCTCGCGCACGAGGTCGGCCAGGTCCCGGGCCGCCGCGACCAGCTCGTCCTGGGCCGCCTGGGCGTCCTCCGGAGGCCGAAGCTGGGACAGCTCGTCGGCGGCCGTATCGAGCGCCCGGGAGAGCCTGCTCAAGAGGTCGGCCAGCCCTCCCAGGTCGGAGGGGTCGATCTGGGTGCCGCTGAGGTCGCCGAAGCCGGCCTGGATGTCCCTACCGATCTCGGCCACCCTCTGCTCGTACTCGGCCTTGGACAGGCGCCCCTCGCCGCCGCCGCAGCCCGCCGCGACCAGGGCCAGCGCGGCCAGGGCTGTGACGAGCAGGATGGCGACGGGCTTCCTCACGGCTCCTCCGGCTGGACGCGGGTCTCGTCGGGGACAGACTACAGCGCCCGGCGGGGGAGAGCCTCGGGGTCAGCCTGGGAGGACGTACACTGGAGGCGATGGCGCAGGCGCCTGCCCTTCCTTCCGGGCTCGAGTTTCCCCTCGAGCGGCGGCTTCGTCGCCTGGGCTCGGTGGACGCAGTGGCGGTGGAGGAGCGCGCTACCGTCCTCGCCCGCCGCTCGATCAAGCGTCAGGCCAAGCTCTTCGCCCTCGACCTGGCCGTGCGCATGGTCGACCTGACCACGTTGGAGGGCGCCGACACTCCGGGCAAGGTGGCCGCCCTCTGCGCCAAGGCCCTGCGACCGGACCCGGGCGATCCGGCCGTGCCCTCGGTGGCGGCGGTGTGCGTCTACCCCAGCCTCGTCCCCGTAGCCAAGGAGCGGCTCTCCGGCACCCCGGTGAAGGTGGCCTCGGTGGCCGCCGCCTTCCCCTCCGGCCAGGCTCCCACCGCCCTCAAGGTGCGGGAGGCGGAGGAGGCGGTGGCCATGGGCGCAGACGAGGTGGACATGGTCATCGACCGCGGGGCCTTCCTGTCCGGGCGGTACGCCAAGGTCTACGACGAGATCGCGCAAGTCAGGGAGGCCTGCGCGGGAAGGACGCTCAAGGTGATCCTGGAGGTGGGCGAGCTGGGAAGCTACGACCAGGTGCGGAGGGCCTCCTTCCTGGCCATGGCCGCCGGCGCCGACTTCATCAAGACCTCCACCGGCAAGCTTCCCCAGGCGGCCACCCTGCCGGTGGCGCTGGTCATGCTGGAGGCGATCAGGGACGTCTACGACGAGACCGGGCGCAGGGTGGGCATGAAGCCGGCGGGGGGCATCCGCCAGGCCAAGCAGGCGATCCAGTACCTCGTCCAGGTCTACGAGACGCTCGGCCCCGACTGGCTGACGCCCGACCTCTACCGCCTCGGGGCCTCCACCCTCCTCAACGACCTCCTCATGCAGATCAGGAAGGAAAAGACGGGCCACTACCAGAGCCCGGACTACTTCAGCCTTGACTGAGGTCGAAGGAAGAGGCGGCTCCGTTCCCGTCCCCTCCCGGTGGGAGTACGCGCCCGCTCCCGAGGCGTCCGACATCGTTTGCCTGGAGCAGCGCTACGGCCTGTTCGTGGGCGGGGAGTGGCTGGAGCCCCGCTCGGGGGAGTGGTACCGAACGATCAACCCCGCCACCGAGGAGCCGCTGGCGGAAGTAGCCTACGGAGGGGCCGAGGACGTGCGCCTGGCCGTCCGTGCCGCCCGGGAGGCGCTGGAGGGAGGCTGGGCGGAGCTTCCCGGCTCGGAGCGGGCCAAGTACCTCTACCGCATCGCCCGCATCCTCCAGGAGCGCTCGCGCGAGCTCGCCGTCCTGGAGACCCTCGACGGGGGCAAGCCGATCCGGGAGTCCCGGGACGTCGATCTGCCCCTGGCGGCCGCCCACTTCTTCTACTACGCAGGCTGGGCGGATAAGCTCGAATACGCCTTCCCCAACCGGTCGCCCCGGCCGGTGGGCGTCTGCGGCCAGATCATCCCCTGGAACTTCCCCCTGCTCATGCTGGCCTGGAAGGTGGCTCCGGCCCTTGCCTGCGGCAACACGGTCGTCCTCAAGCCGGCGGAGACGACGCCCCTCTCTGCACTCCTCTTCTGCGACGTGCTCCGCCAGGCCGAGCTTCCCCCGGGAGTCGTCAACGTCGTCACCGGGGACGGCAGGACCGGGGCCGAGCTGGTCAAGGCCGACGTAGACAAGATCGCCTTCACGGGATCGACCGAGGTGGGCAAGCTCATCCAGCGCGAGCTGGCCGGCAGCGGCAAGCGGCTGACGCTGGAGCTGGGGGGCAAGGCGGCCAACGTCGTGTTCGAGGACGCTCCCCTCGACCAGGCGGTGGAGGGCGTGGTCAACGGCATCTACTTCAACCAGGGCCACGTCTGCTGCGCCGGCTCGCGGCTGCTCGTGCAGGAGTCAGTGGCGGAGGACCTGACCCGCAGGCTCAAGCGGCGCATGTCCACGCTGCGGGTGGGTGACCCCCTGGACAAGAACACCGACGTGGGGGCCATCAACTCCGCCGAGCAGCTACGCAAGATCGAGGAGCTGGTGGAGGCAGGAACGCGGGAGGGGGCGGAGATGTACCAGCCCCCCTGCACACTTCCCGAGCGGGGCTACTGGTTTCCCCCCACCGTGCTCACCAACGTCTCCCAGAGCTCCCGCGTCGCCCAGGAGGAGATCTTCGGCCCGGTGCTCTCGGTCCTCACCTTCCGCACCCCGGAGGAGGCCGTGGAGAAGGCGAACAACACCCCCTACGGGCTCTCCGCCGGGGTGTGGACGGAGAAGGGGTCACGGATCCTGTGGATGGCGCAGCGCCTGCGGGCCGGCGTCGTCTGGGCCAACACCTACAACCGCTTCGATCCCGCCTCCCCCTTCGGCGGCTACAAGGAGTCGGGCTTCGGCCGCGAGGGGGGGCTGCACGGGCTGGAGCCGTACCTCGCCTTCGACTGATGCCCCGGCTGCCGGTGCGGAAGACCTACAAGCTCTACATCGGGGGGGCGTTCCCCCGCTCCGAGTCGGGGCGCACGTACGAGGTGGAGGGGGCCAACGTGGCTCGCGCCTCGCGCAAGGACCTGCGCGACGCGGTGCGGGCCGCCCGCCAGGCCTTCCCCGCCTGGGCGGGGCTGAGCGCCTACGCCCGCGGCCAGATCCTCTACCGGGCAGCGGAGATGATGGAGGCGCGCAGGGCCGACCTCGCCTCGGTGTGCTCGGGGGCCGAGGAGGTCGAGCGGGCCGTCGACCGCATGGTCTGGTACGCGGGCTGGGCCGACAAGATCGCGCAGGCGCTCGGCTCCGCCAACCCCGTCGCCGGCCCCTACTTCAACTTCACCGTGCCCGAGCCCACGGGGGTGGTGGGCATCCTCTGTCCCGAGGAGCCTGCGCTGGTCGGGATCGTGTCCCGGCTGGCTCCTGCCATCGTGTCCGGCAACACGGCCGTGGCCCTCGCCTCCCGGTCGCGCCCTCTGGCCGCCATCGAGCTGGCCGAGGCCCTGGCCACGTCCGACCTCCCCGCCGGCGTCGTCAACATCCTCACCGGGGACAAGGAGGAGCTCGCCCCCTGGCTCGCCTCCCACATGGACGTGAACGCCCTCGACCTCTGCGGCGCCGACGGCCTCGCCCCCGACCTGGAGCGGGCGGCGGCCGACAACGTGAAGCGGGTCACGCGGGGCCTGCCAGACGGGCAGAGCCTGTGGGACATCGCCGCCCTGGTGGAGCTGAAGACGGTGTGGCACCCCATCGGCCGCTGATCGGGCGGGTTAGCATCTTCTGCGCGTGACCGGCTCCCGTCGTCTGAGCCAAGCGATCTCCGAGGGAGACGGGATCTCCGTGCTCGTGCAGGTGGCCGACGCCGCCGCCGCCGCCCGGGCCGAGGCCCAGGGAGCGGAGGGCATCGTCCTCGACGCCCCTGCCCCCGGGGTGCGGGAGGCAAGCTCGCTCCCCATCCTCTTCCGCGGGCCGTCGCCCGAGGAGGCTCGGGCGGCAGGGGCCGATGCCTGGGTCCTCGTGGCCGAGCGGGAGGAGGGGGAGCGGCTGGAGGAGCTGTACCGCAGGGCCCACGATCTCGGCCTGGAGTGCGTGGTCGACGTCCACGACGAGGGGGAGCTGGAGGGGGTGCTGGAGCGCATCGACCCCGAGATCGTGCTCCTCTCGCCCCGAGGAGCCGGAGCGGGCAAGGCCTTGGAGCGGGTGCTCGACCTCCTGCCCGACCTTCCTGTGGGCAAGCTGGCCATCGCCGAGCTCAGCTCCACCACCCGCGAAGAGGTGGCGGCCCTGGAGCGGGCGGGGGTGGACGCTGTCCTGGTCGGCCCGGGCGACGTCAGCGACCTCGTCGCCGGCCTGCCGCCTGCTGTGTAGCTGACGGCCGCCAGGATTTCGTTCGCCTTGAACCGCCAGCATTTCGTTCGCG
>CAZQRA010000018.1:0-47333 GCA_964595575.1 uncultured Gaiellales bacterium
ACTGCATCCAGAGGTAGGCGCAGTTCGGGTGCTTGGCCTTGGACGAGAGCATCCACGTGTCCGCCCAGCCCGTCGCCCCCTCCTTGGGGATCAGGTCCTTGACCGGCACCTTGGCGTCCTGGAGCGTGTTCGTCTGGTAGGGCCAGGAGGCGCCCAGCCACACGTCGCCCCGCTTGAAGAGCTCTATCTCGTCCGAGGCGAACGCCCAGTGCTTCTTGATCAGCGGTCGCTGCCGCTTGAGCAGGGCCTTGACCGCCTCGAACTGGGCAGACGTCAGCTCATAGGGGTCCTTGATGCCAAGCCCAGGCTGCGTCTTCATGAGGTAGAGAGCGGCATCGGCGATCTGGATCGGGTTGTCCGGGATCGTGATGCGGCCCTTGTACCTCGCGTCGTAGAGCACGGACCAGCTTCGCGGGGCCAGCTTGACCTTATCTGTGCGGTAGAGGAGGGTGTTCGGCCCCCACTGCAGCGAGATCCCGTAGTGCACGCCCTTGATCGTGTTGTGGGGCGGCGACTTCATCGGCTCGATGAAGTTCTTCCAGTCCGGGATCAACTTGACGTTCACCGGCTGCACGTCTCCGCCGTAGATGAGGCGCAAGCTGGCGTCGCCGGAGGCGGACACCATGTCGTACTGGCCGCCGCCGCCTTGCCGCATGAGGGTCACCATCTCGTCCGAGGAGCCGGCGTACTTGGGCAGCACCTTGCAGCCCGTCTTCTTCTCGAAGGGGGCCACCCACTGCTTCTCGGTGTAGCCCTCCCAGGCCACCAAGGTCAGCTTGCCCTCCGGCTTGCCGATCGTGGTCCTCGGGTCGCCAGGCAAGGCGGACGCGGTGGCCGCGATCTCCCGCCGCTCCCGAGAAACCTTCCACGTTCTGCCTGACCACGGTCAGGGTGCCGCCCGCGTCCAGGTCGACCACGTACCGTGTCACGGAGCCGACGTAGATCACCTCCCGCACCCGGCCGGTCTCAGTCTCCATGCCCAGCTGGGCCCGGTCGTCCTCGTCGAGGAGGCGGATCTTCTCCGGCCGCACGGTGAAGTGCCTACCGCCCCGCTCGGGCAGGTTGGAGACGCCCACGAAGCCGGCCACGAACTCCGTCGCCGGGTACTCGTAGACTTCGACAGGGGTACCGATCTGCTCGATGCGGCCGTGGCTGAAGACGGCGATGCGATCGCTCATCGTCAGCGCCTCTTCCTGGTCGTGGGTGACGTAGACGAAGGTGATGCCCACCTCCTCCTGGATCCGCTTCAGCTCGATCTGCATCTCCTGGCGCAGCTTGAGGTCGAGGGCGCCCAGCGGCTCGTCGAGCAGGAGCACGCGGGGGCGGTTCACGATGGCCCGGGCAAGCGCCACCCGCTGACGCTGCCCGCCGGAGAGCTGGCTCGGCTTGCGCTTCCCGAACCCGGCCAGCCTGACCATGGCCAGCGCCTCCTCCACCCGCCGCCGCCGCTCCTTCTTCGGCACGCCCTTGACCTTGAGCCCGTACTCGACGTTCTCGCCCACGGTCATGTGCGGGAAGAGCGCGTAGTCCTGGAAGACGGTGTTCACGTCGCGGGCGTAGGGGGGCTTGCCGGCGACGTCCACCCCGCCGAGCAGGATCCGCCCCGCGTCGGGTCGCTCGAACCCTGCGATGAGCCGTAGCGTTGTCGTCTTGCCCGAGCCGGACGGGCCGAGCATGGTGAAGAACTCGCCCCGGCGGATCTCCAGGTCGACCGAGTCGACAGCGACCACGTCGCCGAAGGTCTTGCGCACGGCGACGAGCTGGACGTCGACCTCGCCGGTCGGAGCCGCCCGCTCAGGCGGGCTAGCCCGCCTGAGCGTCGGCGTCGACAAGCGACTCCTCCAGGATGGTAAGGCCCTCCTCGATGTCCTCGTCGGCGGCCAGGATGGGGGCCAGGATGCGGATCACGTTCCCCTCCAGGCCGCAGGTGAGCAGGACGAGGCCCTTGTCGCGGGCGATCTCGGTCGTGCGCTTGGCAAGGCCGCCGGCCGGCTCCTTGGTGGCTCGATCGGTCACGAGCTCGAGGGCCAACATCGGCCCCAGGCCGCGCACGTCCCCCACCGCCGGCACCCGGTCGGCGATCTCCTCCAGACGGACGCGGATGCGCTTCCCGAGCTCCTCCGCGCGGGCGCGAAACTCCGGCCGTGCCACCTCGTCGAGCACCGCCGCCGCCGCCGCGCAGGAGACGGGGTTTCCGCCGAAGGTGCCGCCCAGGCCGCCCGGCTCGACCGCGTCCATCACCGCCGCCAGGCCGGTGACGCCGGCTAGGGGCAGCCCGCCGCCGAGCGACTTGCCGGAGACGACGAGGTCCGGCTGGACGCCGTAGTGCTCGATGGCCCACACGGGGCCGGTGCGCCCGATCCCTGCCTGCACCTCGTCGTCCACGTAGAGGATGCCGTGGGCCGAGAGGAGCTCCTTGAGCCGGCCGGGAAAGTCGTCGGGCATGGGGATGAAGCCGCCCTCGCCCTGCACCGGCTCGAGCACCGCGCAGGCCACCGACTCAGGGTCGACCTCGCTCTTGAAGAGAAGCTCCAGCGCGTGCAGCGCCTCATCCGAGCCGATGCCGCGATAGGGGTAGGGAGCCGGCGCCCGGTAGACCTCGGGCGCGAAGGGCCCGAATCCCTTCTTGTACGGCACGACCTTGCTGGTCATGGTCATGGTGAGAAGAGTGCGGCCGTGGAAGGCGTTGTCGAACACGATCACGGCCGGCCGTCCGGTGGCGGCGCGGCAGATCTTGACCGCGTTCTCCACGGCCTCGGCGCCGGAATTGACGAGGATCGAGCGCTGCTCGCCGGGGGCGCAGGGGGAGAGCTCTGCCAGCCGCCGGCACACCTCCACGTAGGGCTCGTAGGTGCCGACCATGAAGCACTGGTGCAGGTAGCGGTCGACCTGCTCGTGGATGGCGGCGACAGCGGGAGCGAAGTTGTGACCCGTGTTCTGACAGCCGATGCCGCCGGCGAAGTCGACGTAGCTTCGCCCGTCCACGTCCCAAATGCGGCCGCCCTGAGCCCGAGCCACCACCACCGGGCCGACGGCGACGCCTCGCGCTACGTAGCGCCGCCTCGCCTCGAGCAGGCGCTCGGTCTTTCCCTGGATGGCCACGGTGGAGCAGAGCTTACGCCAAGAACAGGGGATGGGCACGCCCTCGCCCCTGCCTCCGGAGCGCCCTCTCGTCGGCACCGGTAGCGTAGCGGCCGCCATGCACGGGGAAGGGAAGGCCACCGCCGCCACCACCGCCTCGTCCCGCCCGAGTCGTCCGCTCCCGCCGCGCCGAGGGCGGAAGCGCGCCCTCCCGGGGCCGCGCTGGCGCGCGTCCGACGGCCGCGCCGCCTACCTCGCCCTCCTCGGCCTGGGCGCGCTCGACGCCGCCGGCTACGGGGTGATCGCTCCTGTCGTGCCCGAGATCGCCGAGCGCACGGGGGCCGGCCCCGGGATCATGGGCCTGCTCGTCACCACCTTCGGGCTGGGCCAGCTCGCGGGCTACCCGCTGGCGGGGATCGGCATCCGCCGGCTGGGAGCGACCCCGGTGCTGGCCGTGTCGCTCCTCCTCACCGCCGCCGGGGCGGTGGGCTTCGCCCTGGGAGAGGGCCTTGCTGCCTGGTTTCCGGCCCGGGCCGTCCAGGGCGTGGCTGCCGGCGGGCTGTGGATGGGGGTGGTCTTCGCCGTCCTGGAGCGCTGGCCGGGGCAGGAGTACCGCCGCCTGAGCGGCATCCTCGCGGCCTACTCGGTGGGCGGCGTGGCCGGGCCTGCTTTGGGGGCGGTAGGCGGGGTGGCGGGGCCGTTCCTCGCTCACCTCGGGCTGGTGCTGGCCGGGGCAGGAGCCCTCGCGCTGGCGGGGAGACCCAGGAGCCGGCCTCGGTTCGCTTCCGACCGGGCCGCGCTGCGAGCTCCCGGCTTCCTCCTGGCCTCGGCGGGGGTACTGCTCGTCGCCTTGGCGCTGGGGGTGCTCGAGGGTCCCGTGCCGCTCCACCTGGGCGAGAAGCTGAATCAACGGGAGATCGCAGCCCTGTACGTGGCAGTCTCGATCGTGGTCGGGACTACCGCCGTCCTGGCGGCAAGGGCGCCGGCCCGGGCCGGGCTGGCGCTGGGGGCCGTCCTCGTGCCCTTGAGCGTGGGGGCGGTGGGGATCGCCGACACTCCGGCTGCCTGGATAGGGGCGCTGGCCGTGGCCGGCATCGGCTTCGGCGCCGGGGAGACCGGCGCCCTGGGGGTCCTCCTGGAGACCGTGGGCCCCCGCAGGATGGTGCTGGCCATGGTGGTGTGGTCGCAGGTGTGGGCGCTCGGCTACCTGGGTGGTCCCGCCCTGGCGGGCGGGGTCGCCGAGAGCCTCGGCTTCGCCGCGGTGGGCCTTCCCCCCGTGGCAGCGGCAGCCTTGGTGGTCGTAGCCCTCGTCCTGGGCAGAGGGCGGGCGGAAGCTTCGGTCAGGACGCCCTAGCCTGGAGCTCGCCCGTCGTCGGCGTCGGGCGCGGCCTCGCTCGGCCCCGCCCGGCGATGGGCGCCCTCAGCCTTCCGCCCTCAGGGTAGGGATGATCTCCCGCCCGTAGGCCTCCAGCGTCTCCTCCTCCCTTCCCGTCATGAGGTAGATGTTCCACTGGTCGACCCCCACCGCCTCCAGGCGCCGCAGCTTCTCCACGTGCTGCTCGGGTGTCCCCAGGACGCAGAACCGATCACAGGTCTCGTCGCTCACGAACTGGCCGTGCCGAGCCCCCACCCGGCTGTGCTCGGCGTAGTCGTACTGCTCCCTTCGCCACCGCTCCACGTACTCCGTGAGCGCGGAGGGCAGCTGGGACTTGTCGTAGCGGGCGAGGAGATCGAAGACGTGGTTGGAGACCATGGCCGGAAACCAGCGCACCCGCTCCCGGGCGTCGGCGAGGTCGCTCGAGACGTGAGCGGGGGCGCAGGCCATGACCTCGATCTCGTCTGGGTCGCGTCCTGCCTCCCCGGCCGCCTGTCGCACCTGGGCCACGATCCACTCGATGATCTCGGGATCGGCGAGCTGGATGATGACCCCGTCTGCGTGGCGACCGGCCACGGCCAGCACCTTGGGGCCGTAGCCCGCCACGTAGACAGGGATGCGGGGGAGCCCCTTGGCCCAGGCGAGCTCGATGTCGGTGTCGTTCCAGCGCACCCGACCGCCGTTCATGAGCTCCTTGACCATGACCACAGCCCGCTCCAGCTCGCCCACCGACACCGGCTTGAGCCCGATCACCCGCCGGGCCGAGTCCCCCCGGCCGATCCCCAGGACCATGCGCCCGCCGGAGATGTCCTGGAGCGTGGCGAAGGCGCTGGCGGTAACCGTGGGCTCCCTCGTGCCGGGATTGGTGACGTTGAGGCCGAGCTTGAGGGAGCGCGTCCGAAGGACGGCCATGGTGAGGAGGGGGTAGGGCTCCTGCCACAGGATGTGGGAGTCGTACGTCCAGCCGTACTGGAAGCCCTGCTCCTCCGCCAGCCGCAGGAGCTCGACGAAGCGGCTCGCCGGAGGGTCGGGAAGGACGGTGACGCCGAAGGTGAGCATGGATCAGGAAAGGAGCAAGTGTACCGCGGCCCGACTCCCGGCTAAGGCACCCAGCGGTCGAGGCGGGGCGTGATCTGGAGCTCGTGGGTCCAGCCCCGCGGGGACTGTCCCTCCAGGTACCTGATCGCGGCCACCACGTCGAGCTCGCCGGCCGAGGCCTCCGCAGGCTTGCCTGCCAGGAAGGCCGCCGTCTTCTCGCTCTCGATGGTGGCGTCCACGACCAGGAGGGCGACGTGCACGCCCCGCTCCCGCGCCTCCAGGGCTGCCGCCTGGGTCAAGGCCCGGGTAGCGAAGGCGGCCGCCGCCCAGGGCCCTTTGCCCACCATTGCCCGCCGGGCGGAGCCCCCCGTGATCTGGACGATGGTTCCCCCTCCCCGCTCGCCGAGAGCCCGGGTGCCGATCCGAAGGACGTTGAACACGGCGGGAAGGAGCTCGTCGACGTAGGGCTCCAAGGCATCGGCAGGAGCCTGGGCGAGCTCCCCGCCCCCGAACGACCCCCGCGGCCGGGCGGTGATGGCGTTGACCACCAGGTCGATGCCGCCGAAGCGCTCCTCCACGCGGGCGAACACGCTCTCCACCTCCTCCGAGCGACAGGCGTCCGCCTCCAATGCCAGGGCCTCCGGGAGCTCCTCTCCGAGCGAGGCCACCGTCTCCCGGGTGCGGGCGACCGCGGCTACCCTCCAGCCCTCGTCGGCCAATTCCCGGCAGAGCGTCCTACCCAGGTGCCGAGCCCCGAAGACGAGCGCCGTCTTCCTGCTCACGGGCGCCCAGCCACCCACTCGATGGCCTTGCTCGCCAGCCGGTCGAGGGCGGCCACCGCCAGCTCGACGTGCTCCTCCTTCGTGTCCTCGAGCCTCGTGTGGGAGAGCCCGCGCAGGCTCTGTACGAACATCATCACCGTAGGCACCCCGGCCCTCGCAACCTCGGCGGCGTCGTGGAGCGGGCCGCTGGGCAGGCGGTGCGAGGCCCCCGCCACCTGCCGAATCGCCTCGTCGCAGCGGTCGATGAGGTCGGGGTGGAAGAGGATGGGCTCGATCGACCACAGCCTCTCCCAGGCGACCTCGATCCCCTCCTCCTCCGCGAACCGCCGGGAGGCGGCTTGGGCCTCCGCCAGCATCGAGGCCAGCGTGGCCGCGTCGAGGTGGCGCTGGTCGAGGAGCTGCTCGGCCGTCTCTACGACCGAGGTGACGATGCCGGGCCTGCAGACCACGTTGCCGCAGGTGCAGACCGCCCCGTCCCCGGCGCGCCTGGCGATCTCGCGGATCTCGAGCGCCAGCTTGGCGGCTCCAGCCAGCGCATCCCTGCGCTTGTCCATGGGGGTCGATCCCGCGTGCGCCGCCTGCCCCCGCCAGGTGATGCGGTGTCGCTCCACGCCGAAGGTGCCGAGGACGGCCCCCAAGGGCAGGCCCAAAGACTCGAGCACCGGCCCCTGCTCGATGTGGAGCTCGATGTAGGCGGACGCGGTGGCCATCTGGCGCCGCGCCTCCGTCATCCGGTCGAGGTCGACCCCGTGGGCGGCCAGCGCCTGGGGAAGGGGTACGCCGTCGCGATCGACGAGCTTGCGCAGCTCGTCTTGGTCTCGCATGGAGCCGCAGGCCGCCGACGACCCGAGAAGCGAGCGACCGAAGCGGGCTCCCTCCTCGTCGGCCCAATCGACGAGGCGCACGGTGACGGCAGGCCGGCCCTCCTCGGCGATGCGGCGCAGCACCTCGGCGCCGGCGAGGACGTTGAGGCAGCCGTCCAGCCACCCTCCGTTCGGGACCGAGTCCATGTGGCCGCCGATGAGGAGCGCCCGCGGCGAGCGGCCGGGAAGGGTGAACCACTGGTTTCCCGCCTCGTCGACCTCGTGCTCGAGCGGGAGATCGGCCAGCTTGTCGCGAAGCCACTCCCGGGCCCGAGCCCAGGTGTCCGTCCAGGCGACCCGCTGAGCCCCGTTCTCGTCCCCCGTGATCTCCTGCAGCTCGCGCAGCTCGGCCACGGTGCGGGAGGGCTGGAGGGGCACGGGTAAAGGCTAGTGCATGGAGCGCACGCGTGCGCCCGGATCCGCCCACGGGCTCCGCTCGTGTCATCCTGGAGGACGTGGAGAGCGACGTCGTCATCGTGGGCGGGGGCGCCATCGGAGTCGCGGTCGCCCTCGAGCTCGCCCGCAGGGGCGCGCGGGTGACCCTGCTCGAGCGGGGTCAAGCGCTGGGGGCGGGCTGCTCGGCGGGGAACGCCGGCCTCATCTGCCCCAGCCACTCCCGGCCGCTGGCGAATCCGAAGGCGCTGCGCAACGGCCTCCGCTGGATGTGGCAGCGGGACAGCCCCTTCTCCCTCCGTCCCCGCCCTGCTGCCTTGCCTTGGCTCGTCCGCTACGCGCTTGCCTGCCGGGAGGAAAAGGCGGAGGCGGGGGCGCAGGTCGTGCGAGCGCTGTCCATCCGCAGCCTCGACCTCCACGCCCAGCTTGCCCGGGAGGTCGATACCGGCTTCCAGCGGCGGGGCATGCTCGACGTGTACGCCCGGCCGGAGACGCTGGCGGCCGCCGTCAGGGAGGCGGAGCGATCCGGCCTTCCCTTCCAGGCCCTCGACCAGGAGGGGACCCTCGCCCTCGAGCCGGCCCTCGCCCCCACCGTCGCCGGGGCCGTGTACTTCCCCCAGGAGGCCCACTGCGACCCGCTCCAGTTCGTGCAGGCAGTAGGCAGGCGGGCAGCGGAGGAGGGGGTAGATATCCGCGTCGGCCTGGAGGCCCGGCGCCTGCGCCTCGATCGCGGCCGAGTGCTCGTGGAGACGGCGGCAGGGGTCCTCCGGCCGGAGACGGTGGTCCTGGCCGCGGGCGCCTGGACAGGCAAGCTCGCCTCCCAGCTCGGTGTGTTCCTACCGCTCGAGGGGGGCAAGGGCTACCACCTCGACTTGGAGCCGGCCCCCGGCGACCCCCGCATCCCCTGCTGGCTGGAGGAGTCGTGGGCCATCGCCACCCCCCTCCCCGGTCGCCTGCGGCTGTCGGGGACCCTGGAGCTGGCCGGCCTCGACCTCTCCATCGACCCCGTCCGTACCCAGGCGATCCGCAGGAGCGCCGCCCGGGGCCTGCGCGGCGTGGACGGGCGAAGGACGATCCACGTCTGGGCTGGGCTACGGCCGTGCACGCCCGACGGGCTGCCCGCCATCGGCCGCTCCCAGCGGGTGCCGGGCCTCGTCATCGCCACCGGCCACGCCATGAAGGGCCTCTCCCTGGCGCCGGTAACAGGTCTGCTCGTGGCCGAGCTCGTCGCCGGCTCCCAGCCGAGCTACGACCTCACGCCCTTCAGCCCCGACCGGTTCCGGCCGCTCCTGGCCGCGAGGACGTGACCGGTCCCCGCCGAGCAGACGTCCAGGGAGGGGACGTGGTCGACGTTCCCGACCGAGGGCACGAGCGCCGCCGAGCGCGCCATGCCGCCGTGGGGATCGACGAGATCCTGGAGGCGCTCCTCGTCGAGACGGGGGCAAGCCGGGTCACCCTGCGCCAAGACATCCCCGGTGACTACGCCTTCCCGGTGACCCATGAGGCGCGGGCTCCCGGCGCCCCCTCGCTGCGGGAGGAGCGCACGGTCGACCTACGCCGACAGCCGGTGGTGAGGGAGCTTGCGAGGGGTCGCCAGGTCGTCCAGGACGACTGCCGGTCGGCGTTCCCCGATCCCGAGTTCCAGCGCATGCTGGTGGCGTACGGAGGTCTCGCCGCTCAGATCGTTACCCCCCTCTTCCGGGAGGGGCGGCTGGCGGCCATCCTCTCCCTGCACGAGCTGGGCTCGCCACGTCGGTGGAGGGAGGAGGAGATCGAGGCCTGCTCCCGGGCAGCCGAGCGCATAACAGCCCTCCTATGAGGATCTCGTCGCAGCGCATCCACAACCGTTGGCACCCCGAGATCGAGCCGGTGGCGGTGGCTCGGCCGGGCCAGGAGGTGACCCTCGAGACCCGGGACGGAATCGACGGCCAGCTCTCCCCGGAGAGCACGCACGCGGACGTCCTCGCCCTCGACCTCGGCCTCGGGCACCCGCTCACGGGGCCCGTGTACGTGGAGGGAGCCGAGCCCGGCGACGTCCTCCGGGTCGAGCTCCTCGCCTACGAGACCGCGGGCTTCGGGATCACCGCCGTCATCCCCGGCTTCGGGTTTTTGGCCGACCTCTTCGCCGAGCCCTACCTGGTCAAGTGGGCGATCGCCCAGGGCAAGGCCCGCGCCCCCGAGCTTCCCGGCATCGCCGTTCCCGGCGACCCCTTCGCCGGCGTCGTCGGCGTCGCTCCCTCGCACCGGCTCATGGAGGAGCAGCGTCGGCGCGAGGAGGCGATCGCCGCGGCCGGCGGCCCAGTCGCCGACCCCCTGCCCGAGCGGGCGATCCCCTCTTCTGCCCGCCACGGGCTGCGCACCATTCCGCCCAGGGAGACTGGGGGCAACATGGACGTCCGCCAGCTCGTGGCCGGATCGGAGCTCTACCTGCCCGTGCACGTGCCGGGGGCGCTCTTCTCGATCGGCGACCTCCACTTCGCCCAGGGCGACGGGGAGGTGTGCGGCACCGGCATCGAGGTGGCAGGAGCGGTGACCGTCCGCTTCCGCCTGGACAAGCGGGGCGGGGAGCGGATGCGGTTTCCCACCTTCCGCACCCCCGGGCGCCGCCAGCCCCCCTCCTTCGCCACGGTGGGCGTCGCTCCCCACGATCCCATGGACGTAACCGCGGCCGCCCGGGCGGCTCTCCTCGCCATGATCGACCACTTGCAGGCCTCGCTCGGCCTAGAGCGGGCGGCCGCCTACGCCCTCTGCAGCGCCTGCGTCGACCTCCGCATCTCGGAGGTCGTGGACGTCCCCTACCCCCTCGTGTCGGCCCTCTTTCCCCTCGACGTGCTCGAGTAGGGCTCGCGCTCTCCCCGTTCGGTACAGGGACATGCCGGCCATGTCCCAGGGACTGTCCCTGGGACATGGCGAAAAGGGGCGTGACCGGCGAGGTCAGCTGCGAAGCGGCACCGCGTACGAGGGCATGGGGGCTCCGGTCGCCCCCCGCAGCTTGAGCGGGAAGCCGAGGAAGGCGAACTCGTACTGCCTCTCGGCGGCGATCTCCTCCATGTTCACGACCTCGATGATTTGGGCACCGGCGGTGGCGAACATGTAGGCGTGGACGGGCAGGAACACGTTCTCTTCCTCGGAGGGAAGCACCTCGAGAGCAATGGAGTCGCCGGCGATGCACATGGCGCCTACTTCCTCGCACAGGTACTTGGCCGCGGCCAGGCCGATCCCGGGCGGGCTCTTGAGGTAGCCGTCGAAGTCGGGCCACTTGGTCATGCGCCCGGTGCGGACGAGGACGACGCTCCTCGGCTTGATCTCGACGCCCTGCTTCGAGGCGGCCTTCTTGAGGTCGTCGGGGGTGATGGCGTAGCCGTCAGGCAGGCAGTCGACCCCGTGGAGGCCGGCTACGTCGAGGAGCACGCCGCGGGCGATCACCGGCGGGTACTTCTCTAGGCCACCCTTGTTCCAGACCCGGCTGCCGAGATCCTTGTCGGCGGTCCACCCGTTCCAGAACGTCCCGTAGAAGCCGAGGTGGTTGAGGGTGTCGATGTGGGTGCCGCAGTGGGTGTACATGTGGATCGAGTCGCCGCAGTAGGAGTACTTCTCGTGCACGGCGCTCCCGGCCCCGGACAGGTTGTCGTTGACGGAGCCCTGGGGCGTGTGGGTCATCCAGATCCCGTAGGGGGGATCGCCGGCGGCGACCCAGGACGGCATGCCGATGAAGTACTCGACGTTGAGGTCGAACACGTGCCGGGCGTCCAGGTGCTCGAGAATCGCCCGGGTCGCCTCAGGCGTGATCCAGTTTAGGCGCCCGATCTCGTCGTCGGGACCCCAGGGACTCTTCGACACCTTGACCCCATCCCGGTCGAGCAGCGCCTCGTAGGTCAGGCTCTCCTGCGTGGTTGCCATGGAAACCTCCTTTCGGCCTCGACCGCGAGTCTATAGCCTTTCCTCTCGTGCCCAAGGTGGCCTTCTTCTACGACGTCGTCTGCCCCTACTCGTACCTGGAATCGCGGGCGGTAGAGGCCGCCGAGGACCGAGGCCTGGTGGAGGTCGAGCGGCTGCCCTTCGAGCTGCGACCAGCGCCTCTTCCCCTGCTCGAGCCCCGCTGCGACCACCTGCGCGTCGACTGGACGCAGAACGTCTACCGCCGTGCGCTCGAGCGGGGGCTCGAGATCCACCTCCCCCGCCACCAGCCCCGATCGACGCTCCCGCTCGCCGCCTGCCTCTGGGCCCAGGACGAGCGGCGCCTGCGTCCCTTCCTGCGCGCCCTCTACGAGGCCTTCTTCTGCGAGGGCGAGGACATCGCGAGAGATGGGGAGATCGCCCGCGCCGCCGAGCGGGCGGGGCTCAACCCCGACCGAGCGGTGGCGGCCGCGTACTCGCCCCAGTATCTCGGGCGCCTCCAGGAGATCCGTCGCCGGGCCGAGGCCGCGGGAGCGCGCGGGGTCCCCACCCTTCTCACCGGAGAGGGCGAGACGCACTGGGGCCTGGGCGGGATCGAGCGCCTGCTCGCCGGCAAGCCCCTCGTTCCCCGCCCCTAGCCCTCGAGGATCTCCGCCTGTGACTGGGCCGGCGCTCCGTAGGCGAAGATGAGGGCGTCGGCGTCGGAGTCGTTCAGCCACCGAAGCGGCGTCCCCGGCTCGACCACGACCAGCGTGCCCCGGGGCGCGTCGTAGCGAGCTGGCGGGTCGCCGAGCATGACCGCCGGGTTCCCGTCGACGACGACGAACACCTCCTCCTGGGCGAGCTCCCGGTGAAGCCTTCCCTTGGCCCCCGGCGGGTAGCGCCATAGGTGCGCCCGCGAGTGGCGCATGGTGGCATGGAGGGGGAGCTCGACGATCTGGCGCAGGGGCTCCTCGGGCCGCCAGCTCGGCGGCCTGAACTCCTGCTCCTCGGGGCGCAGGACGGTGAACCCGCGTCCCCTCATCCCAGCTCGAGCACCTCGGCGATGCGGACGGTGGGCTCCACGCCCACCTGGCGCATGAGCGCGGTCCCCCGCGGCACCTCCGCCGTGGCCAGGTAGCGATCGAGCGCGTCGCGATGGCGCCAGTAGGCGATCAGCCGGGCTACCCCGTCCTCGTATACAAGCGACGCGACCAGCACGTCCTCCGGCCGGGTGGCTCGACTCTCCGCCATCAGCCCGGCGAGTCGTCTCGCCTGCTCGCGGCTCATGGCCGCCTCGAAGATGGCCGCGACCCCGCTCACGTCCGCATCTTGACGGAAGCAGCTGCCCGGCGCAATCCGCTTCGGGGTCACGACCGAAGTTAGGGAACGAGGGACGGCGGCCTGAGTGGTTCTCTTCCCTCGCCGTCCCGGGCCGCCGTCCCTTGCCAATCCCAGGAAGGCGCTTTCCCCCGCTTCCTGCGCCGACGCCGGGGAAGGAGGCGGGTCGCGCGTTCTTCCCAGTCGCTAGGACTCGACCTCGCGGCCGACGAGGACAAGGAGCGAGGCCACGTCCACGTCGACGTCCTCGCCCACGAAGGGACCAAGCCGGCGGCGGGCCCGCTCGAGCTGGCGACGGGCGCGGTCACGGTCCCCCTCGGCCCCGCGGTATCCGGCCGCCGCCAGGTGCCTGAGCCCGAGCAAAAGCTCCCGCTGGGCCCGAGTCGCGTAGGGGACCGCGTCGCTCAGGGCTCGCGCCGCCGGCAGCCACTCCCCGCGGCCGAGATGACCCTCGGCGCGGTAGAGGGCGGCGCGCACTCGGGCCTCGGGCGGGGGCCAGTCATCCTCGACGACCACGGCCACGGATAGTAGAGTCGGACGGGCATGGAGGCGGTGCGCATCGACCGCGAGGCGAGCGCGCGACGGATCGAGCGCGACGTGGAGACGCTCGCCGGCCCTGACTACACCCTCTCCCAGGAGGCGATCCGCCGCTACGCCTACACCCAGGCCTACCGCAACACCCTCGACTACTTCGCTCGCGCGCTCCAGGAGCTCGGCTTCCAGGTGGAGGAAGATCCCGTAGGCACCCTCGTCGCCCGTAACCGCCCGCGGGGCGAGCGGGTGTTCGGCATCGGCTCCCACTGCGACTCCAACCGCAACGGGGGCAAGTACGACGGCACACTGGGCGTCGTCACCGCCCTCGAGGTATGCCGCCTCAACGCCGAGCTCGGGCTCGGCCTCCCCTTGCAGCTCATCTCCTTCCTCGAGGAGGAGGGCTCCGGCTTCGGCCAGATGCTCCTCGGCAGCCGCATCATGCTGCAGCGGGTGAGCGAGGACGACCTCCGGGAGCGCTTCCGGGCCCTCGACGACGGCCGCAGCTTCTGGGAGCACGCCGCCGAGGCCGGCTACCGGCCGGAGCGCTGGCGAGAGTCGATCCACGTCCTCGACGACCTCTGCGGCTGGATCGAGACGCACATCGAGCAGGCCCGCGTCCTCCAGGACACCGGAAACCGCATCGGGATCGTCACGGCCATCGCCGGCTACGTGCACGGAGACGTAGTCGTCCAGGGCCGGGCCGACCACGCCGGGGCGACCCCCATGGACTTCCGTCTCGACCCCACCCTGCCCCTGGCCGAGGCCGTCGTCGAGCTGGAGCGGCTGGCGCGAGCCGCGGGCAAGGGCACCGTGGGCACGGTGGGGGAGATCGAGGTCGAGCCGGGGATCATCAACGCCATCGCCTCCCGAGCCCGCTTCTCCCTCGACATCCGCGGGCCCGACGACGATGCCTACCGGGGCGTGGCCCGGGACATCGTCGCCTTCGTCCAGGAGCGGGCGCGGCGACGGGGGATGACCGCCGAGTACAGAGAGCGTCAGGCGCTTCCGGCTACTCCCCTCGATCCCCGGGTGGTGGAAGCCTTGGAGCAGGCAGCCAAGGCCTCCGGAGAGCCCTACCGCCTGATGCACTCGGGGGCCGCCCACGACACCATGTGCGTGGCGGAGCGGGTCCCCAGCGCCATGGTGTTCGTCCCCTGCAAGGACGGCATCAGCCACTCCCCGGAAGAGAGCGCCGATCCCGCCGACGCCGCTCTAGCCGCCGAGATCATGCTCAACGCGATTCGGGCGCTGGTCTAGGAAGACCCAGCTCGTGCTCTCTGGGGAGGGCAAGGAGCGCTCCTGCCCACAGCCCCGCCACCACCGCGAAGCCAATCCGTCCCTGGCCGGGGAGCGAGAAGGCAAGGCCGAGAAGAGGCGATCCGGCCACGATGGTCAAGGCCGCCGCCCCGTTGACGAGACCCACCGCGGTGGCCGGAGCGTCGGGACGCGCCTGGGCGGCGGCCATGAAGGCAGGGGCGAAGGGGATGCCGGCGCAGAAGCCGACCACCGCCGCTCCTAGCACCGCGAGCGCAAGGGGCGGGGCGGCCAGGAGGAGGAGGGTCCCCGCCGCCCCTCCGGTCAGGCTGACGGCGAGGAGCGGGCGCGTCCAGGCCGGGTGGCGGCGGGCGATCCAGCCTCCTAGGGGGCGCGACACCACCCCCAGAAGCAGCGTGAGCGCTCCGACAGCGCCGGCCGTGCCCTTCGAGGCCCCTGCCCCGCGCGCGAGCAGGGTCACCGCCCAGTTACCCACCACCACGCTCAAGCCGAAGGAGGCGGCGTAGAGAGCGGCCAAGCGGTAGAGACGGGGATCGCCCAGCACCCCTGCGGGGGGAGCGGCTTCCGCGTGCAAGCGGAGCCGCCGGGGGGAGTCGGCCGGCCCCGCCGCCAGAGCGAGGAGGGCGGCTGCCGTCACCACCAGGGCGGTCCAGTAGGGGGCCCGCCACTCCAGCCAGCGCTCGGCCTGGGGGACGATAGCCAGGGCGAGACCGCCCCCTCCCAGACTGATTCCCCCGTACAGGCCTTGCGCGGTCGGGGATCCCCCCGCGGCTCGGACGTAGTCGGCCCCGGCTACGAAGGTGAGGCCGGTACCGATGCCGATGAGGGCCCGAGCGGCCAGGGCCAGCGCGGGCTCGGGCGCCGCTAGGGCAAGAGCGTTCCAGACGCAGATCAAGGCCAGGCCGGCGAGGCCGGAGCGGCGTGGCCCCACCCTATCGGCGATCCTCCCGCCGGGGATCTGCATGGCCAAGTGGACGACGAAGAGCACGGTGGTGAAGAGGCCGACCGTCGCCAGCCCTACGCCGTAGCTTGCCGCCAGCTCCTCCGCGATAGCCCCGGTGTTCGCGATCTGCCAGCCGGTGGCAAGACCGAGGGCGCAGGCTCCGAAGACGGCCCGGCGCACGATCAGCCTCCCCGCGCTCGCCGGGGACAGAGGACGGCGGCTCGATCGCCCTCCCGCGAGATCACGGGCAGAGCCTACCCGCCTACGCCCGAGCCTCCTGCTGCGGTTAGGCGGCGATCACTCGACGGCCAGCGGCAGGTCGGCTTGCCGCCGGCGGCCTTGCTCGACCAGGCGCCGCTGCTCATCGAGGGCCTCCTCAAGCTGGGCACGACTGATGTACCCGCGGCGCAGGAGAATCTCGCCCAGAAGGCCACCCCGGCGGCGCTGCTCCAGCAGGGCCCGCTGGAGGCCGCTCTCGGTCAGCCAGCCCTTCTCCACGAGGAGCCGACCGAGAAGCGGTCGCGAGCGGGCCGGCGACGGCGACGGTCGCCCGCCACCCCTGTCTGCTTGGGCGGCGAGGGCGGCTGCCATGTCGTCCGGGCGAACGAGGCCCCGGGCGACGAGGAGCTCCCCCAAGGGCAGCCCCACCAGGCGCTGCTCGGCGAGCAGGCACTGGAGCTGGTAGCGGTCGATCAGGCCTCGCTCGACCAGGATCTCCCCCAACCGGGGAGGAGGGTGGGTAGATGCTTTCACATGGTCGGTTATCGGCCCCGACGAGTGGAGACTAAACCCTGCCGGCCTCGGCCACCCTGGCGGCGATGGCATCGCCCACCTGGGCGGTGGTAGCGCTCCCTCCCACGTCGGGCGTCCGGGGCCCAGCCCGGCACGTCTCCACGAGGGCGTCCATGAGCAGCTTGGCCGCCTCCTCCTCCCCCAGGTGCTCGAGCATGAGGACAGCGCTCCAGACCGCGGCGCAGGGGTTGGCGATGCCTTGGCCGGCGATGTCCGGCGCCGATCCGTGGACCGGCTCGAACACGCCCGGCACCTCCTCGTCCCCGGGCGCCAGGTTGGCGCTAGCGGCCATGCCCATGCCGCCTTGGATGGCCGCGGCCAGGTCGGTGAGGATGTCGCCGAACAGGTTGGAGGCCACCACCACGTCCAGGCTGCCGGGGTCGCGCACCATGCGGTGGGCCAAGGCATCCACGAGCACCCGCTCCACCCGCACCTCGGGGAAGTCGCTTGCCACCTCCTCTACCACCTCGTCCCAGAGGACGTAGCCGTACCGGGAGGCGTTGGACTTGGTGGCGCTGACGAGGCGGCCCCGCCGGGAGGAAGCGAGCTCGAAGGCGTACCGCACCACCCGCTCTACCCCGGCGTAGGAGAAGACGCTCGTCTCCAGCGCCACCTCGGTGTCGAGACCGCGGTGAGCCCGGCCGCCCACGCCGGCGTACTCGCCCTCCGTGTTCTCGCGCACGACCAGCATGTCGACCTCGGCCGGCCCGCGGCCGGCGAGGGGGCAGGGGATGCCAGGCAGTAGCCGGCAGGGGCGCAGGTTCGCCCACAGGTCGAGCTTCTGGCGGATCTCCAGGATCGTGCCCCAGAGGGCGACGTGATCGGGGACGGAGGGGTCGCCGATCGCGCCCAAGAGCACCGCGTCGTGGCGGCGGAGCGTGTCCAGCGCGTCGGCAGGCATCATCCTCCCCTGCTCGCGGTAGTAGGAAGAGCCCCAGGGAAGCTCGGTCCAGGCGATGGGGAGGCCCAGGGCATCGACCGCCTTGCGGGCCTCGGCGATCACCTCCGGGCCCACCCCGTCGCCGGGGATGACGGCGACCCGGTAGGTCAAGCCGGTACGCCCACCGCCGCCGGCACGCTCTCGAGGTAGGCGAGGGCCTCCTCCAGCGCCACGACGTCCGCGTACTTAGCCTGGATGTCGAACAGGTTGGCCTCGTGCGGCGCCTGCGCCCGGTCGCCCACGCACTCCCGCGGCACCATGGTGGGGAAGCCGTACTGGAGGAGATCGATGGCGGTGGCGCGGATGCAGCCGCTCGTCGTCGCCCCGCAGAGGATGACCGAGTCGACGCGCTGGGAGATGAGGATCGAGGCCAGGTTGGTGCCGAAGAAGGCCGATGCCCCCTTCTTCACGATCACCGTCTCCTCCGGCCGGCGGCCCAGGCGGGGGTCGATCTCCACCCAGGGCCCGCCCAGCTGGAGCTCTCCCAGGGAGGGGACCTTCTGCAGCCACAGGCCCCCGTCCTTGAGGCTGGGCTCGAAGCCGATGGTGGTGAAGACGACGGGCAGTCCCTTGTCGCGGGCGGCGTCGAGGAGACGCCGGGTCGCCTCCACCTCGGCCGAGAGGTCGGAGCCGAGCGGGCAGGCAGGGTCGGTGAAGCCGCAGGAGAAGTCGACGACGAGCACGGCCGGGCGGGAGCCCATGGTCACGCTCCCGCCCAGGCGGGCCCGCTCGTAGATCTGCTTGGCCTCCTCGTCAGGCATCTCAGGCCACCGCCCTCGCCGCCGGCAGCAGCTCCTCGCCGAAGCGGGCCCGCTTCACGAACTGGCCCGCTCCCGGCTTGGCCACCAGCTCGTCGCCCTCGACGATCACCTGGCCGCGCACGAGCACGACCTCCGGCGCCCCCTGCACCTCGGTGCCCTCGAACAGGTTGTAGTTCACCTTGGAGTGGTGCGTCTGGGCGGAGATGGTGAGGCGCTTGTCCGGGTCCCAGACGACGATGTCGGCGTCGGAGCCGGGGGCGATGGTGCCCTTGCGCGGGTAGAGGCCGAACAGCTTGGCCACGTTGGTGGACGTCAGCTCCACCAGCCGGTTCATGGAGATCCGGCCCTGCCGCACCCCGAAGTGGTAGAGCATGTGCAGGCGGTTCTCGATGCCGGGGCCCCCGTTCGGCACCTTGTGGAACTCCTGGCCGTTGATCCCCTTCTGGTCGGGCCAGGTGAAGGGGCAGTGGTCGGTGGAGACCACCGACAGGACGTCGGTGGCGATCGCCTTCCACAGGTGCTCCTGCTCCCCTTTGGGCCGGGGCGGGGGAGTGTAGATGTACTTGGCCCCCTCGAAGCCGGGCTTGTCGAGGGCGCTCTCGTCGATGAACAGGTACTGGGTGCAGGTCTCGCCCCACACCTTCCAGCCCTTCTCGCGAGCGAGCTGGATCGGCTCCACCGCCGGCTGGCAGGAGACGTGGACGACGTACAGGGGAGAGCCCGCCACCCGGGCGAGCTGGATCGCCCGGTTGGTGGCCTCGGCCTCCGTCTCCATGGGCCGCGTGCGGGCGTGCCAGATGGGCTCGGTCTTGCCCTCGGCCACCGCCTTCTTGACGATCACGTCGATGGCGTCGCCGTTCTCGGCGTGCACCATGACGAGGGCCCCCGTCTCGGCCGCCGTGAGCATGGTGCGAAAGAGGGTGTCGTCGTCCACCATGACCGCGCCCTTGTAGGCCATGAACAGCTTGTAGGAGGTAACGCCCTCCTCGGGCAAGCGGGCAAGGTCCTCCAGCGTCCCGCCCGTGTGCAGGTCGGTGACCCCGATGTGGAAGCCGACATCGATCACGGGCTTGCAGCGCTCGATCTTCTCGTGGTACTTCTCCAGCGCCTGGGCGAAGGTATCCCCCGGCGCCTGCATGCAGAAGTCGATGAGGGTGGTGGTACCGCCGAAGGCGGCTGACACCGTGCCCGAGGTGAAGTCGTCGCAGGTCACGGTGCCGCCGAAGAACATCTCGATGTGGGTGTGGGGGTCGATGGCCCCCGGGATCACGTACTTCCCCGTCGCGTCGATGACCCTGTCGGCGGCCACGTCCAGGGCCTCGCCGATGAGGGCGACCGTCCCGTTCTCGATGAGGACGTCGCCCACGTAGTCGTCGGCCGCGGTCACGATGCGGCCGCCCTTGATCAGGACAGACATATCTGGCACCCCTTTCCGAAAAGACTGCACGCTGTATACAACCGCTTCCTCCCGGCGTCAAACCGCTGGTAGCGGCGGCCGCCGCTCGTGCCAATCGGTCGCCTGCTGGTAGGCGTGGGCGGCGGCGAGGACGGTAGCGTCCCCGAGCCTCCGCCCCACGAGAGCCATCCCCACGGGAAGCCCCTGGGCAAAGCCGCAGGGGACGCTGACCACCGGAAGCCCGGCGAAGCTCCAGGGCGAGTTGAAGGGAATCAGCGCCCGCCGGTAGGGAAGCCGCCGTCCGCGGAGCTCGACGTCCTCCTCCCCGATCGGAGGCGCAGGCACGGGCATGGTAGGCGCGGCCAGGAGGTCCACCTGCTCGAAGACGGAAGCCAGGCGCTGCCGGTACCAGCGCTGGGCGCGCAGGCCGGTGACGTGGGCGGTGGGAGGCAGGAAGAGGCCTGCGAGAAGCCGGGCCCGCACGTCCCGTCCGTACTCGGCCAGTCGCTGCCGCAGCCAAGGGAGGTGGTAGCAAGCCGCCTCGGGCAGCATCACGAGCTGGTTGGCGACGCCGGCCTCGTCCAGGCCGGGAACCTCCACGTCGCAGACGGTGGCGCCGAGCCCTGCCAGCGTGCCCGCCGCCGTCTCCACCGCGGCCGCCACCTGCGGAGCCGCCCGCTCCACGAGCTCCCGCACGAGGCCGACCCGGAGCCCGCCTATGCCTCCGTCGAGATGGAAGACGCGGCCGGGGACGAGGGCTTGGAGGAGGAGGCTACAGTCCTCGGCCGAGCGGGCGATCGGCCCCACCGTATCCAGCGTCCAGGACACGGGGATGACGCCCTCGTTGGGGACGAGACCGGTGGAGGGACGAACTCCCGTGACGCCGCAGTAGCAGGCCGGGATGCGGATCGAGCCGGCGGTGTCGGTCCCCAGGGTACCGGCGGCGAGGTCGGCCGCCACCGCGCAGCCCGATCCCCCGCTCGACCCGCCGCAGATGCGATCCAGGGCCCACGGGTTTCGGGCCGGGCCGAAGTGCGGGCTGGTGGTGGTCGCGCCGTAGGCGAGCTCGTGCGTGTTCAGCTTCCCCAGGACGATCGCCCCTGCCTGCCGCAGGCGCTGGACGCAGACGGCATCGCGCCGGGCGACGTTGCCGGCCAGGATGCGGGAGGCGGCGGTGGTGGGCGCCGAAGCCACGTCGATCACGTCCTTGATCCCCACCGGCACGCCGTAGAGGAGCGGCCGCGCCCGCCTGCGCTCGAGGGCCGCCGCCTCTGCCAGCGCCTGCTCGGCTCGAACGGAGAGGTAGGCATTCAAGGTCGGGTTCAGCCGCTCGATGCGCCGCAGGTACGACTCCACCGCCTCCCGCGGCGAGAGCTCCCCAGCCCGCAGTCGCTCGGCCAGCCGGGCTAGGCTCATTCGTCGGGCCCCTCCAGGTGCGCCGGCGGAAGGTCGGGCGGAAGCTGGCGCTCGATCGCGGCCAACCCGGGGAGGATGGCCTCCAGGAAGCCGAGGACGGCCTGGAGGTCCTCGTCCGAGGGGAAGACCCCCTGTCCTGCGGCCAGCTCCCGGAGCTGCTCCGGCGAGGGAAGCCGGCTACACTCTGACTCCGTGCCCATCTACGAGTACCGCTGCCAGGACTGCCAGGAGCGGTTCGAGGAGTACCTCTCGACCTCGGACAAGCCTACGCCTCCCTGTCCTGCCTGCGGCTCGGCCAAGGTCGAGCGCCTGTGGTCGCCCATCTTCACCGAGTGGCTCCCGAGCGACGTGGCCTGGGACCGGGTCGGCCGCAAGTGGGATTGACGCTCACGTCGTCGCTCCAGCGCTCGCCAGCGAGAAGAAGCGATCGTCGATGATGGTGCTCGGCGAGGGGAAGTCCACCTTGGAGTGGGAGAGCCCGAGCTGGACCAGGGTCTCCGTGATCTTGATCGCCACCGGCCCGGGATTGATGACCGGGGCCGGCAAGTGGGCCGCCATGTAGTCGCCCGCCTGGTGCATGGTGGTCGAGCCGAGGAGGATCACGCCGGCCCCGTCCTCCTCGATCGCCTTCCTTCCCTCCTCGGTCAGCCGCTCGAACATCTCCTCCTCCTTGCCGGCGAACAAGGCCTCCACGTCGGGGGGGATGTTCACAGCTCGGATGGAGGCGCACTGCTCCCACAGGTGGTAGGTGTCGAGGTTCTTCTCGTACAGGTGGCGCCACTTGTCCCACATGGTGATGATGGAGAAGCGCTTGCCCAGCATGATGGCCACCGCGTAGCTCACGAGCCCAGGGCCGATCACGGGGATCGAGAGACGCGAGCGCAGAGCGTACAGGCCGGAGTCGGACACGGTGTCCATGATCACCGCGTCGTAGCCCTCTTCCTCGGCGCGCAGGCCCGCCTCGACGATGTACATGTCGAAGACGAGCGCCTCGTAGTAGCAGTCGACCAGGGTAGCCGAGTTGCGGACCGGCACGCACTCGACCACCGTGTCAGGGCCGAGCACGTCCTTGGGGATCTGGGCTGCTCGGTTGGCGATTCCCTCCTGGTCGAAGGGAAAGGGGATGATGTACTTGATCCGCATCGAGGCCTCCTCCGGTTGGCGTTTGGCCCTTCTTAAGTCAGACTTTCTCCTCCTGTCAAGTCAGACTTCCCTTTCCTGCCGCGGGAGGTGACACGATGCCCTACGCCGAGATCGACGAGAGTGTCCGCCTGTACTACGAACTCACCGGACCCGAGCAGGGGCCCATCATCCTCCAGCTCGGCGGCGGCCTCTTCGGTCGCCACAACTTCGCCTTGGTCAACGATGGCTTCCGGGATCGCGGCTTCCGGCTTCTCTCCTTCGATGCCCGCGGCTACGGGGCATCGAGCGCGCCCCGCGAGCGCTACACGATCGAGGGCTTCGCCGAGGACGCAGCCTCCCTGCTCGACGCCGTCGGCTTGGAGCGCGTGCTCGTGCACGGCACCTCCATGGGCGGCATGATCGCCATCGCCCTCACCGCCCTCCACCCCGAGCGGGTGGTTGCCGCCTGCGCCGACGTTGCCTTCGCCAGGCCGGACGTGTACCGGCGCACGCTGTTTCGGATCTGGCGCAGGATGGCCGAGTCGATGCCGTGGGACGACTTCGCCGACCACGTGACGACCCAGGCGGTGGGAGCGCGCTTCCTGGAGACCGAGGAAGGACGGGGAACCTTCGAGCTCGTCCGCCAGGTGATCGGCTGGAACGATCCCTACACGGTGCGCCAGGCGTGCCTAGCCATGGAGGAGATGGACCTCGCTCCCCTCGTCCCCAGGATCGAGCGTCCCCTGCTCATGACCAACGGCACCTACGACATCCTGTGCCCGCCCGAGCTGGCACCCTCCGGCCTCGGCGCCCGCCAGATGGCGGCCATGAATCCCAACGTGCGGGTGGTCGAGTTCCCCGACATCGGGCACGCCGACCTCCTCGAGTGCCCGGCCGACGCGGTCAGAATCGTGTCCGCGTTCTTCCAGGAGGCCCTCAAGGGCGGGTAGGAGAGTGCCGAAGGAGGGCCCGCTCAGGGGCCGGGTACCCTGTCGGGAGGTGGATGCCAGGCCCGCCAGTGGCGGGCGATCTCCTCGCGGGTCGCTACCCAGACGTCTCGCCGCTCCTTCACGTAGGCGAGGAATCGCTCCAGCGCGCGAGCCCGACCGGGCCGACCCACGATCCGGCAGTGGAGGCCCACCGACATCATCCGCCCTCCCTCCTCGTACAGCACGTCGAACGTGTCCACCAGGTAGTCGAGGAAGTCCCCGGCGGTGACGAAGCCGTTAGGGAGCAGGAACTTGAAGTCGTTCGCGTCCAGGGCGTAGGGGATGACCAGGTGCTGTCGCCCCGCCACCTCGACCCAGTAGGGAAGCTCGTCGGCGTAGGAGTCTGAGTCGTAGAGGAAGCCGCCCTCCTCGACCACCAGGCGCCGGGTGCGCTCGGAGACGCGACCCGTGTACCAGCCCACCGGGCGCCGGCCGCAGGCGCGCTTGATGGCCTCGACGGAGCGGCGGACGTGAGCCCGCTCCTCCTCCTCGGGCACCTCCAGGTAGTCGATCCATCGCCAGCCGTGGCTTGCCACCTCCCAGCCTGCCTCTACCATCGCCCGCGCGGCCTGCGGGTTTCGCTCGAGCGCCCGGCCCACCGCGTACACGGTCAAGGGCAGGCGGTGCTCCCTGACGATGCGGTGGACGCGCCAGAAGCCCGCCCGGCTTCCGAACTCGTACGTCGACTCGGCGTTGAGGTCGCGGCGTCCGACCTTGGGGGGAGCACCCACCACCTCGTGGAGGAAGGCCTCCGACTGGGGGTCGCCCTCCGACGGCGTCCGCTCCCCGCCCTCCTCGTAGTTCAGGACGAGGCTGAGGGCAAGCCTGGCCCCGCCCGGCCAGCGCGGGTCGGGCGGATGCCCGCCGTAGCCGACCAGGTCGCGGTCGCTCAGGGCGCGACCTCCAGGTCGCCGAAGACGCCGGCCCGGGCAAGCTCGCGCACCCGCTCCCGCGTGTAGCCACACAGCTCGATCAGCACCTCCGCGGTGTGCTCGCCCCAGAACGGTCCCCGCGAGGGGACTCGCTCGCCCTCCGACAGGCGAAGCGGCGTCCGCAGGGTCCGCACCCTGCCCAAGACTGGGTGGTCGTGCTCGACCACGTCGCCCCGGGCAAGCGCCTGCGGCTCCTCCAGCGCCTCGAGCACGCTGTTGACGCGGGCACAGGGGACGCCGGCGGCCCCAAGCACCCGGAGCCACTCGTCCACGCTCCGCCGGGCGAAGACCTCCTCGAGCAGGCTCAGCAGCTGGTCGCGGTTTCGGTCGCGGGCAGCGAAGTTCGAGAACCGCTCGTCGTGGGCGAGCTCCGGTCGGTCGATGGCCTGGCAGAGCCGCTCCCAGAACTTCTGCTTCGGGCAGGCGACGACCAGCCACCCGTCGCTGGCGCGGAAGTTCTGGAAGGGGACGATCGAGGGGTGAGCCGAGCTCGGCCGCCGCGGAGGCACGTAGCCGCGCGTCGCTGCCCAGGTTCCCACGTACACGAGCTCGTGCAAGGCCGTCTCGAACAGCGACACGTCGCAGTCGCAGCCGACGCCGTCCCTCCGTGCCCGCCACAGGCCGGCGAGGAGGGCAATGGCGGAGGCGTAGCCGCCCGAGAGGTCGACCAGCGACAGGCCGGACTTGGTGGGGGGGCCATCGGGCTCTCCGGTCAGGCTCATCCACCCCGCCAGCCCCTGCATCATGTAGTCGTAGCCTCCCTCGCTCGCCCGCGGGCCGGTCATGCCGAAGCCGGAGAGGGAGCAGCAGACAACGCGCGGGTTGACGTCCTTGAGCTGCTCGTAGGTGAGACCCAGGCGGCGGGGCTGGTCGCCGCGCAGGTTCGAGTACACGGCATCCACCCTGCGCACGAGGTCCTCCAACACGGGCCGGGCCTGGGGGTGGCGGAGATCGAGGGAGATCGACTTCTTGCCGCGGTTGAAGGTCTCGAAGAAGAGCGAGTGCTCGCCCTCCTGGAAGGGAGGCACGTAGCGGCCGACGTCCCCGCCGGCATGGGGATCCTCGACCTTGATCACCTCGGCTCCCAGATCGGCCAGCTGGAGCGTCGCCCAAGGGCCGGCGCCGTACTGCTCGACGGCCAGCACGCGGACGTCCTCGAGGGGCAGCCTCAGGCCCGCCACCCTGCTCCCTCCCTAGCCACCTCGGCCAATCGCTCGGCCTGGACGAGGAAGTCGCCTGGCCCTGCGCAGAGGTTGAGGACGACGTGGGCGGCCCCGGCGTCGACGTACTGGCGCAGGCGCCGCAGGCACTCCTCCGGAGTACCGGCGAGGCAGTAGCGCTCGATGACGCCCTCCGAGAAGGCCTGACCGTAGCGGCGCGACAGGTGCTCCTGGGCGCGACGTCGAGCCAGAAGGCCATCGTCCTCGACCCGCGCGGGTAGCACTACCGCCGCCGTCAAGGCCTCAGGGTCACGACCGGCCTGCCGGGCCTGGCGGCGCACCTCCTGCCAGCCCTGGGCGAAGCGCTCAGGGGACACCCAGATCGGCATCCACCCATCGCCGAGCCTCCCCGCTCGGCGGAGGGCCGCCTGCGAGCGGCCGCCCACCCACAGGGGTGGCCCCCCGGGGCGCGCCGGGCGAGGCTCGATCGTCACCCCCGAGAACGCCACGAACCGCCCCCGAAAGCTCGCCTCCTGCCCGCCGAAGAGGACCCGCAGCGCCGCCATGGCCTCGTCCGCGCGGGCTCCCCGCTCGCGCCGATCCACGCCCACGGCCAGGAAGTCCTGCTCCCCCTCGCCTCCGACCCCCACGCCCAGGACGAGCCTCCCCCCCGACAACCAGTCGAGGGAGGCAGCCTGCTTGGCCACGAGGGCGGGATGGCGCAGGGGAAGGAGGAGCACCCCCGTCCCCAGCTCCACCCGCTCGGTGACGGCCGCGAACACGGACAGCGCCACCAGGGGATCGAGGATGGGGTTCACGAACGAGATGTGGTCGCCCGCCCACAGGGAGTCGTAGCCGAGCTCCTCCGCCCGCTCGGCCACGGTCCTGAAGAAGGCGGGCGCAGGGAGACCCTCGACCAGCTGGCCCGACCCCTGCAGGCCCAGGCGGAGCCCCTGCCGGCTCACCCCCGCTCCCGGGCGGACACGGCGTACCGCCAGGCCTGCTCGTAGAAGGGACGGAGGAAGCGAAGGTGGGCCCGCATCTCCTGCTCGGCCGCCCGCGCCCGGCCGGCCTCGATGGCGGAAGCGATGGAGCGGTGGTGGTCGTTGATGGCGCGGTGGAAGCGGCGGCCGAGCCCAGACCGGGCAAGGTGCGTCTGGAGCACCGTGAAGACGGGCTGAGCGGCGATGTAAAGGAGCGTGTTTCCCGACGCCTCGATGACGACCGAGTGGAACTCCCGGTTCAGGGCGAACTGCTCGTCGGTCGGGAGGGCAAGGGGGCGCCCCGGGATCGACCCCCGCAGGCGCTCGAGGTGCTCGAGCGAGCGGCGCTGGGCGGCCAAGCGGGCGGCCGGCACCTCGAGGAGCTCACGCGCCTCTAGAAGCTCCTCCAGGGTGAGATCCTCGGCCACCGCCAAGAGATCGATCCCCGACCGGAGCGACTCGGAGATGTGGCCGGCGCTGGGGACGGTCACGTAGCTTCCGCCGCTCGCGCCCTTGCTCGTGCGAACGAGCCCTTGGGCGGCGAGCAGGCGGAGGGCCTCGCGGACCGTGGCCCGGCTGACCCCGAACTCGGCGGCGAGCACGGTCTCGTTGGGAAGCCGCGTCCCCTGGGAAAGCTCGCCGTCCAGGATCTGCTCGCGCAGCCGGGCGGCAACTACCTCGTAGGCCTTGGGCGCGCGCGTCCTCACGCCTTCCCCTCCCTCGAGGTCGACGCCGCCGTCACTCGATACCGAACTCCCTGTTGCCGGCGATGGAGGTGGCCGGGTTGACCTTGATCAAGCCCCGGTCGGCGTAGTAGTCGGTGAGGGAGCGGCCGCGGGGGTGGGCCCGCAGCTCCTCCCGCAGCGCCTTGGTCGCCTGCCAGTCGATGGCCAGGGTCTTCTCGTCGGCGAACACGACGCCGTAGGCGTCGCGGGCCAGCTCGATGGTGGTGAAGTCATCGAGCACGTCCTCGCGCACCTGCTCGGGGTCCCGCTCCAGGGGATCCCCGTAGCCACCGCTGTTGGGAGAGCGGAACTCGATCACCTCGCCGGCGGCGAACGGCACCCCGGTGACCTTGGCCTCCAGGTACTCCTCCCGGGAGGTGTCGGGGTTCTTGCGACAGCTCGCGACCAAGCCGTCCCAGCCCCCGAAGACGCCCCGCGGCGGGTCGTGCTGGCGGTCGCCCTCGCATGAGTAGGTGCCGTCGACGAGGAAGCGGTTTCGGCGAATGATCGAGATCCCGCCCCGCCACTTGCCGGGAGCGGCGGGCTCGGGACGGAGCTCGTACTGGTCGCAGCGCACCGGAAACCGCATATCGAGCTCCTCGATGGGGTTGTTGCGGGTATTGGCCATGAGGTTGTCTACCGAGTCCATGGCGTCCTTGCCGTACCGACCCCCGTAGGAGCCCTCGTTCACCTCCAGGTAGATCCAGTACTCGCCCGTCTCCTCCAAGAACCCAGAGTAGGAGCAGAAGTGGACACCGGCCGAGTTGCCGCCCGTCACCTGCTGAGGAAGGGCCTCGGCCAGGGCCAGGATCGTGTTGTCCACCACCCGCTGCACCTGGCAGAAGCGGGAGAAGCAGGCCCGGGGGAAGGTGGGGTTGTAGATCGTGCCCTTGGGCGCGATCACCTTCACCGGCCGGAAGATGCCGTCGTTTTGGGGCACGTGCTCGGGGAAGGTGGCCTCGTCCAGGAGTATCGTCCGCACCGCGTAGTAGGCGCCCACGAGGAGCGAGCCCTCGTAGGGGACGTTGTAGCCGGTGGGCACCTCGGGGTTGGAGCCGGTGAGGTCGATGGTGATCTCGTCGCCTTCCACCCTGACCGTCGTCTCCACCCGCAAGCGCACGCCCCGGTTCCTGGCGTCGTCGTCCAACCAGCCGGTCGGCGCCTTGTACTCGCCGTCCGGGATCTTGGCGATCTGGGCCCGCAGCATCCGCTCCGAGTAGTCCATCCAGTCGTAGCCGGCGCTCATCACCGTGTCCACGCCGTAGCGCTGGACGAGGCGCAGGAAGCGATCGCGGCCGAGCTGGCAGGCGGCCAGCATGGCGTTCATGTCGCCCCTGTTCATGGTCTCGGTGCGCACGTTCTCGAACATCATGCGGTCGAGGTCCTCGTTCAGCTGGCCACGCCGGTACCAGCGAAGGCCGTTGTAGAGCTTGGCCTCGGCGTACACGTCGAAGGCGTCGGCGTTGATACCGGGGAAGGCGCCGCCCACGTCGAGGACGTGCGCGGTCACGGCGGCGAAGCCGAGGTGCTCTCCCTCCCAGAAGATGGGGACGGCCACGGCCACGTCCGGGGTGTGGGAGGCACCCAGGTAGGGGTGGTTGTGGACGATGACGTCGCCCTCCTCCACCTTGCCGTCCAGGGTGTGCATGAAGCCGCGGATGTACCAGGGCAGGGAGCCGATGTGCATGGGCGTCGAGTCCGACTCGCACAGCTCCCGTCCCTCGGCATCGAAGATGCCGGCGCCCAGGTCCTCCGACTCCCGGATGATGGAGGAGTAGCTCATCCGGAAGAGGACGCCTGCCATCTCCTTGGCGATGGCGTGGAAGGCTCCCCCGAGCACGCGCAGGGTGATGGGATCCACCTCCACGCGCTTGCGCGTGGGCGGGCCCGGGTGCTTGCCCAGCTCGTACTCCATGACGCTCACGGTCGGCTCACCTCCATTCCCGCCAGGATGGCCCTAGCCTCGGCCGAGGCTCCCACCTCGACCACCAGGTTGCCGTAGCGGTCGACCAGGGCCGAGACGCCGGGCGGTATGACCGTGGTCGAGTCGTACTGGTTGACGATGGCTGGCCCGGTCAGGCGGTTGCCCGCCCTCAGGAGCCGGCGCTCGTAGTAGCGGGTGGCGACCGGACGCAGCTCTCCGTCCACCCGGAACCAGGCTTGCCCCTCGTGCGTCAGGGCCTGCTCGGCAGACTCCGAGCCCTGCTCCACCTCGGGCATGCGCAGCTCGGGCATGAGCCCGATGCCGCGCACCCGGATGTTAGGTACCTCGATGTCCGCATCCTCGAACCGGCGTGAGTACTCCCGCTCGTGGATGCGGTGGAAGTCGGCCCGCAACCGCGCTACCCAGGCATCGTCGATGGGCCCCGAGCCTGCCTCCACGCGAAGCTCGTACCCCTGGCCCAGGTAGCGACAGTCGCACACCCGCTGGAGAACGACTCGCTCGGGAGGAAGCCCGTCCCGCTCGAGCTGGGCTCGAGCCTGCTCCTCTAGCTCCCGGAACGCGCGCTCCATCCCTTCTGCGTCCAGGCGCGAGAGCCGCTGGTACACGGTGGCCACGTACTCGTAGACCATGTCGGTAGCGAGGAGCCCCATGGCGGCGGTGACGCCGGGGTAGGGAGGCACCACCACGTAGGGCGTCCCCACCTCCAGCGCGATCTGCACGGCGAAGAGGGGTCCGGCGCCGCCCTCGGCCACCAGGGCAAAGTCGCGCGGGTCGTAGCCCTTGCGCACCGAGTTCTCCTCGATCGACTGCACCATCGAGTGGGTGAGGATCTGCACCGCCCCCATCGAGGCCTCTTCCACGGTCATGCCCAGGGCCTTGGCGGGCCCCTCGGCGAAGGCTTGGCGGGCGAGGTCGGCGCGGAGCTCCATCTCGCCGCCCAAGAAGGCCCGAGGCACAAGCCAGCCCAGGTTGACCATGGCGTCGGTCGCCGTCGCCTCCCTGCCCCCCTTGCCGTAGCAGGCAGGCCCCGGGTCAGCCCCTGCCGAGCGGGGCCCCACCCGGTAGATCCCGCCTTGGTCGACGTAGGCGATGGAGCCGCCGCCGGCCCCGATCGTGTCTACGTCCACCATAGGGATCATGGCCTGGTAGGGCCCCACCCTCGTGTCCAAGAGGTGCTTCATGCGCAAACGACCTTCCTGGGCAAGGCCGATGTCGGCAGAGGTGCCGCCCACGTCGAGGGTGATGACGTTGTCGAAGCCGGCCTGCTTTCCCACCCAGATGCCACCCACGACCCCGGCCACCGGCCCCGACATGAGCAGGTTGACGGGCCGGGCCACCGCCGCCTCGGGGGTGGCGACCCCGCTGGCCGAGGTCATGAGGTGGAAGTGGCTCGTCGCCCGCAGGCGCTCCAGCTCCTCCTGGAGCCGACGCACGTACCCCGCCACCTTGGGACCGACGTAGGCGTTGAGGCAGACCGTGGAGAAGCGCTCGTACTCCCGGTACTGGGGCAGCACCTCGGAGGAGACGGAAAGGAAGGCCTCCGGGAACTCCTCGCGCACGATCTCTGCTACCCGCCGCTCGTGCTCCGGGTTCACGAACGAGAAGAGGAAGCACACCGCCACCGCCTCCACTCCAGCCTGCTTGAGCTTCCGCACCTGCTCGCGAGCCTTGTCCTCGTCCAGGGGCACGAGCACCGTGCCGTCCTTGAGGATGCGCTCGGGCACGGTCAGCCGGTAGCGGCGGCGCACGATGGGGTAGCGCTGCCAGGGGAGATCTTGGTAGTTCGAGAAGTTGAGCGGCTTCTTGTGGCGAGCAATGTGGAGGATGTCCCGGTAGCCCTCAGTGGTGATCATTCCCACCTTGGCCCCGTTGTGCTCGATGACGATGTTGGTGGCGATGGTGGTTCCGTGGAACACCTGGTCGAGCTCGCTCGGACTCGTCCCCGCCAGATCGCAGATCTCCCGAAGACCCTGAACCGTCCCCTGCGAGGGATCGGCAGGAGTAGTCGGCACCTTGTGCACGAGGATGCGACCGGCCTCGTCGTCGACGTAGATGAGGTCGGTGAAGGTGCCGCCGACGTCGACTCCTAACCGTCTCATGCTGTGCCTCCTTGGGGGAGAAGGACGATCTTCCCGAAGTGCTGGCGCCGCTCCAGCGTCTCCATGGCCTCGCGTGCCTGCTCCAGGGGGAAGGTGGCGTGGACGAGCGGGGTGATCTTCCCCTGGGCTGCCAGCTTGAGACAGGTAGCGACCTCCTCGCGGGTGTAGACGAAGGAGCCGATGACGCTCTTTTGGCCCCGGAAGAAGGGGATGATGTCGAAGGGCACCACCTCGCCGGCGTGGCCTCCGCAGATGACGAGCCTACCGTCCTTGGCCAGGACGTCGAGTCCCCATTGGAAGCTCTGGCCCCCGACGTGCTCGTAGACCACGTCCACCCCCAGACCCTCCGTCACCCGCATGACCTCGGCGACGACGTCCTGCTCGCGGTAGTTGATGCCCACGTCCATGCCCAGCGCCTTGGCCCGCTCCAGCTTGTCGTCGGAGGAGGCGTTGCCGATCACGAAGGCCCCCGCCATCTTGGCCAGCTGCACGGCGGCGGAGCCGATGCCGGAGCCGACGGAGTTGATCATCACCGTCTCGCCCGGCTGGAGCTTGGCCCGGGTGAAGAGCATGTGCCAGGAGGTGGCGAAGGCGACCTGGACGGCGGCGGCCTTGACGTCGTCCAGCTGCTCGGGCACCCGGACGAGGTGCCTGACCGAGCAGGCGAGCTTCTCGGCGTAGGCGCCGCCGGTGGTGAAGCTGATGAAGCCGGGGGAGAGGCAGAGGGACTCCCGGCCCGTGCGGCAGTACCGGCACTCGCCGCAGGTGTTCATGAGCCAGGGAAGGACGCGGTCGCCCACCTGCCACCCCTCCACTCCGGGGCCCAGCTCGGCGATCCTGCCCACCGGCTCGATGCCGAGGATGAAGGGGAGCTGGACGGGGAAGCGGGAGACTCCCTGGCGAACATCGACGTCCAGGTGGTTCAGGGCCGAGGCGGTGATATCGATCACGACCTCGCCGGGACCGGCCACTGGATCCGGCACCTCCTCGACCCGGAGGACCTCGGGCCCGCCGAACTCGTGGAAGCGAACCGCCCTCATCCTCAGACCTCCTCTCGTGGCGACAGCGTGAGACCCCTTTATGTCTGACTTTCGAGCGTCTGTCAAGCGGGTGCGACGGGGCGCCCCGGGGGATGCAGGTTGACATCGGCTCGAATGTCTGACATATACAGGCATACGGACGCTCGGCTCCCTCACCTTCGCTCCCTCCTCTTCGCTCCCGGAAGCGACGAGGGGAAGCTGCGCAAGGCCCTGGCGGGGGAGGCGCACGCGGTGGTATGCGACCTCGAGGACGCGGTAGCGCCCGCGGAGAAGGAACGGGCCCGGGAGCTGGTAGCTCGGCTTCTCCCCGAGACGGAGGGAAGCTGCGCGCGCATGGTCCGTATCAACGGGATCGACACCCCGTACTGGCAGGACGACCTGGCAGCGATGGAGGGGCTTCCCCTGGATGCCCTCGTCATCCCCAAGGCCACGCCGCACGCGATCGCGGCCTTGGGCGAGGAGGGCCCGCCCCTCTTGGCCGTGGTGGAGACGGCTTCCGGACTGCGCCTGGCCTACGAGACTGCCTGCCAGCCCCGGGTGTTCGCCCTCGCTCTGGGGGCTGCCGACCTAGGCGCCGAGCTCCGCCTGGAGCCGCGCCCCGACGGTCTCGAGATCCTGTATGCCCGCTCCAAGATCGTGGTCGACTCAGCAGCAGCGGGCCTGCGCCCGCCCTTCGACGTCGTCTACCTGGACGTCCGCGACAGCCAGGGCCTGGAGGCGGAGTGCCGGCTTGCGCGCTCGCTCGGGCTCCGCGGCAAGCTCTGCATCCATCCCGCCCAGGTGCCGGTCGTCAACCGGGTCTTCTCCCCGGCGCCCGAGGAGGTGGCCTGGGCACGGCGGGTGGTCAGCGCCTTCGAGGAGGCGGTCTCCTCCGGCCGGGGAGCCGTCGGCCTGGAGGGCACCATGGTCGACCTGGCCGTGGTGGAGCGGGCCCGGGCTGTGCTTCAGGAAGCAACGAGAGCCAAGGGAGGACCGCAATGAGGATCGAATCCGAGGCTGCGCCCAAGGTATGGAGAGGCCGCTTCTACGAGGACTTCGAGGTAGGCGATGTCTTCCGTAGCCGCATCGGCCGCACCATCACCGAGACGGACAACATCTGGTTCACCTGCCTGACGATGAACACGAACCAGATCCACTTCAACGTCCCCTACGCCGGGCGCACCCAGTTCGGGCGGCCCCTCGTCAACAGCGCCTTCACCCTGGCCTTGGTGGTGGGCCTCACCGTCCCCGACACGAGCGAGAACGCCGCCGCCAACCTGGGCTGGGGAGAGATCAAGCTGCCCAAGCCCGTGTTCGTGGGCGACACGATCTGGGCCGAGAGCGAGATCACGGCCAAGCGGGAGTCCCGATCCAACCCCAGCGTGGGCATCGTGTCCATGCGCTGCCGGGGCATCAACCAGCGGCGGGAAGTGGTGATCGAGTTCACCCGCACCTTCATGGTCTACAAGCGGGGTGCGCCGGAGGTGAAGGATGCCTTCCCCGGTACGGACGAGCCCTGGACGGTCTCCTGACTTCCCGCTGGCAGCGATGAACGACTCCACCTCAGCCTCGCAGACGAGCTCAGCCTCGCGGATCGCGGCGTTCGCGGAGGAGCTTCGCTTCCAGGACATCCCCTCGGACGTGGTGGCGGCGGCCAAGCTCCACTTGCTGGACACGCTCGGCTGCGGCCTGGCCGCGCACGCCTTGGGCGTAGCCACCCAGGGGAGAGAGGTGCTGGCCGAGATGGGCGGCGCCAAGGAGGCCACCACCATCGGGCTTCCCTTCCGTCTTCCTGCGCCCAACGCCGCCTTCGCCAACGCCATGCTCTGCCACGGCCTCGACTTCGACGACACCCACTCGGCCTCTATCTGCCACGTGTCGGTGGTGACCTGCTCTGCCGCCCTGGCTGCGGCCGAGGCAGCCGAGGGAAGCGGCCAGGAGGCCTTGGCGGCGATCGTGGTCGCCAACGAGATCGTGACCCGCATCGGCATGGCCGCCCCCGGCGCCTTCCACGCCCGGGGCTTCCACCCGACCGCGGTGTGCGGGATCTTCGGGGCCACGGCCGCCGCCGCGCGCCTGGCCGGCCTCGACCGGGGGCGCACGACCAGCGCCCTCGGTATTGCCGGCTCCTTCGCCTCCGGCCTCTTTGCCTACCTCGAGGACGGCACCGCCACCAAGCCGGTCCATCCTGCCTGGGCAGCCCACGGGGGGCTTCTGGCGGCTCGCCTAGCCGGCCTCGGGGCCGAGGGGCCGCCGTCGGTGCTGGAGGGCCCCTTCGGGCTGTACCACGCCTTCCTCGGGGCCGAGCCGGGAGTCATCGACCTCGACTCGGAGCTCGCCGACCTGGGCCTGCGCTGGGAGACCCTCCGCATCGCCTTCAAGCCCTACCCCGCCTGTCACTACATGCACGGCGCCCTGGGGGCCGTCGCCGAGGTGGCAGCCGGGCTCGACCCCGAGGAGATCGAGGAGGTGGTGGTGGTCGTGCCCGAGGAGGCAGTGCCTATCGTTCTCGAGCCCGCCGAGCAGAAGCGCGCCCCCCGCAGCGAGTACGAGGGCAAGTTCAGCCTCCAGTACTCCGCCGCCGCCATGATCGTCCACGGCCGCCTGGGCCTTGCCTCCTACAGCGAGGAGGCGATCGCCGACCCTCGCGTCCTGGCCCTTGCCCGTCGGGTGCGCTACGAGACCGCGCGCTACGAGACCTACCCAGGCTCCTTCCCCGGCGGCGCCCGCGTTCGCCTGCGCGACGGAAGGACACTCCAGGTCGACCACCCCTACCAGCTCGGCTCGCCCGAGAACCCCCTGAGCGAGGAGGCAGTCCGGGCCAAGTTCCGCGACAACGCCCTCCTAGCGCTCGACGAGAAGGCCGCGGACGAGATCGAGCAGGCCGTCATGAGCCTGGAGCGGCAAGACACGCTGAGCGCTGCCCTCGCTCCCCTCACCGCTCTTCCCCAGGAGGTACCGACACGATGACCACGCTCGAGCTCACCGCCGAGCAAGAGGAGCTCGTCGCCGCTGTCCGCGAGTTCGTCGATCGGGAGGTGATACCCCACGCCTCCGAGCTCGAGCACGCAGACGAGTTCCCCGAGCAGATGGTGGAGACGATGCGGCAGATGGGCCTCTTCGGCGTGACCGTGCCCGAGGAGTACGGGGGCCTCGGCCTCGGCCTCGACACCTACGCCATGATCGTGCTCGAGCTGTCCCGGGGGTGGCCCACCCTGTCGGGGATCGTGAATGGCAGCTTCATCGCCAGCTGGATGATCCGCCACCACGGCACCGAGGAGCAGCGCCGCCGCCACCTGCCCCGCCTGGCCTCGGGAGAGGTGAGAGCCTGCTTCTCCATGACCGAGCCCCATGCCGGCTCGGACGTCCAGGCCATCCGCACCGTCGCCGTCCGCGACGGGGACGAGTACGTGATTCGGGGCCAGAAGATGTGGGTCACGAACGGCTGGCGAGCCGGCATCGTCATGCTGCTGGCCAAGACCGACCCCGAGGCACAGCCACCCCACAGGGGCATGACCGGGTTCATCATCGAGAAGGAGCCGGAGGTCTCCGAGCTCCCCGGCCTTCGCATCCCCATGCCGGGCCTCAGGAAGCTGGGGTACAAGGGGGTCGAGTCCACCGAGCTTGTGTTCGACGGCTTCCGCACGCCCGCCTCGAGCGTACTCGGCGGAGAGGAAGGTGTCGGCCAGGGGTTCAAGTACTTCATGAGCGGCATCGAGGTGGGGCGGGTCAACGTCGCCGCCCGCGGAGCAGGCTTGGCCAAGGCAGCCCTCGACGATGCCCTCCGCTACGCGAGGGAGCGAGAGGCGTTCGGCAAGCCCATCGCCCACCACCAGGCGGTACAGCTCATGCTGGCCAGGATGGCCACTCGGGCAGAGGCAGCGCGACTTCTCACCCTCCAGGCAGCCCGGCGCAAGGCGGCGGGAGCGCGGGCCGACCTGGAGGCAGGGATGGCCAAGTACTTCGCCACCGAGGCCGCCCAGGAGAACGCCCTGGACTGCATGCGTATCCACGGCGGGTACGGCTACTCGCTCGAGTACCGGCCCGAGCGCTACTACCGAGACGCCCCCCTCCTCCTCATCGGCGAGGGCTCGAACGAGATCCAGCAGCTCATCATCGCCCGCCGCCTGCTCGAGCGGGGGGGCCGCTAGTGGACTTCCGCGTCGACGAGGAGCTCGCCCAGATCCGAGCGGCGGTGCGGGAGCTCTGCTCGCGGTTCCCCGGCGAGTACTGGCGGTCGCTCGAGCCCGATCGCTACCCGGAGGAGTTCGTACGAGCCCTGACCGAGCACGGGTGGCTATCTGCCCTCATCCCCGAGGAGTACGGAGGAGCGGGCCTCTCGCTCACCGCCGCCAGCGTCATCCTGGAGGAGATCAACGCCTCCGGCGGCAACGCCGCCGCCTGCCACGCCCAGATGTACACCATGGGCACCATCCTCCGCCACGGCTCCGAGGAGCAGAAGCGCCGCTACCTCCCCCGCATCGCCTCCGGGGAGCTCCGGCTGCAGGCCTTCGCCGTCACCGAGCCCACCGTGGGCTCGGACACGACCCGCATCCAGACGGGCGCCCAGCGGGTGGCAGGGGGCTACCTCATCCGCGGCCAAAAGATCTGGACATCGCGGGCCCTCCACTCCGACCTCATGCTCCTCCTCGCCCGAACGACGCCCCTCGACCAAGTCGAGCGCAGGACTGACGGGCTCTCCACCTTCATCGTCGACATGCGGGAGGCACTGGCCGCAGGCACCATGACCATCCGGCCCATCAAGACGCTCATGAACCACGCCACCACCGAGATCTTCCTGGACGGCGTGCTCGTGCCCGAGGATGCCCTGGTGGGCGAGGAGGGCAAGGGGTTCCGCTACATCCTGGACGGCATGAACGCCGAGCGCATCCTCATCGCCGCCGAGTGCATCGGCGACGGTCGCTGGTTCGTGGAGAAGGCCTCCCGCTACGCGTCGGAGAGGGTCGTGTTCGGCCGGCCCATCGGCCAGAACCAGGGCGTGCAGTTTCCCATCGCCCGGGCCCACGCCGCCATCGAGGCAGCCGACCTCGTGCGCTACAAGGCGGCCTGGCTGTTCGACCAGGGGCTTCCCTGCGGGCCGGAGGCGAACATGGCCAAGCTTCTCGCCTCCGAGGCCTCCTGGCAGGCTGCCAACGTCTGCCTGGACACCCACGGCGGGTTCGGCTTCGCCGAGGAGTACGACGTGGAGCGCAAGTTCCGGGAGACGCGGCTCTACTCGGTGGCACCCGTATCCAACAACCTCGTGCTCGCCTACCTCGGCCAGCACGTGCTCGGCTTGCCCCGCTCCTACTGAGGCCCTCCTGCCGGAAGGGGGATGCCACGCTCGTCCGCTTCCAGCACGAGCGGGTTCCGGCGGCGGCGCGCCTGCTCGAGCTCGGCGGGGGTAAAGCCCACAGGCTGGACGCCGGCCGGTGCCTGCTCGAGGAGGAGAGCCGTCCGCTCGGGCGCCCGCTCTGGGAGCCCCTCGGCCACCACCAGCACGTCCACGTCGCTCCACACGTTGAAGTCGCCCCGCGCCACCGAGCCCACCACGAAGGCAGCCCTCACAGGAAGACGGGCGGAGAGGCAGCGCACGTACTCCCGGGCGAGCCCGAGCAGACGCTCGCGCTCCGCCCGGCGGGCCGCGAGAGGGTCAGCCACCGAGGGCCTCCCACGTCCTGTCTACGAACTCCAGGGCCGAGCCCGCGTCCCCAAGAGCCTGCTCGCTGTCGGAAGCAGCGTAGTGAGAGGCCGGGGGTCCGGCGGCGTGGGCATCCGGGTACCGGGCGGGGATGTAGTGGCGGCTGAGACGTCGCAGGGCGTCGGCCACCGCCGGTGACGGCTCGACTCCAGCCTCGCAGGCCATGTCCAAGAGACGAGCGAGGTCGTGCCCCCAGGGGCCCCGGCCGAGGCCATGGAGAAGGCCCTTGAGAGCGAGCTGGGCGGCCTGCTCAGCGAGGAAGCAGGCCCAGTTGTGGAGCCCGGCCCCCGCCTGGAGACGAGCGGCTTCCAGGGCCCGCCCCGCCTCCTCGCGCCAGCGCCGAAACTCCTCGCGATCGAGGGGAGTGTCTACGCCCATGTGGCCATTATCCCGGGAGGCAGGTCTCGACTCGCCGTTTGCCCCGGGCCGGGTCACGGGGCCCGGGAAGCCCGGTTGAAGGCCCGCAGGGATGCTTCCAGGCGCTCCTGGTCGAGACCGCGGCCGATGAAGACGAGCCGCGACCTCCGATCCTGGTCGGGCCAGGCGTCGAGGTGCTCGGGAGGGTGGACGACGTGCTGGACGCAGTTCAGTGCCACCGGTCCCGGCGCGCCGACGTTGAGAAGCCCCTTGACCCGGTAGAGGTCGCGGCCGCGCGCCTGCAGGAGCATGGTCAGCCAGACGGCGAAGGCTGTCCAGTCGAGCTCCTCCTCGAGAACGAGGGAGATGGCTTGGACACCGCCCGTGTGGCTCCCCGAAGTCGCCGCCACGGCGTCCCGGCGGCGGCGCTTGCCTGCCAAGAGGAGCCCGGGATCGACGTCTCCGAAAGCGGCCTCGACTAGGGCGGCGGTCGGGTTCAGCCGGCGAAGCTCCTCCGCCACCGGGCCCGGATCGGCCACGTCCACCTTGGTTACGACCAGCGTGTCGGCCACGGCCGCCTGCTTCACGGACTCCTGCAAGCGCAGCCCGTGGACCGCGTCCACGGTGGCGATCACCGACTCGAGCTGGTAGCGGTGGCGAACCAGCGGCTGGGTGAGGATCGTGGCCACGATGGGGGCGGGGTCGGCCAGGCCCGTCGTCTCCACGAGCACCCGCTGGAAGGACGGGATCTCCCCGCGCTCCCGGCGCGACAGGAGGTCACGGAGCTCGTCGGCGAGGTCGCCGCGCAGGGCGCAGCAGACGCAGCCCGAGGCCATGACCACGGTGCGCTCGTCCACACGGCGGAGGAGGTAGTGGTCGAGGGGCACCTCTCCAAGCTCGTTCACGATCACGGCCGTCTCGCTCATGCCCGGGTGGCGAAGGAGCCTGCCGATCAGGGTCGTCTTCCCCGAGCCCAGAAAGCCGGTGACGACGGAGACGGGAACCCTAGCCAAGGGCGGCGAGGAGGGTGGGATCGAGGGGGTCGAGGGGGCGGCCGTGGAGCTTCTCCGCCTCGGCCCAGAGCGAGCCGAGGTCGGAGACGACCGCCGAGCGGCCCTTGCGATCGGCGAGGAGATAGACGCCCCCTGCCCAGTCGCGAAGCTCGAGACCAAAGGGCTGGAGCACGCGGTTGGCGAACGCGACCCGGAGCAGGCGGGCCCGGCGACCGTCCTGCTCGGCCCAGTGGTCGCTTAGGAGGGCGCCGCAGAGCACGCACATTTAGAGTCGTCTTGTACCGGACCCAGGAGGTGCGAGATGGCAAAGGAGATCTTCTGCGCGTACGGCGTGGACGTGGACGCCGTCGCCGGCTGGTTGGGCTCGTACGGGGGCGAGAACTCCCCCGACGACATCTCTCGGGGCATGTTCGCCGGGGAGATCGGCACCCCGCGGCTGCTCAAGCTGTTCGACAAGTACGGCATCAAGACGACCTGGTTCATCCCCGGCCACTCCATCGAGACCTTCCCTGAGCAGACGCAGATGGTGGTGGACGCCGGCCACGAGATCGGGATCCACGGCTACTCGCACGAGAACCCGATCGCCATGACCCCCGAGCAGGAGGAGGCGGTGCTGGTCAAGTGCATCGACCTCGTGGAGCGGGTCTCGGGCCGGCGGCCGACCGGCTACGTCGCTCCCTGGTGGGAGTTCTCGCCGGTGACGAACGAGCTCCTCCTCAAGCACGGTATCAAGTACGACCACTCGCTCATGCACAACGACTTCCAGCCCTACTACGTGCGGGTGGGGGACAGCTGGACGAAGATCGACTACTCCAAGCCGGCGGAGGAGTGGATGAAGCCCCTCGTCCGCGGCCAGGAGACCGACCTCATCGAAATCCCGGCCAGCTGGTACCTGGACGACCTGCCGCCTATGATGTTCATCAAGGCGGCCCCGAACAGCCACGGCTTCGTCAATCCCCGCGACATCGAGCAGCTCTGGCTCGACCAGTTCGACTGGGTCTACCGCGAGCTCGACTACGCCGTCTTCGCCATGACCATCCACCCGGACGTCTCCGGACGCCCCCAGGTGCTACTCATGCACGAGCGCATCATCGAGTACATCAACCGCCACCAGGGAGTCCGCTGGGCCACCTTCGACGAGATCGCCGACGACTTCAAGGCGCGAAGCCCCCGCGCGTGATCACGGTTAGGGGCGGCTGAGCGAGGCGAGTCTGGCCTCGCTCAGCCCCCGCGCCGTGTAGATCTCTTCCCCCAAGGTCGCGAGGTCGCGGGTGTCGGTCCACACAGGGTGGGCGACGCCGTTCAGGGCGGTCAGGCCCTGGTAGACGCCGTAGTGGCCGCTGGCGCCGGGCTGGGTGGCGTCGGAGGGAACCGAGGCCACCCGCACCGGCCTCGCCCAGCTAGCGCCCCCGTCCCGAGAGAGGGTGCAGGAGAAGGAGGCCCGCTTGCGGTCCGGGTCGCCCAGGGTGTCGTAAAAGCAGGCCCAGACCGTGCCCGTCCTGGGGTCGACGGCCGACTCGGGCCAGAACTGGTCGGCCCCGAGGCGAGCGGAGCGGGGGGCGATCGGCCGTCCCTCGCCCGTCTCGGGGTCGGGCCGAAGACGCCTCAACCGGGCGTCGAACACGGCTATGTAGGCCGCCTGGCGGCCGCGGAACTCGGTGCGGGCGTAGCTCACGTACACCCGGCCCGAGTAGCGCTTACTCGAGGTATCCACCGAGACGGTGGGGTTGGCGTTGACGCAGGTTCGGGGCTGGGCGGGGATGACGATCCCAGCCCCGCAGTGGGGGATCGTCACGGCCACGAACGAGGCCACCTTGCGCTGGTCGCCGAACGTCGCTCCGCCGTCGGTGGAGCGGGCGATCCAGATCCCGAACTCCCCCATGTCGTCCCAGACCACGTACACCGTCCCCCTTCGGGAGACCGCCACCCCAGCGTAGGTGGGCTGCTTCCCGCCCCGGCTGGCCAAAACCGGCGCCGACCAGCTGCGGCCGTGATCGTCGCTTCGACTCACGTAGACGCCGAGCTTGCCGGCCCGGCTCGCCCGCGACCAGGCCACGTACACCCGGCCCCGGTAGGGGCTCGCCGAGGAGGCATCCACGGCGATGGCCGGCTTGTCGTCGAAGAGGGCCCCCGAGAGGGACGCCACCTGGACCGGCCGCGACCAGGACGCGGTCGGGCCCGGGCGGGACATGACGTACACCCGTTGGGGCGCCCCCTCTCGGCAGGGGCTTGCCCGCGCGAACGAGTAGTACTGCCAGCCGTCGTGGGCGATGGCTACGCCCGCGTCGGAGGAGCAGCTTCGTAGGCGCAGGGCGGGGGGAGGGTAGGCGGTGCTCGTCGCCCACGTCATCCCCCCGTCCGTGGAGGAGTAGATGCGTACCGTCCCTTCCTCGACGCTGGTCGAGCCGGCGAGGAGGACGCGGTCGTCGCTGGGGTCGACGGCGATGGCAGGGCTGCTCTGGAGCCCGGGAAGGCGGGATACGTTCACGTTGACGGGAGTGGCGGCCGAGGCCAGGCCGCAGAGGACGAGAAGGGTCGAGGCTCGCGCCAGCACTACCCCGACTCGGCGGCGAGCGCCTCCTCGACGGGGACGCCTGCTCCCAGCGCAAGCTGGAGGAGGACCCGGGCCTTGGGTCCCGCCAGGTCGCCGGCGAAGAGGGCCCCCGCCTCGGCCAGGTCACGGCCCCCGCCTCGGCCGTAGACCGGCTCCACCCGCCCCTCGGCGCAGCGGGAGCACACCACGACCGGAACGCCGGCGGCCACCACCTCCCGCACCGAGCGCATGACCTGCTCGTTGGCGTTTCCCCGTCCGGTGCCCTCCACCACGATGGCCTTGGCCCCGGCCTCGACCGCAGCCCGCAGGAAGACGCCGTCGCTCCCGGCATAGAGGCGCACCAGGTCGACCCGAGGAAGCTCCCTGGGGAGAGGAAGAGGAGGACGCCTCTCGGGGCGCCGGGAAAAGAGCACCCGCTCGCCGTCCACGACGCCGATGGGTCCGAAGCCAGGGGAGGCAAACGCTCGCACCGCGCTCGTGTGGACCTTACGGGCCTCGCGGGCAGGGTGGATCTCCCCGGCGAAGACGACCATCGCCCCCCGGCCTCGAGCCGCCGGGGAGACAGCAACCCGAACGGCATCCCGCAGGTTGCGCGGGCCGTCGGTATCCGGCTCGTCGGCCCCTCGCTGGGCGCCGGTGAAGACCACCGGGGTATCGCCCCCGTGGAGGCGGTCGACCGCGTACACCGTCTCCTCCATGGTGTCGGTACCGTGGGTGACCACCACCCCGGCGATCTCCTCCCGTGCGCAGTGCTCGAGCACCCGGCCGGCCAGAGCAAGGACGAGCGCCCCGTGCATGTCGAAGCTGGGAACGCGGGCGAAGTCATCGAGCTCGAGCGGGGGAGCCTCCCGCCACGCCAGCGTCTCCACCAGCTCCCGGCCGCTCATAGCGGGGACGAGCTTGCCCGTGGCGGCATCCCGGCGCATGGCGATGGTGCCTCCCGTGGAGACCACCACCACCTTGGCGCCCACGTCTCCAGCCGTCGCTAGCCGACCCGCTCCTCGGCGGCAGCCTGGCGGGAGACGCGCAGGCCCTCCCCCAGTCCCAGCTCCTCCTCCACCCGGTACACGGGAGCGCCGCGGAAGCGGGCGCGCACGGCCACGACGGCGAGCATGAGCACGATGGCGAGCATGGAGACGAGGGTGGTGGCCGTCCCCAAGGCGTAGAGGTCGGGGCGGATGGCACCGGTGAAGGTGAGGCCGCCGATGGTCAGAGGCAGCGTGTCCGTGGAGCGCGCTTGGAAGAGCACGCTACGGTCGTAGTCGTTCCAGGTGAGCGTGAACCCGAACAGGAAGGCGCCGAAGAGGCCCGTCCACACCAAAGGCAGCGTCACCTCGCGGAAGGTGCGCTTGGCGTCGGCGCCGAGGTCGCGGGCCGCCTCCTCGATGTGCTCGTCGTAGCGGTTCCAGACGGAGACCATGACCAAAAAGCCGAAGGCCACCCCCCACACCACGTTGGCGCCGAGCACTGTCCGCCAGATGGAGGTGGGTTGATCCATGTAGGCCCAGAAAATCTGGGTGCCAAGGGCGAGCAGGTAGCCGGGGGTCATGAGCGCCAGCATGATCAGGTAGAAGGCGACCCCATCCCCACGGAAGCGACGGCGGAAGGCCATGGACAGGGTGAAGGAGAGCAGGGCCACGATCGCCCCCGCCGCCAGGCTCAGCCACAGGGAGTTCTGGCCGGCGGTCCGGATCTCCGTGGCGTGGGAGATGAACGGGTTGGGCTTGTCGGGATCGAAGATCGACTCCCACCAGATGCTGCTCACGGGCCCCCGGAAGGGCCAGGTGAGGGCGCCCTCGACCCCCTGGAAGGAGAGGATGCCCATGAGGATCATGGGGGCGTAGAGGAAGACGATGAAGAGCAGGAAGTAGCCGCCTAGCCCCCACTTGGCCCAGTCGGGGCGGCGCTCGCGGGCAGCCTTGGCCTGGGCCTTCGTCCGCTCCGCGCTCTTTGCCCTGGCAGCCTCGACCGCCACTTCAGAGCTCCTCGCGGAGGTTGGAGAAGCGGGTGATCACGAACACGCCGGCGATCAGCGCCAACACGAGCAGGACGGCGGAGGCGGAGCCCCGGGGGTAGTTGACCGCCAGCTCGATGTTCGAGTTCACGATCGTTCCCACCGAGGCGATCTTGTTGCAGCCGATCACCCGGGTCGTGGAGTAGTCGCCCATGGTGAGGACGAACACGAAGATGGAGCCGATCACCGCCCCCGGAGCCGCCTGGGGCAGGATCACCTCTCTGAAGGTGCGGAGCCAGTTACCGCCCAGGTCCCGGGCCGCCTCCAAGGCCGCTCGATCGACCTGCGACAGGGTGAAGAAGAGGGGGGTGATCATGAACAGGATGTAGAGCTGCACCATGGCCAGGCGCACGGACAGCGTGGAGCAGCCGAAGGCGGCGATGGGCTCGTCCACGATGCCGAGGCCGGTCAGGGCCTTGTTGAGGGCCCCTTCCCGGCCCATGAGCGGGAACGTCCAGGCGATCGAGCGGGTGAGGAAGCTCGTCCAAAAGGGGGCGAGGGCCAGGATGAAGAGCCCGATCTGCCACTTCAAGGTCTGCACCTTGAGGGCCAGGAAGTACGCGACAGGAAAGCCGAAGACGAGGCACGCCCCTACCGCAATCAGCGACGTCTGGAGGCTCGTCAGCATGTTGTTCCAGTACACGCTGTCGTGGAAGATGGAGGTGTAGTTGGCGAGCGTCCAGTCGACCCGGAAGCCCGACTTGGCTCCCTGCTCGAAGGTCCAGAAGCTGACGAGAACGATGAAGGTCAGGGGAGCGAGGAGGAAGAAGCCGAGCCAGGCGGCGCCAGGGGTGGCCCAGGCGAGCGTGCCCCAGGCGGACTTGCGCAGGCCCACAGTGCCCTCGCCCAAGGCCTTCTCTGCCACCGGCGGCTGCTCGGCCAGGAAGGCCTCTGCCCGCTCGACCTGACCCAGGTCGATCCGAGCTTGGGAGTCGCCGCCGGAAGGCTCAGGATTGGAGGAGCTGGACATCCTTCTCGCTCCAGGAGATGCGAACAGTCGAGCCCTCGCGGCCGCGGAGCTCGGGGTAGCGATCGCCGGGCACCTTGGCCAGCATGCGCTCGCCGCCTGCCGACAGGTGGAGCTTGACGAGGTCGCCTAGGTACTCGACGAACACGATCTCGCACTCCGCCTGGTTCTCGCCTGCGACCTCCCCTTGCCCGTCCACCTTGACCGCGGCTGCTCGAAACGCGACCGCGGCCGGGGCCCCGACCTTGCGGGTGGATCCGGGGTCGAGAGCCCTCACCCGGAGCCCGTGGTCGTTCTCCACCACGATCCGATCGCCCTCCCTGGCCGCTACCCGGCCGCGGACGATGTTGTTGTCACCCATGAAGGTGGCCACCAGCTCGTTGGCGGGGCGGGTGGAGATGGTGAGCGGGTCTCCTACCTGCTGGATGCGGGCGGCGTGCATGACCACGATCCGGTCGGCCATGGACAGCGCCTCTTCCTGGTTGTGGGTGACGTGGATGAACATGAGGCCGAGCTGGCGCTGGAGATTCCTAAGCTCGACCCGCATCCGCAGCTGGAGCAGCCGGTCGAGGTCGCCCAGCGGCTCGTCGAGGAGGAGGGCCTTGGGCTTGGTCACGAGCACCCGGGCGAGCGCCACCCGCTGTTGCTGGCCCCCCGAGAGCTGCCGCGGCTTGCGGTCGGCCAGCTCGCGAAGGCCCACCATGTCCAGGATCTCCAAGGCCGTCCGTCGACGTTCCTGCTTGGGCTCGCCGTGCATCTTGAGCCCGAACTCGACGTTCTCCAGCACCGTGCGGTGGGGAAAGAGGGCGAAGTGCTGGAAGACGGTGGTCGTAGGCCGCTTGTGGGGAGGTAAGCCCACCAGCGACTCCCCGTCCAGGAGGATGTCGCCGCTCGTCGGGTGCTCGTGTCCCCCGATCATGCGCAGGGTGGTGGTCTTGCCGCAGCCGGAGGGGCCGAGCAGGACGACGTACTCCCCGTGGTCGATGTGGAGGTTGAAGTCCTCCACCGCCACCGTGCCTCCGGGGAAGACCTTGGTCAAGCTCACCAGGTCGAGCCCTGAGGCCTTGGTCCCGGAGGGGGCGGCGGATGCCGCCCCCTCCGCGGTCGGACCCGCGACGTCCTCCGCCATCCCCTACGCGCTGAGGAACTCGTTCACCTTCTTCACCTGGTACAGGTTCTCGGTGAAGAAGGAGTTCCACGACGAGTAGTGGCAGGACCTGCTGAGGAAGGAGCCTCCGTCGCGCACCTGTCCCTTCTTGATGTCGCCCACGTTCCCCGTGATACCGGGCAGGTCGCGCTTGGCGGGCTTGCCCTCGTACCAGAACTCGTACTCCTCGGGCGAGAAGCCGAGCTTCTTGCCCGGCCCGGCGATCCACCTCTTCAGGTCCTTGCCGTTAGCGATGTAGTAGCCCTGACGCATGATGAGGGCGCCCAGGAAGCCGTCGGTCATCCAGTTGAGGTAGTCGTAGGCCGCTTGCAGCTTGTCCGGGTTCTTGGCCGCGTTGGCCGTGATGCCTTGAGCGCTGCACCAGCCACGCATGCCCTCCTTGGGCTTGGCGTAGCGGACGTTGACGCCCTGGGCCACGAGCAAGGCCACCGCCGGCGACCACATGGACTCAATGACGACCTCCTTGGAGGCCATGAGGTTCACCGACTCGTTGAAGGTGGCCCAGAAGGCCCGGAAGTGCCCCTGCTTCTTGTACCTGGTCAGGATCTTGAACAGGCGGTCCATCTCGCCCCGGGTCATGTTGCCCAGGTTCTTGAACTTCATCAGGCCCAGAGCCTGAACCGCGTTGCCTGCGTCCTGGGTGAGGATGCCCGGGTCGTTGAGCAACGCTACTCGACCCCGCCACTTCGCGTTCAAGAGCTCTGCCCAGGAGACCTGCTCGGGCCGCTTCTGGATGACGTCCGCGTTGTAGCCCATGGAGTCCATGTTGAAGTGGGCGGGCGGGCCGATGATGTAGCGGGGCTGGGGCCTGTTGAAGTAGGGGCGATTGCGCTTCTCGTCCCACCAGATGACGATTTGGCGGTTGCTCCGGGGACCCTCGGGGCTGAGGGGAAGGCCGGTGCTCTTGCCGATGCGGTTGGGCCCGACTCCCTCCAGGTCGAGGAAGAGGACCCGGAAGGGCGCGTTCCCCTGACCCGACGTACACGTCTTCGAGCCCGGCAGCACCCTGCCCTTGGTGAACAGCGGGTAGAAGCGGTTCCAGTCCTTGAGCTTCCTCGTGTCCACGGGGGCCATGTTGCCCGTAGGCCAGATCTGGAAGAACTGGTAGTTGTAGAGGCCGCCCACGTCGAAGCTCTCCGGAGCGGTGATCGCCTTCTGCACCTGGGCGTTGGTACCCATGAGCTGGACGTTGAACTTGAAGCCGAGGTCCTTCTCGGCCTGCTTCTGAGAGCCCGGCGGCCACTCCACGCCCAGGCTGATGACGTTCAGCGTGCCCGTGAACTTACCGCCCTTGGCCGTGGAGGCAGCGGCCGGCCCCGCCAGCGCCCCCAGGCCTGCCACCGCCGCAGCTCCCGCCCCGCCGCGCACGAGTAGCTGCCGGCGGGTCATGCGCAGCTCGGACGGCGTCCGCGCCCGCTCCGCAGCAGGGTCGCTCCAGTCGCCGCGGGTCAGCTCGTCCGTGTAGCCGAGCTGCTCCGCGTACTCCTGGAGCTGCCCAAGGTACTCCTCGTGGTCAAAGCTGTCAGTCATGAGCAACACTCCTTTCTCCTCGCCGTCCCCGTGAGGAAGTGGTAGAAGCCAGGCTCGCGGGCGCCCGGGAAGGGGAAGGTAGACCGCAGATGTCCCATGCCCGCACAGACAAGGCTCTTTGTATACAACCGCTCGCCCCCAGAGTCAAATGGTGTCTGACATTCGAGCGGAGCGGCGCCACAAAGTCAAGTCCCCCTAGCCCCTCTTTCCGAGCGCTGGGTGTCGCTCCCCTTCCGCCGCGGCTCCGTA
>CAZQRA010000019.1:0-36425 GCA_964595575.1 uncultured Gaiellales bacterium
CTCGTAATGATGGGGTCCCCGGTTCGAGTCCGGGCGTCGGCTCAAGAAAAGGCCCTGGAAACAGGGCCTTTCTGTTTGTCGGGTAGGCGACGCTCAGGACCGTGGGCCACGCGGGCGAGCGAGGCTGCGTCAGCTCGGCGGGGCCAGGGCCTAATCTGCTTGAGCACGGACCTATCGACCGGAGGCGAGGTGATGGAGATGCGCAGGTACCGCTACCTGATCGTGGGCGGGGGCATGACCGCCGACGCCGCCTGCAAGGGGATCCGGGAGCTGGACGGCGAGGGCTCGATCGGCCTAGTCGGGGACGAGCCCCACCCCCCCTACAGCCGACCGCCGCTCTCCAAGGGCCTGTGGAAAGGAGCGCCCGAGGAGAAGGTGTGGCGGCGCACGGAGGAGCTGGGCGTCGACCTCCACTTGGGTCGGCGGGTGGTCTCGCTCGACCTCGAGGCCCGCCGGGCGACCGACGACCAGGGGGAGACCTACGCCTACGAGCGGCTCCTGCTCGCCACCGGCGGCCGCCCTCGGCGCCTTTCCGGACCCGGCGAGGGGGCGATCTACTTCCGCACCCTCGACGACTACCGGCGCCTGCGCGCCCTCGCCCAGGAGGAGGGCTCGAGCTTCCTCGTCGTCGGGGGCGGCTTCATCGGCTCGGAGATCGCCGCCGCCTTGGCCACGAGCGGGCGACGGGTGACCATGGTCTTCCCCGAGGATGGGATCGGCGGCCGCCTGTTCCCCGCCGACCTAGCGGAGTTCCTGAACGGCTACTACCGCGAGCGGGGGGTGGAGGTGGTCCCGAGAGAGACGGTGACCTCCCTCGCCGGGGATGCCTCCCGCGCCGCCACGACGGGGAGCGGGCGCGTGCTCCAGGCCACCGCGATCGTGGCCGGCCTGGGGATCGAGCCCGAGGTGGAACTTGCCCGCTCGGCGTCGCTTCCGGTCGAGGACGGCATCGTCGTGGACGAGCTGGGCCGCGTGGGCGGCCGCGACGACGTCTTCGCCGCCGGGGATGTCGCCCGCTTCCCGGCCCCCCCTTTGGGCAGCCTCCGGGTCGAGCACGAAGACCACGCCAACGGCCACGGCCGGGCGGTGGGTCGGAACATGGCGGGGGCGGGTGAGCCCTACGACCACCTGCCCTTCTTCTACTCCGACCTCTTCGACCTCGGCTACGAGGCCGTAGGCGAGCTCGATTCGCGGTTGCGCACCGTGTCCGACTGGAGGGAGCCCTACCGGGAGGGCGTCGTCTACTACCTGGACGGCCAGGACCGGGTACGGGGCGTCCTCCTCTGGAACGTGTGGGGCAGGGTGGACGAGGCCCGGGCGCTCGTGCGCAGCGCCCAGCCGGTCGACCCCGGGTCCCTGGCGGGGCACATCGCCTGAGCGCTCCTGTCGGCCCGCCTTGTCCCCTGGCGGGGGGAGGAGTCGCCGGCTGGCCCCAGAAAGGGAAAGCCGATGCGGTGGAAGGTCGCCGGCTTCCTCGCCGCTTCCGCTCTCGCCTTCCTGGTGGCGCAGAGGTGGCCCGCCTCCCAGGCCCTGACCGGCCCTGGAGTCATCCGCGTGACCGACGAGGAGATCCGTCACCTCAGGCTCGACAACGGCAAGCGGGGCCTCACCGCGGGCGACGTCGAGATCACCCGCAGCCTCCTCTTCAACCGGCGGATCACCCCCAAGGCGATCGGGCACGGGGAGCTCGTGTGCACCCACGTCACCCGCAGCCTTCGCGTCTGCATGGGAACCTACGTCCTTCCCAAGGGCAAGCTGGTCGTGGGCGGTACCGTCCTCTACCGGCAGCTCTTCCAGCTCGCCGTGCTGGGCGGCACCGGCCTCTACGACAACGTGAGGGGTACCTTGACGGCCACCCTCCTTGCCGAGCGTCCGCGGCGGGAGAGCGTGCTCGTCTTTCGGCTCACGGTCTAGGACCGGGCTCGGTCAGCGGGCGAGGCCGGATCGGCCGGCTCGAGACGGGCTGGACGAGGCCGGGGAGGCAACCTCCTGATCGAGGAGGGCACGAATCTCAGCCAGGAGCACCTCCGGCGGGAAGGGCTTGTGCACGAGCACGGCTCGCTCCCAGGTCAGGCTTCCCTCCAGGCCGGCGAAGGCGGCGGCCCGCTCCGGGTAGCCGGAGACGTAGACGACCTTGAGCTCAGGTTGGATGCGCTGCAGGACGCGGGCCAGCTCGGGGCCGCTCAGATCGGGCATGACCACGTCGGTCACGAGGAGGTCGATCGGCTGCTCGCCCTGGTCGGTGAGGCGCAGGGCCTCGGCGGCGCTCGAGGCGGCCAGCACCCGGTAGCCGTGCTGCTCGAGGATCGTAGCCAGGGGCTCCCGCACCATCTCGTCGTCCTCCACCAGGAGGATCGTCTCCGCGCCCCGGCTGGGGGCTCCCGGCTCTGGGGCGGGCACCATCGGCTGGGGAGCGTCGGCGCTCCGGGGCAGGTACACCGAGAAGGTGGATCCGGCTCCGGGGGCGCTCCGCACCTCGATGCGCCCTCCCATGCGGGTGACGATGCTGTGGACGACGGCCAAGCCGAGTCCGGAGCCCTCGCTCTTGGAGGTGAAGAAGGGCTCGAAAATCCGAGCCTGGTCGGCGGGCGGGATTCCGACTCCGGTGTCGGTCACCTCGATCACGATGAAGCCTCGCTCCTCTGCCCGTCCCTTCTCGGTCAGGGCCTGCACCGGGCGGACGACGATGGTGAGGCGTCCTCCCCTGGGCATGGCATCCCGGGCGTTCACCACCAAGTTCATCACCACCTGCTCGAGCTGGGCTCGATCCATGTGGACGAGGCCGGCCTTCCGATCCAGAGCGAGCTGGAGCTCGATGGTCTCGCCGATCAAGGGCTCGAGCATCTCCGCCAGCGAGGCCACCACGGCGGAGGGGTCGAGGAGCTCTCGCCGCCAGGACTGCCCGCGGCTGAAGGCGAGGAGCTGGCGCACGAGCGCGCCTGCCCGCTCGGCGGCCTCGTCGATGGCCTGCACCAGCCCCCTCTCCTCCGCTTCCGCCCCGAGCCGGGCGGTGAGGAGCCATGCCTCGGCCTTGATGGCCAAGAGGATGTTGTTGAAGTCGTGGGCGATGCCGCCGGCCAGGCGTCCGACTGCCTCCATCTTCTGGGCTTGGCGGAGGCTCTCCTCCAGACGGCGCCGGGAGACAGCGGCGGCGAGCAGGCTGGCGACCGCGTGGAGGAAGAGCTCCTCGTCGCGGCTGAAGAACCTGGGTTGGGCCGCGTAGGCGCCCAGGGCGACGAGGGGCCGGCCCGGCTCGGCAACGGGGACGGCGATCCCCTCCGCCGCTCCGTACTCAGCGAGGGAGGCGGGCGCCGGGAGGCTGACCTCTCTGTCGAGGGAGGGAAGCTCGAGCCGCTCCTCCGGCCAGCCCACGCCCGAGACGAGGACGAGCGTCTCCCCGTCGGGGGCGAGCTCGAAGATGGCCGCGTACTCGACCTGGAGGGTGTCGGCGATGGCTCGAGCCGCGGCGGCAAGCAGCGTATCGAGGTCGGCCTCGGCCAGAGCGAGCCGGCTCACGTCGGCTACCGCCCGTTGCCGAGCCAGGTTGCTCTCCAGCGCCCGCTTGCTGTCGACGAGGGAGGCGGTCATGGCGTTGAAGGCCGCCGTCAGCTCTCCCACCTCGCCGGGGCCCGTCTCCCGCAGCCGAGCGCCCAGGTCGCCGGCGGCGACGCGCTTGGCCCCCTCGGCGGCCTCCCGCACCGGACGGGCGATGGCCCGAACGAGGTAGACGGCGAAGGCGAGAAGGAGGCCGGCGGAGGCTGCGAGGGCGGCCACCGCAAGCCACAGGGCGCGGGCAGACTCTCGGCGGGCGCTGGCCGCAAGCGCCGAGGCCCTCGCGCTCTCCTCGCCCAGGAAGCGGGCGAGCTGCCGCCGGATGGCGGCCATGCGACGTTCTCCCTCGCTGGTCGCCAGGGGAGTGCGGGCGGCGGCCGGGCTGCGCTCGGCGATGCGCACCAAGGGAGCGGAGTAGTCCGCCTCGTAGGCCCGGATCGCCTCTTTGAGGGAGCGAAAGCGGCGAAGCTCCTTCGGGTGGCCGCGGAGCAGGGTCTCGAGCGCGGCCAGCCGGCCGGGAAGAGCCAGGCGAGCCTTCTGCCACGGCGCCAAGAGCCGGGGATCCCCGGTGATGACGAACCCGCGCATGCCTGTCTCTAGGTCGAGCACGAGCTTCTGGAGACCCAGGGCGGCCACGGTCACGTCCTTGGAGCGGGCCCCCCGGTCGGCGGCGTGGCGCATGGCGATGAGGCCGAGGAAGAGCACCGCGAAGGCTCCTGCCAGGAGGAGGGCGAGGACGCAGGTAGCCGCCGCCATGCGCGCGCCCAGCGACCCCCGTACCCCCGCCCGGCCCGGTTGGGCGGGAGGGACGTTCCCAGCGGGCGTACTCGAGCTCATGGGTCCACCCTCTGCCCACTCTGTCATCGGTCGCCAGGGCCGGGGGGAGGACGCTCGATCGGGGGAGAAGGTGGCAGGGCCGGACGGCCCACGCCTTCGCCTACCGCAAGAGCGAGAGCGCGCGGGCCTCTTCCAGGCCGGCCATGAAGGCCGCGACCACCCGGGGATCGAAGCTCGTCCCGGCTCCCTCGCGGACGATGGCGGAGGCCTCCTCCGCCGTCATGGCCGGCCGGTAGGGCCGGGTCGAGACCAGGGCGTCGAAGACGTCGGCGACGGCAGCGATCCGCCCCTCGATGGGGATCGCCTCCCCGACCAAGGCCAGCGGGTAGCCCGAGCCGTCGTAGCGCTCGTGGTGGGTGAGGGCGATGAGGGCTGCGAGCTGCATGAGGGGGCTGGGAGAGGAGGCCAGGGCTCGTTAGCCGATCTCGGGGTGGCGCTCGACCACCTGCCGCTCGCTCTCTGTCGAGGGGCCTGGCTTGAGGAGGAGGGAAGCGGGCACGGCCAGCTTCCCCAGGTCGTGGAGCTGGCTGGCAAGCCCGATGCGATCCGCCCGCTCTTCGCCTATGCCCAGCCTCCTCGCTACCAACCGGCAGTAGGCGCCCACCCGGGGGCCGTGGCCGGGATCCTCGCCTGAGCGGAGCTGGACGGCCCGAGCCAGGGAGGCGATGGCAGCCTCGCCCGGCTCCCCTCCTTCCTGCTCGCCGAGGGCTTCCTCGACCCAGGTGAGGGCGGTCCTCAGGCGGATCGCCGTCTCCTCCTCCCTTTCGGTCTCCCTCTCCGCCTCGCCCGGAAGCCCGCTACCGTCGGGTGCCTTTAGGGAAACGGTGGGGGCTTGTCGTCCCACCTTAGGAGATGAGCCTCGTCCGCACGGCGGTGGCCACCGCCTGGCTTCGGGTGTGGGCCCCCAGCTTGGCCATGGCCCGGCGCAGGTCGGCCCGCACCGTCTCGGCGGAGAAGAAGAGGCGGCCTGCGATCTCCTCGGCGGTGAGGCCGGCGGCGAGCAGGCGCAGGATCTCGATCTCGCGGCCGTCGAGCCCGCGGGCGGCCGGGGAGTTGACGAGGAAGCTGAGGAGGGCGGGGTCGAGGTAGATCTCGCCCTCCGCCACCATGGTCACGGCTCGGGGGAGGTCGCCTAGGGGGGCGTCCTTGAGCAGGAAGCCGCGGGCGCCGCTCTCCAGGGCCGCCGCCAGGAGGCCCGCGTCGACTCCGGTGTAGAGGATCACGCCTGTCTCGGGGGCCGCCCCGCTCGCTCGGCGGGCGACCTCGGCTCCGTCGATGTCAGGGAGGCGGAGGTCCACCAAGGCCACCGCCGGCCTGTGAGCCGCGATGAGGTCGGCTGCCTGTCGGCCGGTGCCGGCGACGGCCACGACGTCCACGCCCTGGCGGACGAGGATGTCGCTCACCGCCCTGCTCACGATGGGATGGTCGTCGGCGACGAGGCAGGTGAGGGGGCGGGGAGCCGAGGGCAGCCGGCGAGGGGATCGACGAGAGGCAGGAAGGAGGCCGGACGGCCCCCGCTCCTTGGCCTCCTTGACCAGGGAAAGAGCGGAGACGAGGTCGGGCCGTCCCTCCCGGGAGAGGACCCTGTCCACCGCCTCCAGGTCGAAGAGGAGGCGAGCGGTGCCGGCGGTATCGCGCAGGACCCGCTCCCGGGTCGTCTCGGGATCCGGCGGCGCAGGGCGCGCTCGGCGCTCCCAGCGGCTGAGATGGGGTCGCTCCTTGGGGGACATAGGTCGCGGCCTTTGGCCTGCTTCAGGATCGGGGCTCCTGCCGGCGCCGACAACCCCCCAAGTGGGCAGGCCCCCTCCAATTTGGAGGAGAAAGGAGGGCGGTCACAAGGGGCTATCTCAGCGGATGAGACCGCGGCGCAAGCCCTCGGCCACCGCCTGGGGCCGCGTCCTTGCCCCCAGCTTGGCCATGAGGTTGCGGATGTGGGTGCGCAGGGTATGGCGGGAGACGCCGAGCCTGGTTGCCACCTTGTCCGTGTCGAGGCCGGAGGCAAGGAGGGACAACACTTCCTGCTCGCGAGGGGTGAGCAAGGGCACTCCTCCCTTCCCCCCAAGAAGCTGCGAGGCGGCGTTGTCCACGTACGTCTCGCCGCGGGCGACAGCCCGCACCGCCTCCACGATCTCCTCCACAGGGCTCTCCTTGAGGACGAGGCCATCCGCCCCCGAGGCCAGCCCCTCCTCGAGGAGGGAAGCATCCCCGAACCCCGTGTACAGCACGACTCGCGTCGTCGCCGAGGTCGCCCGCAGCCTCCTCGTCAGCTGGAGCCCGTCCAGGCGGGGTAGCCGGACGTCGACCAGGGCGACCTCGGGCTCGACCCGGCGCAGGAGCGAGAGGGCCTCCTCCCCGGTTCGAGCCGTGCCCGCGACCTCGATCCCTGCCTGGGCGAGGAGGCGGGCGAGGGCGTCCAGGACCGGAGGGTGATCCTCGGCGATGACGCAGCGTATGCGCGACTCGGCCGTCCCCGTCACCTCCTCGTGCGGTCAGGCTCGCCCTTCGCCTCCTGGATCGGCGGAGGCCGCCCCTCCCCCATGCCCCGCCAGGGGGAGAGGTGGGGAGGCGGGGGCGGCCCAAGCCGCCCCCGCTAGGGGAGAGACTGAAGCGCGGGCACCGCGGCGGCCGTCCGGGCCGCCTGGGAGCGGGTGACCCGCCTCGCCCTTCAGCCTACGGGACGTCGCCCCGACCGGCCATCCCTCGACTGCGGCCAGGGGAGCCCGGGATGGGGTAGGGAGCGACGGCCTCAGCCGGCCACGGCCAGGACGGCCGCTCCCCGGATACGGCCGGCCCGCAGCCGGGCGAGCGCCTCGTTAGCCTGCTCCAGGGGGTAGACCTCGACCTCGGTGCGCACCGGGACCTGGGGCGCCAGGTCCAGGAACTCCTCCGCGTCCTTGCGGGTGAGGTTGGCCACCGAGCGCAGCACCCGCTCCCCCCACAGGATCTCGTAGGGGAAGGAGGGGATGTCGCTCATGTGGATGCCGGCGCAGACGACCGACCCCCCCTTGGCCGTGGCCCGCAACGCCGCCGGCACCAGCTCCCCGGCGGGGGCGAAGATGATGGCGCAGTCGAGCTCCTCGGGGGGCGGCCCCTCAGCGTCTCCTGCCCACTCGGCGCCCAGCTCGAGGGCCAGCGACTGGGCGGCCTCGTCGCCGCGGCGGGTGAAGGCGAACACCCGCCGTCCCTGGTAGCGGGCGACCTGGCAAACGATGTGGGCGGAGGCGCCGAACCCGTACAGGCCGAGCCGCTCCCCCTCCCCGGCCAGGCGCAGGGCCCGGTAGCCGATGAGGCCGGCGCAGAGCAGCGGCGCCGCCTGGAGGTCGGGGTAGCCCTCGCTCAAGGGGGCGCAGAAGCGCTCGTCCGCGACCGCTAGCTCGGCGTAGCCGCCGTCGAGCTGGTAGCCGGTGAAGCGGGCCCGGTCGCAGAGGTTCTCGCGTCCGGCGAGGCAGTAGCGGCACTGGCCGCAGGTCCACCCTAGCCAGGGGATGCCCACCTGCTGGCCCGGCGAGAAGCGCTCGGCGTCGGGCCCCAGCCCCGCCACCCGTCCCACGATCTGGTGGCCGGGGACGAGGGGGAGCTTGGGCGAGGGGAGCTCGCCGTCCACGACGTGGAGGTCGGTGCGACACACACCGCAGGCCGACACCGCGACGAGAACCTGGCCCGGACCCGGGACCGGGTTGGGGAGCTCTGCTGGCCGCAGCGGGCGGCGGGGCTCGTCGAGGACCATGGCCCGCATCGCGGTAGCATCGTTGCATGCCCATGGACGTCGCGGAGGTGGCTGCCCGGGCGCGAACCGAGAACTTCCCCATCGCCTCCCTCCTCTTCCCCCGGCGGCTACGACCCCATCTCAGGGCCGTGTACGGGTTCGCCCGGCTGGTCGACATCCTGGGAGACGAGTGGCAGGGGGACCGCCTGGCCGCCCTGGACGAGCTGGAGCGGGAGCTCGACCGCTGCTACGCGTCCGATCGGGAGCCGTCCTGGCCGGTCATGCAGGCCCTCAAGCCGACGGTCCGCGCCTGCCGGCTTCCCCGCGAGCCTTTCCAGCGCCTGATCGAGGCCAACCGCATGGACCAGCGGATCTCGGAGTACGAGACCTGGGCCGAGCTTCGCCTCTACTGCGCGCACTCGGCCGACCCTGTGGGGAGGCTCGTCTTGGCCATCCTGGGCCGGGCCGGCGACGAGCAGCTCCTCGCCTGGTCGGATGACGTCTGCACCGGCCTGCAGCTCGTCAACTTCCTCCAGGACGTTCCCCGCGACCTCGCCCTGGGGAGGATCTACCTTCCCGCCGAGGATCGCCGGCGCTTCGGCGTCTCCGTCCTCGGCCGACCGAACGAGCCGCTCCGCCGCTGCCTCGAGTTCGAGGCCGAGCGGGCGCGGGCCCTGCTTGCCTCCGGGGAGCGGTTGCGGGCGGCCCTGGGGGGCAGGATCGGCCGGGCGGTGGCCCTCTTTGCCCGCGGCGGCTTGGCGGCGCTGGAGGCCCTGGAGGAGGCAGGCTGGGACGTCTTCTCCCGGCGTCCGGCCCCCTCGCGCCTGCGTCTCGCCCGCGAGGCCGCCCGTACCTTGGTGGGGTCGGGTGGGGGAGGAAGCCGGGCTCGGCGCCTCCCTCCCCAGGCGGAGGACTGGGAGGGGGAGGGAGCGTGATCACGGCCGAGCAGGCGTACGCCGAGGTGGAGCGCCTGACCCGAGCCCGGGCCCGCAACTTCGCCTGGGGGATCATGCTCCTGCCCCGCCCCAAGAGGCGGGCGATCGCGGCCGTGTACGCCTTCGCCCGGCGGGTCGACGACATCGCCGACGCCCCCGATCTCGCCGACGACGACAAGCGGCGCCGGCTCGAGACCCTGCGCGCCCAGATCGAGGCCGACCCCGGCGAGGAGGCGATGCTGGTAGCGCTGGCGGACGCCCGCCGCCGCTACCCCATTCCTGCCCGAGCGCTGCACGACCTCATCGACGGGGGCCTCATGGACACCGAGCGGCGCCGCTACGAGACCTTCGAGGAGCTCCTGGGCTACTGCCGGCGGGTGGCGGGAGCGGTGGGCGTGGCCTGCGTGGCCGTGTACGGGGCGGACGAGCCGGAGCGGGCGGAGACGCTGGGGGTGGCCTTGCAGCTCATCAACATCATCCGGGACGTGGCCGAGGACTGGCGGCTGGGTCGCGTCTACCTCCCCCAGGAGGAGCTCCGTCGCTTCGGGGTGGGGGAGGAGGACATCGCCGAGCGCCGGCTCACCCCCGCTTGGCGGGCGCTCATGGCCCACCAGGCGGCCCGGGCCCGCGCCCACCTCGCCCAGGGGAGGACGCTCCTTCCCCTGCTCGATCGACGCAGCGCCGCCTGCGTAGCCGCCTTCGCCAACCTCTACGAGGCCACCCTCGACCGGATCGAGAGGGCCGGCTTCGACGTCTTCGCCGGGCCGCCCCGGCTCTCCACGCTGACCAAGCTCCGCATCGCCGGCGCGGGGCTCCTGCCGTGAGGGTGGTCGTCGTCGGCGGGGGCCTGGCTGGGCTGGCGGCCGCTCTCGACCTCGTCGAGGCCGGGCACGAGGTGGTCCTCCTCGAGGCCCGGCCGACCCTGGGCGGGGCGGTGCAGACCCTCCCTGCCCGGGAGGGAGATCCCGACCCGCCTCCCGACAACGGCCAGCACATCGCCCTCGGCTGCTGCGAGGCCTACCTGGACTTTCTGGAGAGGATCGGTAGCGCCGACCGCGTGCGGCGCCAGCCCCTCGTCCTGCCGGTGGTGGACGAGCGGGGGCGGGCGAGCACCATCCGGCGGGGGCTTCTCCCTCTCCTCCGCTACCGCCACCTCTCGGTCCGGGAGCGCCTAGCCGTCGCCTGGACGCTCCTGCGGATGCGGCGCCTGCGTCCCCAGGAGCACGACGGGGAGACGTTCGCCTCCCTGCTTCGGCGCCTCGGCTGCCCGGCGGCGGCCGTCGAGCGCTTCTGGGACGTGTTCATGCGCCCGGCCCTCAACCTCCGCTGCGCCGAGGCGAGCGCCGCCCTCGGCCTGTTCACGGTCAAGACCGCCCTCCTCGGGGATCGCCGGGCAAGCGACCTCGTGCTGCCCACGGCACCCCTGGGGGCGATGCACGGGGAGGCGGCCGGGCGCGCCCTCGAGGCTGCCGGGGCTACCGTGCGGGTGAGCGCTCGGGTGGTCGCCCTGGAGGGGACGACGGCCGTGCTCGCCGACGGGGAGGAGGTGGAGGGCGATGCCGTGGTCGTGGCCGTGCCGCCACCCGAGGCCGCCCGCCTCCTGGGCGAGGAGGACCCCAATCTCGGCCACTCGCCCATCGTCAGTGCCCACCTCCTCTTCGACCGTCCCATCCTCCCCTGGCCTCTGGCGGCCCTCCTTGACAGCTCCGCCCACTGGGTGTTCGACCGCGGTGCCCTCACCGGTCGCCCGCCCGGCCAGGGCCAGTACCTGACCGTGGTCTCCTCGGGCGCTCCCGAGCTCTTGGAGCTGCGGGGCCGGGAGCTGGTGGAACGCCTGGCGCGGGAGCTCACCGATCGCCTGGGCCCGGCGGAGCTGCTGTGGTCTCGGGTGAGCAGGGAGCCGGCGGCCACCTTCGCCGGCCGCCCCGGCCAGGCTGGGCGTCGGCCGGGACCCCGGACCGCCTCCCCGAGGGTGGTCAGGGCCGGGGCCTGGACGGATACGGGCTGGCCGGCCACCATGGAGGGAGCGGTGCGGAGCGGGCAACAGGCTGCCTGGGCCTTGATCGAGAGCGAGGGGGTGGGTGGACGGTGACCGTGACCGAGGAGCTGACCGCGCTCGACCGGGCCATCGAGGCCGGGGTCGCCCGCCTGCTCGACCTCCAGCACCCGGGCGGCTGGTGGGTGGGCGAGCTGGAGTCGAATGCCACCATGGTCGCCGAGCACCTCTTCTGGCTCCACTTCCTGGGCTTGCGCGATCCTGACACCGACCGCAAGCTGGCCGGGGAGCTGCTCGCCCGTAGGCGGGAGGACGGCACCTGGTCGAACTGGTGGCAAGGACCTCCCGACCTCTCCACGACGGTTGAGTCCTACGTGGCCTTGAAGATGGCTGGGGTCGACCCCGGCGAGCGCGCCCGCTCCTACATCCAGCGAGAGGGGGGCGTCGCCAAGACCCGCGTCTTCACCAAGTGCTTCCTGGCCCTGCTCGACCAGTGGCCGTGGCAGGAGATCCCCACGGTGCCCGTGGAGGTCGTGCTCCTTCCTCCCTGGGCGCCCTTCTCCATCTACAGCTTCGCCTGCTGGGCCCGGCAGACCATCGTCCCCCTCTCGGTGGTCCAGGCCCTCCGCCCGGCCCGCCCGGCCGGAGTCGACCTGCGGGAGATCGGGGCCCGCCCGGGCCGGTCGCGGCCGCCCCGGCGCCCCGGGCCCCTCCGCCGCCGCGCCATCGCCGCCGCCGAGCGCTGGGTGCGGGAGCGGCAGGAGGCGGACGGCTGCTGGGGGGGCATCCAGCCTCCCTGGGTGTGGTCGATCGTCATGCTAGCCTCTCTCGGCTACGGGTTCGAGGACGAGCAGCTGCGACGGGCGGTGGAGGGATGGGGAGGCTTCCTCATCGACGAGGGCGACCGCCTCCGGCCCGAGGCCTGTCAGTCCCCGGTCTGGGACACCGCCCTTTCCATCCTGGCCCTGCGCGCCTGCGGCCTTTCCCACGATCACCCCCAGCTCGTGCGGGCGGGCGAGTGGCTCCTCAGCCAGGAGGTACGGGTCAAGGGAGACTGGTCGGTGCGGGTTCCCGACCTGGAGCCCGGGGGGTGGGCGTTCGAGTTCGAGAACGACCTCTACCCCGACGTCGACGACGCCGCCGTGTGCTGCCTTGCCCTGCGGGAGCTTGGCATGGGCGAGGAGGCGGTGGAGCGGGCCCTCCGCTGGATCGCGGGCATGCAGTCCACGAGCGGAGGCTGGGGTGCCTTCGACGTCGACAACACGGCCGACTGGCTGTACCGCATCCCCTTCTGCGACTTCGGGGCCGTCATCGACCCGCCGAGCGAGGACGTCACCGCCCACGCCCTCGAGGCCCTCGCTCCCCACCCCGGCTACCGGTCGGTCGTGGCCCGCGGCCTCGACTACCTCCTCGCCGCCCAGCAGGACGACGGCTCTTGGTGGGGTCGGTGGGGGGTCAACCACCTGTACGGCACCGGCGCCGCCCTGCCGGCCCTCGAGGCCTGCGGGCTTCCCCCCGACCATCCCGCCTTCCAGCGGGCGGTCGCCTGGCTGGACGCGGTGCAGCACGAGTCGGGGGGCTTCGGCGAGGACATCCGCTCCTACCACGATCGCTCCTGGCGAGGTCGGGGCGAGCCTACGCCTTCACAAACGGCCTGGGCTCTATTAGCCTACGCAGCGGCAGGCAAGGCAAAGAGCGAGTCCGCCCGGCGCGCGGCGGGCTACCTCTGCGCCACCCAACTCCACAATGGCGACTGGAGTGAGCAGCACTACACCGGCACCGGCTTCCCCACGGATTTCATGATCCGGTACCACTTGTACCGTCTCCACTTCCCGCTCATGGCCCTCGGTCGTCTGCGAGAAAGGATGGTCTCATGAAGTTTCCGCTTCGCTCCACGATCCAGATCGGCCGCTACGTGGCCTCCCAGAAGCGCAAGGGCGAGCTGTACCCGCTCGTGCTCATGCTGGAGCCCACGCTCGCCTGCAACATCGCCTGCATCGGCTGCGGCAAGATCCGCGAGTACGAGTCCAACAAGGCTCGCCTGACCGTGGACGAGTGCATCGACTCGGGCGTCCAGTGCCCTGCCCCCGTGGTCTCCATCTGCGGGGGCGAGCCGCTCATCTACAAGGGGATCGAGGAGGTGGTGGCCGGCCTCCTCGAGCTCAAGAAGACGGTAGAGCTGTGCACCAACGCCCTGCGCCTGGAGGAGTTTCTGGACGTGTTCAAGCCCGACCCCAGGCTCACCTTCGTCGTCCACCTGGACGGCATGCGCGAGATCCACGACTACATCTGCGACTACCCGGGCCTCTGGGACATCGCCGTGGCCGCCATCAAGAAGGCCCGCAAGGCGGGCTTCCGGGTCACCACCAACACCACCGTGTTCAAGGAGACCTCGGTGGAGGACGTCATCCAGATGATGGACTACCTCACCAACGAGGTCGGCATCGACGGCATGCTGGTGGCGCCCGGGTACCAGTACTCCCAGATCGACCCGGCCCTGACCATGACCCGAGCCGAGCACGAGGAGAAGTTCCGGCGGATCCGGGCGGCGGTCAAGGAGCGCGGCTACCGTTGGCTGGCAAGCCCCCTCTACCAGGAGTTCCTCACCGGCGAGCGCAAGCTCCCCTGTGCCCCCTGGGGCTCCATCACCCGCAACCCCTACGGCTGGAAGGGCCCCTGCTACCTCCTCACCGACGGCATCTTCCCCACCTACGAGGCCCTGGTGGAGGGCATCCAGTGGGAGCTGTACGGGCCGGGCAACGATCCCCGCTGCGAGCACTGCGCGATCCACTCGGGGTTCGAGCCGGCGGCCGCCTACGCCGCCACGGAGAGCCTGCGGGAGACCGTCCGGAGCATGGCGTGGACGTTGACGGGCTGATCCTCGCCTGCGCCACGCGCACGGAGGCGCGTTCGGCCCGCCGCCTGGGGGCGCCGGTGGTACTGGTAGGCGTGGGAGCGAGGCGGCGCCTCCCCGACGGGCCGGCGGTGTCGTTCGGCCTCTGCGGCGCCCTCGACGAGGGGATCGAGGTGGGCGAAGTGGTGGACGCGGTGCGGGTGGTGGACGAGGCAGGGCGACCGCTGTGGGAAGGAAGCCCGCTCGGGGCCCCGGGGGCGAGGCGGGGGACGATCGTGGCCGTGGCCCGGCTCGTGGATAGCCCCGGCGAGCGCCGCCGGCTGCGGGAGCGCACCGGCGCCGACGCCGCCGACCTGGAGTCGGGCCCCCTCGCTCGGGCCGGCTGCCTGCGGGGCGTCCTACGGGCTGTGTCCGACACCCCGGCTCGACCTCTCGGGCCTCTGGCGGGAGCGCTGGGTCCCGACGGGCGTCTTGCCTGGCGGGGGCTGGCCCGGGCTGCCGCCCGGCCGCGGGCGTCGGCCCGCGCGCTCGCGGACGTCCGCCGCGCCCTGCGCTCCCTGGAGGCGCTTGCCCCATGAGCGCCAGCCGGAACGGACGGCAGGTTCTCCTCGCCGCTCCCCGCTCCTTCTGCGCCGGGGTCGATCGGGCGATCGAGATCGTGGAGCGCCTGCTCGAGCGCCACGGCCCCCCTGTGTACGTGCGCCACGAGATCGTCCACAACGACAACGTCGTGCGCCGGCTGGAGGAGATGGGGGCGGTGTTCGTGGAGTCGGAGGAGGAGATCCCGCCCGGCGAGATCTGCGTGCTCTCGGCCCACGGGGTGGCGCCGGCGGTGCGGGAGAACTGCCGCCGCCGGGGCCTGCGGGTGGTGGACGCGGTCTGCCCGCTCGTCTCCAAGGTGCACGCCGAGGCCCGCCGCTACGCCGACTCCGGGCACCTGGTGGCCTTGATCGGCCACGCCGACCACGTGGAGGTGATCGGGACGAAGGGCGAGCGGCCCGACCAGATCGTGGTGGTGGAGTCGCCGGAGGACGCCCACCGCCTGGAGACGAACGGCCGTCCTCTGGCCGTGATCACCCAGACCACGCTGTCCCTGGACGACGTCGCCTCCACGGTGGAGGTGCTCGAGCGCCGGTTCGGGCAGCTCAAGCGGCCGGGGGCCGACGACATCTGCTACGCCACCCAGAACCGCCAAGACGCGGTCAAGGAGATCGCCCGCCGGGGAGCCACCCTCATCCTCGTCATCGGCTCGCCCACGAGCTCCAACGCCAACCGCCTGGTGGAGGTGGCCCGAGCAGCGGGGGCGGAGGCGGCCCTCATCGACGGGGAGAGCGAGCTTGCCGGCGAGCTCCTCGCCGGCCACGCCGTGATCGGCCTCACCGCCGGCGCCTCCACGCCGGAGGGGCTCGTGCAGGCCGTGCTGGGCCAGCTCGCCGCCCGCGGCTACGACCGCGTGGAGGAGGTCACCGTGGCCCGCGAGGACGTTCACTTCCGCCTTCCCAGGGAGGTACTGGCATGACCTCGGTCGAGATTCCCACCTCGGTGGCGGCGGCTCTGCCCACGCTCTCCGTGCTCGACATCACCAACGAGGTCTCCCGGGAGGTGCGACGGTCGGGGATCGCTGCCGGCCTTGCCTACGTGACCGCCTGCTCGCCCACCTCCCTGGTACGGGTGACCGAGCGGGAGTCGGGGTTCTTCTGCGACTTCGAGGCCCTCCTGGAGCGCCTCGTCCCCCTGGACATCGCCGAGCGGGAGCGGTTGATCGTGGCCTTGCTGGGGCCGCGCACGGAGGCGATCCCGTTCGTGGAGGGGCGGCTCTGCCTGGGCCAGTGGCAGCGCGTCCTCATCTTCGGCTTCGACGGGGACGCCAGCGCCGAGTACACGCTGACCCTGCTCGGCTGACCTCTCCGGTGTCTGCCGTCGCGGCCCAGCGGGCCCGGCTCGAGCCCGCGGTAGGCGGCGGCAGGGCGCGAGCTGGCGGAGGCTGAGCGGAGCCGACTATCATCGCCCCCGTGCAGCGTGCCAGGCGGCACCAACGCCTCCTGTCGGGAGCTGCCTTCGCCCTGCTCGCGCTGGTGGCGGAGGTGGCCGGGCGGACGCTCGTCCACCGCCTCGACGTCGGTCGCCACGTGGCCTCCCCGGTGCCGCCCGAGGCTGACTACTACCCGGTGCTCCTGGCGGCGCTGAAGCTGGCCGTGGCCCTCCTCCTCGCCCGGGTGGCCTGGCGGGTGGTCCGCGCCCGGGCGACCGAGGTCGCCGCCCGGCGCGTCCTCGTCGCCGTGGGGGCGCGCCCGGGGAGGAGGGCTCCCCGCCTGTCCCTGCGGCTCTCGCCGTCTTTGTGGGCCGCCTTTTTCCTGGTCACCTCCCTCATGTACCTCGTCCAGGCAGGGGCGGAACAGGCGGCGGCCGGCCGCCTCGCCCTCCTCGATCCCTGGCTCCACACCTCCTGCCTCCCCGTCTTCGCCGTGCTGTCGGTAGCCATCGCCCTCGTCTGGGGCGCCGTCGAGCGGTGGCTGGCCGACTACGAGCGGCTGGCGGAGGAGGTCCGTCTCCAGGCCTGCCGGCTCCTGGGCGGGGCGTGCGCGCCCCCGGCACCCCGGGCCGCCGCCTCCCTCTTGCCTCCCCGCCGGCTCTTCGGGCTTTCGTTCGAGAGTCGCCCGCCTCCGGCTTTGGCCTGCTAGCCCGCGGGCAGGCTCGCGGGCAAGGTCCTCGTCCCGTTGAGCGTAGGAGGCAGCATGGGTAGCACTGTCGCAAGCCGGTCGTCCAGTCGTTCCCGCGCCCGCCGGGTCGGTCGGGCGCTGGCCGTACGCTCCTTGGGGCCCTTGACGGCCCTCGCCGGCCTAGTGTGGGCCGTCCTCCAGCCCTGGCGGGTGACGCTCCTCGATCCCCAGGGGCAAGGGTTCTGGTGGCTCTTCACCCAGCCGCCGCTGTACGTGATCGCCGTGGGCCTGCTCTTCCACGCCCTGGTCGCCCCCGGGGTCGTCGCCGACCTTGAGGAGGGACCGGAATGAGGCTGCTTGCCCTCATGCCCCCGGCCGAGCACGTCCACTGGTGGTTCGCCACCGGCTTTCTCATCCTCGGCCTCTGCCTCCTTGCCCGGGCCATCGTCGGCCCCGAGGTGTGGGACCGCCGGCCCTGGCGCAGGTACCTGTGGCCCAGCGTGGCCTTCCTCATGGGGATCCTCATGTGGCCGGTGATGGTCTTCTTCACCAACTCCACGCTCCACGTCCTCGCCCATGGAGCCTGGGCGCAGGTGATGATGCTGGCCGGCGCCGCCGAGCTGGGCCTGGCCGCCGGCAAGCTGCGCGACCCCCGCTGGCGCCTGACGGTGCCCCTCGCCTTCCTCGTCTCCGGCGCCGCCTTCCTCGTTCACGAGCAGAACGGCTGGCTGTACTCGCGGTCGGCGTTCATCCACCACCTGGCGGGCTGGCTCCTCATCGGCGGCGCCGTGTTCCCGCTGCTCGCTGCCTTTCGGCCACGCTCGCTCGTCTCCAACGTCGGCTTCGCCGCGGTCTTCATCGCCCTGGCCGTCGCCCTCTACGCCTCCCGGGACGTGGCCCCCATCTTCGGCCACCTCTCCCCGGAGGCAGGAGCGCCCCACCGATGAGGCCTGCCCTCGCCATCGCCACCCTCGCCGCCCTCCTCTTCCCGGGCCTAGCCGTCGCCCACGCCACCCTGGAGACGGCCTCGCCCTCCTACCAGGCGCGCCTCGACCGGGCGCCCTCCCAGGTCGTCCTCCGCTTCAACCAGCAGGTGCGCGTCCTGCCGGGGTCGGTGCGGGTCTACGACCGCCTCGGCCGCGTGTACTCACGCGAGCCGAGGCTCGCCGGGCAGGGCCGGAAGATCGCGGCCTCCCTTCGGCCCCTCCCTCGGGGCGGGTACACGGTGCGCTGGCACGCCCTCTCCGCCGGCGATGGGCACGTGGTGGCGGGGGTCTTCACCTTCGGCGTGGGCACCGCCGCTCCCGAGCCTGCTCAGGCCTACGGGGCGGCCGGCCCCGGCCCCCTCGACTACCTCGTGCGCTGGCTCTACTTCGCCGGGCTTGCCCTCGTCCTGGGCGGGCTTGCTTTCCGCCTCGTCCTGCTCCGGGGGCCGCTTCCGAGACAGCTCGAGCGCCGCTTCTACCTCCTGCAGACGGCGGCCCTGGTGGCCGTCCTGGAGACCGGCATCGCCGCCTTCTTGCTCCGGGCCGACGACGCTCTCCAGGTGCCCTTCACCCGCTTCCTCTACGCCGACCTCTCCCCCATCGCCCGCACCGGCTTCGGGTCGGCGTTCATCGCTATGACCCTGGGCTTCGTCGGCGTGCTTGCCCTCGTCTTCCTCGCCTGGCTCACCGAGCGGCAGAGGCTCCTCTGGCCCGCCCTCGTCCTGTCGCTGGGGCTGGCCTGGGGGCTCTCCCTGTCCGGGCACTCGGCGTCAGAGCCCAACTCCTCCCCGTGGTCGCGCCTCGCCGACTGGGTGCACGTGAGCGCCGCCTCCCTGTGGGCAGGGGGGCTGGCGACCCTCCTCCTCGTGTGCCTGTGCGCCCCCGAGCTTCGCCGGGTCGCCCTCCTCCGCTTCGCCCGCCTCGCTCCTGCGCTCGTTAGCCTCCTCGTTGCCGCCGGCGTCTACCTGAGCGTGCTGCGGCTGCCGCGGCTGGAGGACCTGTGGCAGACAGGCTACGGGCGGGTGCTGATCGTCAAGCTCTCCCTGGTCGCCCTGGCCTTGGCTTGGGGAGCAGTGCACCACCTGCTCGTGCGACCCCGCCTGGACAGGCCGGGCGTGCTCTCCCGGCTACCGCGCAGCCTGGCCGGCGAGAGCGCCGTGGGGATGGCGGTGCTGCTCGTGGCCGCGATCCTCGTCAACTCTAGCCCGCCACCGCTGCCGCCCGCCTCCTCCCCGGCCCAGGCGGCGAGCGGCCGGCGTTGAGCCGCGCCGCTATGGACGACCTCCTCGCCTACCGCGACCGCTTCCCCATCCTCGAGCGCACCACCTACCTGATCAACCACTCGCTGGGGGCGATGCCGGCAGCGGCGGAGGAGCGCCTGGCCGAGTACGCCCGCGTCTGGAAGACACGCGGCATCCGCGCATGGGCAGAGGGCTGGTGGGAGCTGCCGCTCACGGTCGGCGACCAGGTCGGGCGCATCATCGGCGCGCCGCCGGTAACGGTCTCGATGCACCAGAACGTCACCCTGGCCGAGGCCATCGTCCTCTCCTGTTTTCCGCTGGGGCCGCCGCGCAACCGCATCGTCTACGAGGAGGGAAACTTCCCCAGCGTGCGCTACCTCTACCAGGCGCAGCGGGGCGCCGAGATCGTGGTGGTACCTGAGGGCGGGTCGCTCGCGGAGGCGATCGACGAGCGGACGCTCCTCGTCCCCATCCAGCACGTGCTCTTCAAGACCTCGCTCATCCAGGAGGTGCAGCCGGTCGTGCGCCGGGCGCACGAGGCCGGCGCCCGTGTCGTCCTCGACTGCTACCAGTCGGCGGGGACGGTTCCCCTCGACGTGACCGCCCTCGGCGTCGACTTCGCCGTCGGCGGCAGCGTCAAGTGGCTGTGCGGCGGGCCGGGCGCCGCCTGGCTCTACGTGCGGCCCGACCTGATCGAGCGGCTCCGGCCGGCCCTGGTCGGCTGGCAGGCCCACGCGCGGCCCTTCGCCTTCGAGCCCCAGCTGGAGTACGCGGAAGGCGTCGCCCGCTTCCTCACCGGTACGCCCAACGTGCCCGCGCTCTACGCGGCCACGGCCGGGTACGACCTCATCGAGGAGGTCGGCGTAGAGCGGATTCGCGAGAAGTCGCTCCGCCAGACCGAGCTTCTCACCCGGCTTCTCGTCGCCGCCGGCTTCGAGGTGACGAGCCCGCTCGACGCGGCCCGCCGCGGCGGCACGGTGACGGTGCGCACGCCCGGCTTCGCGGGCGTACAGCCGGAGCTGGCGGCGCGCGACATCCTCTGCGACTTCCGGCCGGAGACGAGACTCCGCCTGGGGCCCCACTTCTTCAACACGGACGAGGAGCTCCGGTTCGCCGTCGAGCAGATCGTGGACATCGTGGAGACGGGCGCCTACGAGCGCCACCTGGGCGCCGGCGCCCGCTTCTAGACACGCCGGTCCCGTTGCGCCGGCGGCCGAGTTGTGAGATCGTGCCTGCCGTGACGAGAGCCCGCTCCCTCGTTACCTGGGCGACCCTCGCCGTCTTCTCGGCCGCCCCGTCTGGGCGGCCGGGTCGAGCGCGGCGCTTCCTCCCCCGGGTAGGGACACCATCGACCGGACGACGGCGTTCGTGAACCTGCAGCTGGGAAGCTTGCCGGCCGAGACGATCGAGCTTCAGGGCGAGACGATCGTGCGACGCGGCGCGCCGGATCCGGCGACCGGAACCATCCCGACGGAGATGGTGCACATGACGCTACGGGGGACGAGCCCGACCTGGGACCGGTGGCGCCCCAGGCCGGCGCGGGCGTGGGAACAGCGCCGGTGACCGGAGTGATCGAGAAGGTCCAGCTCGACGCCCGGGGAGGACTGGTCAACGCCATCAGTAAGTTCACCTTTCCGGAGATCAACTTGTCGCACTTCCCGCGCGGTCAGGCGGTGCACCTCCCCCGCATCGTTCTCCGACCTCCGCTCGAGGTCGAGGCCCACATCACCAGCATCCCTCCCAACGTCCCGGTGACCACTCCGCCTAAGCTGGGCAGGCTCGCCCACGTCAAGTGCTACTCGATCAAGGCCAAGGGGCGCTTCGCGCCGCGGACGGTCGCCCTGGCCGACCAGTTCCAGGCCACGGGCGCCACCGTCGCCCGCCCGCTCACGCTCTGCGCTCCGGTCTCCAAAGATGGCGGCCAGGTGGTCGCTTCCGCCGCTCACCTGAAGTGGTACGCGATCACGAGCGCCGGCGAGGCCGCCAAGCCCAAGCCCGCCGAGGTGGAGGTGGTGTGAGACCGCCCTGCTCTACGCCGAGCGGTCGCGAGCGGCCCTCTTCTTCCAGGGTCAGCGGCTCGGCTTCATCACACATCCCCTTCCTGGGCGTCAAAGACAGCCCCTGCGAGTAGCGCTCTCCGGCGCGGGCGAGCGCGGCTAGGGTTTGCGTCGCTGCCGTGCTCCCCGAGGACGTCTACGAGCTTGCGTGGGTCACCGACCCCCGCCTCTCCCCGGACGGGAGGGTGACGGCGGTGGTAGTGCGGAGCGTGGATCGGGAGAAGAATCGGTATCGGGGCGCCGTCTGGCTCGTGCCGCTCGACGGTGGGTCTCCTCGCCAGCTCACCGCCGGCCTGACCGAGGACTGCGACCCCCGCTGGTCGCCCGACGGGACGCGGATCGCCTTCGTCTCCGACCGCGACGGCAAGGCCAAGCAGCTGTACGTCATGCCTGTGGACGGAGGCGAGCCCCGCCGCCTGACCGACCTTCCCGAGGACGTGGAGACCCCGGCCTGGTCCCCGGACGGGAAGTACCTGTGCTTTGCCTCGCGCGTTCCCGATCCCGCCTACAGGGAGGAGGACGAGAGGCGCCGCCCGCCCCGCCGCTTCCGCCGCCTGCAGTACAAGCTCGACTCCGTGGGCTGGATCGGCGACCGCCGCCGCCACCTCTTCGTCGTCCCGGCCGACGGCTCCGCCCAGGCGCGGCAGATCACCGACGGCGACTTCGAGGACGCCCGGCCCGCCTGGTCTCCAGACGGGACGCGCATCGTCTTCGACTCGGCCCGGCACGAGGACTGGGACATCGACCTCAGGCGCGACCTCTACCTGGTCTCGCCGGAAGGGGGGGATCCGGAGCGGCTGACCGCCCTGGACGGCTGGTACGAGGCCCCCTCCTGGTCTCCCGACGGCTCCCTCATCGCCTGTCGCTGGGAGCCGGGCGGCTTCGACTACCCGCGCCACGGCCGGATCGCGGTGGTGGACCCGACCAGCGGTGGCCGCCGCCTGCTCGCCGAGGAGCTCGACCGCAACTGCAGCCCCTACCCCGAGCTAAGGGAGCCGATCTGGGAGGGCGACTCCATCCTCTTTGCCGTCGAGGACAGGGGCTCGACCCACGTCTACCGCGTCTCTGCCCGCGGCTCTCTGCCGCCCGAGCTGGTCGTCGGCGGCGAGCTGCGGGTCAGCGGCTACGACGTGGCTGCCGGGGCGCTCGCGTACACGGCCTCGACCCCGACCATGCCCTCCGAGCTGTTCGTGGGAGAGCGCCGCCTTACCGAGGTGAGCCGCCCCTTCTGCGAGGCGCGTCCCCTCGTCCAGCCGGAGCGCTTCGTGGCCCGCTCCCCGGACGGCGCCGAGGTGGACGCCTGGCTCATGCGCCCGGCGGGCTTCGAGGAAGGACGCCGCTACCCCACCCTGCTCGTCATCCACGGCGGCCCCTTCACCCAGTACGGGAACGGCTTCCTGGACGAGCTGCAGGTGTACGCGCGAGCCGGGTACGTCGTCCTCTTCTCCAACCCGCGCGGCTCCTCCGGCTACAGCGAGGCCTGGGGACGGGCGATCCGGGGCCCGGTGGAGGGGAAGGGCGGCTGGGGCTCCCTCGACTACCAGGACCTGATGGCGGTCGTGGACACCGCCCTCCAGCGCTTCCCGTTCTGCGACCCCGAGCGGCTGGGGGTGATGGGAGGCTCCTACGGGGGGTTCATGACCAGCTGGATCGTGGCCCACACCGACCGCTTCCGGGTCGCCATCTCCGAGCGGGCCGTCAACAACCTGCTCTCGGAGTTCGGCTCCAGCGACATCGGCTGGTTCATGCGGGGCTACACAGGGGTCTTCCCCTTCGAGGACGTGCGACCCTACCTCGAGCGGTCGCCGACCACCTACGCCGCCCGCATCTCCACCCCGCTCCTCATCCTCCACTCGGAGCAGGACCTGCGCTGCCACGTCGAGCAGGCCGAGCACCTGTTCGCCATCCTCCGCCTGCTCGGGCGCGAGGTCGAGCTGGTGCGGTTTCCGGCCGAGAGCCACGAGCTCTCCCGCTCGGGGTCGCCGGTCCACCGCGTGATGCGCTTCCAGGTCATCCTCGACTGGCTGGCCCGCTACCTCCAGCCCGGCGCAAGCGGGTGAGGCGGCTCGACCGAGAGCCCGGGCCCGAGGACGTCATCCCCCGCTGGCTTGCCCGCCTGTCCCGGATCGTGGTGGTCGCCTTCGTCGTCGGCGTGAGCGCCCTGCTCCTCTTCAGCGTGGTCGTCTTCGCCCTGCGCTAGAGGGAGGACGAGGCCGGTCGCCGCCGGCTGTCGGCGAGGACGGCACGCAGGGAGGCATCGAGGATCTCGACCGCGAGCTCGATCTCGGGCTCGGTCACGGTGAGCGGCGGGGCCATCCGCAGGCAGCTTCCCCCCGGCCCGCCCCGGACGATGTTCATGGACAAGCCCCGCCGCAGGCACTCCTCGGTCACCGCTTGTCCCAAGGCATCGGCGGGGGCCCGGCTCTCCCGATCCTCGACCAGCTCCACCCCCACCAGAAGGCCCCGTCCCCGTACGTCGCCCACCTGCTCGTGGGTAGCTTGGAGCTCCCGCAGCCGGGCGAGGAGGAGGGCGCCTCGCTCTCGGGCTCGGCTGACGAGATCCTCCTCGGCGATGACGTCGAGCACGGCCAGGCCGGCAGCTGCGGGAAGAGGGTCGGAGACGTGCGAGGTGATGTGGAGGAAACCCTTGGCCACGCAGTCCGCCTCGATCGCCTCGCTGGTGGCGGTGGCCGCCAGGGGAATGCCGCCCCCGAGCGTCTTCGACATGGCCACGAGATCGGGCACGACCCCGTCGTGCTCGAACCCGAACATGGTGCCCAGCCGCCCGAAGCCGGTCTGGGCCTCGTCCACGACCAGGAGCATGCCTCGCTCGTCGCAGAGCTCCCGCAGGCGGCGGAGGTAGCCGTCGGGCGGGACGATCACCCCGCCCGCCGACAGAACCGGCTCCGCCACCGCCGCGGCCAGCGACCCCACCGACTGCTGGTCGACGAGGGCGAACCCGGCCTCGAGGCAGGTGAGGTCGCAGGCGTCTCGGCAGTGGCGCAGGGGACAGCGGTAGGCGTAAGGGGCGGGCAGGGCGAAGGCGCCCGGCAGGAGGGGCCCGTACCCGGCGTGGGCCATGGAGAAGGTCACGGAGCTCGTCCCCGCCAAAAGCCCATGGAAGCTTCGAGCCAGGCCCACGACCTCGAAGCGGCCGGTGTGCATCTTGGCCAGCTTGAGCGCCACCTCGTTTGCCTCCGAGCCCGTGTTGAGGAGGATCACCTTGTGGAGCGCCGCGGGGAGGAGCCGGCTCAAGCGCTCGGCCAGGGCGAGTACCGGCTCGGACAGCATCCACGAGTTGAGGTGGGACACGGTGCGCAGCGCCTCCTCCACGGCGGCCGCGATTCGGGGGTGGTTGTGGCCGATGGTGGAGCAGATCTGGCCCGAGGTGAAGTCGAGGACGCGCCTGCCGTCGGCGGTCTCGAGCCAGGACCCCTCCGCCCGCGCCACCAGGAAGGGGGCGAAGGTGGAGCCGGCGTAGCGGATCAGGTACCGCTGGCGCTCGTCCACGGCCGCGAGTCTCGCACACAGGTCCAGCCTCCGCAGGGCCTCGGGCGGCCTCCTGTCGGCCGGGTCGGCGAGTACACTCGCTGCCGTGGCCGTGGCCGCCGAGACCATCCCCCAGGGCGCCATCCCGGTGCTCGACCACGGCTTCGTGCGCCTGGACGCGGCCATGGCCGACGACCTCTCCGTCGTCAACGCCGCCCGGGTCAGCTTCGGGCGCCGCAAGGAGGTCATGGACGAGGCGGACGAGGGCCTGATCCGGTTCCTCATGCGCGACCGGCACGGGACCCCCTTCGAGCACAACGCCTTCCGGTTCCACGTCCGGGCCCCCATCTTCGTGGCCCGGGAGTGGATGCGCCACCGGGTGGGCAGCTTCAACGAGTTCAGCCTCCGCTACGCCAAGGCGAGCGACGACTTCTACCTGCCGGCGGCCGAGGACGTGCGGGCCCAGGTGGGCAAGCCGGGGGCCTACTCGTTCCAGCCGGTCACGGCGGAGGTGGCCGAGCGGGCGCGGGCGGAGCTGCGGGCGGTGTACGAGCACGCCTACGCGGCCTACGAGCGCCTGGTGGAGATGGGGGTGGCCCGCGAGCTCGCCCGCTGCGCCCTCCCCGTGGGCGCCTACACGGAGTTCTACTGGACGGTGAACGCCCGTTCGCTCATGAACTTCGTGTCCCTGCGGGCCCACGAGACGGCCCAGCGGGAGATCCGCTACTACGCCCAAGCCGTGGAGACCCTGTTCGCCCAGAAGATGCCGGTCACCCACGCGGCCTTCGTGGCCGCGGGGAGGGTCGCTCCCTAGCGAGGGGGCGCCGAGCCCGAGCTACGTGGTCAGGACGACCTGCTCGGGCCCGGCGGGTCGGCCGGGTAGGTGGGCGGTCACCACCCAGCCATCCCAGCGCCGCCCCCAGGGCTGGAGCCGGTAGGCGATGCTGAGCCGAACGGAGGTCGTGCCCGGCCCCACGCGGAAGGTGCCGCAGGAGGCGGAAGGCTTGCCCCTCTTGGACAGGTAGAGCTCGTAGTAGCCCCCCTCCGGCAGCGGAGGAAGCCCCTGCACCTCCATCTCGATGGGGATGTTCCCGTACTCGTCCGGGCTGCCGATCTTGAGCACGGCCTGAGCCTGGGCGAGACGGCCGAGGCCGTGCATGGGTACGACCCGGACGGCCTGGAACCCGCTCTGGGGGGCGACCGCGTAGCCGACCGCGAAGGCGCTCCCGGCCAGGGCGAGAGCCAGGGCCAGGGCGGCGAGGGGACGTCGGCGCCCGCGGGCGAGGGAGGCGAGGCGGCCGACCCTGGGCGCTCGCGCCAGGCTGGGGGGGAGCGTCGGGGGAGGTCCGGCTTGGACCAGGAGCTCGTGCGCTCGGCGCAGCCGAGCCAGCTCGGCCGGGGATCCCTCCTCGCCCACGAGCCGGTCCAGGTCGGGCGGATCTCGCCTCACCGAGCCTCGTCCTCCAGGATGTCGGCCAGCCGGGAGAGGGCAGAGCGCGTCCTCGTCTTCACCGTCCCCAGGGGGATGCCCACCCGCTCGGCGATCTCGCTCTGGGAGAGACCGCCCCAGTAGGCGAGCTCGATCAGCTCCCGCTCCTTGGGGGGGATGGCTTCCAGCGCTCGGTGCACCCGGAAGGCAAGCCAGGCCTGCTCCGCCCGCTCCTCGGGGCCGGCCTCGGGAGCGGGTCCGTCGGGCGGGTCGGCAGGCGGCTCCTGCCGGGAGCGGGCCCGGTCGACGATGGCGTTGCGGGCCACAGCGTACAGCCATGCCGCCGGCCGGCCTCGGTCGGGGGCGTAGGTGTGGGCCGCCCGCCACACGGAGAGGAAGGTCTCCTGCACGGCCTCCTCGGCTCGCCCCCGGTCGCCCAGGCGGCGGAGGGCCAGGCCGAGGACAGGGCGGGCGTAGCGGCGGTAGAGGTCCTCGAAGGCGCGGCGATCGCCGCGGCCGATGCGGGCCAGAAGCTCTCCGTCCGTGGGCGAGCCCTCCCTCACGCCCGTGATCGTCGCTGCTTTCTTGCCCGGGGGCAAGGGGAGGGGAAGGCAGCAGGCATCGTCCACGTCGAAGGCGAGTACGGGCAGCGCCGACGGCTGGATTCCGCCCGGAGCGCCCAGAAGACAGCCATGTCCGCCGTTATGCTCAGGAGGCTGACCCCACCACTTCCCACCGCGAGACGAGGAGGGAGCCCATGACGACGCCTGCCTTCAACGCCCAGGAGATCGCCGCCCGCCCGCTCGATCCCCGCCTGTTCGAGCTGGACGGCATCTCCCGGGCCACGATCGAGGCCCACTACCGCCTCTACCAGGGCTACGTGGCCAAGCGCAACGAGATCCTGGCTCGGCTGGCCGAGGTCGACCTCGAGGGGGCAAGCCAGGTCTACTCGGAGGTACGGGCCCTCAAGCTCGAGCTCACCTTCGCCGTGGGCGGGGTCAAGAACCACGAGATCTACTTCCAGCACTTGGGCGGCGACGGGGGCGATCCCAGCGGTCGTGCCGCCGACCTCATCGTCCGCGACTTCGGCTCGGTGGAGGCCTGGAGGGCCGACCTCAAGGCCACCGCCATGGCCGGCCGAGGCTGGGCCTGGACGGCCTACGACTGGGACGAGGGACGGCTCTTCAACTACCTGGGCGACGCCCAGAACACCTTCCCCATCTGGAACGCCACTCCCTTGATCGCCCTCGACGTCTACGAGCACGCCTACTTCCTCGACTACCAGACCGACCGGGCCTCCTACATCGACGCCTTCTTCCGCAACCTCGACTGGACGGTGGTGTCGGGCTGGGTGGAGGCCTACGGGATTTCCGTGTAGGGCCAGGTGGCGTACGCCCTCCTGATCGCCGCCGGCTACCTGGCCGGGAGCATGCCCTTCGGCTACTGGCTGGTGCGGATCGCCAAGGGGGTGGACATCCGGGCGGTCGGCAGCGGCAACATCGGCGCCACCAACGTCTGGCGCGTCTACGGGCGCAGGCTGGGGCTGCCGGTGGTCCTCCTGGACGTGGCCAAGGGACTCGCTCCCGCCCTCGCGGGTACGCTCCTCGTGGGCAGCCTGGCCGGGGTCCTGGCTGGAGGGGCGGCCATGCTCGGCCACTGGCGGCCGCTGTTCCTCCGCTTCGCCAAGGGAGGCAAGATGGTGGCGACGACGGGAGGGGCGTTCCTGGGCGTGGCCCCCCTCGTAGGCGGGATCGGGGCCGCGGTGTGGATCGCGACCTTCCTCGTCACCCGCTACGCCTCGGTGGCCTCCATGGTGGCGGCCTGCTCCCTGCCCGTGGTGGCCGTGGCCTTAGGCCAGGACTGGCCAGTGGTCGGCTTCGCGGCTGCCGCCGCCGTGGGCGTCGTGTTCCTCCACCGGGCCAACATCCGCCGGCTCGTGGCCGGTACCGAGAGCCGCTTCCAGCTCCGCCGGCGGCCGCCTACTGCTCGAGCGGGGCCATGGTCAAGCCAGACGCCTTGAGCTCCGACCAGTAGAGCTCGGCCAGCTCACGATGGCCTGACCACACGATGGCCCGGCCCTGGTTGTGGATGGTGTGGGCCAGGCGCAGGCCCTGTTCGTAGGTGATCCCGGGGATGACCCGGGAGAGGGCGGCCGCTACCCCCTCGAAGGTGTTGTGGTTGTCGTTGAGGACGATGACCTTCCAGGGCTCGTCCAGGCCCGAGCCCGAGCCCCGCGACCGTCGCTCGACCGTCTGGGTCAGCCCCGCAGCCACTCCTCGAGCACGGTGTGGCGCTCGGGCGGTCGGCCGGAGGCGAGCTCGCCGCGCAGCTCGCCCACGGTGCCCGAGCGCTCGGCGACGACGTCGTGGTCGTGGATGGTCTCGAAGTTGACCTGCTGGGCGAAGATGAAGTCGCCGTCGGCCAGGTCGGGGTAGGAGTCGAGGGCCTCCTTGAGGCTGACCCGGACCGAGTCCTCGACGAAGCGGGGCTGGAGGTGGGCGTGCTCGACCACGTAGAGCTCGTCCGGCCGCTTGAGGAGCTCGTAGACGGGGGCGCTCATCGAGCGCTCGACGATGGAGACGAGGTCGACGGCATCGATGGCGAGCTCCGTGCCCACGAGCAGCGTGCCCCGCCCCCGCTGGTTGTGGGTGGCCAGGGGCACGAGCTCGAGGATCCGCTCCACCTCGGCCCGGGCGAACCCGGCCTCGGCCAGCCGCTCTCGGGCCTGGCCGCGCACGAGCCCTTGGGCGCAGGGGCAGGCGTTGATCCCGGTCGCCTCCACTCCCACCACCCGGCGGGTGCCCGCGGGCGAGGCCCCGGCGACGCCGATCAGGGTCACCATCTCTTGGGTGGAGAGACCGGTGACCGGCGTTCGGCGGCGGATCGGCCACTGGGCGCGAATGCGAACCTCGGACCGTAGGGCCCGCTGCCTCTCCACGATCCGCGAGGCGATGTGCTCGGCCAAGACCTCCACGAGCTGGGCCTCCCGCTCCACCACCAGCTCGATCGCCTCCTCGAACAGCTCGGGGAAGCGGGACATGTGCACGCCCTTCTGGTCGGCGGAGAGGTCGACCACGCAGTCGATGGTGGCAGCCATGACCGTGACCGCGTCGCCGCGGCAGATCCGCACCGCCTTGCGGACGCCGCTCACCCCCGCCCGGGAGAGGCCGATGCGGACCTCTGGCGCAGATGCCTGCAGGTCGTCGGCGAGGAGGCGGGAGAGCTCGGCCACGACTGTCCCATGGTAGCCGCGACAGGCGCTGCGGCCGCGCCGGCGAGGGACGGCGGGCGAGGTAGGGAGGCCCGATCTCGAGCGGGCGCTCCGACTCGCCTCGCTTCGTTCTCTCCTCGTCCTCGGAGCTCAGCTATCGCCGGCGGCGCTCGAGGCGGGCGCCAAGGGGCCTCGCTCCGGCTCGGCTCCCGCGGGCATGGCGCGGAGGGAGCGGAGAGGAGAGAGGGCGACCGGCAGGAACGAGAAGCTGGCCCCGATGGCGCCCGCGAGCAGGGTGGGGCGGAGGCCGATCTCCGAGGCGAGCGCTCCGCCTGTCAAGGAGCCGAGCGGGATCGTCCCCCAGACGAGGAAGCGGCGGCTGGCGTTCAGCCGTCCGAGCAGCCGCTCGGGGGTGAGGGTCTGCATCAGGCTGAGCCCGGTGACGTTGTAGGCGACGGAGCCGAAGCTCGACAGAACCACTCCGGCGATGAGGAAGGGGAGAGGAAAGGAGGGAGGGGCGAGGGGGACGAGGAGGAGCGGGGGTCCGAACAAGAACGCCGACCCGACGATGGTGGCGCCCACGCCCAGCCGGCGGGCGAGGCCTCCCACGACCAGGGCCGCCGCCACGCCGCCCAGGCTGCCCAGCGCCAGCACGAGGCCGATGAGCTCCGGGGACAGGTGGAGGCGGCGGACGGCGTACACGAGGACGATGGAGAAACCCAGGGTGTTGAAGAAGTTGGCGGTGCCGGTCGTGGCCGCGATCGCCCGCCAGTAGGGGTGGCAGACGAGGTAGCGAAGCCCCTCCCCAAGCTCGGCGACGAGGCGCGGACGGGCAGCCGAGGTCGGCTGCGGCTCCCCGGCTTCGATGCGAGCCAGGAGGAATGCGGAGGCGAGGAAGCTGGTGGCGTCGACGAGGATGGCGTAGGGGGCGGTGAGCGCGCCCACGAGCGCTCCCCCCAAGCCCGGCCCCGCCACCTGCGCTCCTGCCCGGCTCGCCTCCAGCTTGGCGTTTCCCTCCACCAGCCGGCGGCGAGGGACGAGGGAGGGGAGGTACGACTGGTAGGCGACGTCGAAGAACACGGTCAGCGCCCCTGCCAGGAAGGCGACCACGTACAGCTGGCCCATGGCGAGGCTGTCGAAGAGGTAGGCGAGCGGCACCGAGGCCAGGGCTCCTGCCCGCCCCAGGTCGGCGACGACGAGGATGGGCCGTCGCCGCAGCCGATCGACCCACACCCCGGCGGGCAAGGCGAGAAGGAGGAAGGGCAGGAACTCGAGGGTGCCGAGGAGGGCCACCTCGAAGGCGCTCGCCTCCAGGACGATGATCGCCGCCAGGGGCAGGGCGAGCTGCGAGATCTGGGAGCCGAGCTGGCTGATCGTCTGGGCCGACCACAGCTTGAGGAAGTCGCCGTGGGCGAGCAGGCCGAGGCCGGCTCGGCGCTGGACTAGTCTCCCGGCCATGGAGCCGCTCAGCGTAGTCGTCCGGCGGGGCGGAGTGGTGGAGTGCCGCCATCGGGTCCACGCCGTGGCGGTGGCGGAGGGAAAACGGGTCGCGGTGGCAGGGGACCCCGAGCTCGTCACCTTCCTCCGCTCCTGCGCCAAGCCCATCCAGGCCCTCCCTCTGGTCCGTCTCTCGCTCCCCCTCAGCCCCGAGGAGGTGGCGGTCGCCTGCTCCTCCCACCAGGGGCGGCCCGACCAGCTCGCGGCCGTGCGGAGCCTCCTCACCCGGGCCGAGGCGGGCGAGGAGGACCTCGAGTGCGGCTTCCAGGAGGGCCGCCCCCGGCGCCGGATGGCCCACAACTGCTCGGGCAAGCACGCCGGCTTCCTCCTCGTCTGCCGCCGGCGAGGGTGGCCTCTCGCTGGCTACAGCCGGCCCCGCCATCCGCTCCAGCGGGAGCTGAGGGCCGAGGTGGCGGCGGCGGCCGAGGTTCCCTGCGAGCGACTCCCCTGGGCCGGGGACGGATGCGGTGTTCCCACCTTCGCCCTCTCCCTGGAGAGGATGGCCGTCGCCTTCTCCCGGCTCTCCGCCCTCGAGGGCGGCCCTGAGGTGGTCGCGGCTATGCAGGCGAGGCCCGACCTGGTCGGGGAGGAGGGGGCGCTCGATACCGCCCTCATGAGGGCCCTTCCCGGCTGGGTAGCCAAGCGGGGAGCGGAGGGCCTTCTCTGCGCCGCCTCGGCCCAGGGGCTCGGCGTCGCGGTGAAGGTCGAGGACGGAAACCCGCGGGCGCTACCTCCGGCGGTGGCCGCCTTCTTGGCTTCGGTGGGGGCCTCGCTTCCCGACGAGCTGGCGCTCGTCCCCGTGTACGACTCCCGCAGTCGGCTGGTGGGGGAGGTGGTCGCGGCGTGAGGTGGATCGCCCTGGCGGCGGCTCTCTTGGCGGTAGCGGCGGCCGGTCAGGGCGCTGCGCCGACCTGGAGAGAGGAGGCGCCCCTCCCTGTGCCCCGCAGCGAGGTGGCGGCCGCGGCCACGGAGGAGGGGATCGTGGTGGTGGGCGGCTTCCTGGCCGACGCGAGCTCCTCTCGCCGGGTCGACCTCTACCTTCCCTCCCAGGGCCGCTGGCGGCCGCTCCCCGACCTGCCGGTGGCTGTCAACCACGCCATGGCAGCCGCGGCCGGGGGGCGACTCTACGTGGTAGGCGGCTACAGCGGCCCTCTGGTGGGGCCTCGCCGCGACGCCTTCGTCCTGGAAGGAGGACGGTGGAGGCGACTTCCGCCCCTCCCCGCGCCGCGCGCCGCCGGCGGAGCGGCGATCGTGGCTGGGCGGCTGTACGTGGTCGGCGGCGTGGGGAGGGGAGGCCTCGCCCGACGGATGCTGGCGCTCGACCTGGCCCGTGGGCGGTGGGCGTCCCTCCCCGGCCCCACCCCGCGCCAGCATCTGGCGGTGACCGCCTGGCGGGGTACCGTCTACGCCCTGGCGGGGCGCCTATCGGGCTTCGCCTCCAACCTCCGCGTAGTGGAGGCCTACTCGCCGACGTCGGGGTCGTGGCGGCGCCTGCCTCCGCTCCCCGAGCCCCGGGGCGGCACCGGGGCCGCCGTCGCCGGCGGCCGGATCGTATCCGTGGGCGGCGAGGAGCCGTCGGGGACGATCGCCACCGTGTACGGCTACGACCTCGGTCGAGGCCGCTGGCAGCGGCTTCCCGACCTCCCCACCCCGCGCCACGGCCTGGGTGTGGCGGCGTACGGGAACCGCGTCTACGCCGTGGCCGGCGGGCCCGAGCCGGGGCTGTCGGTGAGCGGCGTCAACGAGGTGCTCGACCTCGGCTGAGCCGGGGGGGCCGACGCCTACAGCCCGGGCGGGAAGGGGTAGGCCCGGGGGATCGGCGTGGGGATGGAGGCGAGGGTGCCGTAGGCGACCACGATCTCGTCGTGCTGGCGGAGTGGGACCCGGCGGGGATCCCCGAGGGCCTGCCTGCCGTTCACGAATACCCACACCCTCTTGGCTCCCCGGGCGCAGAGGCCGCCCAGGCAGCGGGCGCCGAAGCGAAGCCCCCACACGTCGAAGAGGTCGCCCAGGGTGAAGCGGCGGACGCGCGGGGCCTCCACGTGGACGATGCCGGAGGCGTCGTGGGTGTGGAGCTCGGCGATGAACCGCCCTCGAGGGTCGATGCCGATGCCCGCCGGCACCGGCACCAGCGTCCCCTCCACCACCAGGTCGAGGTGTTGGTGGGTATGGAGGCGAAGGCCCTCGGAGCGAAGGGCAGGGAGGCCGATGGCTGCCAGGCGGGCGCGGAGAAGCGAGGTGTTGGCCGGCCAGGGGGGAGGGCCGGTCATGAGGCCGGGAAGAGGCTTGCGGGAGGGGGCAGGGGAGGCCAGGAGGAGGGCGAGGAGGGAGGTAGCGACGAGGACGCGAGCGAAGCGCACGAGCCAATCCTGCCTGGCGCGCCCGATCTCTGTCGGTGCCTTGCTCCGAGCGGTCAGGTACCGTACCCGGAAAGCCTACGGGGACGATCCCCCACACGACCAGAAAGGAGGTGGGCCGTGCTTGCGCTCACCCCGGAAGCTGCCATCGCTATCAACGCCATCCTCGAGGCCAACGCCATGCCCGAGGGCTCGGGACTTCGCATCAGCGCCGAGCCCGTCGACGGCGAGGAGGACGCCACCAGCTTCGGCCTGTCCCTCGAGGAGGGACCCCTTGCTGGGGACTCGGTGGTGGAGGAGCAAGGAGCCCGCGTCTTCCTCGACGCCGACGCCGCCATCCTCCTCGACACGAGCGTCCTCGCCGTCCACGAGCACGGCGACCAGATCCACTTCCAGCTCCACCCCCAAGAGGCTGCCTAGAGGTCAGGCCTGCTCGCGCCCAGGCGGGCTTCCTCGCGCTCGGCCGGCGAGCCCTGGCGCGCGTTCCCGCCGGGCGAGATGGCTCATTGACAGGGGAGCCTGCGGCGGCGAGACTGCGCAAGCGTGACACCGTGCCGCCGGCGTCCCACCCCTGCCCGGGATCGGTGCCCGTGAGCCGCCATCCCCGCTACGACCTCCTCTTCCAGCCGGTCGCCATCGGCCCCAAGACCCTGCGCAACCGCTTCTTCCAGGTACCCCACTGCACGGGCTTCGGGGTGGATAAGCCGGGCGCCCAGGCCCGTCACCGGGCGGTGAAGGCAGAGGGGGGCTGGGCGGCTGTCTGCACCGAGTACTGCTCCATCGCTCCGGAGTCGGACGCCGCTCCCCACGTCGCCGCCCGCCTCTGGGACGAGGACGACGTGCGCAACCTGGCCGCCATGTGCGAGGAGGTGCACGGCCACGGCGCCCTGGCCGGGGTCGAGCTGTGGCATGGAGGGCCGCACCTGGAGGGAGCCGACTCCCGCCTCGTCCCCCGTGCTCCCAGCCAGCTTCCCTCCGACCTCTACTTCCTCACCACCCCGGTGGCCATGGATCGCCACGACATCCGCGAGGTGCAGGAGCTGTACGCGGCTGCCGCCCGGCGGGCCCTCGCGGCCGGCTTCGACATCGTCTACGTGTACGGCGGCCACTCCTACCTGCCCATGCAGTTCCTGTCCCCCTTCTACAACCGGCGCCACGACGAGTACGGGGGCTCCTTCGAGAACCGGGCCCGCTTCTGGCTGGAGACCCTGGAGCGGGTGCGGGCGGCGGTGGGCGACCGCTGCGCCCTCGCCTGCCGCATCTCCATCGACGCTCTGGGCCCGGCCGGGGTGGAGCTGGCGGAGGGCCTGGCCTTGGTGGAGGCGGCCGACCACCTGGTCGATCTCTGGGACGTGAACGTGGGCTCGATCGCCGAGTGGTCGAAGGACTCGGGAGCCTCCCGCTTCTTCGCCGAGGGCTGGCAGGACCCGTGGGTGGGGGAGGTGAAGAAGCGAACGAGGAAGCCGGTCGTGGGGGTGGGCCGCTTCACCAGCCCCGACCTCATGGTGCGCCTGGTCAGGGAGGGGCGGCTCGACCTGATCGGGGCCGCCCGGCCCTCCATCGCCGACCCCTTCCTGCCCCGCAAGATCGAGGAAGGTCGGCTCGAGGACATCCGCGAGTGCATCGGCTGCAACGTCTGCATCTCCCGCTCTGTCTACTCCTTGCACTTGGCCTGTACCCAGAACCCCACGGCGGGGGAGGAGTACCGCCGCGGCTGGCACCCCGAGCGGGTCGCTTCGGCTCGTAACGGCGACCGCGACGTCCTCGTGGTCGGCGCCGGCGTGGCCGGTCTTGAGTGCGCCCTCACCCTGGCTCGGCGCGGCATGCGGCGGGTGCACGTGGTGGAGGCCGAGGAGGAGGTGGGAGGGTACGCCGCCCTCGTCTCCCGCCTTCCTGGCCTGGGGGAGTGGGCGCGCCTCGTCCAGTGGCGGCTGGTGCAGCTACGGAAGCTCGCCAACGTGGAGGTGCTGACCGGTCTTCGCCTGGACGCCGGGGCCGCTCGCGACTACGGGGCCGAGATCGTGGTCGTGGCCACCGGCGCCCGCTGGGCCAGGGACGGACTCAACCACCTCACCCACGCCGGCATCCCGGGGGCAGAGCTCGAGCACGTCCTCACCCCCGAAGCTGTGCTGCGCGGCGAGGCCGATCCCCGTGGGCGGGTGCTCGTGTACGACTGCGAGGGCTACTTCATGGGCGCCGGGCTGGCGGAGCTTCTGGCCGGCCGGGGCTGCACGGTGGTTCTAGCCACGCCCCACGCGGTGGTGGCGCCCTACTGCGACCGCACCCTCGAGGGACCCCTGCTCCGGCGACGCTTGCGCGAGCTCGGCGTCAGCCCGAGAACGGAGACCGTCCTCGTCGCCCTGGGAGCGGAGACTGCCCTCCTGCGCGGCCCCGAGGGGAGAGAGGCAGAGGAGGGCTTCGCGGCCGTCGTGCTCGCTACCGCCCGTATCTCTGAGGACGAGCTGTACCGTGCCCTGCGCCAGGATCCCGAGGGCCTTGCCCGCGCCGGCGTGGAGGCGCTCTACCGGGTGGGGGACTGCCTGGCGCCCCGCCTCCTCGCCGATGCCATCTTCGACGGCCACCGCCTGGCCCGGGAGATCGACGCCCCCGACCCCGCCCAACCTCGGCCCTTCATCCGCGAGCGGCGACTCTGGGGGAAGGCCGACAACGCCGACTACGAGCGGGTCCTGGAAGCCGCCTGACCCAGTGCGCTGCCGCTCCCTCGGCCACAGCGGCGGGCAGGACGCGTTGTCAAGGCTCCCCCAGTAGACCGGGCGCGCTCGCACGCGGAGATGGTCGAGAGCGCAGCCTGGAGCGTAGGAGGGCAGTGGTACCACGGGAGGCCGCCCTCGGGGACGGGCTGGAGGTCTCTCTGGCCCTCGGCTGCTACCCGATCTTCCGAAAGGCTCTCGCGAGGACGAGGGCGCGCCCCGGGCAGGACTCCACCCGCGGAATCAACCTCAGCACGCTTCCGGCCAGCTTCCACCGGTAGGTTCCGGTCGCCTGAGGACCCGGGCAGCGGAACGGCCCGGCCAGGTCGTGAAACGTGACGAGGTCCCCCGCGATGCGAATCCGGCCGGTCACCGCGGGCCTTCCGTTCTTGGTCACCTCGAAAGCGGAGCGTTTGAGGGTCAGCCGCCAGAGTCCGTTCAGCACCGGAGGGCTGGCAGCCCTGACTGTGGCCTGGTAGACGCCCGGGCTCAGCTGCGGGGTGGCCCCTGCCATCGCCGCCGCCGCAAGCGTGCCTGCAACGGCGGCTGACACAGCGACTCCAAACGTCCTCCTCGTGTCGTGCTTGTTCTTCACACCACATTTATTCGCCATGAGTCAGCTCCATCCTGCCTCCGGCGGGTCGCTCGACGACGGTTCACCGGACACTCATCGGACGGCCGGTCCACGCCCTCAAGGGTGCTCTCACCCAGACGAGGGCTGGTAAAGGCCCGACGCGGCCGGCGAAGCTCTCCTTGGGGGCGAGGATGCCGGGTGGCACGGACTAAGGGCCGAAGGCGAATCCCCGTGCCTACGGCTGCCTCAGCAAGGCCTGTAGGCGCTCGGGTACAGCGGCCCCGCGAGCCCCCTCCTCGCAAGGTGGGCCGGGCAGGACTCGAACCTGCGGCC
>CAZQRA010000019.1:36525-45604 GCA_964595575.1 uncultured Gaiellales bacterium
GCCCCGCGAGCCCCCTCCTCGCAAGGTGGGCCGGGCAGGACTCGAACCTGCGGCCTTGGGATTAAAAGTCCCCTGCTCTGCCGACTGAGCTACCGGCCCAGCTGGGCGAGCATAGCGCCCAGGCGTCTACCATCTTGGAAGTGGATCCCGCCCGGGTCAGCCTGCTTCGCTGGCTGCGACAGCAGCTACGGGAGCCGGGCACGATCAGGGAGCGCCTGGAGGCTGCGGTGGAGCACGATGACCCCGGCGAGGCTCGCCGGATCCTTGCCCGCGTACCCTTTTCCGACGCCCAGCGCCGGTTCATCGACGAGCTTCTGGCCGCCTGGGAAAGGCGGGCGGCAGGGCGAGGAGCGCCTACTCCTCCCTGACCACGACCGACAGCCCCCAGGCTTTCCCGGAGGCGAAGAGCTCGTCGGGGTCGACCTCGCCCAGCCAGCCGATGAAGTGCCGCTCGGGGCGATCGGGGGTGGAGCCGTACACGGCCCGGCGCTCTCGGCGGCGGGGAGCCTCGTAGGCTCGCCCCGCTCGAGAGCCGCTTCCCGCTCCTCGCTCGCCGGCCCTTCCAGGTAGCCGCGCGCCATGCCACGATCGTAGCTCCGCCGGCTCCGCGAGACGCTGCCTCCATGACCTCATACGCAAGCCGGGTATCCTGGCCGCGGCCCCCATCGACTAGCGGCCGAGGTCACGGCCCTTTCAAGGCCGTAGCGCGGGTTCGAATCCCGCTGGGGGCACGGGCGGTTAGCTCAGCAGGGAGAGCGCCTCCCTTACACGGAGGAGGTCGGAGGTTCGAGCCCTCCACCGCCCATCCTGGCCCCCGCGGCTGGGGGAGTAGAACGAGCGAGGGACTGTCCCTCGGACGTGGCTGGGGGAGGCGTGGACGAGAGGGGCAGGTTTGGCTCAACCACGCCGCCGCCGGGTGACAAATCCGCGTCGAGAGAGCGCCGAGGGTGCGCCGGAGGGTGCACCCCCCGCGCGTTGGAAAGCAGTCCACCGAGGCACTCGAGCCCTCCGCCGCCCACCTTCTTTCGCGCGGCCTTCCGCTTCGAAGCCCGAGGCTTGACCGCTCGCGGCGAGTCTGTAATTGGGGAGGAGAGTGGTAGCGGAGGCGGGCGGGGAGACAGCGTCGAGTCGTTGAGAGCTTCTGCGGTGCGGAGCCTCGGGGCCGGCCTCAGCCGCAACACGGTGCGGAAGGCGCTGCGCAGGGGAAGCTGGGCGCCCCGCCACTCTGGCTTTGCTCCCCGCGTTCCCGTCCCTGCTAGGGGGCGCTCGCCTCCCTGGGGAGCGCCCTCGCCCCCGATGTCCTCGGGCCTGCCCTCGCCGGCGGAGCGCTTGCCTTCCTCGTCGCCCGAGGGGCTCGCCGCCGCCTCCCTGCCCGGGGCTGAGGGCTCACAAGGGGGAAGGAGCTGGGCGACCGCCTCTGCCTCCGCTAGCCTCCCTTCGTCCGTGCACCCCCACTCCCACCAGGCTCGCCTCGCTGCCGACCGCAGGGCCTTGGCCTGGGCGGGGGCCCTCGTCCTCTCCTTCCTCCTCGTCGAGCTGGCGGGCGGGATCCTGGCTGGGTCCCTGGCCCTCCTCGCCGACGCCGGGCACATGCTCTCCGATGCGGCCGCTCTTGGGATCGCCTTCGTCGCCTCCTGGCTCGCCGCGCGACCTGCCACCCCCAAGCGGAGCTTCGGCTTCCGACGGGCGGAGATCCTGGCGGCCCTGGCCAACGGCGTCGCCCTGGTCGCCATCTCCATCTGGATCTTCGTGGAGGCAGGCCGCAGGCTGGCCGACCCGCCCCGGGTGGAGGGGCTGTGGGTGCTGGGCGTGGGGGGTGCCGGTCTCGTCGTCAACCTCGCCGCCGCCCTCGTCCTGTGGCGGGCGGGGAGCGGCAGCCTCAACGTCCGCGGCGCCCTCCTCCACGTCCTCTCCGACCTAGCAGGATCGGTGGGGGTGGTGGTGGCCGGAGCCTTCGTCCTCGCCCTCGGCTGGGAGCTGGTCGACCCCGTGATCGGGCTTCTCATCGGCGGCCTCGTGCTCGTGAGCTCCTGGCGGCTGCTGGCGGAGTCGGTGACCATCCTGCTCGAGGCGGCCCCGGCTGGCATCGACGCCGAGCAGGTGGGCAGGGCCATGGCCTCGCTTCCCGAAGTTGTAGAGGTGCACGACCTCCACATCTGGACCATCGCCCCCGGCTTTCCTGCCCTCTCTGCCCACGTCCTGGTGACGCCGCAGGCGGACTGCCACGCCGCCCGCCGCCGCCTGGAGGGCCTGCTCTCGGAGCGCTTCGGCCTCGACCACACCACCCTCCAGGTCGATCACGCAGGCGAGCGGCCGGTCACCATCGAGCTGGGGCAAAGCTACCGAAGGAGCGCGCCCCTCCCCGGGCCTTGGCGTTAAATACGCGGCCGTGCCGCTGACCATCCTCGAGGGCACCACCTTCTGCATCTGCGACGAGCGGGGCGACGTCGTGGAGGCGACGGCCGGCTTCTTTGCCCGCGACACCCGCCACCTGTCGCTCCTGCGCCTGACCATCGACGGGCGCAGGCCCCTCCTCCTCTCCTCGAGCAAGGTGGAGTACTACTCGGCCGCCTTCGTGCTCCGCAACGCCCCCACCGACGGGCTCAAGCAGGACACCCTGTCCGTCATGCGCTTCCGGTTTGTGGGGGACGCCATGCAGGACCGGATCGTCATCCAGAACCAAAGCCCCGCCTCGGTGTCGTTCCGGGTTGGCCTCGAGATCGGCTGCGACTTCGCGGACATCTTTACCGTCAAGGCCTACGACTTCGCCCTAGGCGACCCTCTGCACGCGCCGCCCTTGCCCCCGCTCGTCGTCCCTCGCTTCGACCGGGAGCACAACCAGTTCGTGCTCGAGGACCCAGAGGACGAGGTGACGACCCAGGTCATCCTCTCTCGCCTCGGGGAGGTGGACGGCTCCCTGGTCGAGTTCCCCGTGGAGCTCGCCCCCCGGGAGCGGTGGGAGCTCCGGGTCGACATCGTGCCGGGCCGAAGGGACGAGGTGGTGCAGCCCAAGGTGGCCGAGAGGCGGTTCGGGGAGGAGATGGCCCACGTCCGCGACTCGCTCACGGCCTGGCAGCTGCGGGTCCCCCAGCTTCGGGCCGAGTGGGACGACCTGGAGCACGCCGTCTCCCAGTCCATCGCCGACCTGGCCGCGCTCCGCATCCGCGGGAACGGCGACGGCCGGCTGGGCCGGCTGCCGGCGGCGGGTATGCCCTGGTTCATGACCGTGTTCGGCCGGGATACCCTCATCACCGGCTACCAGACCCTGCTCCTCGGTCCCGAGCTGGCCCGTAACGCGCTCGAGGAGCTGGCCCAGCTGCAGGCCACCGAGGACGACCCCTCCATCGACGCCGAGCCCGGCAAGATCGTGCACGAGGTGCGCCAGGGGAAGGCGGCCAAGACCTGGTTTCCCCGCTACTACGGCACCGTGGACGCCACCCCCCTCTACCTCGTCCTCCTGTCCGAGGTATGGCGGTGGACCGACGACGCCGCCTTCGTCAACAAGCTGCGCGGCCCGGCTCTGCGGGCCCTGGAGTGGATCGACCGCTACGGCGACCGGGACGGGGACGGCTTCGTCGAGTACCAGAAGCGAAGCGCCCGCGGCCTCGAGAACCACTCCTGGAAGGACTCCCACGACTCCCAGCGGTTCGCCGACGGCCGCTACGCCGAGCCCCCCGTCGCTCCCTGCGAGGTCCAGGGCTACGTCTTCGACGCCAAGCGCCGCCTGGCCGAGATCGCCCGCGAGGTGTGGCGCGACCGGGGGCTGGCCGAGCGGCTGGAGCGGGAGGCAGAGGAGCTGCGGCGGGCCTTCAACGAGGCCTTCTGGGTAGAGGAGCGGGGCGGCTACTACGCCCTAGCCCTCGACAGGGACAAGCGCAAGGTGGACTCCAAGTGCTCCAACATGGGCCACCTCCTGTGGAGCGGTATCGTCCCCCCCGAGCGGGTGGACGCGGTGGTGGACGCCCTCATGGGGGAGGCCATGTGGTCGGGGTGGGGGATCCGCACCATGTCCGCCGAGGACATGGCCTACAACCCGCTCTCCTACCACAACGGCACGGTCTGGCCCCACGACAACTCCCTCATCGCCGCCGGCCTCGTCCGCTACGGACGCTGGCCGGAGGCGCTGCGCATCGTCCAGCGGCTGCTCGAGGCCTCCACCCACTTCGGCCACCAGCTGCCCGAGGTGTTCGCAGGCCTACCCCGGGCGGAGACGCCGTTTCCCATCGCCTACCCCACGGCCGCCCGTCCCCAGGCCTGGGCGGCGGGGACGCCCATCCTCCTGCTCCAGCTTCTGCTCGGGCTGCGGCCGGTGCGGCACCGCCACGTCCTGGAGACGTGCGCTCCCCCCGACCTTCCCTCCTGGGCGGAGTCGCTCCGGCTGTCGGGAGTGGTGGCCTTCGGCCGCCGCTGGACCGTGCGGCTGGAAGGCGGCCAGGTGCGGGTGGAGGAGGAGCGCTGAGCGAGCGCCTGCGCATCGCCGTCCTCAGCCCGGTGTGGTTCCCGGTGCCGCCCACGGGCTACGGGGGCATCGAGTGGGTGGTGTGGCTGCTCGCCGACGGCTTGGTGGACGCCGGCCACGAGGTCACCCTCTTTGCCTCCGGCGACTCCCACACCAAGGCCCGGCTGGAGTGGGTGTACGAGGCGGCCCCCAGCGACAAGATCGGCACCTCCATCGTCGAGCTCCACCACGCCCTCCACTGCTACGAGCGGGCCCAGGCCTTCGACATCATCAACGACCACTCGGGCCTGCCGGCGGCGGCTCTGGGCGGCTGTGTCCAGACCCCTGTCGTCCACACCGTGCACGGCCCCCTGGACGCGGTGGGCGGGGTCGTGTACGAGAAGATCGCCCGGGTAGCGCCCCAGGTGGGCCTCATCTCCATCTCCCTCAACCAGCGACGACCCAAGCCCCACCTTCCCTGGGTGGCCAACTGCCCCAACGCCCTCGACTTCTCCCTGTACCCGGTCAAGCCTCACCGCGGCGACTACCTGCTCTTCCTGGGCCGGATGAGCCCGGACAAAGGCGCCCACCGGGCGATCGACGTGGCCATCGCCGCCGGCCTCCCCCTCAAGATCGCGGGCAAGAAGCGGGAGCCGACGGAGATCGAGTACTTCGAGCAGTACGTGCGCCCCCACCTCTCCGACCAGATCGAGTACCTGGGCGAGGTCACCCACGGGGAGAAGGTGGAGCTGCTCCAGAACGCGCGCGCCACCCTGTTTCCCATCGAGTGGGAGGAGCCCTTCGGCCTGGTCATGATCGAGTCCATGGCCTGCGGCACCCCGGTCATCGCCACCCGCTATGGGGCCGTGCCCGAGGTGATCGAGCACGGGCGGAGCGGCATCATCGTCGACGACTACCGGGACATGGTGGCGGCCATCGAGGAGGCGGACAAGCTCGACCCCATGGAGCTGCGCCGCATCTGCGAGGAGCGCTTCTCGCCCCAGCGTATGGTCGCCGACTACCTGGCTGCGTACCGGGCGCACATCGCCCGCCGCCGGGCTGTGTCATAGTGGGGTCAGCGACCAGGGAGGCCCCATGAACACGTACGCGATCCTGCGCCGAAGCGGCTGGCAGACGCCTGGCGACTTACAGGTGGCGGCGAAGCGCTCGGCGGCGGTGGGAGACGGCGAGATGGTCGAGGACGTCCGCTGGATCCGAAGCTACATCGTGGAGGAGCCGGACGGCACCCTCGGCACCCTCTGCATCTACCAGGCGACGAGCGAGGAGGCGATCCGAGAGCATGCGGCGCGGGCCGACCTGCCCCTGCTCGAGATCCTCCCCGCCGACACGGTGGTGGTGCGGCCGGATCCGGACTGAGCAGTCTCCCCGGGCTCACGAGCCGAGGAGCTCGTCCAAGGCGGGGCTCTGGGGGTGGACGTGGCGAAGGCCGGCGACCTCGGCGAAGTCGCTGTCCGCTGACACGAGGGCGTCGGCTCCCCGCTCGAGGGCGGTAGCGGCGAGGACGGCATCGAAGGCGCCCAGCCTGGGATGGCGCTCGTAGAGGTCGAGGCCTCGGTCGAGGTCGGCCCGCGTCACGGAGATTAGAGGCGATAGCACCGTCGCCCAGGCTCGCCCCAAGCGGACGGCTTGCGGACGGCCGCGCCGGCGCCCGTACACGTGGACGAACTCTTGGACGACCTCGACAGTCGTGGTCGCGTCGAGAGCACGCCGGCCCGCGGCAGCAAGGATGCGGGCGCAGGGCTGTCGCAGCGGATGGTCGCCTCCCACTGCGTAGACGAGGATGGTGGTGTCGAGGAGGATCAGAGGCGCCCCTCGCGGATCTCCTCCAGCTCGCGCTTGAGCTGTTCTGGGTCGGGGACGTCGATCTGGGGTGCTTCGAGGAGCGTGCGGCCCGCCCGCTCCCGCTCCTCCGCGTCAGAGGGGAGGAGTGCGTCGATGGCCTGCCGCACCACCGCCGCCACGGAGAGATTGGTACGGCGAGCCTCAGCGACCACCCGTTGGTACCGCTCCTCGTCGATGAGGATTTGGAGGCGCCGGGAGAGGAACATGCGCATACATTAGCATGCTCAGCATTTCCTGCTCGTTCGAAGATCTGCGTGCCCTAGCGACCCCACGTGGAGTGTCCTCTGCCACCCGGGTCGCCTAGCGCCGCCATCGCCGCACGGCGGACTCGACCTCCAGGCCGGGCCGGGCTCGAGGGGGCGGAGTCCGGTCGCTCTGCTGCGCGGGGACGAGCGCAGTCTCCTCTGCCGCAAAGAGCGAGCTCCGCCTCCTCCGGCGGCCTCAGGTACCCTGGATGCCATGGAGCGCTTGGAGACGCTACTCAGGCAGGCGTTCCCGGAGGCGAGCGAGCTCCGCGTGATCGACCGCACAGGAACGGGCGATCACTTCCACGTCACCGTGGTCAGTCCCCGTTTCGACGGGCTGTCGCTGGTCGAGCAGCACAAGCTCGTGTACGCGGCCTTGGCCGAGCCGCTCGCCGACGGCACCATCCACGAGCTGCGAATCACGACCAGGGGGAGCTGATGAGCGAGCTACGCGAGCGGATCAAGCAGGTGATCGAGAGCGAGCCGGTGGCCCTGTTCATGAAGGGCACGCCCCATATGGTCATGTGCGGCAACTCCATGCGCGCCCTGGAGGCGCTACGCCGGGCGGGAGCGCCCATCACCGCTGTCGACATCCTGCCCGACCCGGCCATCCGTCAGGAGCTATCGGCCCTGTCGGGCTGGCCCACCATCCCCCAAGTGTTCGTGAAGGGGGAGCTCATCGGCGGCGCCGACATCACCGAGGAGCTGGAGGCCTCGGGCGAGCTCCAGCGCAAGCTGGAGGAGGCGCTCGGTCTCGGCTACCGCGACGGGCGCGCAGAGAAGGTGGTGTCCGTCCTCTAGGGCTAGCCGGCTGGCGAGGGGAAGGCCGGCGGCCTCGGGCCGGGGCGACCGCCTTGCTCCCACACCGTCCAGGAGCTGCCGCGCAGGGCCGTTGGTCTCCGGATCCGCTCGTCCGACGCCTCGCTGTCGAGTGCGTCCAGCCGGCGATCGCGGCTCTCGCGACGCTCAGGAGAGGAGGCCTATACACAGTCTTTTCCTACGCCCCGCTCTCTCTAGGGGGTGCCCCCGGCGGCGCGCCCTCCCGCTCAGCGACGAGGTCCTAGTCGTCTTCGGGGGCGACCCTGGGCCGGAAGGCTGCTACGGCGAACCAGAAGGGCTCGAGGAAGGGGACGAGCCGACCTTGCTCGTCGCGGACATCCGCCGTGGCGCCGTTGAGGCGAACGGTGAGACGCCGCCCGCCGACCCCGATCGTCAGCTCGCGCTTCGCCTCCAGAACCGAGAAGGGAACGGCTACGGCCGCCCCCCGGTGCTCGACGAACAGGACCCGCTCGCTCGGCGGCAGCCGGCGGTCTTGAGCGTTTGCGACCGGGAAGGGCTCGGGCCGGCTCGGGTCGAGGTAGCCGAGATACGGGTTCTTCCCGTATGGGAGATCGAAGTCCCTCCTCGACGTGACCACGAGGCCGTGGGGATGCTCGCGTGCGAACTCGCGCCAGAGGACGCCTCTGCTCGGTAGTCGGCGAAGCTTCGCCCCCGCGTAGCGGCCGACAAGCGCCACGCCGCCGAACTGCTGCCACCACGTCTCGGTCTGGCGGTCGTACATGACCAGGTCAGAGTTGCGCAGGCTTCCGGTCGTGCCGAACGAGAGCGTGCGGCCGCCGACGCGCCGGTCGAAGACGATCGCGGTGTTGCAGAGCGGGCAGAAGGTGACAACGACCGGAGTTCCCGCGACGCGATCGTTCACGATCTCGTGCCGGACGAGGACGCCGAGCGGATACGCGCGTGCCTGACCATCGACGATGAGCTCCACCACCGGCTCATCGGGCGGCAGGAAGTCGACGTCCCGGACGGGCACCCTCCAGGGCCTGTCCACGGCGGCGATGCCGTCCTTGCCGGTGCCGCCGCGCTGGAACTCCCTGAGCGGGACGATGCGGCGGCTGAAGTCGGTGTTCCAGCCGAGCTTGAGCTCGGCCAAGGTCGGGTAGAGGCTCGAGCCGACAACACGAAGTTGGCCCGCCGCGAGCGATACGGGCGGGTCGCCGGTCAAGGTCGGGTAGAGGCTCGAGCCGCTGACACGGCCGGCGTCGACGGCTGGCGGTGCTGCGAAGGGCGTCGCCTCCTGCGGCGAGACAGAGCCGCCAGAAGCGGCTACCAGAAGCCAAGGCAAGGACGGCCAGGAAGCGCTCCATCGCCCTCTTGGATGCGTCTCCGGCTGGCACGGTCTCACGGTGTCCCACGCGGTCTGGGCCGAACGCAGCGGCGGACAGACTTGACCTACGAAGCCCGGGTCACCGACCTCGCCAGCTTCGAGGATGTCCAAGCCTTCAAGCGAGATGGCGACTGAGCTCGTCATCGGCACCAGCGTCCAGAAACGTGATCCTCCACCCGCTTGTGGTAGTCGCGCTCCCCTTCAATGACGCCCGGGATTAGCGTCCCGGCAAACGAGCGGGCGCGCGAGCCCCGTGTGGTCGAGTCGGTGCTTCAATGGGGCCCGAGATTAGCGTCCCGGGAAACGAGCAGCTCGTGCTCGGCGGTAAGGCCGATGAGGACGTAGCTTCAATGGGGCCCGGGATTA
>CAZQRA010000020.1:0-44851 GCA_964595575.1 uncultured Gaiellales bacterium
CCGCTCGCCCGGGGCGAGCGGCGGAACGCGGCGTCGCGCTGGCTCCCTTCCCCGCGCTCCCTGATCGTGGGCCTGGCCTTGCTCGTGGGCGGCGCGGGCGCCTACCTGGCCGCCCGGGAGACCTCCCTGTTCGCGATCGAACGCATCGAGGTACAGGGGGCCTCCCCTCCCCTGGCGGAGGAGGTGCGACGAGCCCTTCGGCCCCTCCTCGGCACCAGCCTCGTCTCCTTCACCGCCCGGGATGCCGACCGCCTACTCGCGGGCGTGGCGGACATCGCCGCCGCCGAGTACGACCGGGACTTCCCTCACCGGCTGACCGTGATCGTGCGGGCGGAACGCCCGGTGGCGCTCCTCCGCCAGGGGTCCCGGGCCTGGCTCGCCTCAGCCCGAGGGCGGGCGCTGCGGCCCATCGCCAGGCCCTTCCCTCGCCTTCCCCGGGTGTGGCTACCGGCGGGCGTGGACGTGATCCCAGGCGAGCGCCTCGCCGGCCCCACCGCGGTCGCCCTGCGGGCATTGGCGCTCGTGGAGCGGGGAGGGTTCCCCGGCGAGGTGCGATCGGCCCGGGCGACCGAGTCGGAGCTCGCCCTCGTGCTTGCCTCGGGCACGGAGGTGCGGCTGGGGGATGGCGGAGATCTCCCCCTCAAGCTGGCGGTGGCACGGGCGATCGTTCCCAAAGCCGGCTCGGCCCGCTACGTGGACGTGAGCGTCCCCGAGCGGGCAGTAGCCGGGTACGCCGAGCTCCCTCCTCTTCCCAGAACCCTAGAGTCGAAGATTGAGCCTTAGATTTGTTCGTGCGTGTTCGAGATCCCTCCCTGTTGACAGCGAGGCTCCGCGCCCCTACCCTGAGGGCTGTCGGCGCAGGCGACAACGTCATGCTCTAGTAAAGGTCTACGTCGAGGCTGGTAGAGAGTGAGAGGGCAAGCGGGTAGCTACGTGGCGGTGATCAAGGTCGTAGGCGTGGGCGGCGGCGGCACCAACGCCGTCAACCGCATGGTGGACGCCGGCCTGTCCGGGGTCGAGTTCATCGGCGTCAACACCGACGCCCAGGCCCTGCTCATGAGCGACGCCGACGTCAAGATCCACATCGGCGAGAACGTGACCCGGGGGCTGGGCGCGGGGGCGGATCCCGAGGTCGGGCGGGCGGCGGCCCTGGAGTCGAGGGACGAGCTCAAGGAGGCGCTCAAGGGCGCCGACATGGTCTTCATCACCGCCGGCGAGGGGGGCGGCACCGGCACCGGCGGGGCGCCGGTGGTGGCCGAGCTGGCGAGCGAGGTGGGCGCCCTCACGGTGGGCGTCGTCACCAGGCCCTTCTCGTTCGAGGGAAGGCGCCGGGCGGAGGTGGCAGAGCGGGGTATCGCCGAGCTGGCCGAGCGGGTGGACACCATCATCGTCATCGAGAACGATCGCCTGCTCCAGGTGGTCGACCGCCAGACCTCGGTGGTGGAGGCGTTCAGGCTCGCCGACGACGTCCTCCGCCAGGGGGTGCAGGGCATCACCGACCTCATCACCATCCCCGGCCTCGTCAACCTCGACTTCGCCGACGTGCGCACGATCATGCGCGACGCGGGCACCGCCATGATGGGCGTGGGATCGGCGCGGGGCGAGAACCGGGCCGTGGAGGCGGCCAAGCAGGCCGTCTCCTCGCCCCTGCTCGAGGCGTCGGTGGAGGGGGCGACGGGCATCCTGCTCAACGTCACCGGGAGCAAGGACATCGGCCTGTTCGAGGTGCACGAGGCGGCCGAGGTCGTGACCGGGGCCGCCGATAGCGACGCCAACATCATCTTCGGGGCGGTGATCGACGACGCCCTCGAGGACGAGGTGAGGGTGACCGTGATCGCCACCGGCTTCGGCGAGCGTCGCCGCCGCCGAGCCCGTGCCCGCGAGCGGGAGCCGGAGCGGGCCGGCGCCCGCGGGGCTCCCAAGGAGGGCTTCGAGGTGCCCGAGGAGGTGCTCGACGTGCCCTCCTTCCTCAGGGACGCCTGAGGGGCGTCTCCCCCTGGCGGAGGGCGCGGGCGCTAGCATCCGGCCCGTGCAGGTCCTCCGCCGGACCCCGCTCTACGAGCGCCACCGGGCGCTCGGGGCGCGTACCGTGGAGTTCGCCGGCTGGGAGATGCCGGCCTGGTACCAGGGTATCACGGCCGAGCACCTGGCCGTCCGTCGCGACTGCGGCGCCTTCGACGTCTCCCACATGGGCGAGCTAGAGGTGGAGGGGCCGCGGGCACGGGAGCTCCTGCAGGGAGCCCTCTCCAACGACCTCGATCGCATCGCCCCCGGCCGGGCCCAGTACACCCTGCTCACCAACGAGCGAGGGGGCATCGTGGACGACCTCATCGCCTACCACATCGCCCCCGGCCGCTACCTCCTGGTGGTCAACGCCGCCAACCGGGCGACCGCCTTCTCCTGGCTCAAGGAGCGGGAGACTCTGGGGTCGGACGTACGCGACGTCTCCGACGAGTACGCCCTCATCGCCGTCCAGGGACCCCGGTCGCTGGAGCGGCTCGAGCTCCCCTGGGCCCCCTCCTTCACCTTCGTGGAGGGGAAGATCGACGGCATCGCCTGCCTTGTCAGCCGCACGGGGTACACCGGCGAGGCGGGGGTGGAGCTGCTGGTGCCGGCGGACGAGGCCTGCGCCCTGTGGGATCGCGTGCTCGCCCGCGGCGCCACTCCCTGCGGCCTCGGCGCCCGGGACACGCTCCGCACGGAGGCGTGCTACCCCCTGCACGGCAACGACATCGGCCCCGACACCGATGCCATCTCGGCCGGGCTGGGTTGGGCCTGCGCCCTCGACAAGGAGTTCACTGGGGTGGCTGAGCTACGCCGGATCGCTGCCCAGGGGCCGTCGCGGCGGCTGGTGCCGTTCGTCATGGAGGAGAAGGCCGTTCCCCGCCCGGGCATGGCCATCCTGGAGGGCGGAGTCGTCACCTCCGGTACCCACTCCCCCATGCTCGACCGGGGCATCGGGCTGGGCTACGTCCCCGGCTCCCTGGCCCGGCCGGGTGAGAAGATCACCATCGACGTGCGGGGGAAGCCCCGCCCGGCCACCATCGTCGACAAACCCATCTACAAGCGCACCGACAAGCCCAGCCACAAGCCCACCCACGAGCGGAAGGAGGAAGGAATTGGCGGCGCCTGAGAGCTACCCCGACGACCTTCGCTACCACCCGGAGCACGACTGGGCGCGGATCGAGGACGGCGAGGCCACCATCGGCATCACCTGGTACGCCCAGGACTCCCTGGGGGAGATCGTCCACTACGAGCCGCCCCAGGTGGGAGCCCTCCTGACCAAGGACGAGCCCTACGGCGAGGTGGAGTCGGTCAAGGCCGTCTCCGACCTCATCGCTCCCCTGTCCGGGGAGGTGCTGGAGGTGAACGCCCAAGTGGTCGAGGAGCCGGAGATCGTGAACGAGGATCCCTACGGTCGAGGCTGGCTCGCCCGCATCCGCCTCGCCGACCCCGGCGAGGTCGCCTCCCTCCTCGACGCCGAGGGCTACCGGGCGCTCCTCGCCGAGCTCGGCTGAGCGTCGGCGGTGGGCTACCTGCCCCTCACCGAGGCCGATCGCCGGGAGATGCTGGCGGCGATCGGGGCGGCCGACGTCGAGGAGCTCTTCCGCGACGTCCCCGCCTCCCTCCGCCTCCAGCGCGACCTCGCCCTGGACCCGCCCCTGTGCGAGCCCGAGCTGGTCGAGCACCTGGCCGCCCTGGCCGACCGCAACGTGCACGTGGGCAGGGAGCTCTCCTTCCTCGGGGCCGGGGTCTACGACCACTACGTGCCGGCGGTGGTGGAGGCCATCCTCGAGCGCGGCGAGTTCCTCACCGCCTACACGCCCTACCAGCCGGAGATGAGCCAGGGCATCCTCCAAGCCATCTTCGAGTACCAGACGGCCATCTGCGAGCTGACCGGGATGGACGTGTCCAACGCCTCCGGCTACGACGGCACCACGGTGGCCGCCGACGCCTGCTACATGGCCAAGCACCTCACCCACCGAGCCAAGGTCGTCGTCACCGAGGCCACCAACCCCCAGGTCCGCCAGGTGGTGAGGACCTACGCCCCCGGCTTCGGCCTGGAGGTAGCGGAGGTCCCCTTCGAGGGGGGGACGACCGACCCTGACCGCCTGGCCCAGGCGGCCCAGGGGGCGGCGGCGGTCATCTTCCAGCACCCCAACTTCTTCGGCTGCCTCGAGCCTGCCCCCGACCTGGCGGCGGCGGCCCTCGAGGCCGGGGCGCTGCCCGTGGCCCACGTCGATCTCGTGTCCCTGGGGCTGCTCGAGGCCCCCGGCCGCTACGGCTGCGCCATGGCCGTGGGCGAGGGCCAGAGCGCCGGCAACCCCCTCTCCTTCGGAGGCCCCCACTATGGGTTCCTGGCCTCTCGCATGGAGTACATCCGCCGCATGCCCGGCCGCATCGTGGGGGAGACGACCGACCGCCGGGGGAGGCGGGGTTACGTCCTCACCCTGTCCACCCGCGAGCAGCACATCCGCCGCCAGAAGGCCACCTCCAACATCACCACCAACCAAACCCTGCTCGCCCTGGGCGGGCTCATCTACCTGTGCTGGCTGGGCCCGGAGGGGCTGCGGGAGCTGGGGGAGACCTGCATGGCCCTGACCGCCTACGCCCGCGAGCGGCTGGCGGAGGCGGGCTTCGAGCCCCTCTTTCCCGATCGGCTGTCGTTCAAGGAGCTTGCGGTGCGGGTGGGCGGCGACGGCCGGGAGGTGATCCGCAAGGCCCGCGCCCGCGGCGTCCACCCCGGCTACGCCCTCGGTCGCGACTACCCCGGCCTCGACGACTGCCTTCTCGTGGCCCTCACCGAGCGGCGCACGGTGGCCGACGTCGAGCGGCTGGTGGAGACCCTGCGCCAGGTGGCCCCATGAAGCTCATCTACGAGCGCTCGCGGCCGGGGCGGCGGGCAGGGACGCTTCCCCGCCCCAACCTCCCCGTCCCCGACCTTCCAGCCGACCTGCGGCGCTCAGCGCCCCCCCGCCTGCCCGAGGTGTCGGAGCCCGAGCTCGTGCGCCACTTCACCGAGCTCACCACCCGCAACTTCGGCGTCGACAACGGCTTCTATCCCCTCGGCTCCTGCACCATGAAGTACAACCCCCGGGTCAACGAGCGGCTGGCCTCCCTCCCCGGCTTCCACGACCTCCACCCCCTCCAGGAGGACGAGGCGGCCCAGGGAGCCCTGGAGCTCATGTGGCGGCTGCAGGAGGCCCTGGCCGAGATCTGCGGGCTGGACGCCGTCTCCCTCCAGCCTGCGGCCGGGTCCCAGGGCGAGCTCACCGGGCTCATGCTCATGCGCGCATACTTCCGCGATCGCGGGGAGGCAGAGACACGGCGGCGGATCGTCGTCCCCGACACCGCCCACGGCACCAACCCGGCCAGCGTGACCATGGCCGGCTACGAGCTGGTGGAGGTTGCCACCGACCCCCGCGGCAACATCGACCTGGACGAGCTCCGGCAGAAGGTGGACGAGACCACCGCCGGGCTCATGCTCACCAACCCCTCCACCCTGGGTCTCTTCGACCAGGGGATCGAGGAGATCGAGCGCATCTTCCACGGGGCGGGAGCCCTCATGTACTACGACGGGGCCAACCTCAACGCCGTGTGCGGGATCGTGCGGCCGGGGGACATGGGCTTCGACATCGTCCACCTCAACCTCCACAAGACCTTCGGCCAGCCCCACGGGGGCGGGGGGCCGGGGGGCGGCCCCATCGTGGTGCGCAAGGCCCTCGAGCCCTACCTCCCGGTGCCCCAGGTGGTGCGGAGGGAGGGCGGGTTCGGGCTCGACTACGACCGGCCCAAGTCGATCGGCAGGGTGCGCGGGTTCCAGGGGCCGTTCGGAGTCCTCGTCCGCGCCTACGCCTTCATCCGCTCCTACGGCCCTCGGCTGCGGGAGATGTCGGAGGCCGCCGTCCTCAACGCCAACTACCTCCTGGCCTTGCTCAAGGACGACTACGAGCTCCCCTACGAGCGGCCGTGCATGCACGAGCTCGTCCTCTCCTGCCGTCGCCTCAAGCGCGAGCACGGGGTGAGCGCCCTGGACGTGGCCAAGCGGCTCATGGACTACGGCTTTCACCCGCCCACCATCTACTTCCCCTTGGTCGTGCCCGAGGCGCTCATGATCGAGCCCACCGAGACCGAGACCAAGGAGACCCTCGATGCCTTCGTGGCCGCCATGCGGGCCATCGCCCGCGAGGCCAGGGAGACCCCTGAGCTCGTCAAGGAGGCACCCCACACCCGTCCTGTGGGGCGGCTGGACGAGGTCAAGGCGGTCAAGGAGCTCGTCGTCCGCTACGGCTTCGACGAGCACCCTACGCCCGCGGACGTAGGCTAGGCCCCAGGGTCAGGCGGCGGCGCGGGCGGCCAGCTGGCCGCAGGCGGCCTCGATGTCGCGGCCCCTCGTCAGGCGCACCGTGGCCCGGAGGCCGGCCCGCTCCAGGGTCGCCCGGAAGGCGGCGATGGCCTTGGGGGAGGAGGGCTGGAACGATCCTGTCGGGTTGTAGGGGATGAGGTTGACCTTGAACGCCCGGGTGCCCAGGAGCTGCGCCAGCTGGAGCGCCTGCTCTACTCGGTCGTTCACCCCTGCGAGCATGACGTACTCGACGAACACCTTGCGCCGCCGTCGCTCGTAGTAGCGGCGGGCCTCGCCCAGCACCTCCTCCAGCGGGTAGCGATCGCTCTCGGGCATGAGCTCGAGGCGGAGAGCGCCGTCGGGGGCGTGGAGGGAGAGGGCGAGGCGGATGGGCTGCTCCACCTCCTCCACGAAGCGCCGGAGCCCGGGCAGCCAGCCCACCGTGGAGACGGTGACGTGGCGGAGGCCCACGCCGAGGTCGGGGAGCCGAAGGCAGGCCTCGAGTACGGCGTCGAGGTTCATCATGGGCTCGCCCATGCCCATGAAGACGGCGTGGGTGAGCGGACCCAGCCGGCGGAAGTAGAGCGCCTGGTCGAGGATCTCCCAGGGGGCGAGGTGGCGCCGGAACCGCATCCGGCCGGTGGCGCAGAACCTGCAGGTAAGGGGGCAGCCCGATTGGGAGGAGAGGCAGACCGTTCGCCTTCCGTCGCGGTAGCGCATGAGCACGGCCTCCACGGGATGGCCGTCGGCGGTGCGGAAGAGGGTCTTGACGGTGCCGTCGGTCGAGGTCGCCACCCGCTCCACGGCCAAGGTGGAGAAGGGCACCTCCTCGGCCAAGGCGCTCCGCAGCCTCCTGGGCAGGGTCGTCATCTCGGCGTAGCCGGCCGCCCCCCGGGCCGCCCACTGCCACACCTGGCGCGCCCGGTAGGGAGGCTCGCCCCGCTCGTCTAGCCACGCGTGCAGGAGCGCCAGATCCATCGCTCTGCGAGGATAGCCGGGTGATCGACCTCCGCTCCGACACGGCCACCAAGCCCACCCCGGAGATGCGGGCGGCCATGGCCGCGGCCGAGGTGGGGGACGAGCAGCTGCGGGAGGATCCCACCGTCAGCGAGCTCGAGCGCCGGGCCGCTGCCCTCCTCGGCCAGGAGGAGGCCTTGTTCCTGCCCACGGCCACCATGGCTAACCAGATCGCCCTCCTCTGCCTGGGGGAGCGGGGAGGGGAGCTCATCGCCGAGGAGCGAACCCACGTCCTCGTGTACGAGGCAGGAGGGCCGGCCGTCCATGCCGGGCTGGTCACGCGGGGGATCGAGGGGGACGGCGGCCGCATCAGCCCTGAGCAGCTGCGGCGAGCGGTGGCGAGGGCCGATGAGCTGCAGCCGGCGAGGGTGCTGGTCCTGGAGCAGACCCACCGAAGCGCTGGCGGGCGCGTGTGGCCCCTCGCCGACCTCGAGGCTACCGTGGCCTGCGCCCGGGAGCTGGGGCTGGCCGTGCACCTGGACGGGGCCAGGCTCCTGAACGCCCAGGTGGCAAGCGGGGTTGCGGCGGCGGCCTACGGCCGCCTGGCTGACACCGTCACCCTCTGCTTCTCCAAGGGGCTCGGCTGCCCCCTGGGCGCGGTCCTGGCTGGCTCGGCCGAGACCATGCGCAAGGCCTGGCGGGGCAAGTTCCTCCTGGGCGGGGCCATGCGCCAAGCGGGCATCGTGGCCGCGGCTGCCCTCTACGCCCTCGACCACCACGTGGAGCGGCTGGCCGAGGACCACGCTCGCGCCCGGCGCCTGGCCCAGGGCTGGGCGCAGGCGGGGCTGCCGGTCGACCTGGAGGCGGTGGAGACGAACTTCGTGGGCATCGAGCTTGGGCCCTTGGGCCTGAGCGAGGAGGAGGCCCGGGCCCGGGTCGCCGCCCGAGGGGTGCTCCTCTCGGTGCTCCGGCCGGGCGTGCTGCGGGCCGCCACCTACCTCGGCATCGGCGACGAGGACATCGACCGCGCCATCGAGGTCGTGCCCGAGGCCCTCCTTCGCTAGCGCTCGCCGGCCATCCAGTAGAGCGCCACCGCCACGGCGTAGGCGACAAGGAGGAGGACCCCCTCCCGGCTCAGCGCCCGCCGGTCCCAGGCGACGGCCATCACGAGCAGGGCTGCCCCGGCCATGGTGGCGAGCTCCACCGGCCGGAAGGCAAGGGAGAGCCCCGGGGCCACCGCCCAGGAGAGGAGCGCCACCGCCGGGGCCACGAAGAGGGTCACCTGGGCCCCGGAGGCGACCGCGATCTCGGCGGCGAGCTCGACCTTGCCCCGGCGGGCGATGACGACCGCCCCTCCGTGTTCGGCGGCGTTGCCGACGATGGCCACGATCACGGCGGCGATGAAGAACTCCGACATCCCCGCCTTGGCAGCGAACCCCTCCAGGGAGCGGACGAGGATCTCGCTGACGAGGGCGGTGGCCACGGTGGCGGCGGCGAGGACGACGAGGGAGAAGGGGAGCGTCCACTCCGTGTCGGGCTCGGTGGCGGCTGCCAGGTGCAGCCGGCGGTGGCGCCGCAAGCTGCGGACGGTCTGGACGAGGTAGGCGAGGAGGAGGAGAGAGGCGACCGGGATGGTGGCCAGGGCGAGCGCCTGCCGGTCAGGATCCCCGCTCCAGCCGGGCACCGACGGCCCCAGGAAGAGGACGGTGGCGGCGAGGACGATGGCCAGGCCTCCCCACAGGGAGGTGCGGTCGACCCTCTTTCGGCCACGACCCAAAAGGAGGGCCATACCGAGGACGAGGAGGAGGTTGGAGACGACGCTGCCGGCGATGGAGCCCCGCACCACGTCGGGAAGGCCGCTCCCCACCGCGAACAGGGAGATGATGAGCTCGGGGGCGTTGCCGAAGCTGGCGTTGAGGAAGCCGCCCACCCCCGGCCCGGTGTGCTCGGCGGCGTGCTCGGTGGCCTCGCCGATGAGCCAGGCCAGGGGAACGAGGGAGGCGGCGGAGACGGCGAACAGGGTCACCTCGCCGGCATGGAGGGCGAAGCGGAGGACGACGGTGGCGGGGACCAAGGCCAAGCTGGCCCAGAGCATCTTGCGGCCCATGGCGGCTACCCTACCCGGCTCGTCCCCTGCCCTCCCCGGGGACCTCGGGGGCTCGGTCGAGGAAAGGGCGTCCTCCGCCCCATAGCGTCCGCAGGCGGTGTTGTCAAGCCTTGCGGCAGCCCCCTCCCTCCCCTCACAATCTGACTCGTGGACAGTCGACCTGCCGTCGCCGACAGCCTTCCCCTGCGCCCCCAGGACGAGGTGCGCTGTCGGCGCTGCGAGGTCCACTGCGACAAGGTGGTGTACCCGGCGGCCTGCCTGGAGCGGTCGTGCCCCTTCCTCTACGCCTACGAGGCCTTCGGCCATACCTACATCGGCTGCATGCAGAAGGTGTACGACTGCGAGATCGACCTCGATCTCCTCCGGGCGGCCGAGCGCAGGCGGGCGGGGTTCGGGCCGGTGCGGGCGACCCGCAACCCCTTGCCGATGTGCAAAGCCGAGGTCGTCCCCTGCTACGGAGGTCGCCAGAGCGAGCTCGGCTGCCTCAACCCCGAGTTCCTCGAGCTTCCCCTGGGCGAGCCCGCCTTCCGGGTGGTGAGTCGCCTCCGACAGGACGCCTAGTCGCCTCACAGACCGGCGCGGGCCAGGGCTTCTGCGATCCCGGGCAGCCCCTCCGTGGCCCCCACCGCGGTCGTGGCCAGGGCTCCGTAGGCGTTGGCTAGGCGGGCGGCCTTCTCCAGAGGCCACCCCTGGAGCTTGCCGTAGAGGAGGCCGGCCACGAAGGCATCGCCTGCCCCCGTCCCGTCTACCGCCCGCACGGGCAGAGGCTCGATCCTCCCCTCGAACCCCTCGCCGGCCACGTAGGCGCCCTGGGCTCCCAGCTTGATCGCCACCTCCCGCACGCCCCGACGGCGAAACCAGGCCGCAGCCGCCCCCGGGTCCCGCTCCCCGGAGATGGCGCCGGCCTCGGCCAGGCTGGGGGCGACGAGGTCGAGGTAGGGGAGGCAGGGCTCCACCCGCTGCCAGCGTCCGCTCGGGTCGTAGACCGTGTCCAGGGAGGTGTAGAGGCCCCGCTCCTGGGCCTGGCGCAGGATCGCCGCCGTCGGCTCCCCGTCCAGCGCGGGCATGACCAGCGCCCCTGCCACGTGGAGGGCGCGCCCGGCGTAGAGGAGCTCGGGGTCGATCTCCTCGGCGCGGAGGGCCCCGTTGGCGCCCGGAGAGTGGAGGAAGGTGCGCTCGCCGGCGCTGTCCACCAGGGCGACCGTGGCCGAGGTGGGCGCCGCCGGGTCGCGGAGGACGCCCCTGCGGTCGATCCCCCGCCGGTCGAGGAGGGAGAGCAGGAAGTCGCCCAAGGGATCGGCTCCCACCTTCCCCACCACCGAGGAGGAAAGCCCGAGGCGGGCAAGGCCGGTGGCCGTGTTGAGGGCGCAGCCGCCGCCCCGCAGCGACACCTCCTCCATGAGCACGACCACCCCCCGGGGCAGCTCGTCGACCGGCCGCGCGATCAGGTCGGCGACCAGGATCCCCAGGCAGACAACGTCGGGCATGGCTTGCGACATGATGAGCGCGATCGGCGTCGGTCGCGACCTCCCCTTCTGCTACTTCATAGGCCAGCTGATTCATAGGCCAGCTGATGGGCCAGGAGGGGCGAGCTTGGCAAGCCCTGGAGCCGGGAGGGAGGAGAGGCACCATGGAGGAGGACACGGTCGTCGTCGAGGAGCTGAGCGAGGCGGGGCTCACCCGCCGCCGGCTCGTGGCCGCGGCTGCCGCCGGCCTGGGCCTGGGGGCCCTGGGATCGCTCGTGGTCGAGGAGGCCTCGGCAGGGAGCAGGGGCCTGGACGTCGTTCGCTGGGTGTCGCCTCGGGGCAGCCTGGAGGTGATGGACGACTACAACCTGGTCGTCCCCATCGCCCTCGGCTACTTCCGCAGGCTGGGGATCGACGCCCGGCTCGTCGCCGGTTCCGGCCGCAACGAGCTGCAGCTTGTCGCCGCCAAGCGCGTGGACGTGGGCTACGCCGCGCCGGGGGTGATGACGGCGGCCATCGACGCCGGCCTACCTGTGATTTCCGTGTGGCAGCAGTGTCGGACCCAGGTGCTCGGCTTAGCCTTGCCCGCACGGAGCACGATCGCCCATCCCCGCCAGCTCAAGGGCAAGACCATCTCCCTCCTCACCATGGAGTGGAAGCCGATGGTCGATCCCCTCTTGGCCGAGGTGGGGGTCGACCCCAGGTCGGCCAGGTACCGGGAGCTCGGGCCCCGGTGGATCCAGGCGGTGGCCCTCGAGCTCGTCGACGCCGGGCTGGTGTGGGAGGGGCTGAGGGCTCGGCTCCAGGCTGCGGCCGGCCTCGTCGGCTCAGGCCTCGACCTCAAGTTCCTCATGGGAAGGGAGTGGGGATCGCGGCTGCCGGCGAATGGCTACCAGGTGCGGCTGGCCGACCTGGACGACGACAAGAAACGCGACGTCTACATCCGCTTCCTGGCCGGGGTGGTCATGGGGCTCGAGTTCGCCCGAGCGAACCCGCGGGCGGCGGCCCAGATCACGTACGAGCGCTACCCTGGCCTCCAGAGGCTGATCGCCCCCCAGGTGGCTCTGGAGTGGATGCTCCAGTTGGCAACTAGCTACCACGCCTCCCGTCGCAGGCCGCCGTACCTCTACGGCTGGCACGACCTCGCGGGATGGCGTAGGTACCTGGCGATCCTGGTCAAGCTCGGGCAGATCGGAGCCCCGTTGACCGTCTCCGACCTCCTCACCAACGACCTCGTCAGGGCGGCCAACGCCAGGGCCGACAAGGCCAGGGCCGCGCGGGACGCCAAGGCCTTCAGGTTGAGCGAAGCCTTCCGGAGGACGACCATCCCCAAGGGCCTGCCGCTGTAGCGATCGGGCACCCGTCGGCGCTCGAGACGAAGGCCGCCTGAAGAGCCAGGGTCAGGCGAAGATGTCGTGGGCCGTGACGGCGAGGTCGGGCCGGCCGTCGACCACCTCGCGGGCGCACACGGCAAGGCGGACGTCGCGGCGCACCCGGGGCAGGGCGAGCGCCTTCCTCTGGAGCTCGCGCGCTACAGCGGCCCCGTCCACGCGGCGCGCCCACGTTGCCTCGCCGACGAGGATCGCCTCCCGCGCCCTCCCTGCGAGGACGACGGCGTCGATCTCCACCCCGTCCTCGGCCGCCGTCCAGAAGGGGCCGACGGCGACGACATCGGGCGCCAGCGAGCCCTCCTCGGCCAGCCGTCGCAGGTGCTCCCGGAAGGCCACCTCGTACCGGGGCCCCATGTGGTCGTCGATCTCCTGGAGCAGGACGGGGAGGATGCTCTTCCCCAGCCCTCGCTCGATCTCGGCCTGGTGGCGGGCGACGATGGCGAGCCAGAAGGCGAGGAAGTTGTCGGCGATCCGGTAGAGCCGCCGCCGCGTGCGTCGTGGATCCTCGGTCGCGGGGGCGACCCGCTCCACCAGCCTCAGCTCGATCAGCCGCTCGAGGGTGCGGGTGGGGTCGGCGCGCACCGCGTCCGCGATCTCGTTGTGCTTGGTTCTGCCCGCAGCGATAGCGTAGAGCACCTGGCGCGCGAGATCGCCGGCGTCCCCTTCGGTGGCGAGAACGAGCTGCCCCTCGGTGAGGAGAGGCGCCGCCGGTCGACAGACGAGGTCGAGGAGGTTCCGACGGACGCTGCGGCTCTGGTCCCACCAGCGCAGGTAGAGGGGCACTCCGCCCACGATCCCGAAGACGAGCGCCCGCTCGCCGGGCGAGAGCCTGGGGAGCATGGCCGCCGCCTCGTGGGGCCGAAAAGGATGGACGGGGAGCGACAGGTCGACCCGCCCGTACAGGGGGGCACGCTCCTCAGCATGGCGTACATGGTGCGCACTGCCGAGCCGCACAGGAGCAGGCGAAGCTGCGAGGTGGAGCCGATGCGATCCCAGGCCGCTCGGATCACGCTGGGAAGCTCGGGACTCGTGGCCATGAGCTCGGGGAACTCGTCGAGCACGAGCAGGAGCGGCTCGGAGCGGGCGGCGCGGGCAGTGGACTCGAGCAGGTCTGCCCAGTCTCGGAACGGGTTGACGACGAGGTCGCGGTCCTGAAGAAGCGACGAGGCGGCCAGCGACAAGGCCCGAAGCTCGTCCGCGACCGGGCGGCGGCTGCCGGTATGGAAGAGGGTCCTGCGGCCGCTGGCAAAGCGCTGGATGAGAGCCGTCTTGCCCACCCGCCGCCTGCCCCAGACCACGGCCAGTCGAGGCCCTCGTCGCTCCCACCACTGGGAAAGAGCGCGAAGCTCCTGCTCCCGGTTGACGAACGACCCGTCCAGGAAGCCCTCTCCGCTCATGACCCGAGGATACAAGCAGGAAGAGTCGCCGACATTCAATGTCGGCGACACTTGATGTCGGCTACATCAAGCGTCGGCGACCTCCCGCGCAGGCACCATCGAGGCGCCGGCCCTCAGTCCTCCTCGCCCTCGACCTCCAGGCTCTCGGTCAGCCCGAGGTCGGCGAGGGCCTGGCGGACGTCCTCGGCTCGCTCCTCGTAGAGGCCCTGGGGCGGGCGGGCCTCGAGCTCGACCGAGAGCTTCACGCCCCCCTCGGGGACGAGGCGGGAGACCACCTTGGTGTAGAAGGTCGTCCACTTTTGCGGAGGCACCTCGCCCTGCCAGCGCAGGGAGCGCACCTTCTTGCCAGTGAAGAGGGGCTCTTGCCGGGCCTCCACCGCTCCCCCAGCCGGCGCGCCGGCGGGAGCGGCCTCCTGGGCGGGTGCCGGCGCCTCCTCGCTCGGGGCCGCCTCCAGGAGACGCCGGGCCTCCTCGGCGGGGAGCAGCACTACCTGGTCGGAGATGTCCACGTCCTCGGCAGCGAGGCCCTCGCCGAGGACGACCCGGATGTAGGCGCCGTCCCCGCGGACGGCGTAGCCGAAGAGCGCCTCCCGGACGCCGCGGGCGACCGTCTCCTTGAGCGCCTCCGACCGGGCCAGGCGGGGGAAGACGGGCGAGGCGTACACGGCGTCCCGGAGGGCCTTCGTCGACCACTCCCTCTGGCTCTTGGGCCACGCCTGGACGACGCGGCTGGGGGCGAGGGACTCGGTGAGCTCGTCCCGCTGGCGAAGCCGGGCCTGGACGAGCGCCATCATCGACTCCGCCGCGCTGGAGTGGAGAAGGCCGAGATCCTCCTCCGCAAGCTCGCCGTCGGCTCCCAGGAAGGCGAGTCGATGGTAGGAGCGCCACACCGCCTCCACGAGGTCCCGCTCGGCCCGCTTCTGCTGCTCGGCGAGCTGCCGCCGGCTGTCCTCGTCGAGCTCGAGGGAGGGAGCCTCGTCGGCCAGGGCTTTCCAAGCCCGCGCCCGGCGGGCGGCCTCGAGCAGGTTGCCGGCGGCGTCGGGGAGGGCGAACACGAGCGCGTTCTTGAAGACGCGGGCGCTCGCGCCCTTCTCGGCCAGCGCGCGGCGGACGAACGTCCTCGCCTCGTCGCCGACGCCTCTCGTCGGGTCGAGGTAGACGAGCTGGAGCGCTGGGATGTCGGGAATCTGGGCCGTGTCCTCCGGGAAGGGACAGAGCTCGAACGGCCAAGCGACTCCTTGCTTGGAGGCGAACACCCTCCGGATCGCCGCCCGCGCCTCCTCCTCGACCTGGTGCGCGTCGAGCGCCGCCCGCCGGTCGGCGAGCAGCTTGTTGAGGTTGGGTCGGATCGAGAACCGGTAGCGGTTCCCCTCCCAGCCGAGGTAGTAGCAGGTGTCCTGGAGGGCCTCCAGGGCCGTCTCGACATAGCCGATGTCGAGCTCGGGCTCGCCCACCGCCAGGCGAAGCTCAGGAACCGTCGCCTCCTGCCGCTGCTGGCCGCCGCTCGACTCGAAGAAGAGGGCAGTCGCCACCTTCTGGTGGAGCCGCAGCCGCCTGAGCGTCTCTGGAGCCTCGCCGTCGAGCCGGGCGGCGTGCGACTCCTCGCCGGCGATGTCGGCCAGGATGGCTGCCTGCAGGCGCTCCTCGCCCAGCTGGTCGAGCACCGAGGCGCGGAAGAACTGGTCGTCGAGGGGCGCCGTCCCCAGAGCGATCAGAGGGTCTGCGTGGGCGCCCTTGAACCCGTCCTCGTAGGCGTCCGCCACCCACTGGGCGAGCAGGCGCAAGATGCCCCGCGTCCGCTGGAACGAGTGCAGCGTCTGCCACTTGCGCTCGAACACCGACAGCACGGTGGGGTGGAAGGGGTAGGTAGCGGCGAACGTCTCCTCCGCCCGGTCGATGGGGAACCAGACGGGAAGCTGCTCGCGGTGGTCCTGGATCCAGCGGGCGTAGGCGCGGGCCGTGTCCCGAATCTGGTCGGGGGAGCCCACGGAGTCGAACAGCCGCCGGCGCACGATCTCGGGGATCTCGAGGTCTCGGGCGAGCAGGTAGGGCTCGGCCACGCGCGTCGTCGCCTTCGCCAGCCGGTTGAAGTCCTGCTCGTCCTCGGCCGACATCTCCTCCTCCGACTTGGGCAGCGAGACGACGACGACCAGCCGGTCGCGGCCGTCGGCAAAGCCGGTCAGCTCCCGCACGAACTCGTAGAACTGGGACGAAAGCGTCGAGTCGCCCACCTTGACGGCCCGCGCCTTGGTGACGAAGGCCATGGTCTCGTCCATGAGGATGAGCACCGGCCGGTCGGAGGGGATGAAGCGCGCGATCACATCCTCGCCGGGGGCGACCCGGGCCTCGTCCTCGGCGCGCACGGCCTCGAACAGCTCGGGACGGCCCGTCTCGCGCGCGAGCTGCCAGGCGATCTCGCCCCAGGGCGTCAGCCTCGGCGGCTCGCCATCTCCGCCCCGGCCCGAGACCGCGGAGAAGCTTGTCCCCACGAACACGGCCGTGGCCGCCTGCGGCACCGCCTCGATGCGGGCGTGGTCGAGCAGGTCGCGAACGCCCAGGAGTTCCGACGCCGCCGGGCCGAGCCGAGCCAGGTGGTAGAGGAGCGTGAGGGCGTGCGTCTTGCCGCCCCCGAACTGGGTCGTCAGGTTGAGGACGGCGTTCGCGCCCTGGCGCTCACCCGCCAGCCGCCGGATCGCCTCCCCGGCGAACCGCTTGAGGCCCTCGGTGACGAACGTGCGGGCGAGGAAGCGCTCGGCCTCGCAGTACTCCGGAGGCGCGTCGCCGGCGACAACGTGGTCGAGATGGACGGCGAACTGGGCCGCGTCGAGCGGCGCCCGCCTGCGCAGATCCTCCCGGGGCGTCGCGACCTTGTACCAGGGTGTCAGCGCCATGCCCGAGTCATTCCTCGCGCACTCGCTCGAAGAGGTCCTCGTTGATCGGCCTGCGGCGGCGGGCCGAGGGGAGCCAGCGCGAGTGGCCTCCAGCTCGCCAGGGCAAGGCGTTCTCGACGGCGATCCATCGCTCCTCGTCGCGGAGAGCGTAGACGTCGCGTACGGCGGGATCGATGTCCGAGTCCTCGCTCACGACGACGGCCACGTCGAAGAGACCCTTGTTGCCCCAGCGGACGAGGTCGAGGGAGCGCTGCCTGATCCCGTACCGGCACGCGGAGCGTGGCCCCCTGACGAGGTTCTCCGGCAGGTCGACCTCGAGCGCGATCTCGAAGTCATCGCGCCGGCGCATCCAGGTGAGATCCTCGAAGTCGTCGGCTCGATCCTCCACGGCCTTTGCGGGTCCGTCGCGAAGGACGTCGCCGACGCAGCGAAGCGCGTCCAGGAACGAGGACTTGCCGCTCGCGTTGGGCCCACGAGGACGGCGAAGGGGCGGAGCCTCACGCTGACGAACTCGAGGCAGCGGAAGCCGAGCACCTCCACCGACGAGATGAGGCGGCTCTCCTCGGGCTGGACGATGGGGGCGACCTGGGCCACTACGCCCTCGATTGTCGCGCCACGGCGAGGACGCCGTCGAGCCAGCGCTTCTCCTGGGAGGAGGGCGGATACAGGGCCGAGAGCGAGCGGGCAAGGCGCATGAAGCGCTCGTCGGTCGCGTAGCCGGGCTGGGCGAGGAGCCGGCGCAGCGCGTCGCTTCGGCCGTCGCCGAAGAGGAGCATGGCCTGGTGGAGGCGATCGAGGGCGGTGGCGCCGGGCTCTAGGGCGGCATCCCCGGCGGGAGGAGGGGCCTCGAACAGGGTGTCCTCGCGGCGGGGAAGACGGCTATCGCCGAGAAGGGCTCGTCTTCGCTCGGCCACCGCCCGCAGGCGGGCGGTCGAGCCCTTCACCTCCACGATTCCGCCCGGGCGGTCCAAGGCCTCGAGGTGCGCGCCCAGGGCCTGGGCGAGCTTGCGTGCGGTGTCGTAGTCGAGCGAAAGCCCCTTCGGCGCCTGGGCCTTGGGAGCCGCCTCGTCCTCGTCGAGGGCCTCAGCCTCCTCAGCGGAGGGGGCGGCGCCGTTTCCTCCCGCCTTGAGCGTCCACAGCCAAAGGGCGGTCAGGCGGGCGTCCTCCTCGAACCCTTCTGCCTCTGCTCCCTCGAAGAGCATGGTCAGGGCGGTGCGGGCGACGGCAGCCCAGACGGCGGGGAGCAGGGCCGGCGCCTCCGGGTCGTCCGGAAGCGCCGAGAGCGGCACCGGCTTGCCCGCCGCGGTCTCCACCCGCTGGTAGCGCGAGTAGGTTTCAAGGGCCGGGCCCAGGCAGGCGAAGATGGCGTCCGCCCCCTCGATTCCCTCCTCGGCCAGGCGTGGCAGCCACTCGGCGATGCGCCGCTCGATCTCGGGGCGCACCTCCCGCCAGCTTCCGATACCTGCCCGTTCGGGCCGCGGCCGGCAGACGATGTGGACGCTGGAGGCAAGCGCCGCCGAGTTCTGCTCCCGCAGGCGGCCCGGGCGCTCGGTGTCGATCGGCCACGAGCCGGTGACCGTCCAGCCGGCGTCGAGGAGCGCACGCAGCAGCGCCTCCCAGCCGGAGGTCGTCTTGTGGGCGAAGACGACCACCGCCACGCCCTCGGGCGAGAGCACGCGCCGCGCCTCGGCCAGGGCCCAGCCCATCTCCTGCTCGAAGAACGCGTTGTCCTTGCTGCGACCGTCGGCGACGGCGACCGGGTCGACGATGATCTCGCCCGACTTCGGCACAAGCGGCCAGGCGAAGAGGTCGGGGTGCAGGTCGCCCACGGAGCGCCGCAGCCACACGTAGAAGAAGTCGGAGAGGTCGGCGTAGGGGACGGCGTCGTAGTAGGGAGGGTCGGTGACGACGTACGCGGCCGAGGCGTCGGAGAGGGGCAGCGCCCGCGCGTCGCCCTGGGATGCCTGTCCCGGCCGAAGGGCCGAGGCGGCGCCGTGGCGCGCCACCTTCTCCACCCACTCGACCGCGCCGTCCCAGTCGCCGGTCGCACCGGAAAAGGGGTTGACTTCAGTGAAGTCCCACATCATTGGCAAGGCTTGTCGGGAGAAAGTGCTCGCGTGAGCCTCGACGGTGGTGCGCCAGCGCACTCCGACGGTTAGAGAGTCGGCCTGGCGATCGAGGGCCATCGCAAGACAGGTCGCGACCGCGCGGGCGAAGGCGGTATCGCCTGTCTCCCGCGCGATCTCGGCGTGCGCCTCGCGCACGGCGGCGCAGAAGGCGGCAAGCGCGAGCGCCTGGCGGGGCAGGAAGAGGTCGCCCCAGGTCGTGAGGCCGTACTTCTGGACGCGGAAGCCGAGCGTCCCTTCCGGAGGCAGCGGCTCGTCGGGCACGAGCGCGAGCGACCCCTGGTGCTCGCCTTCCCGCCGGCGAAGCTCCTCCTCGGCGGCGCGGGCGACCTCGACGTCCCGATCGTCCGCAACGCGGTAGTGGCGCCCCTGCCTGCCCGGGTGGGTGCGGACGACCGCCACCATCCGCACCGGCAGGCCGCCCTTTGCCCTCGCCTGCGCCCGCACCCGGGCGACGGGGGTGACGAAGCCGCAGACGGGGCAGACGGCGGAGCCGCGCCTGACCGTCCCTTCGCCGACCGCATCCGGGTTCTCAGCGATCTCGAAGTCGATGGCCTTCCGCTCGCGATCGACCACAAGCCGGAGCGCAACCTGGCGCCTGCCCTTGCGCGCGAGCCAGAGCTGGCGGAGGAGCGGGATCTCCGCCCCGCAGCCCGGCCCCTCGCAGGTGACCGTGCGCGCCCACAGGTAGGCGATGGGGGTAGCGCCGTCCGGGTCGGGCGGGTAGAAGCGGCCGATCTCGGCCTCGACCCGCTCCTTCACCTTCTCTCCCCACGCACGCACGGCGTCGGCCAGCCGCTCGCCGTAGCGGGGGATGTCCTCGAGCACGTCCTTGAGCAAAAGCGCCGCCACCGGGTTTAGGTCGCAGGCGAAGGCATCCGCCCCCACGCGCAGGGCCTCAAGCGGGATCGCCCCGCCCCCGGCGAAGGGGTCGCAGACGAGCGGCGGAGAGTCGGGGTGGGCGGCGGCGACGAGGGCGCGGGCGCAGGCGAGGTAGTCGGGGTCGGTGGAGCGCTCCCAGGCGGCGAGCTCGGCGATGAAGTCAAGGAGCGAGCGACGGAGCTCCAGCGGATCGTCGAGCGCCCGCCCCGGGTAGCGGAAGCGAAGGGCCTCCGCCGCCTGGGCTCGGAACTCAGGCGGGCAGGCAGGGTCGGCGGGGTCGGGGAGGAGCGTCGCCAGGATCACGGCCCGACAGGCAGCGAGCGGCCGCCTCGCCCACCAGATGTGCAAGGTGGAGATGTGCCCGTGGCGGATCGACTTCTCCCTGCGCGCGTGCCGCGAGATCTCCCTGATCGGCAGGTCGACCTCGATCAGGCGCCGTGCTTGGTCCACAGCACCGAGTATGGGCGACTGAGGCAGCAGGCTCAAGCGAGGGCAAAGACGCTTGACCTCCCTACGCCAGCCTTCCCATCCCGGATGCATCGCGGTCAGCGACAGGGCCGACTCCCGGATCGGGAGCGGAGGTAGTGTTACACCAGCGTCATATTTATGATGTAGGCTTATTCTATGAAAAGGCTCCAGATCATGATCGAGGAGGACTTGGATGCGGCCCTCGAGCGCCAAGCGGCCAAGGAGGGAGCCTCGAAGGCGGCCCTCATCCGCCGCTACGTGCGCGAGCGGCTGAAGCCGCTTCCCCCGCTCGAGCAGGACCCGCTGTGGGAGATCGTCGGCATGTGCGACGGCGGCGCCGACGACTCGGCACGGGTCGATGAGGTCGTCTACGGCCTCCGCCGCGAGTGATCTTCGTCGACACCTCGTTCTGGGTCGCCGCCGCCGCCTCCGCCGACGCGCACCACGCAGAGGCCGTCGCGCTCCTTCGCCGCCTCGAGAGTTCGTCGCTCGTGAGCTCGAACCACGTCCGCGGCGAGACGTGGACCTTCCTTCGCAACCGATTCGGCCATCGGCCGGCGTGCGCCTTCCTCGACCGGCTGGAGCGAACGCCGCGACTTCGGCTCGTCTTCGTCTCCGAGCAGCTCGAGCGCGAGGCCCTGCGCTGGCTGCGGCGCCACGACGAGCGTGCCTACTCGTTCGTCGACGCCACGAGCTTCGCCCTGATGCGCTCGCTGCGTATCCGCGAGGCGCTCGCCTTCGACGCCCACTTCTCCGCAGCCGGCTTCGTCGAGCTCCGCCCGTAGGCGACCGCCGGTCGTAGGCGACCGCCCACGGCTCAGCAGCGAACGAACCGCCGCCCCTCGCGTTCCCAGCGGAACGGGTGGAAGTAGCCGTCCGGGAACGTCTCCGCCGCTGAGCGGGTCCCGACGACGACCAGGAGCTCCCCGGTCGGGCTGGGCAGGCGGCGGAGTACCTCGTCGCTGGGCCGGGCGACGAAGTCTCCGATCTCCTCCGGGCGGCGGCGGAACGAGAAAAGGCAAGCGAGCTGCGTCCTCACCGCCCCCCTGGAGGCTGGGCTCCGCGAGGAGGGCGTCGCGAAACGTCCCGAGCAAGGCTGAGCCGAGGGCGTCCGCCTCGAGCTAGTCGCGCGTGCCTGCCTCTTCGATCGCCTCCGCCGGGGCGGTGTAGTGCTCCACCGTGACGACCGGCTCCCAGCCGAGCCGCGCCGGGTCCTGGACCCGCACGAGGCGCGGGTTCGAGGCGCAGTCGAAGACGGCGTAGAGCCAGAAGTCCTCGCCGAGCCGCTTGGCCGTCCGGTACTCGTTGGCCGTGAGCGCGATCGGGCCCGAGGCGGCGCGGCCCTTGACCTCGATGAAGCGGACCCCGGGGCCGCCCCGCTCGCGGGAGAGGAGGTCGAAGCCTCGGTTCTCCTGGGAGACGTCCTCGGGCGTCCAACCATGCGCCTCCTCGTAGGCCATCGCCTCGCGCATGGCGATCGCCTCGACGGTGGGGTCGCTGACCATGGGCGCCAGCGTCGCCGCCCGCTCCGGGTGGGGGAGCACCCAGGCGCTGCCGACGTGGGCGAGATCGGCGAGCGCGAGCTGCCACTGCTTGGCCAGCTCCTCGCGGCGGCGCTCCAGGCGCGCGTTCAGCTCGTCCAGCCGCTCCTCAGCCTGAGCGAGCCGCCCGGCGGCGCCTTCGTCGCCCCGGGCTGCCTGCTCGATCAGCTCGCCGACCTGGATTTGGAGCCGATCGATGAGCGTGTTCAGCGAGACCTCGACGTGGCGGGAGATCGTCTCGACCTCCTGCTCCCGTTCCGCGCGCACCTCCTCGAGGAACCCCTCCAGCGCCTGCTCGACCAGGAACCGCTCGGACTCCTCGCGCGACCCCACGGAGACGGCCGGCGGCTCGCCTGCGCCGGGGATCACGTCCAGGAACACCGTTGGCTGTCGAAGCGTAAAGCCGCTCGCCGTCGCCTCGACCACGAACAGCCGGCGGTGGAGCGTCTGCCCGGTGCCGTCCTTGACCTGGCAGTCGTAGACGTCGAGTCGGGCTGGCTTGTCGCGGTGGAGATCGAAGAAGACGGCGCCGCGGCGCAGATCGTCCTGGACGCGGCGCCACACCTCCTCGCGCACCGCCTCGAACAGCGGGTGGCCCGGCGTGACCCACTCCAGGGTGGGCTCGCGCTCGAGCACCGAGCGATCGAAGGCGATCCGGCGGTACTCCCGCCCCAGTCGGCCGTAGCGCGGCTCCAGAGTACGGCCGATCTCGAGCAGCGCCCGCGGCAGCCGTCCCACTCGGGCGACGAACGGTCGCTCCCGCTTGGGGCTGATGCCGGCGACCGGGCCCCCCTCGAGGAAGAACTCCTCCACCACCTCGGGGACGAGGCGGCGCTCCTTGGCCTCGGCCCGCTTGCCGACGAGCCGGGCGAGGTTAAGCTCCTTGCGGGCCAGGCCTTCCAGCGCCGAGGCCGTGATTCGCGCGAACTTCTCCCGGTCGACCGCCTCGACCACCCGCTCGAGCATCTGGTCGCGGGTGATCCTGCCGGCGTAGTGCTCGCGGAGGAGGCGCTCCACGAAGTTGGCGGGGACGACGTTTCCCACCACGTCGAACACCTGGTCGGAGCCGAGGCCGCGGCGGATCTCCTCTAGCCGGTCGAGGAGCTTCTGCAACACCTGGCCCTCGCGCGTGTTGCGGGCCACGAAGTTGAAGACGAGGACATCCTTCTCCTGGCCGTAGCGGTGGATGCGCCCGATCCGCTGCTCCAGGCGCATGGGGTTCCAGGGGATGTCGTAGTTGACGGCGAGCCAGCAGAACTGGAGGTTGATGCCCTCGCCCGCCGCCTCGGTGGCCACGAGCACCTGGGCCTCCTCCTTGAACGCCCGCTCGGCGTGGAGGCGCGTGCCCGGCGTGTCCCGATCGCCCACCGGCATGCCGCCGTGGATCTGGGTCACCGCTAGCCCCCAGCTGGAGAGCTCCTGGACGAGGTAGTCGAGCGTGTCCTTGTGCTCGGTGAAGACGAGGAGCTTCGTGGCGGGGTCGGTGAACACCTCCTGGTCGTCGAGGATGCGGCGGAGGGCGCGCAGCTTGGAGGATGTCCCCTGCTCCTCGAGCGCCCGCGCCTGCTCGATCAGGGGCAGGAGATCCTGGCGCTCGCGCTCCAGCTGCTCGCGGCCGGCGGCCAGCGAGGCCTCCTCCATCTCCTCCTCGAGCCTCGCCACCTCCTCGTCGGTCAGCTCCTCCAGGTCCTCCAGGCTCCGCTCATCGAAGGCGGCGGCCCAGTAGCCGCCCCGCTGCTCCAGCTCCCGCAGGTTGCGCTCCACCTTCTCCAGGCGCCGCTCCAGGCTCCTTCTGGCCGCGTACAGGCTGGAGGCGAACCGCCGCTGGTACATGGCCATGGTGAAGCCGATGGCCCGACCGCGGGCGGATTGGTCGGCGGCCGCCCGGATCGACTGGTCCTGGACGTAGCGGGTGAGCGCCTCGTAGAAGGCGAGCTCCTCGGGGTCGAGGTCGAAGGCGGCCGTGCGCGCCTCCCTCCTGGTGAAGAGCCTGCGGACGATGCCCGTCTCCGGGTCGGGGAAGGAGACGAGCGCCTCCTTCGTCCGCCTGAGGTAGAAGGGGGCGCTTCGGCGGCGCATGGCCTCCTCCAGGCTCCTCACGTGGCCGTACACGTCGCGGTCGAGGAGCTGGAGGAAGAGGGCGAAGCTCTCCGGGTCGCCCTTGTGGGGGGTGGCGGTGAGGAGGAGCAGGTGGTCGCAGCGCTCGGAGAGGAGCTCGCCCAGCTGGTAGCGCTCCGTCTTGTGCTCGGGGTCGCTCGCGCTCATCCGGTGGGCCTCGTCCACGATCACGAGCTCCCAGTGGGCGCGGGCGAGGCTCTCCTCGACCTCGTCGCGCTTGGCCCAGTCGATGGAGGTGATCACCTGCTGGCGGTCCTGCCAGGGGTTCGTGCCGTAGGCGTTGCGGAGATCGACGCCGCGGACGATCTCGAACCGCTCCCGGAAGCGGTCGGCGAGCTCGCGCTGCCACTGGAAACAGAGGTTGGCCGGGGTGACGATGAGCGTCCGCTCGACCAGGCCGCGGAGCTTGAGCTCGCGCAGGAGGAGGCCGGCCATGATCGTCTTTCCCGCCCCGGCGTCGTCGGCGAGGAGGAAGCGGACCCGGGGCAGGGGGAGCATGAAGTCGTACACCGCCTCGATCTGGTGGGGAAGGGGATCGACCCGGGAGATGGAGAGCGAGAAGTAGGGGTCGTACTCGTAGGCGAGGGCGAGGCGCAGGGCCTCGATGCCCAGCCGGAAGCGGCCAGGATCGCCGTCGTAGGCGCCCTCGGCGGGGATCACCCGCACCTGGGCGAGCTGGTCGGCGTCGAGGAGGAGCTGGTGGTAGCGGCTGCTGCGAAGCCCCGGGCCTTCTACCCGCACCCGCTCGCCCAGGCGCTCAGCGAGGACGACCCGGAGCGGCTCGGGAAGCACGGGGCCGTCGAGGACGGCGCCTCGGACGATGGAGTCGGGGAATGCTGCTGAAGCCACGTGCGCTCTGGATCGAAGCACATCGGCGGGATCGGATGGGAGTCGACGAGGCCGAAAGCCGTCGCCGAGCTGAGGCATGGGCCTCGAGCAGCTGCGGGCCAGGCCGGGCCTGACAGGGGCGCCCGAGCAAGGACGGGGTCTTCGGCTAGCCTCGCTCGGCGGCCCGGCGCTCGGCGTAGCCCCCCTGGCGGAAGGCCTCCACCGGGTCGGAGGGGAGGCCGCGCTCCTCGCGGAGACCGCGGAGGAGGGGGCGCACGTCGGTCTCGAAGGCGGCCAGGAGGGCGCGGTGGGCGGCGAGGACGTCGCCCGCCTCCTGGGCGCGGCGGAGGGCGGCGCGGTCGACGAGCAGGGCCTTGGCGTAGGCGGTCTGGATGTTGACCACCGACTGGATCATGGCCTCGATCTTCCCCTCCACGTTGTGCGACTGGTCGATCATGAGGGCGACGGCCCGCGCCGTCTCCTCGGTGCGGGGGTCGCGCCGGGCCGACACCAGCTCGGCCATGATCCGGAAGAGCTCGAAGGGGTCGATGGAGCCCACCATGAGGTCGTCGTCCGCGTACTTGCGGGCGTTGAAGTGGAACCCGCCCAGCAGCCCCTCCTCCAGGAGCAGGGCCACGATCTGCTCGATGTTGGTGCCCTGCGGGTGGTGGCCCGTGTCCACGAGCACCTGGGCTTTGGGCCCCAGCCTGCGGCAGGCGAGGGCAGCCGTCCCCCAGTCGGGAAGGTCGCTGCTGTAGAAGGCGGGCTCGAAGAACTTGTACTCGAGGAGCAGGCGCATGCCCTCGGGCAGGGCGGCGTAGATCTCCTCCAGGGAGGCAAGCAGGCGGCGGAAGCGCTCCCGCAGGTCGTCCTGGCCGGGGTAGTTGGTCCCGTCGGGGACCCAGAGGCTGAGCACGGTTGAGCCCAGGCGGCGGGCGATGTCGACGCACTCCAGGCAGTGCCCCACCGCCTGGCGGCGGACCCCAGGATCGGGGTTGGCCAGGCTTCCCAAGCGGTAGGCGTCGTCCTGGAAGAGGTTGGGGTTGACGGCGCCGATGCGAACGCCCTCCGCCTCGGCCAGGCGGCGAAGCCCCTCCCAGTCCTCCACCCGGTCCCAGGGGATGTGGATGGCCACCGTGGGACAGGCCCCGGTGAGCCGGTGGACGAGGGCGGCGTCGGCGATCCGCTCCTCCACCGTGCGGGCCGCCCCCGGCCAGGGGAAGACGTGGAAGCGGGTCCCCGAGTCGCCGTAGCCCCAGGAGGGCGTCTCCACGGCCAGCTCTCCCAGCTCGGCCAGGACCGCCTCGGCCGCGACCGCCTCGTCGAGCTCCTCGTGCACGGCCTCAGTCTGACGCAGGACTGGGCTGCGCGCATGCGCTTTCGCTTTCGCTGAAACTGGTTTCGTAAGTTTCGTTGACAGGTTTCGAACTCCGTCGTAAGGTGCCTTCCGGTGGCGAACCTGACGGCCACGCAGCGCATGCAGCGGATCCTCGACCTGCTCCAGACGCGCGATGCCTTGCGCGTCTCCGAGCTGGCGGACGAGTTCGCCGTCTCCGAGGTGACCGTCCGCCACGATCTCTCCGAGCTCGCTCGGCAAGGGCTCGTCGCCCGCGTCCGGGGCGGCGTGCGCGCACTGGAGCGGGGTCATACCGAGCTTGCCTTCGACGTGCGGCTACGCCTCCAGGTGGCCGAGAAGCGGGCCATCGCCCGGGCGGCGGCGGCCATGGTGGGGGACGGGGAAGCGGTGGCCCTCGACTCGAGCACGACCGCCTACTTCCTCGCCCTCGAGCTCCGCGCCCGGAGGGAGCTGGTGGTGATCACCAACGGGCTTCTGATCGCCGCCGCCTTGGCCGGCTCGCCGGGCATCACCGTCCTCGTGACCGGCGGCATGCTCCGCCTGCCTGCCATGTCCGTGGTCGGCGACCTCGCCGCCGAGGTAGTGCGGAGGACGCACATCGACAAGGGCTTCTTCGGGGCGCGCGGGCTCAGCCTGGAGCGGGGGCTCATGGACCTGAACCCCGAGGAGGTACGGGTGAAGCACGAGCTGGCTTCTGCCTGCCGGCGGGTGGTCGGCATCGTCGACAGCACCAAGTGGCACCGCACGGCCTTCCTTCCCTTCGTGTCGGCGGAGAAGGTGGACGCCATCGTCACCGACAGCGCCGCCCCCGCGGAGCTGGTGGCCTCCTGGCGGGAGCGCGGGGTGGAGGTGCTGACCGAGCGGCCGAGCCGGCGCCCGCGCCCGCCGGAGCAGCTGCCCCGCCTCTACCGGGAAGCCCTCGGCCAGCGGGTGGGAGCGCCCGGCGAGAGGGGGGCCTAGCCGTGGCGACGATGGTGGCCGTCGACCTGGGGGCCCAGAGCGGGCGGGTGGCGGTGGGGCGTCTCGTGGGCGGACGGCTGACCATGCGGGAGGTGCACCGCTTCCCCAACCTCCCCGTTCGGGCCGGGGGAACCCTCTACTGGGACGTGCTCGGCCTGTATCGAGAGGTGCTGGAGGGCCTGCGGGCCGCGGCCGGCGAGACGGAGGGCCGCGTGGACTCGGTGGGCGTGGACACCTGGGGCGTCGACTTCGCCGTCCTCGACCGGGCCGGCAGGCTGCTCCAGAACCCGGTGCACCACCGCGACGGTCGCAGCCGGCGCGGCATGGAGCACGTCCTCGCCCGCGTCCCTGCCCGGGAGCTCTACGAGCAGACCGGAATCCAGCTCATGCCCGTCAACACGGTCTTCCAGCTCGCCGCCATGGCCGAGGCCGACGACCCCGCGCTGGAGGCGGCAGAGACGCTCCTCCTCATCCCCGACCTCCTCCACTACTGGCTGAGCGGCCAGGTCGCGTGCGAGTTCACCAACGCCAGCACCACCGCCTGCCTCGACCCCCGGCGCGGCGCCTGGGCGGTCGACCTCCTCGGGCGGCTGGGGATCCCCGCCCGGCTGTTCCCGCCCCTCGTCCCTCCCGCCAGCCTCCTCGGCCCCCTCCGGGGGGAGGTAGCCGAGGAGACCCGGCTGCCCGGCGTCGAGGTGGTGGCGCCGGCCACCCACGACACCGCCTCGGCCGTGGCGGCCGTCCCCTTCCGCAGGCCCGGGGCCGTGTACGTCAGCGCCGGCACCTGGTCGTTGGTGGGGGTGGAGCTGCCTCGACCGCTGATCGACGACCGCACCTTCGCCGCCAACCTCACCAACGAGGGCGGCGTGGCAGGGACGACGCGGCTCCTGCGCAACGTCACCGGGCTGTGGCTGCTGCACGAGTCCCGCAGGACGTGGGCGCAGGAGGGTCACGACTGGACCTTCGAGGAGCTCCTCCTCCAGGCCGAGGCGGCGCCGCCGCTCCGCTCCCTCGTCGACCCCGACGATCCCTCCTTCGTCCCGCCTGGAGACATGCCGGCCCGGGTCCGCGCCTTCTGCGAGCGGGCCGGCCAGCCCTCCCCCTCGTCCCCCGGGGAGGTGGCGCGGTGCGTGCTGGAGAGCATCGTCCTGGGCCAGCGGCGGGCCATCGAGCTTCTGCGCGCCGCCGCCGACGCCGACCCGGCCGAGGTGCACGTCGTGGGTGGGGGAGCCCGCAACCGGCTCCTCTGCCAGTGGACGGCGGACGCGACCGGGCTTCCGGTGGTGGCCGGGCCCGAGGAGGCGACCCTGGTCGGCAACCTGTTGGTGCAGGCCATGGGGCTAGGGGAGCTCCGCTCCCTGGAGGAGGCTCGAGAGGTGATCCGGGCCTCCTTCTCCCTTGTGGAGTACGAGCCCGGGGCCCGTGAGCCGTGGGAGGAGGCCTACGCCCGCTTCCAGGCCCTCGGGAGCGCCCCTCGTCCGGCGGAGGCGGTGACGAGATGAGCGCTCCTGCCGCCACCGTGCTCGGCCCCATCGCTCCCCCCGTCGACCGCTGGGACGCCTCCGCCCCGATCGGCGCAGGCCCCCTCGAGGAGCTCGTCTACCGCTCCCGCCTGCTCGGGGCCGACCGGGCGCTCGCCAACCGGGGCGGCGGCAACACCTCCGCCAAGGGGGTCACCCTCGACCACGCCGGGCGCGAGACCCGCGTGCTCTGGGTCAAGGGGTCGGGCACCGACCTCGCCACCATCGCCGCCTCCGGCTTCGCCGCCCTGCGCCTGGAGGAGGTGCTCCTCCTCCGCCACCGCCAGGCCATGGCCGACGAGGAGATGGTCGACTACCTGCGCCGCTGTGCCCTCGCCCCCGACCAGCCCCGCCCCTCGATCGAGACCCTCCTCCACGCCTTCGTCCCTGCGGCCCACGTCGACCCGACGCGGTGATCGCCCTCACCGCTTGCCCCCAGGGGCGGCGTCTGGCTGCCGAGGCGTTCGGTGAGGAGGCGGTCTGGCTCGACTACCAGCGGCCCGGCTTCGCCATGGCCAAGCGCGTGGCCGAGCTCCTGGAGGAGAGCCGGGGGGCCCGCGCCGTCCTCTTGGAGAAGCACGGCCTTGTCACCTGGGGCGAGACGAGCGAGGAGGCCTACCGCGCCACCCTCGAGATCGTGTCCAGGGCCGCCGAGGTCCTGAGGAGCGCCGGCCGGGGACAGTTCGGCCTGGGAGGGCCCAGGGTACGGGTGGCCACCGACGAGGAGGCAGAGGCGGCGCTGGCCGCCGCCCTTCCCGCCCTGCGCGGCGCCCTGCTCGCGGACGCCCCCGGCCTCGTCCTGGAGGTCGACCGAAGCCCGGAGGCTGTCGCCTTCGTCTCCTCCCGGGAAGGGCCGGCGGTGAGCCAGGTAGGGGCGCCCTGCCCCGACCACCTGATCACCACCAAGCACCGGCCGCTGGTGGTGGACTTCGACCCCGACCGCGACTCCGGGGAGGAGCTGGCCGAGCGGCTGCGCGAGGGCGTCGAGGAGTACTCGGCCTGGTACCGGAGCTACTACGCGGCCAACCTGACCGAGGAGAGCCGGCCCTACCCCATGGACCCGGCGGGGCCGCGGGTGGTCCTCGTACCCGGCATCGGCATCGTCACCAGCGGCCCCGACGCCGGGCGGGCGCGCCTCGTCCGAGAGCTCTACCACCGCGCCATCGCCGTCCAGGCAGCGGCCCAGGCGGCCGGGGGCTTCCGCTCCCTGTCTGAGTCGGAGGCCTTCGCCATCGAGTACTGGCCGCTCGAGCGCTACAAGCTCTCCCAGGCCCCACCGCCGGCGGAGCTGACGGGACGGGTCGCCCTCGTCACGGGCGGGGCGAGCGGCATCGGCCGGGCGGCGGCCCGGCGCCTGGCCGAGCTGGGCGCCCACGTGGCGGTGGCCGACCTCAACGCCCAGGGGGCCGAGGAGGTGGCGGCGGAGATCTCGGCTCGGCACGGAGACGGGCGGGCCCTGGGCCTGGCGGCGGACGTGACGAGCGAGGAGCAGGTGAGGGAGATGGTGCGCAGGGTCGTCCTCGCCTACGGGGGCCTGGACATCCTCGTCTGCTCGGCCGGGATCGCCGTGAGCGCGCCCGTGACGGAGACGGAGCTGGCCGATTGGGAGCGGATCTACGCCGTGCTCGCGCGCGGCTACTTCTTGCCTGCCCGAGAGGCCTTCCGCGTCCTCGCTCGCCAGGGCCGGGGAGGCTCGATCGTGTTCGTGGGCTCCAAGAACGCGCTCGTGGCCGGCGCCAACGCCTCGGCCTACTCCTCGGCCAAGGCAGCCTCCCTCCACCTCGCCCGCTGCCTGGCGGAGGAGGGAGGACGGTACGGCATCCGCGTGAACACCGTCAACCCCGACGCCGTCATCGAGGGCTCCTCCATCTGGTCCTCGGAGTGGAAGGCCGACCGCGCCACCACCTACGGCATCCGGGAGGAGGAGCTGCCCGCCTTCTACCGGTCGCGCACGACCCTGAACGTGAACGTGTACCCCGAGGACGTGGCCGAGGCCATCGTCTTCTTCGCCACCGGTCGCTCGGCCAAGTCCACAGGCAACGTCCTCAACGTGGACGGCGGCATCCCCGCTGCCTACAGTCGATGACGGCCCAGGCCTCGCCCCCCCTGATCGAGCTCCGCGGCATCGCCAAGAGGTACGGCGGCGTGCAGGCCCTGGCCGACGTGAGCGTGGCCGTCCAGCCCGGGACCGTCCACGGCCTCGTGGGCGAGAACGGGGCCGGCAAGTCGACCCTGGTCAAGATCCTCACCGGGGCCGTCCACCCCGACGCCGGGGAGATCCGCGTGCTCGGCCGGCCCCAGCGCATCGCCGACCCCCTGGCCGCCCACCGCCTGGGCATCGTGGCCATGTACCAGGAGCCCACGGTCTTCCCCGACCTCACGGTGGCGGAGAACGTGTTCGCGGGACGCTACCCGCGGGGCGTCCTGGGCACCGTCGACTGGCGGGCGATGCGGCGGGAGGCGGGCCGGATCCTGGCCGAGCTGGGCGTGGACTTCGGAGCCGACGCCCCTGTGCGGGGCCTGAGCGTGGCCGACCGACAGCTGCTCGAGATCGCCAAGGCCCTGTCCTCCCGCGCCCGCCTGCTGATCATGGACGAGCCCACGGCCGCCCTCTCCCCGCACGAGGTAGACACCCTGTTCGCCACCGTCCGCCGGCTGCGCGGACGGGGCGTGGCCGTCATCTTCATCAGCCACCGGCTGGAGGAGGTGACCGCCATCGCCGACGTGGTCACCGTCCTCCGCGACGGGCGGCACGTCGCCACCCGCCCCGCGCGCGAGCTCGCGCACGGCGAGCTCGTCCGGCTCATGGTGGGGCGGTCGCTGGAGGCCCTCTTCCCCAAGCAGGAGACGGCGGTCGGCGATCCCCTGCTGGTGGCGGAGGGCTTGAGCAGGCGGGGCGTCTTCGCCGACGTCTCCTTCCAGCTCAGGCGGGGCGAGATCGTGGGGCTCGCCGGCTTCGTGGGGGCGGGCCGCAGCGAGATCGCCCGCAGCCTGTTCGGCATCGACCCCCTCGACGCCGGCCGGGTGTGGATCGAGGGCCGCCCCTTCCGACCCCGGTCGCCGCGAGCCGCCCTGCGCCGGGGCTTGGCCTACCTCCCGGAGGATCGGCTGGCCCAGGGGCTCGTGCAGCAGATGTCGGTGCGGGAGAACGTGTCGCTGGCCGTGTTGCCCTCCCTGACGCCGGGGGGCATACTCAGGCCCCGCCGCGAGCAGACCCTGGCCCGGCGGTTCATGGACCGGCTGCGGATCAAGGCGACCTCGCCCTCGCAGCCGGTGCGGAGCCTGTCCGGGGGCAACCAGCAGAAGGTGGTCCTGTCCAAGTGGCTGGCCGCCGAGCCCAAGGTGCTCATCCTGGACGAGCCCACCCACGGGGTGGACGTGGCCACGAAGGCCGACGTTCACCGCGCCATCTCCCAGCTGGCCGCCGAGGGCCTGGCCATCCTCCTCATCTCCTCGGAGCTCCCCGAGCTTCTGGCCATGTCCGACCGGATCCTGGTCATGCGAGAGGGGCGCCTGGTGGCGGAGCTCCAGCGTCGCGAGGCGACGCAGGAGCGGGTCATCCGAGCGGCCGCTGGGGTAGCGGAGGTGGCGTGATCGCCCGCGGCCGCATGACCCCGCACGGCCTGGCGGCGACAGCCTTCCGGCTGCGGGAGACGGGGATCGCGGTGGCGCTGGTGGCCGTGGTGGTGGCCTTCGCCATCGAGGCCCCCAACTTCCTCACCCTGGACAACTGGCAGGACATCGCCAAGGAGGTGGCCATCGTGGTCGTGGTCGGGGTGGGGGAGACCATGGTCATCCTCACCCGCAACATCGACCTCAGCGTGGGCTCCATGGTGGGGCTCACGGCCTACCTCACCGCGGACGCCCTGGCCGGCGACAACAGCCTCCCACTGGGGATCGTCGCCCTGTTGGCGGTGGCGGTGGGGCTGGGCATGGGCCTCGTCAACGGCCTGCTCGTCGCCGTGGCCCGCATCCCCGCCATCATCGCCACCCTGGCCACCCTGGCCGTCTACCGCGGCATCGCCTTCGAGATCACCGGTGGCCAGCGCATCGCCGCCTTCCAGCTTCCCGACCGCTTCCTCGATCTGGCCGCCACCAAGCCTGCCGGGCTTCCCACCCTGGCTTGGATCGCGCTGGGGGTGGCCCTGGCCGGGGCCGCCGCCTTGCGCCTGGCGCCCTGGGGTCGCGACTTCTACGCCATCGGGTCGAATCCGGAGGCAGCCCGACTCGCCGGCATTCCCGCCCGGAGGCGGGTGATCGCCGCCTTCGCCCTCTCCGGCGCCCTCTCCGGGCTGGGCGGGTTCATGTGGGCAGCCCGCTTCCCCACCGTGGACGCGGTCGCGGCCACCGACTTCGAGCTGGCCGTCATCACCGCCGTCGTCATCGGGGGCGTGAACGTGTTCGGGGGCTCGGGCTCGGTCCCGGGAGCCGTGCTCGGGGCCGTGCTCGTGGCCACCATCGCCAACGGCTTCACCCTGCTGCGGCTGTCGGAGTTCTGGAAGATCTTCTTCAACGGCCTGGCCATCGTCGTCGCCGTGACCATCGACGCCGTGGTCACCCAGCGGCTGCAGGAGGCCCTGCGCCGACGGCGAGCTGAGGTGCTGGCGGCGCGCCACCTGGAGGCGGGGACGTGAGGCGGGCGAGAACGGTGGCGGGGCGGGCGCTAGCCCGCTGGGAGACGCTCCTCCTGGTGGCCATACTGGGCGTGGGGGCCTGGAGCGCGACCCTGTCTCCCTACTTCCTCGATCGGGCCAACCTCCTCGACCTGGTCACCCCCTACGTGTTCATCGGCCTCATGGCCTTCGGCCTGACCTTCGTCGTCATCGCCGGGGAGATCGACATCTCCGTCGTCTCCGCCCTGGCCGTGTCCGTGGTCTCCTTCGCCCAGCTCGTGGAGTCAGGCGTCAACGTGTGGGCGGCGGCGCTCGTGGGCCTGGCCGTCGCCACCGCCCTGGGCTTGGCCAACGGCGTCCTGGTCGCCCTGCTCAACCTTCCCTCGCTCGCGGTCACCCTCGGCACCCTGGCCGCCTACCAGGGCCTCGCCTTCGTCGTCCTCTCCGGGGAGGGGGTGTCCGAGTTTCCCTCCGGCTACCTGAGGATCGGGGGCGGCTACATCGCCGGCGAGCTTCCCGTCGCCCTGCTCGTCCTGCTCGGCTTCGCCTTCCTCCTGGGGCTCCTCCTGCACGGGACGCGCTTCGGGCGCTACGTGTTCGCCATCGGCTGCAACCGGGAGGCGGCCCGCTTCTCGGGCGTCCCCGTGGCCCGGGTGCGGGTGTCCGTGTTCGCGCTCTCGGGGCTCATGGCCGGCGTGGCCGGAGTCTTCGTGTACGTCGGCTACTTCGGCTCGGCCCGAGCGGACGCCGGCCAGGGCCAGCTTCTGGACGTGGTCACCGCCGTGGTGCTGGGGGGAGTGGACATCTTCGGCGGCGTCGGCTCCATCGCCGGCGTCCTCCTGGCCCTCGTCCTGGTCGCCGAGCTACGCAACGGCATGCAGCTCGCCAACCTCCCCGGCGACCTCCAGAACATCGTCATCGGCGGTCTCCTCGTGACCGCCATCGTGACCGGAAACCTGGCTCGGGCCGCCCAGGCGGGCGAGCTGCGCCTCGCCGGCCTGGGCCTGCGCAGAAAGGAGGTGGTGGCAGTCGAGACAGAGGCAGGAGTGCCCGTCAATCCCAGACTCGAGACGCGTCAAGGAGGGTGATCCCAATGCAGAGAAAGCGACTGCTTGTCCTGCTCAGCCTCGCGGCGACCGCGGCCCTGGCGGCCGGGCTCGCGGCGGGGGCGGGTGGCGCCGGCCCCAGCCGGGCCGCGCCCAAGGGGAAGAACTACAAGATCTTCTTCCTGCCCAAGTTCATCGGCATCGGCGTGTTCACCGAGAACGGAAAGGGGGGCAAGGAGGCCGGCAAGGAGCTCGGCGACACCGTCGTCTACAACGGCCCCACGGAGCCGGTGGGAGCCAAGCAGGTGCCCTTCATCGAGTCGGCGGTGAGGCAGGGCTTCGACGCCATCGTGATCTCGGCTCCCGACGCCAACGCGGTGGCGCCGGCGCTGCTTCGGGCCAAGGCCCGCGGGGTCAGGGTCGTCTCCTACGACGGGGACGTCCGGCCCGACGCCCGCGAGATCTTCGTCAGCCCGCCGCTTGCCTCCGACATCGGGGCCTTCCAGGTGGAGTGGCTGGGATCGCAGATCGGCTACAAGGGCGAGTTCGCCATCCTCTCGGCGACCCCCACGGCTGCCAACCAGAACACCTGGATCAGGTGGATGAAGGTGGCGTTGAAGAAGCCCAAGTACCGCAACATGAAGCTGGTCAAGATCGCCTACGGCAACGACAAGCCGGTCGACTCGGCCAGGGAGACCCAGGCTCTGCTCCAGGCCTACCCCAACCTCAAGGGAATCATCGCTCCCACGACGGTGGGCATCTCGGCAGCAGCCCAGGTGCTGAGCCAGGAGGGCGCCTGCGGCAAGGTGGCCCTCACCGGCCTCGGCTTGCCCAACGAGATGCGCAAGTTCGTGAAGAAGGGCTGCGCCAAGAAGTTCGGGCTCTGGAACGAGCGCGACTTCGGCTACCTGGCGGTCTACGTCGCGCACCATCTGCTGGACGGCACGATCACCGGCAAGATCGGCGAGACCTTCAAGGCGGGCCGGCTGGGCACGCGGCAGGTCGTGAACTGCGCCGGCGTCAAGCCGTGCGTCGTGCTCGGCAAGCCGCTCGTGTTCACCCCCCAGAACATCGACAAGTTCAACTTCTAGGAGCTGGAGCGGAGGGCGGAGGCGGTACGTCTCCGCCCTCCCTCCGGGGGGAGGACAGTGTACGGAGGCAAGAAGCGGTGGTTCGTTCCCGACGGCTTTCTGCCGGCCCAATCGTCGCGGGGCGTGGCCAGCCACGAGGCGGCCTGCCTGCTCAACCCCAACGAGGCCGACGCGCGCGTCCGGCTCACCTTCTTCTTCGAGGATCGCGATCCCCTGGGGCCGGTGGAGCTGACGCTGCCCGCCCGCCGCACCCGCCATGTGCGCCTGGACGATCCCCGGGCGATCGGCGGCGTGGAGCTGCCCCGGGGAGTCCCCTACGCCTACGCCGTGGAGAGCGACGTCCCCATCGTCGTGCAGCACTCGCGTCTCGATACCTCGGCCGGCGGCTACACCCTCTTCACCACCATCGCCTACGGCGAGTAGCGGGATGCAATCGGCCCTTCAAGGCAGAATGCGACCATGGCGCCGAGCATCAAGGACCCCGAGGCCGAGCGGCTGGCAGCCGAGGTGGCTGCGCTGGCGGGCGAGTCGAACACCCGTGCCGTCCGGGTGGCGCTGGAGGAGCGACGGGCGCGGCTGCTCGACGAGCGGCAGGCAGCCGAGCGGGCTGCCCGGCGGCAGCGCTTCCTGGAAGAGGGGGTCTGGCCACAGATCCCGGCGAGCGCCCGCGGCAAGCGGATCAGCAAGGACGAGCGCGAGGCTGTTCTCGGGTACGGGCCCGGCGGCGTGTGATCGTCGACAGCCTGCCCTGAGCGCCATCCTCGTCGAGGAGCCGGGGTACGAGGAGGTCTGGTCGAAGCTGCGCGACGTCCCGAGCGCCGGCATCGGCGCTCCCACGCTCGTCGAGACGGGCATCGTCCTAGCAAACCGTCTGGCGCTCGCCTGAGCCGAGGCGGGCAGGAGGCCGGCGTCTACGGCGAGGAGCGGGCTCAGGCGGCGGTGGCGCGGGCGTAGAGGGCGCGCAGGGCCCGCACCTCGGCCGCGTCGGGGCCGCTTCCGTCGGGCCCTGGGGTCTCGAGCAGGGCGGGCAGGCCTTGCAGGGCCGGATGGGCGAGGAACACCTGAAGGCCCTCGCCCATCATCCCCTGGCCGATGTTGTCGTGGCGGTCGCGGTTGGAGCCCAGAGGCGCCTTGGAGTCGTTCACGTGCAGGCAGCGCAGCCGCTCGCGGCCGATCTCCCGGTCGAGGTCCAGGAGCAGCCGATCGAGCGTCGCCCGGTCGGTCACGTCGTAGCCGGACGCGTACAGGTGGGCAGAGTCGAGGCAGACGCCGAGCCGGGGGTGGCGGCCGGCCCGCTCCACGATCGTGGCCAGCTCCTCCAGCGAGCGGCCGATGGTGTCGCCGGCTCCGGCCGTGTTCTCGAGGAGGAGCCAGGTGGCCTCGCCGGCCCGCTCCAGGCACCGCTCGAGGGCGGGCACCACCCGCTCCAGGGCCGCCTCCAGCCCTGCGCCTTGGTGGGAGCCCACGTGGACGACCACCGCCTCGGAGCCGATGGCGGCGGCCGTCTCCACCGTGCGCCGCAGCGTGTCCACGCTCCTTGCGTAGAAGTCGTCGCGGGGGCTGGCCAAGTTGACGAGGTAGAGGGCGTGGACGACCACGGCGCCGAGACCTACTTCCTCCCGGCGCTCGCGGAAGCGGGCGAGGTCGGAGGGGGCATGGTCGGGAAAGCGCCACGTGCGGGGGCTCTGGACGAAGAGCTGGAGGGCGTCGGCGCCGATCTCGAGGGCGCGGTCGATGGCCCCCTTGATCCCCCCTCCGCAGTGAGCCCCGAGCAGCATGCCGATACCCTACTTCCGTGGCCGTCCGCGTCCGCATGGCACCCTCGCCCACGGGCTTCCTGCACGTCGGCAACGTCCGCACGGCTCTCTTCAACTGGCTCTTCGCCCGCCATGAGGGGGGCGAGTTCCGGCTGCGGATCGAGAACACGGATACGGGCCGGGAGGTGGCGGAGGCGGTGGAGCAGATCCAGGAGTCGCTGCGCTGGCTCGGCCTCCACTGGGACGGGCCGGTCACTTTCCAGCTCGACCGCCGGGAGCGCTGCCAGGCCGAGGCCCGGCGTCTTGTGGCCGAGGGGAAGGCCTACGAGGACGAGGGGGCGATCCGCTTCCGCATGCCCGATCACGGCGTCACTTGCTGGGACGACCTCGTCCTCGGCCGCATCGAGTACCCCAACGACAAGCTGGAGGACGTGGTCATCCTGCGCTCGGACGGGCGCCCCACCTACAACTTCGCCTCTCCCGTGGAGGACTGGCTGGACGGGATCACCCACGTCATCCGGGGCCAGGACCACGTCCCCAACACCCCCAAGCAGATCCGCATCCTGGAGGCCCTCGGGGCCCCTCCGCCTGCCTACGCCCATCTTCCCTTCGTCCTCGGCCCGGACGGCAGCAAGCTCTCCAAGCGCCACGGGGCCGTCACCGTGGAGGAGTTCAGGGCGGTCGGCTACCTCCCCGACGCCCTCGTCAACTACCTCGCCCTCCTCGGCTGGAGCTACGACGATCGCACCACCATCATGTCCCGCCGGGAGCTGATCGAGCGCTTCACCCTGGAGCGGGTGTCGAGGAGTCCGGCCATCTTCGACTACGCCAAGCTGGAGTGGATGAACGGCGTCTACCTGCGGGCGCTTCAGCCCCAGGCCTTCGCCGATGTCCTCGTCGCCTACCTCCGTGAGCGCGGCTACGAGTGGGACGAGGGGCTCGTTCGCCGGGCCGCCCCCCTGGTACAGGAGAAGATGGCCACCCTGGGCCAGTTTCCCCGCCTGTGCGCCTTCCTGTTCGGCCCGGTGGAGCCCGACCCGGCTCTCCTCGACGGGGCGGGGCCGATCCTGGAGCGAGCGGCCTCGGCCCTCTCCCAGGTGGAGCCGTTCACCGCCGAGGGGATCGAGCGGGCCCTGCGGGGCCTGGCTGAGGAGCTGGGCCTCAAGCCCCGGGATGCCTTCCAGCCGATCCGCATCGCCGTCACCGGCTCCACGGTGTCCCCGGGCCTGTTCGAGAGCCTGGAGCTCCTGGGCAAGGAGGAGGCCCTACGCCGCTGCCTGGCCCCCCTCGCTCGGCGCTAGGGTCGGTAGACGAGGAAGCCGAGGGCGACCAGGACGAGGCCGGCCACCCAGGCAGGCCACAGGGCGAGCACCGCCCCTGCCGTGAACACCCCCGTGCCGCCGACGACGAGGGCGGTGGAGACGGCGGCTGCCCGGGCGCTCCTTCCCGCTCCCTCCTCCTCAGGAACGCCCGGCCCTCGGGCCTCCGCCACCCGCTGGCGGCAGAGCCGCACCCGAAACAGGGCGCCCCGCCACTCGGGGACGAGCGCCCTTGCTGCCTCCAGTCCCTCCTCGTGGAGGCGGGCCGCCACCTCGCCCGTGAGGTCGCGGGCGGCCGCCAGGGCCAGGCGCAGCTGGCGGTGGGCGATCTCCGCCCCCGGCGGGGGGTCGATGCCGGCAGCCATCTCCTCGGCCCGGTGGAGGGAGTACTGGAGGATCGGCAGCGCCTCGGACTCCTCCTCCAGGCGCTCCTGGGGATGGGCGGCGATGGCCTCCAGCCTGGCCAGGGTGACCGCCAGCCCGCTCCACAACCCCGACAGGGCGGTGGCGTAGCGCTCGCGCCGACCGGTCGTCTCGATCCGGCTCACCCTGGTTGCGATCATAGCGCCGTAGTAGATTTCGTCGCCGTGGCGTCCGCCGCTCGCTCGCCCGACGAGTTCGAGGCCCGCCTCCGGGCGTACGTGAGGGAGCGCTCCGAGGAGGCGCGGGCGGTCCGCGTGGGGGAGAAGGAGGTGTCGGAGCAGGCCGCCATCGTCGCCCGCTTCGCCGACCTCTTCACCCGCGAGCAGCTGGAGGCCCTGCGCCTGGCCGAGGAGGAGGCGCGCTCGGACGAGGAGCGGGAACGGCTCTTCCGTCTGCGCAAGAGCTGCGAGGGCGGGATCGTGTTCGCCGAGATGGCGCCTCGCCACGACGCCCTGGAGAACGCCGAGCTGGCGACCCGGGTCGCCTTTCGAGGGGAGGAGAAGCCGCTCCGCGCCGCCCAAGCCGAGGTGGCGGTGATCGGCGACTACGAGGCCCGGGAGGAGCTCGGCTGCCTGGCCGCCGATGCCTCGGCCGAGCTCAACCCCATGCGCCTCGACCTGGTGAGAGCCTGGGAGGCGTTGGAGGCCGAGCTCTCGGGGGAGCCGGATCCGGTGGCCCGCAGCGAGGAGGAGAAGGGGATATCGCTTCGCCAGCTGGCCGAGGTATTGGCCGATGCCGCCGCCCTTGCCCGCGATCGCTACCTAGAGATGCGGGAGCGGTGGCTCGACCGCCTGCTCGGCGCCGGGCGGCCCGCCCGTCCCAGCTCCTACCACGTCCCCTACGTCCGCAGGCTCTCTCCGCTCGCCCACGTGTACACGAAGGAGAGGGCGCCGGAGGTGTGCCTGGACACGCTGCGGGGGCTGGGCCTCGATCTCGCCTCCCAGCCTGGGATTCGAGCCGACCTCGAGGATCGTCCCCAGAAGGCGCCTCGAGCCTGCGTCATCCCTGCCGATCCTCCCCACGTCGTGCACCTGATCACTCGGGCCATGGGCGGGCTGCACGACTACGAGGCCCTCCTCCACGAGGCAGGTCACGCGCTCCACTACGCGGGCTGCGACCCCGACCTTCCCTACGCCTTCCGGGCCCTCTCCCGCGACCACGCCCTGACCGAGATCTACTCCTACATCGTCCAGGCGGTCACCCGCGAGCCGGGCTGGCACGCTCGCTACTTCAGCCTGAGCGAGGCGGAGGCGGCCGAGCACGCGGAGGCGGCACTGTTCCTGGAGGCGCTCCTCTTCCAGCGTTACGTCGCGAAGCTCCACTTCGAGCTCGACTTCTGGTCCCGGTTTTCCCAGGACGGGGGAACCCCCGACGGCTACGCCGAGCGGCTGACTGAGGCGGTCGACTTCGTCTACCGGTCCGACGCCTACCTGGCCGACATGGACCCGGGCTTCTACTCCGCCGACTACCTGCGGGCCTGGGTCCGCTGCGCCCAGCTCCGCGCCCACTTGGTGGAGACGGTGGGCGAGGATTGGTGGCGGCGACCGGAGACAGGCGAGCTTCTGCGCGGACTCTTCCGGGAGGGGACTCGGCCCTCGAGCGAGGAGGTGGCGGAGCGGATCGGCTTCAACCCCTTGGACGTGCGGCCGCTCGTGGCCGAGCTGAACGGCCGGGCGCTTCCCGCTTGACTTTCTCGTTGCTGCTGTAGGCAGCTCGTAAAACGTGGGACGGGGGTGTGCCCTCGCCCCGAAAAGGGAGTATGAAGCGGGTGGGGAGAGCGCCGATTCCCCTAGCGCACGTCCGCCAAAGGAGGTTCACATGAAGAGCAAGGAAGCGCTCGCCGCTACGCTCCTCGCCGCCGCCCTGGCGGGGCCGGCGGCCCTGGCCGCGCCGCCCCCCGGCAAGGGCAAGCCGCCCCCGATCGGGGCAGGGTGCAAGCCCCGGGTGACGGTCGTCCTCAAGGGCACCCTCAAGAGCGACCCGGGGGTAGGAGCCACCTCGTTCCAGCTCGAGGTGACGGGCGCCAATAGGCACGGGCGAAGCCTCGTCGCCTCGCCCCCGACCACGGTCACCATCGCCGTGGGCCCGGACACCAAGGTGCGCAAAAACGGGTCGAAGACGATCGACTCCCTCGCTCAGAACGACCGGGCGCTCGTCCAGCTCCGGCTGTGCAAGGCAGACCTGGCCGACGGCATCTCCTCCGCGGAGCTTGCCGCTGCCCCGGCGGCGCGGGTAGTCGCCCATCCGCCTGCCCCTTCCTCGCCCTAGCGCGGGTCGCCTCCGGCGAGAGGCCTGCCGGTCGCGGGCCTCTCGCCCTTCTCCTGACAGGTGTTCCCTCAGTCTGTCTCCGCCCAGAGCGAGATCTGGACGGCTGCGCCGAGGGGCATCTCGTTGATCCCGAGGGCGGTACGGGTGTGCCGTCCCCGCTCGCCGAAGACCTCGAGCAGGAGGTGGGAGGCGCCGTTCAGCACCTGGGGGTGGTCCTGGAAGCCCGGCGCGCAGTGCACGTTTCCCTCCAGGCGGACGATCTGACGCACGCGGGAGAGCCGGCCCAGGGCCGCCTTGAGCTGAGCGAGGCCGTTGAGCGCGCACAGCCTCGCCGCCTCGTATCCCTCCTCCACGGAGAGCTCGGCACCCAGCTTGCCTACGTAGGCGAGCTTCCCCTCCCGCCACGGAAGCTGGCCGGAGGTGACGAGGAGCGAGCCCGTCCTCAGCCACGGGACGTAGGCGGGAACGGCCGGGGGAGGAGGCAAGGGAAGCTCGATACCCAGCTCGGCTAGTCGGTCCTCGGGGGTCATGGGCGCCCTCCTTTGCTTGTCGTGGTCGAGTAGGGAGCGACTGTACGCGACGGCGCGGGGCGGAAGCGGGAGGCGGCGGTGGGTAAGAGCCTGCGCGGACGACGGTGACTTGGGGGTATGAAGACGATCGCCACGGCGGGCCCGCTTCCCTTCCAGGTCGGCGAGGCCCGCGCCTTTCGCTCGCTCGTCCTCTACCCCCTCTTTCCCGCCCGGGAGCCTGTCCTCGACTACGTGGGCCTGGACGAGGCCCTGGCAGGAGGGCTCGAGGTGAGCGAGGTGGGAAGCCGGGGAGCGGTGGACACCCTGCTCGTCGACAACCCCCTGTCTCGGCCTGTCCTCCTCTACGAGGGCGAGGAGCTGACCGGGATGAAGCAGAACCGGATGGTGGAGCGCACCGTGCTCGTACCTCCCCGGACGGCCCTCAAGATCCCGGTGGCGTGCGTCGAGCAGGGGCGCTGGTCGGCCCCGCGCCCTGCGCGGGCGGCGCCCCACGCCGCCTTCCCTGCGCTGCGTCGGGCCGCCCGGTGGGGCCAGGAAGCAGCCTGGGAGGAGATCGCCGAGCGGGGGCGCCGGCTCGGCGCCCGCTCGCCCACGCAGGCGGCGGCCGCCCTCTACGGCCACCGGCGAGGCGACCTCGACGAGTACGTAGCGGCCCTGCCCCGGCTCCCCGGGCAAGCAGGCTGCCTGGCGGCGGCGGGCGGCCGCCTCCTCTGCCTCGACTACGTGAGCCGCGCCGACGTCTTCGCCGGCCTGTACCGTAAGCTCGTCCGCGGCTATGCCTTGGAGGCGGCGGGCAGCGGGGAGCCTTGCCTTCCCCTGTCCCCTGCGTCCGTGGGCCGGTTCCTGGGCGAGCTCGAGATCGCCCCTCGAGCCGCGCAGGGGGCATGGGGCCTGGGCGAGGACAGGGTCATCAACGGGTACGTGATCGGGAGAGAGCTCCTGGTCGACGGGGAGGTAGTGGCCTTGGCCGTGCTCCCCGCGACGGCGTAGGATCGGGGAGCGGCACCACCGCATGAGCCATGCCCGCGACGCCGAGGATGCCCGTCTTCTCGCCTCCGGCGAGTACGCGCGCCTGCTCGCGGTCTACGACCCTGTCATCGTCCAGCGGTGCGTGGCCGCTCTCAACGGCAGCCCCGACGCCGAGGACGTGGCCCAGGACGTGAAGCTGCGTCTCTACCGCGAGGTGAGCGGGGGGAAGGCCTACCCTGTCCCCTTCCGGGTGGTCGTGCACAAGGTGATCGACTGGACGGTCAAGGAGTACTTCGCCGGTCGTCCCACCTACCTTCCCCTGCCCGAGGGATGGGAGCCCTCGGGCGAGGACGATTCGCTGGGGCCCGTGTACGTGGAGCAGCTGATCGCCGACCTGCCGCCCAGGGACCGGGAGGTCTGCTCGCTCTACCTCGTCGAGGGACTGTCCCCGGCCCAGATCGCCGATCGCCTGGGAATCGCCCGCAACGCCGTCGACCAAGCGCTCCACCGAGCCCGGGTCAAGCTGAGGGAGGCCCTGGTCGCCGATGGCTGAGGACGTGGATCGCCTGCTCGACGAGTACGCGACCCGGTTCGCGCGGGGGGAGCGCCCTGACCTGCGCGAGTACCTCGACCGCGCCGGAGAAGGGAAGGACGAGCTCGCCCGGCTGGTGGACGCCTGGCTCCGCCTGGCGCCGCCTCCCGAGGCCGACGAGGAGACGGTGGCTCTGGTCGAGGCCTGGGCCCGGGGCGAGGCGCCCCTGGCCGTCCTGCGCGCCCGGCGCGGCCTCCGCCGAGCCCAGGTGGTGGAGGCCCTGATCGAGCGCTTCCGCCTCGATCCCGCCCGTCGCGAGAAGGTCGAGCGCTACTACCACGAGGTCGAGGCCGGCCTGCGCCTGCCCGCGGAGAAGCGGCTGCTGGCGGCGTTGGCGGACATCCTGGGAGTGCCGGCGAGCGCCCTCGCCTCCCTGCGACCCAAGCCCCTGGAGGCGCAAGGGGCCTTCTTTCGGGCCCAGGAGGTGCCCTCCGAGATTCCCCCTCTGGAGGAGGCCGAGCCTCCGGACGAGGTGGACTTGCTCTTCCGGGGGCGGCGGTAGATAGTGAGCCTGCCATGGCCGGCCCGTACACGGATCCTCGCGCCCACGAGGTGCGGGAGCGCTACCTGCGAGCGTTCGGGGGCCCCGAGCGTCCCGTGCCGGTGGAGTCGATCGCCTGCGACCTCCTCGGGCTCCACGTGGAGGTGCGTCCCATCGCCTACTCCGGCCTGCTCTTGCCGAGGGAGAGGCTGATCCTCGTCAACGGCGAGGAGCCGCCTACACGCCGACGCTTCACCATCGCCCACGAGCTTGGCCACTGGGTGTGCCAGGTCCTGTCCGGTCGGGTCGCTCCTGCCTTCTGTCGGCCGGTCGACCTGTCAGCGGCCGCCGACCGGACCCTGGAGCGGGAGGCCAACGTGTTCGCCGCCGAGCTCCTCATGCCCGAGCAGGCGGTCGCGGAGGAGTTCGCAGGCAGCGTGGCCGAGTGCGCCACCCGCTTCCAGGTGAGCGTCGAGGCCATGCACTGGCGGCTCTACAACCTCGGCCTCGTGGCCGAGCCCCCGCTCCAAGAAGCGACGCTCGGGCGCTCAGTCTGAGGGAGCCCTGGCGGGAGCACCCCCGTCCCTAGCCTCGGCGCCCTTCGTCATCGACTGAGCGTCGAAACAGAGCAGCCTCGAAACAGAGTTGGGGCAGACAGGGAAGAGCGGCTCTGGCTCAATGCGGGCATGGCGCAGCCCACCCTCCAGCACCCCCAGGGAAAGCCCACGGTCAAGCAGGTCTACGCCATCGCCCGCGCCCTGTGCGAGCGGGCGGGCGAGCGGTGGCCGGAGACGCGGGAGGATGCCTCGGCCCTCATCAGCCGCCTGCGGGGGGAGGACGAGCCCGGATCCCCGTCGGGGGCCTGAAGGGCGGCGATCCCGGGGAGCGTGGCCTCTGGCGAGAGAAGCACGCGGCGGGCCTCGGAGGCCTCCCGTGTGTTTGACCTTGATTGTAAGAATTCCTACTATTTCTGTAATGAAGGCAGTGGTCTCGGAGAAGGGGCAGGTAACGATCCCCAAGCGGAGTGCGGAGCGGGCTACGTCCGGTATCCCGAGAAGGGCGTCGATTCGGCACTCCTGGTCGATGTCCTAACGCTCGCTTGGGAGCGTGCCTTCGATGTTGCGATCCTCGTGTCGAGCGATGCGGATCTGATCCCCGGAGTTGAGCGCGTCCAAGAGCGAGGGCTGCGGGTCATCAACGCCACCTGGACTGATCGAGGCCATCACCTGGCGAAGGCGTGCTGGGGTCCTTCCGGCTGGACGACTTGATCGACGACCTGTCCCTTGAGAACGCCCTCTGAACGCCTGCTCTGGCGATGCACGGCGCCTCCTCAGAGCTACGTCGCGTCAAGTGGATGTCATAGGGGCTCCGTCCTGACCGTCACCGACGATCTGAGCCTCCATCGAC
>CAZQRA010000021.1:0-25642 GCA_964595575.1 uncultured Gaiellales bacterium
GCTTGATGATCTTGGCCCGGGGGTCGTAGTTCTTGTACACCCGGTGGCCGAAGCCCATGAGCCGACCCTTTCCCGCCTTGATCCCCTCGATGAACTCGGGTACCCGGGAGACGTCCCCGATCTCGGTCAGCATGCGCAGGACAGCCTCGTTGGCGCCCCCGTGGAGAGGCCCGTAGAGGGCCGCCGCCGCCCCCGCCATGGCGCTGTAGGGATCGACCCTGCTCGAGCCGATCGAGCGCATGGCGTTGGCGGAGCAGTTCTGCTCGTGGTCGGCGTGGAGGATGAACAGCACCTCCAGCGCCCGCACGAGGGCCGGGTGGGCCTCGTAGCGGGGCTCGGCCATCTTGAACATCATGGACAGGAAGTTCTCGACGAAGCCGAGCTCGTTGTTGGGGTAGACGTAGGGCAAGCCGCGGTTGTGGCGGTACGACCAGGCGGCGATGGTGGGAACCTTGGCGATCAGGCGGTGGACCTGGACCAACCGCACGGCCGGGTCGTCCACCCGCGACGCCTCCGGGTAGAAGGTGGAGAGGGCGGCTACCACGCTCACGAACATGCCCATGGGGTGGGCGTCGTAGCGGAACCCCTCCATCAGGCGCTTGACGTTCTCGTGCACGAGGGTGTGGTGGGTGATCTCGTTCGTCCACACGTCGAGCTCGGCCTGGGTCGGAAGCTCGCCGAAGATGAGGAGGTAGGCGGTCTCGAGGTAGGTGCTCTGCTCCGCCAGCTGCTCGATCGGGTAGCCCCGGTAGCGGAGGATCCCCCTGTCCCCGTCGATGAAGGTGATGGCGCTTCGGGCCGAGGCGGTGTTGAGGAACCCAGGGTCGTAGCTCATGAGCCCGAAGTCGTCCTCGGACACCTTGATCTGGCGAAGATCCGTCGCGCGGATGGCGCCGTCCACGATCGGGATCTCGTAGCTTCGGCCGGTCCGGTTGTCGGTCACCGTCAGCGTGTCGCTCGGCATGGCGACCTCCTTCGCTTGTCGACACGTGTCAGATACCAATGGTGCCCCGCCCTCGATCCAGGCGCCATCCGGTGTTGCCCTGATCCCGTCGGCGGCGAAGTACGGACCGAGACCCCCGCCCGCGCCCAGGTCGTCCCTTGCGCGCCCAGTCGGGGCTACGCCAAGGTGGCCACGTACACGCGCCGCCGACGAGGGCCGTCGAACTCGCAGAAGAAGATCCCCTGGTAGGTGCCCAGGGCCAGCTTGCCCTCCCGCAGGGGCACGAGCACCTGGGGGCCGAGGAGCGAGGAGCGCACGTGGGAGGGGGCGTTGGGGCCGTCGGCGTCGGCATGCCGCCAAGGCCAGCGATCGTCCACGATCCGCTCCATGGCCGCCTCGATGTCCTCCACCAGGGCCGGGTCGAGCCGCTCGTTGATGGTGACGGCGGCGGTCGTGTGGGGCACGTAGACGAGCACCGCGCTTCCCTCCGCTCCCTCCGCCGCCCGGCGCACGAGCTCGGTGATCTCGAGGAGCTGCGTCCTGCGCTCGGTGTGGAGGGAGAGCTCGTGCACGGGGGTATCCTACGGCCGATGGCCTCCGCGCCGCCCACTGTCAGCGAGCTCGAGACGCTGCGCGAGAAGGCCGACCGCTTCCTGGCCGAGCTGTTCGAGGAGTACTACCGCCACTACGCCGGTCTCAAGGAGACGCTCGAGCTAGAGCCCATCTACGAGCGCTACCCGGAGCTCGGCTCCCTCGACACCGCCCGCCGGATGGCGGCCGCGGCCGGCGACCGGCGAGCTCGAGAGCTGTGGCGGCTCACCTGCTCCGAGTACCTGGCCAAGCTCACCAGGAGCCAGAGCGAGGAGATCGCCGCCTTGGAGGCCTCGCTCCAGGCCACCGTGGACGGGGACACGGTCGGCTTCCGCATGCTGCGGCCGGCCATCGCCAACGAGCCCGAGCGGGCCCGCAGGCAGGCGCTGGAGGAAGCTCGCTGCGCCCTCGTCGAGGAGCACCTCGTGCCCCTGTACGAGGAGGCTCTTCGCCTGACCCTGGCCGCCGTGCGCGACCTGGGAGCGGAGGACATGGTCGACCTCTACCGCCGGTTCGGGTTCCGCCTGGACGAGCTGGCCGAGCAGGCACGAGCGGTGCTGGCGGACACAGAGGACCTCTTCCACCGGGAGCTCGACCGCCTCTTCCGCCGTCGCCTGGGCATCTCCCTGGCCGAGGCCAAGCGCTGGGATGTGCCCCGGCTGTTCCGAGCCCCGGAGTGGGACGAGCGCTTCCCGGCCGACGGCATGCTTCCGGCGCTCCGGGCCACCCTGGCCGACCTCGGCATCGAGCTCGAGGCCCAGAGGAACGTGGAGCTCGACGTGGAGCGCCGGGAGACGAAGTCGCCCCGGGCCTTCTGCGCCCCTATCGAGGTGCCTCAGCGGGTCGTCCTCGTCGTCCAGCCGATCGGAGGAGTCGACGACTGGAGGGCCCTCTTCCACGAGGCCGGCCACGCCGAGCACTTCGCTTTCACCTCGCCGGAGCTCTCGGTGGAAGAGCGCAGGCTGGGCGACAATGCGGTCACGGAAGGGTGGGCGGCCCTCTTCGAGCACCTGACCGACGAGGCCCGCTGGCTCGCCCGCCGGCTCGACTTCCCCCGACCCGACGAGCTCGAGCGGGAGAGCGGCGCCCTCCTCCTCTGGTACCTACGTCGCTACTGCGCCAAGCTCCTGTACGAGCTCGAGCTGTACCGGGCCCACGACGTGAGGGCCATGCGCTCCCGCTACGTGGAGATCCTGGGGGGAGCGCTCTCTGTCGAGCCCAGCGAGAGCGACTGGCTGGCCGACGTCGATCCCGGCTTCTACGTGAGCGAGTACCTGCGCTCGTGGGCGTTCGAGGCCCAGGTACGCGAGGCCCTGCGGGAGCGCTACGGGCACGACTGGTTCGCCCGACCCCAGGCCGGGTCGCTGCTCCGCGAGCTGTGGGCCATGGGGCAGGGGCCGACCGCGGACGAGCTCCTGGCCGACCTCACCGGAGGCACGATCGAGCTGGAAGCGGTGGTGGAGCGGGCGCGAGAGAAGCTCGGCTAGCGCGGGGCTACCCACCTTCCCCCGGCGGGGACCGAGCGAGGGGAAGCCGCCGAGACCGCGGCGCCGCCGGCCTCCTCGGTCGCTCGCAGGCAGGCGGACAAGGGGCCCTCGGCCCGCTCCTTAGGACAGGGCTACAGGGCGCCGCCGGCGGCGGGAGGCGCCCCTGCCTCGAGCGGGCTCTCCTCGGCCGGCTGGCGGGCGAGGTAGTCCTCGACGAGGAGCAAGTTGTCCCGTCCCCTCTCCACGACCGCCAAGAGGTCGGACATGGTCGCTACCTCCTCCCGCTGCTCCTGCAGGAACCAGTGGAGGAACTGCTCGCCCACGAGCTCTCGCTCCTCGCGGGCCAGGGTGACGAGGGCGGCGATCTGGTCGGTGACCTGCCGCTCCTGGTCGAGCGCCAGGCGCACCGGCTCCACCGCGTCAGCGAACTCGTTCTTGGGCTGGGGGACGCCGGGGATGACCACCTTCTGGCCGGCGTCGAGCAGGTACTGGACGATCATCATGGCGTGGTTTCGCTCCTCCACCGCCTGCCGGTAGAAGAAGGAGGCGAGCTGGTCCAGAGTCTGGGCGTCGTACCAGACGCCGATGGCCACGTACTGCTGGGAGGCCGCCAGCTCGCGGCCGATCTGCTCGTTCAGCGCCTCCGGGAAGCGGCCCACGGGCGCACTCTATCTCCTCTCGACCGCGAGGGGAAGGGTCATAAGCTCCCCTAACGTGGCCCCGCCTCCGATCGCCCGCGTCCTCATCGCCGGCGCAGCCGGGCGCGACTTCCACAACTTCAACGTCCTCTACAGGCGGAGCGCGCGCCACCGCGTGGTCGCCTTCACCGCCGCCCAGATCCCCAGCATCGAGGGCCGTCTCTACCCGCCCGAGCTGGCCGGCCCCCTCTACCCCCAGGGCATCCCCGTACGGCCGGAGCAGGAGCTCGAGGAGATCGTCCGCGCCCAGGGAGTGGACGAGGTCGTCTTCTCCTACTCCGACGTCAGCCATGAGCACGTCATGCACGTGGCCTCCCGCTCGCTGGCCGCGGGCGCCGACTTCCGCCTCGTCGCCCCCCGTCGCACGGAGCTTTCCTCCCGCAAGCCCTGCGTGGCCGTGTGCGCCGTCCGCACAGGATCGGGCAAGAGCCAGACCACCCGCAGGATCGCCGAGCTCTTGCGGCAGGCAGGGCACCGGGTGGCCGTCCTCCGCCACCCCATGCCCTACGGGGACCTCCGCCGCCAGGCGGCGCAAAGACTCGCCACCTACGCCGACCTGGACGAAGCCCAGTGCACCATCGAGGAGCGGGAGGAGTACGAGCCCCTCCTGGATGCCGGCCACGTCGTGTACGCGGGCATCGACTACGAGCGCATCCTGGCCCTGGCCGAGGCGGAGGCAGACGTCCTCGTGTGGGACGGGGGCAACAACGACACCTCGTTCGTCCGCCCCGCCCTGCTCGTGGTGGTGCTCGATCCCCACCGGGCCGGCCACGAGCTGCGCTACCACCCGGGGGAGACGAACCTGCGCCTGGCCGACGTCTTCCTCGTCAACAAGGTGGACACGGCCTCCCCCCAGGCGATCGAGGCGGTGGTGGCCTCCGCCCGGGCCCACAACCCGCAGGCCGCGGTCGTGCGAGCGGCCTCCCCCATCGAGCTTGAGGGGGACGGGGCCGCCGTCCGCGGCCGGCGCGTCCTCTGCGTCGAGGACGGGCCCACGCTCACCCACGGGGAGATGAGCTACGGGGCGGCGGCCCTGGCTGCCCAGGCCCACGGCGCCCGCGAGCTCGTCGACCCTCGCCCCTACGCCGTAGGGTCGATCAGGGAGACCTTCTCCCGGTACCCCCACATCGGCCCGGTTCTCCCCGCCATGGGCTACAGCCGAGAGCAGGTCGCCGATCTCGCTCAGACGATCGCCCGCTCCCCGGCCGAGGTCGTCCTGGTGGGCTCCCCCGTCGACCTGCGACGGCTCGTCCCCTTCGACCGCCCGGCCCTGCGCGTGCGCTACCGGCTGCAGGAGGGGGGGCGCCCCACCCTGACTGACGTGCTCCGTCGGGCAGGGCTTTTGCCCCCCTAGGCGGCTCCCGGGCGCCGCCCGGTACGGGCCTGGCACAATGCCGCTCGTGGCTCGGTCGCGCCCCCATTGGCTGCTCGCGCTGCCGCTGGCGGCGGCGGCCTGCCTCGGCGGTCACGGGATCGGCTACCGCCTGGGCCAAGCAGGGCAGCAGGAGGCCGCCCTCCACGGCTACTTCCGCTACCTGCCCCTCGTCTTCGCCCTGGCCTCGGCGCTCCTTGCCCTCGCCCTCGGGCTGCGGATCGGGGGGCGGCTACCGGGACGGCCTTCCGCCTGGCCCTACGCCCTCGTCCCGCCCTTGGCCTACCTGGGGCAGGAGCTGGCCGAGCGAGCCATGGCCGGGACCGGTTTGGAGGGCCTTACCCACCCGGCCGTCCTGGCCGGCCTCCTCGTCCAGCTTCCCCTGGCCGTCCTCGCCTACCTCGCGGCCCGGGCGCTCCTTCGCTGCGCCGACCTCGTCGCGCGGGCGCTCGCGGGCTCGGCCTGGCCGGCGCCCGCGCCACCCCTCCTCGCCGTCCCCTCGGGGACAGTGGCTCCCCTGCCTGCGCGCGGCGTCCGGGTGGGGCAGGGACGCGCGCCTCCTCGCTGAGCCCGTCCTCGCCCCTGACCCTGCGATCGTAAGGAGGTGCCCCCATGGGCCGCGCCGTAGTCTGCGCGTTACTCGTCGCCCTCGCCGTCGCCCCCGTGTCGTGGGGAGCGTCCCAAGCCGTCAAGCCCGTGGTCGTCTCGATCGCCGTGACCAAGAAAGGGGTGGCCGGCGGCAGCAAGCACATCCGCGTCAAGAAGGGCCGGAAGGTCGTGCTCGTCGTCCGCTCTGCGTTGGGGGGCGACGTCCACGTGCACGGCTACGACGTGAAGCGGATGGTGCGGGCGGGAGGGACCGCCCGGCTGGCGGTCGTGTGCTCGCTCGTGGGCCGGTTCGAGGTCGAGCTCCACGCCCGCGTCCCCCTCCACCTGGCGGTGATCGAGGTGCGCCCCTAGTGCTCCTCGCCCACGGCATCGGCGGCGTCCGCGACCTCCCCGTCCCCGATTGGCTCTTCTTCTACGGGGCAGGCGCGGTGCTGGTCGTGTCGTTCGCTGCTCTGGCTGCGCTCTGGCGGGAGCCCCTGCTGGAGCGCAGCCAGGGGGGACGGCCCCTTCCGAGTTGGCTCCAGCGCCTCCTCCTGTCGCCGTTCGTGCGGGTGGCGGCCGGGGCTGCGGCCGTGTTCCTCCTCGTGGTCGTGTTCCTGGCCGCCCTCCTCGGCCGGCGCTCGCCCCAGGAAAACCTGGCCCCCACCTTCGTCTACGTGGTCTTCTGGCTCGGCCTGGTGCCCCTGTCCGTCCTCCTGGGCAACGTCTGGAGCGCCCTCAACCCGTGGCGGGCGGTGGCCGACGCCGTCGCCTGGGCCTGGCGCCGGCGGGGGGGAGGCTACCAGCCGCCCTTCACCTATCCGAAGCGGCTCGGCCGCTACCCGGCGGCCGTCCTCCTCCTCTGCTTCGCCGCCCTGGAGCTCGCCTACAGCCAACCGTCCGACCCTCGGGCGCTCGCCCTCGCCATCTGCCTCTACAGCGGTGTCGTGTGGCTCGGCATGGCCCTGTTCGGGCGCCGGGCCTGGCTGGAGAACGGGGAGGCGTTCACGAGCTACTTCGGTCTCCTCGCCCGCCTCTCCCCCTTCGCCTGGCGGGACGGGATGCTCGTGCTCCGCTGGCCCCTCGTCGGCCTGGCCCCCGCGGCCCGGCGGCCGGGGACGACCGCCTTTTTGGCAGTGATGCTGGGGTCGGTGCTGTTCGACGGCTTCAGCCGCACCAGCTTCTGGCAAGGTCGCTTCTACCGCCTGCAGGTGGAGCTCATCGACCGGCCCTCGCTAGCCGAGCTAGCCGGCATCCTCCTCAACCTCGTGGGCTTGCTCCTGGCGGTGGCAGTCGTAGGGCTTGCCTTCGTGGGCGCCGTTCGCGCCGCCCAGCGGCTCGGCGACCTCGGCGGCGAGCTGGAGGGGGCCTTCGCCCACAGCCTGGTGCCGATCGCCCTCGTCTACGCCGTCGCCCACTACTTCTCGCTGCTCGTGCTCCAGGGCCAGGCAGCGATCAGGCTAGCCTCGGACCCCTTCGGCTTCGGCTGGGACCTCTTCGGCAGCGCCTCCTTCACGCCCGACCTGGGCCTGCTCAGCCCCAACGCGATCTGGTACGTCCAGGTAGGGTCGCTCGTCGCCGGGCACGTGGCCGGCCTGGCGCTGGCCCACGACCGGGCCGTGGAGCTCCTTCGCTCTCCGCGTCTGGCCGCGGCCAGCCAGTACCCGATGCTCGTGCTCATGGTCGCCTACACGGTGGCCGGCCTGTGGGTGCTCTCCCAGGGATGATGCTCCTCGCCCACGGCAACAACCTGGACGAGCTGGCGGCGGCCGGCATCCTTCTCCTGGCGGTGGCCGCCGTGGGCCTCGTCGGCCGGCTCGGCAGCCGGCGCAGGCGCAGACGCGATCGCGACCGCTGAGCCGAGCTTCCTGCGCTCGTCGGCTTCCCGTCCGGGCCGGTCCCTCCTCGAGACGACGAGGACGGGGCGGCCGGAGCGACCCGACCGCCCCGACTCGCCGCCAAGGGCCCAGCCTCAGTCCTTCTTGGCCTTGCCCTCGATGGTCGCTTTCTCCCCCACCTTGATCTGGATCCGGTGGGGCTTTGCCTCCTCGGGCTTGCGCACGTGGACCTCGAGCACGCCGTTTCGGTACTCGGCGCTGATGTCGCTCTCGGTGACGCCCTGGGGCAGTCCGATCGAGCGGGCGAAGGTGCCGAACCGCCGCTCGTAGCGGTAGAAGCGATCCTCCTTCACCTCCTGCTCCCGCTCGCGCTCGGCGCTCACGGTGAGCATCCCGTCCTCCACCTCGACGGTGATCTTGTCCTCAGGGATCCCGGGGAGATCGAAGGCGTACACGACCTCGTCGTCGGTCTCCCACACGTCGAGGGCCGGGACCCAGGTCCGCTCTCCGGTGGCGTTGGGCTCGCGCAGGAAGGTGCCCAGGAAGCGGCTCATCTCGTTCTGCAGAGCAGCCAGCTCCCGGAAGGGATCCCAGCGAACCAGCGTTGCCATTGCTCATCCCTCCTTCCAGCGTTAGGTTGATCGCATCTAAAGAATAAAACCTAAGCCCTATATTGTCAAGTCTCTGGACAAGTACGATCCCCCTTCGTGATCGCCGTCCCTTCCCACCTCAAGGGTCGCCACTTCACCCGGGTTCTGGACTGGGCCCGCGACGACCTCTTAGCCGTGCTCGAGCTCGCCCACCAGCTCAAGGCGGCCAGGGCGCGGGGCCAGGCGACCCCCCTCCTTCCCGGTCGCACCGTGGCCCTGATCTTCCACAAGCCTTCCACCCGCACCCGGGTGTCCTTCCAGGTCGGGATATGGGAGCTGGGCGGACTTGGGCTCGACCTACCCCGGGGGGAGCTCCAGCTGGGACGGGGCGAGCCTGCCAGGGACACCGCTCTCGTCCTCTCCCGGTACGTGGACGCCATCGTCATCCGCACCTTCGCCCAGGCAGAGGTGGAGGAGCTCGCGTCGTACGCCACGGTGCCGGTGATCAACGGCCTCACCGACGAGGAGCACCCCTGCCAGGCTCTGGCCGACGCCATGACCATCCGCGAGCGAGTGGGGGCCTTGGAGGGGACCAAGCTCGCCTACGTCGGCGACGGCAACAACGTCTGCGTCTCCCTCATGCACATGGCCGCCCGCCTGGGGCTCGACTTCGCCGCGGCCACCCCGCCCGGCTACGAGCCCCCCCCAGCGGCGGTGGAGGCAGCGAGGAGGGCAGGCGGCGCCGTTCGCCTTACCCACGACCCCCGACAGGCGGTGCTCGAGGCCGACGCCGTCTACACCGACGTGTGGACGAGCATGGGCCAGGAGGCCGAGCGGGAGGAGAGGCTCCGCTCCTTCCGAGGCTTCACCGTGGACGACGACCTCCTCAGCCTTGCCTCCCCCCATGCCATCGTGCTCCACTGCCTGCCTGCGCACCCTGGCGAGGAGATCGCCGAGGACGTCCTGTACGGCCCCCGCTCAGCCGTCTGGGACCAGGCCGAGAACCGCCTCCATGCCCAGAAGGCGCTCCTCGCCCTGGTCGTCCGCTAGCCCGTGCTTCCTCTCCACGACAACGTCCCCACCCGGCGCTTCCCGATCGTCACCGTGGCCCTCATCGCCGGCAACGCCGCCGTCTGGTTCCTGGAGCTCTCGGGCAGCCCCATGGAGGAGGACGTCTACGCCTACGGCTACTACCCGTGCGCCCTCGATCCCCCCTGCTACAGCCCTCCCATCCCTCCCGGCACCGAGATCCTCCCCTGGTGGCAGGGGGCGTTCACGTCCATGTTCATGCACGGGGGGTGGGAGCACATCGTGGGCAACATGCTCTTCCTGTGGATCTTCGGCAACAACGTGGAGGACGCCCTGGGACGCCTGCGCTTCCTCCTCTGGTACGTCCTGGCCGGGCTGGCCGCCACCGCCCTGCAGACGTGGGTCACCCTCACCTTCGCCGGCCCCGCCGACGCCAGCATCCCCAACGTGGGCGCGAGCGGCGCCATCGCCGGCGTGCTCGGAGCCTACCTCATACTCCTCCCCACGGCCAAGGTGCTCACCCTGTTCGGCTGGTTTCTGGTCGAGGTGCCCGCGCTCTTCTACCTCGGCATCTGGTTCGTGTACCAGCTGTGGGCAGGAGGGGTATCGCTCCTCCAACCCGAGCAGGGAGGCGGCGTCGCCTTCTTCGCCCACATCGGCGGCTTCCTCTTCGGCATGCTCACCGTGTCGTTGGTAGCCCAGCGCCGGCCCCTGCGACCGACCTACTGAGGTGATCCGCCGCGACTTCGAGGAGGCGGTGCGGAGGTCCCTCGACGCCCTCCCTCCCCACCTCGCCGCTCGGCTGGAGAACGTGGCCGTGGTCGTCGAGGAGGAGAACCCCGACGATCCCAGCCTCTTCGGCCTCTTCCACGAGGAGCCGTACATGCCCGCCAAGATCTCCATCTACCGTCGGCCCCTCGAGCGGTCGTTCCCCGACCCCGAGGAGCTGGAGAGGGAGATCCGCATCACCGTCCTCCACGAGCTCGGGCACTACTTCGGCCTCGACGAGGAGCGCATCGCCGAGCTCGGCTACGAGTGAGGCCCGCCCCGGCCTTACCCGCGCTCGTCCTGGGAGGGGCCGCCGACCCCGGCCACCACCGTCTCCTGGGAGCGCTCGTGCAGGCGCTCGCGGCCCCGGCGGACGGCGGTAAGGAACTTCTCCAAGTTGACCTCGAGCGTGGAGAGGATGCTGTCCGCCCAGTCCTCCATCTCGAGCTTCGTCTCCCGGGCCTGGCGCCGAGCCTCCTCGATGATCTCCTGAGCCTGGCGCTCGGCCAGCTTCACGATCTCGGTCTGCGAGGCCTCCCGCAGCGCCTGCTCGCGGGCCTCCCCCAGCAGCCGGTCGCACTCGCGCTTGGCCTCTGCCAGCATCTCCTGGCGCTCCTTGACGATCCAGCGGGCCTGCTTGATCTCCTCGGGGATGGTGGCCCGCATCTGGTCGAGGATGTCGTAGATCTCCTCCCGGTCGATGCGGACCTGGTCGGTGAGCGGCACCGCCTTGGCGTTGTGCACGAGGTCGTCGAGCTTGTCGATGAGAACGAGAACGTCCATGGGGCTCCAGTCTACTCGCGCGGGCTGATGGGGGCGCCGGGTCTTCCCTCCGGAAACAGCTCCCGGAACCGGCGGGCTACGGCGGGAGGCACCAGCTGGTCGACGTTGCCGCCGAACGCGGCGATCTCCTTCACGCCGCTGGAGGAGACGAAGCTGTACTGAGGGCTCGCCATGACGTAGAGGGTCTCCACCTCGGGGGCCAGCGTCCTGTTCAGGTGGTTCATCTGGAACTCCCACTCGAAGTCGGAGGTGACGCGCAGGCCCTTGACCATGGTCTTGGCCCCGAAGCGACGGGCGAAGTCGACCACGAGCTCGGCGAACACTTCCACCTCGACGTTGCTCACCGGCATGTCAGCCAGGGCCTCCTTGAGGAAGGCGACCCGCTCCTCCACCGAGAACATGGTCGCCTTGTGGTGGGGGTCGCGCACGACGCCGACGATGACCCGATCGAAGATCTCGGCCGCCCGGCGGATGACGTCCAGGTGGCCGTAGGTCACGGGGTCGTAGCTCCCCGGGCAGATAGCGACGACGGGGCGGTCGGCGCTCATGGGCGCTCGAACAGGGTCAGCCTAGCGGCGCCGTAGCGGCGGCTCGTGCGCTTGCGCAGCGGAAGCTCGGGCTCGTCGCGGGCCGAGGTCTCGATCACGGCCAGGCCGTCGTCGGCGAGGACGGCGGGAAGGTGCGCTGCCAGGGACGTCTCCAGGGAGCTGAACCGATCGTAGGGGGGATCGACGAACACGAGATCGTACCGCCTTCCCGCCTTCGCCTCCTCCGCCAGCGCCCGCAGGGCGTCACGGCGCAGGACGGTGGCCCCGGCGAGACCGAGCTTCTCCAGGTTGCGCTCGATGGCGCGGCAGGCCTCCCGATCGCTGTCGACGAAGAGGACGCTGGCGGCGCCCCGGGAGAGGGCCTCCAGGCCCATCGCCCCGGAGCCGGCGAAGAGGTCGAGGACGGAGGCGCCCTCGACCGGCCCGATCAGGTTGAAGGCCGCCTCCCGTACCCGGTCGGCCGTGGGCCGGGTGGCGTGGCCCTTGGGGGCGAAGATGCGCGCGCCCTTGCGACTGCCGGCAATGATGCGCACGGCTCCAGGTTACGGGGCGGCCTCCGCCGAGGAGAGGACGGCGGCGATCGACGAAGGCTTTCCGCCACCCGAGGCCTGCCCGCCTACGCGCAGGCGCTCCCAGAGAAGAAGCTCGCCTGCTGCTGCGCGGCGCTCGGTCGGGAGGGACGCGGCGAGACGCCCGCGCCGGCCTGATCAGCCGATCGGCTCGGGGGCGAGATCGGCGAAGCGGGCCTCGACCGCGGCGGCCAGCGGGCCCTCGTCGTCGACGAGCCCGGCCGCCTCCTCCCTCGCCCGCTCGAGCAGGCCCCGGTCGGCGAGCAGGCGCGCGAAGCGGAGGTCGCCCAGCCCCGACTGACGGGTACCGAGAAGCTCCCCTGCTCCCCGCAGCTCCAGGTCGACCTCGGCCAGCTCGAACCCGTCGCTCGTGCGCACGAGCGCCTCCAGCCGGGCCACCGCAGCCTCGGTCAGCTCCTCCTTGGGACGGGAGACGAGCAGGCAGTACGACTGCGCGGACCCCCGACCGACGCGGCCTCGCAGCTGGTGGAGCTGGGCAAGCCCGAACCGGTCCGCCTCCTGCACGATCATGATGGTGGCGTTGGGCACGTCCACGCCCACCTCGATCACGGTCGTGGCCACGAGCACGTCCAGCTCGCCGGCCGCGAACCGGGCCATGAGCTCCCGCCGCTCGGCCGGCGGCATCCGTCCGTGCAGGCAGGCGACGCGGAAGCCGCGCAGCTCCCCCCGGCGAAGCCTCTCCGCCTCCTGCTCGGCCGCCCTGGCCTCGACCAGCTCCGACTCCGAGACCAGCGGGCAGACGACGTAGGCCTGGCGGCCGGCGCGCAGGTGGCGGCGGAGCCGCCTGTAGGCCTCGGACGAGCGCTCGGCCGTCACCCAGCGCGTGATCACCGGCCGCCGGCCGGCGGGCGGCCGGGCGATCTCGCTCACCGCCAGGTCGCCGTAGACGGTAAGGGCGAGGGTACGCGGGATCGGCGTGGCCGTCATGTGCAGCACGTGCGGGCTGCGCCCGGCAGCGATGCGGCGCCGCTGCTCGACCCCGAAGCGGTGCTGCTCGTCCACCACCGCCACCGCCAGGTCGCGAAACGCCACCTGCTCCTGGATGAGCGCGTGTGTCCCCACCGCGACCTGGGCCCGGCCGGAGGCGATGGCGGAGCGGGCGGCGGCGCGCTCGCCCGCCGGAAGGGAGCTGGTGAGGAGCACGCAGGCCACGCCCAGCTCCCGGCACGGCCTCTCCACGGTCAGGAAGTGCTGCTCGGCCAGGGTCTCGGTGGGCGCCATGAGCGCTCCCTGCCTTCCTGCCTCCGCCGCCCGCAGGAGCGCGTACAGGGCCACCACCGTCTTTCCCGAGCCCACGTCGCCCTGGAGCAGGCGCTCCATGGGCACCGGGCGGCGGAGATCGGCATCGATCTCACCGATCACCCGCTCCTGGTCGGGCGTCAGCGGGAAGGGAAGAAGCGCCCGGAACCGGCGCACGAGGTCGCCGGGCGGGGGCAGCGCCGGCGCCACCTGGGCCTGGCGCTCCCGGCGGCGGCGGGCCAGCCCCACCTGGAGCACGAGCAACTCCTCGAAGGCGAGCCGCCGGCGGGAGGCCTCCGCGGCCTCGAGCGAGCAGGGCCTGTGGAGGGCGCGGAGAGCGTCCCTCTTGAGCGGAAGCGACAGCCGCTCCTTGAGCGGCGCGGGCAGGGGGTCGGGGACGTCGCCCACGTGCTCGAGCGCCTGCTCGACGAAGGAGCGAAGGCGCTTCTGCGTGATCTCCTCCCCGGCCGGGTAGACAGGGGCGAAGTCGGCCGTGTCGGAGATCCTTCCCAGGTCGTAGGCCCGCACCAGGAACCGCCCCCCGCGCAGCCGTCCCCGTAGGCGCACGGCCGTCCCCGGCCGCAGGCGGGTCGCCAGCCACTCCTGGTTGAACCAGACGCACGCCACCTCGCCGCTCTCGTCGCCCACCCAGGCGGTGAGGACGGCCAGCCGGGGGCGAGGACGGCGCACCGCCACCTCCCGCACGCGACCGGCGATGGCGACCTCCTCCTCGGCCAGAAGGTCGGCGATGCGCCGCTCCGGTACGGCGGCCTCGTAGCGACGGGGTCGCATCTCGAGCAGGTCGCCGATGGTGGCGAGCCCGAGCTTCCTCAGGCGGGTAGCCAGCCGGGGGCCGACTCCGTGGAGGTCCCGGAGCGGGCGCTCCAGGTGGTGGCGGTGGAGCTTGGCCCGGGGAGGAGGCCAGGTAGGAGGCACCGCCAGCCCCGAGAACCCGGAGAGGAACACCGCTTCGCTCAAGCGCGCCAGGGAGCCCGAGTATAGGGAGGCCCTCGGCTAGTCCCGATCGACCCACCAGAAGAGGCCGACCGTTCCCGGCCCCACGTGGGTCCCCACCACCGGGCCCAAGAGCGAGCGCACCTCGATCGTGGCGGAAGGCCGCGCCCGCGCCACCATGTCCCGCACCGCCTGCTCTCGCTCGGGAGCATCGGCGTGGACGATCCCCACCCGCAGCCCCGGCTCGTCCGAGCTTCCCTCCACGAGCGCCCGCTCCAGCTCGCCCAGGGCGCGTCGGCTACCGCGGACGCGAGCCCGGGGGGCGACCTCCCCCTGGGCGATGGTGAGGATGGGCTTGACCCGCAGCAGCCCTCCCGCCCAGGCGCTGGCCCGGCCGATCCTGCCCCCGCGGGCCAGGTACTCGAGGGTCTCCACGGTGAAGACGACGCGGATGTCGCCCACGAACCGGGCGATGAGGGCCTCGATCTCCTCCTCGCTCGCCCCCCGCTCCAGCCGCCGCTGCACGGCCAGGGCGAGCAGGGCCACGCCTGCCGACACCGATCCCGTGTCGACGACCCGCACCCGTCCCTCCCCCAGCTCCGAGGACGCGGCGCGGGCGCTCTCGTACGTCCCCGAGAAGGTCGCCGCCAGGTGCAGGGAGTAGATGCGGGCGTAGCTTCCCAGCTCCTGGTAGACCTGCAGGAAGTCGGCCGGGGTGGGCTGGGCGGTGGTGGGGAGCTCTCCGCCCCGGCGCAGCCAGCGGTAGAAATCCTCCCCGCTCAGATCGACGTGGTCGCGGTAGACCCGGTCGCCTAGGCGCACGTAGAGGGGCACCATCCGCCAGTTTCGGAACCGCCGCGGGCCCTCGGGGAAGTCGGCGGTGGAATCGATGACGACGGCGGCGCTATCGACGGTGAGGCTCACAGCCCGAGCCTACTCGGCCGCGACCAAAAGCAGGTAGTGGGGCTGGCCTCCTGCCTGGACGTCCAGCTCGATCTCCGGGTGGCGCTCCGCGAGCAGGGAGAGCAGGCGCTCGAGCGGCGGCTGCTCGTCGCCGGTGAGAAGCGTGACCACCTCCCGGGGCTCGGCCAGGAGCCGCTCGACGACGGCCTCGGCCACCTGATCGAAGTCGGGCCCGGAGGCGATCGGCCGATCCTCGAGCAGGCCCAGGTAATCGCCCCCGCGGACGCGCAGGCCGTTCATCTCCGCGTCCCGGGAGGCTCGGGCGACAGCCCCCGTCGCCACCGAGCGCAGGGCTTCCGCCATGGCCCTCTCGTTCTCCTCAGCCGAGCGGGAAGGCTGGAAGGCCACCATCGCCGCCAGGCCGGCCTGGATGGAGCGGGTGGGGACGACCCGGGTCGGCTTCCCCGCCAGGGCTGCCGCCTGCTCGGCCGCCATGAGCACGTTGGGGTCGTTGGGGAGCACGATCGCCTCCGGCTCGGGGAGACTGGCGAGGGCGGCCAGGATCTCCTCGGTCGAGGGCCTCATCGACCGACCGCCCTCGACGAGGGCTCGGGCCCCCAGGCTGGAGTAGAGAAGGCGGTTACCCTCCCCGGCCACGACCGCCACCACGCCCGTGCGCCCGGCCGGCGGCCCGGGCACCGGGCGGAGAAGGCGCCGCTCCCGCTCCCGCGCCTGGGCATGCATGTTGGCGATCTCGACCGCGTCCACGATCCCCAGGGAGGTGCCCAGGCTGAGGGCGGCCCCGGGGTCGTCCGTGTGGAGGTGCACCTTGAGGGCGGTCTCGTCGCCCACGACCAGGAGGGAGTCCCCCAGCCCCTCCAGCTCGCGCTCCACCGCCTGGCGGTCGAGGCCCCGGCCCTCGATGGCGAATGTGGTGCAGTACCGGTAGCGGGACAGCTGCCGATGAGCCGCCTCCAGCCCCAGCTCCTCCCGCGGCGGCGGGGGCGGGGGCGGCTCGCCGGCCACGGCGGCGGCGAGCCCGCGCAGGAGCTCGACGAGGCCCGCTCCCCCCGCGTCGACCACCCCCGCCTCGCTCAAGACCTCCAGCATCCGGGGGGTTCGGGAGAGAGCGTCCTCTCCCCTGGCCAGCGCCGCCCGCAGGAGGTCGGCGACGGGGAGGTCGGGAGAGGCGCGGGCCTCCGCCTCCTCGGCCATCTCCCGGATGACCGTGAGCATGGTCCCCTCCACCGGCCGACGTACGCCTCGGTAGGCGGCGTCGCTGGCAGCCCGCAGCGCTCGAGCGAGCGCCCGGGCGTCGATCCTGGGGGCCGAGGCCAGGGCCTCGCAGGCGCCGCGGACGATCTGGGAGAGGATCACCCCCGAGTTGCCCCTGGCGCCCATGAGGGCCGCACGGGTGAGCTCCCGGGCCAGGCCGGGACGGTCGGCCACGGCGCCGGCCTCGAGCGCCTCCACCATGGCCTGCACGGTGAGGCACATGTTGGTGCCCGTATCGCCGTCCGGCACGGGGTACACGTTGAGGTCGTCGATCCGCTCCCGGCTTGCCTCCAGGGCCGCCGCCGCTGCTCGGGCCAGGCGCCGCAGCTCTTCGAGCTCGCTCATGCCGACCTCCGCACGTCGCTGATGTGCACCTCCACCGAGGCCACCTTGAGCCCGGTCAGACGCCCCACCTCGTAGGCGACCCGGGAGCGGACGGTGGAGGCGACCTCGGCCAGATTGAGGCCGTGCTCCACCACTACGTGCAGCGTGAGGGACAACCCCTCCGGCGCCCGCCTCACCTCCACCCCCCGCTCGGGACGATCCCGCGCCAGGAGGCGACCCACGTGCCCCAGCCGGGAGGCCATTCCCACCACGCCGTAGCACTCGACCGCCGTCTGGCCCACGAGCTGGGCGATGGCAGACGTCGAGATCGAGATGCGGCCCAGCGATACCGGCTGCGAGGGAGCATCCACGGCGCGCAGGTTAGACGGCCGCGCCGCCCCTCGGGGTTACGCCGCTAGGGGGCCTTCACCGCCTTGCCGGCCTTGAGACAGCGGGTGCACACGTAGGCCCGGGTAGGCTTGCCGTCGAGGAGCACCCGCACCCGCTGCAGGTTGGGGTCGAAGCGGCGCTTGGTCGCCACCATCGAGTGGCTGCGGTTGTGCCCGAACGAGGGCTTCTTGCCGCACACGGCGCAGACCTTGGACATGACGGCGGGCAGTGTACCTGCGCAGCGGCTCCTACCGCGCCGAGACCGCCCGGGTGCGGATGTGGGAGAAGAGGTCCGCCATCTCCAGAGCGGTGCGGGCGGCGTCTGCGCCCCGGGAGATCCTGGCCTCGGCCTGCTCCCGCGTCTCGCAGGTGAGGACGCCGAAGGAGACGGGGATGCCGCTCTCGATGGCGGCCAGCTGGAGCCCGCTCGCCGCCTCGGCGGCGATGTAGTCGAAGTGGGGCGTCTCGCCCCGGATCACGCAGCCGAGCGCGACTACGCAGGAGAACCGGCGGGTCTTGGCCAGAGCGAGAGCAGCCAGCGGCAGCTCGAACGCCCCCGGCACGGGGACGATCGTGACCTGCTCCTTGGCCACGTGGCAGTCGGCCAGAGCCTGGAGGGCGCAGTCGAGCATCCGTCCCGTGATGTCGCCGTTGAAGCGGCTGACGACCACCGCCACCGTCCGTCGAAAGCCGTGCGGCCCTCCCTCGATGAGGTCGTAGCCGTCGGGGATACGGAGGCCGCCGGGGGCGTGCTCGGAGACCGGGACCTCCTCCGCCTCGACGTCCTCTTCCGCAGGGGCGGGCGCCTCCACCACCTCCACGGACGACCCGGGAAGACGAGGGGCGCTCTGCTCAGCCGCCTCGGCCTCGCCTGGGTCGACGGGCGGGCTCGACTCAAGGCCGCCCTCCGCGTGGCTTGCAGCTTGCTCGGGGGGCGGCCAGGCAGGGCCTTCCCGGTACGGCCAGCCTGCCTCCCCTTCCCCGAAGCCGAGCCGGTCCTCCTGCTCGGTCACCGCTCCCTCTCGAACTTGAGGTCCTGGTGGTGGAGGCGGTGGCCCAGCTTCTCCCGCTTGGCCTGGAGGTAGCGGCGGTTCTCCGCGTTGGGCGCGACCTCGATCGGCACCTGCTCGACCACCCGCAGCCCGTACGACTCGATCCCCTCCATCTTGCGCGGGTTGTTGGTCAAGAGCCGGATGGTGGAGAGGCCGAGGTCGGCCAAGATCTGGTAGCCGATCCCGTACTCGCGCGAGTCGGCGGGGAAGCCGAGCTCGAGATTGGCCTCCACCGTGTCCAGGCCTTGCTCCTGGAGCTCGTAGGCCCGCAACTTGTTGAGGAGGCCGATCCCCCGCCCCTCCTGAGCCATGTAGAGGACGACGCCGTGCTCCTCTCGACCGATCTGGGCCAGAGCCAGCTCCAGCTGCTCGCCGCAGTCGCAGCGAAGCGAGCGGAAGACGTCTCCGGTCAGGCACTCGGAGTGGACGCGGACGAGCACGTTGTCCTTGCCGGCCACGTCTCCCCGCACCAAGGCCACGTGGTGCTTGCCGGTCAGCTTCTCCCTGAAGGCGATGGCGGTGAACTCCCCGTACTCGGTGGGCAGGCGCACCGACGTCACCCGCTCGATCAGCTTTTCCGTCCGCCGCCGATACTCGATCAGGTCGGCGATGGTGATCATCTTCAGGCCGTGCTTGCGGCAGTACTCGACCAGGTCGGGGACGCGGGCCATCGTCCCGTCGTCGTTCATGATCTCGCAGACGACGCCCGCGGGGATGAGCCCAGCGAGACGGGCGAGATCGACGGCCGCCTCCGTCTGGCCGGCCCGCTGGAGCACGCCGCCCGGCCGAGCGCGGAGGGGAAAGACGTGGCCAGGCTGGACGAGGTCGTGGGGACCCTTGGTGGGGTCGATGGCCACCTGGATGGTGCGGGAGCGGTCGGCGGCCGAGATCCCCGTCGTTACCCCTTCCCTGGCCTCGATGGAGGTGGTGAAGGCGGTGCCGAAGGGCGACTCGTTGCGAGCCTGCTCCATAGGTCGGAGGCCGAGCTCGTCGCAGCGCTCGGGGGTCAGGCAGAGGCAGATGAGGCCGCGGCCGTGGGTGGCCATGAAGTTGATGGCATCAGGAGTGGCGAACTGGGCAGCGATGGTGAGGTCGCCCTCGTTCTCGCGATCGGGAGCGTCCACCACCACCACGAACTTCCCCTGGCGGATGTCCTCGATCGCCTCCTCGATGGTGGCGAAGGGCGAGACAGGGGCACGGGCAGCGGTGGGATGGCGGACGGCCACGCTCGGATCGTAGCCCGTCACGGGCGGGCGACGAGCCTCTCCACGTACTTGGCCAGGATGTCTGCCTCCAGGTTGACCTCGTCGCCGGGCCGCAGCGAGGCGAGGGTGGTGACGGCCAGCGTGTGGGGGACGAGGGCCACGCAGAAGGCGTCGTGGTCGACGGCGGCCACGGTGAGCGACACCCCGGACACGCAGATGGAGCCCTTCTCCACGCAGTAGCGGAGCACGGAGGGAGGCGCCTGCACCCACATGCGGGCTCCCTGGCCCTCGGGCTCGACCGAGCGCACCCGGCCCACGCCGTCCACGTGGCCCTGGACGTAGTGACCGCCCAGGGGCTCGCCCGCCCGCAGCGCCGGCTCCACGTTCACCTCCGCGCCCGGCCTCAGGCGCCCGAGGGTCGTTCGCGACAGGGTCTCGGGCACGACGTCGAAGGCGAGGGTGCTCGCATCCCCTCCCACTACGGTGAGGCAGACCCCGTCGATCGCCACCGAGTCGCCTAGGGAGGCGCCCACGGAGGTCTCGACCACCAGCCTGCCGCCCTCGCAGGACACGACTCGGCCCCGCTCGCGCACGATGCCGCTGAACACGTCTCCAAGGCTACTCGCCTACGATCCCCACCGAGGTCTCGTGACCGGCAGCCCCCGGCTATCTCGTTCCGTTGCGTAAAGTAACTACCTGTCATGGACGAGGGCAGCCCGGCGAAGGCGGGCATGAGGCGCACGAGCGGAGAGCATCCCCGCCCCCACTACTGGGCCACGCTCTCCGTCCTCACCTTCGCCGGCATCGCCTTCGCCCTCCAGCAGACCATGATCATCCCGGCTCTGCCCACGCTCCAGCGCGACCTCCACACCACCACCACCTGGGCGACGTGGCTTCTCACCGGCTTTCTCCTGTCGGCCTCCATCGCCACCCCCCTCCTCGGCAAACTGGGCGACCAGTACGGCAAGGAGCGCCTGCTCGTCGTCGCCCTGGGCCTGTTCCTGCTCGGCTCGCTGGGCGGGATCCTCGCCCCCGACATCTGGACCCTCATCGGTTTTCGGGTCCTGCAGGGGGCGGGGGGAGCCGTCTTTCCCCTCAGCTTCTCGATCATCAAGGACGAGTTCCCCGAGGAGAAGGTGGGGACGGGCGTGGGCGTGGTGTCGGCCGTGTTCGCCATCGGCGGCTCGTTAGGCCTCGTCCTCTCCGGCTTGATCGTCGACCACCTGTCCTGGCGCTTCATCTTCGTGGTGGGGGCGGTGGCGGTGGCCGCGGCCGCCCTCCTCGTCCACCTCGTCGTCCCTGAGTCTCCCATCAAGACGCCCTCCCGCCTGGACGTTTGGGGGGCCCTGCTCCTGTCGGCCGGCCTTGCCAGCCTCCTTCTAGCCCTGACCGAGGGGACGAGCTGGGGATGGGGGTCGCCGCCGATCGCCGGCCTCCTGGCCGCCTCGGCGGTCCTCCTCGTGGCCTGGGGAGCCGTCGAGCTCCGCGTCCAGGAGCCGATGGTCGACATGCGCATGCTCGGGCGCCGTCCCGTGCTCTTCTCCAACCTCACCGGTCTCGTCGCCGGCTTCGCCATGTTCGGCTCGTTCGTGCTCGTCCCCAACCTCGTGGAGACGCCGCGCGGGCTTCCCGCCGATCTCGCCCGGCTCGTCGACTACGGCTTCGGCGCCAGCACCACCACCACCGGTCTCTACCTCCTTCCCGGCTCGCTCACCGGCTTTCTCTCGGGGCCGCTCGCGGGCGTGCTCGGCCGCCGCTACGGCTCCAAGTGGCCGATGGCCCTGGGGATGGCCTTGGCCTCGGCAGGGCTCTCCCTCCTTGCCCTGTGGCACGATCGCCCCTGGCAGATCGTGGTGGGGATGCTCGTGCTGGGATCGGGCGTACCCTTCACCTTCGCCGCCATGGCCAAGATCATCGTCGACACCGTACGGCCCACCGAGACCGGCGTGGCCACCGGCATGAACACGGTCATGCGCACCGTGGGCGGAGTGGTGGGAGGCCAGGTGGGCGCCGCCATCCTCAGCGCCGACACCATCGCCGGCACCCAGGTTCCCGCCGAGTCCGCCTTCGTCACCGCCCTCTGGATCGGGGCGGCGGCGTCCCTCCTGGCCGTCGTGGTGGCGTTGCTCGTGACCCCAGGCCGAGGCCTGCGCGCCTTGACGGCGGTCGTCCAGGCAGACGAGTGACCGAGGCTCTCTCCCACCGCCTCGCCGGCGAGCTCGAGCGCCTGTTCTGCGTCCTTGCCCGCCGGCGCGGCCTCCCCCACGAGGACGAGGGGCATCGGCTCACCACCACCCAGCGACTGGCCCTCCTCCTCCTCGCCGACCGCCCGCCGCTGCGCCTAGGCGCCCTCGCCGACGAGATGGGAACGACCGACGCCACAGCCAGCCGCACGGTAGACGCGCTCGAGGAGGCCGGGCTCGTCAGGCGGGAGCCGGACCCAGCCGACCGGCGGTGCGTCCTCGTGGGGATCAACGAGCGAGGGCTGGCCTTGGTGGACGAGCGCAGAGCCCGCCTGGCGGTCAGCCTCGCTCGGGGCTTGGCCGGCATGCCCGAGGAGGACAAGGAGCGGTTGGTCGCCCTGCTGGGCGAGCTCAACCACCTCCTCGAGAGCGGCTAGCCTGCTCTCAGGGCTCGTGGACGTACGCCTCCAGGAGCAGGTCCTCGCCGACCGGGCGCGCCTTGAGGCGGCCCAGGGGGATGGGGCGGGGCAGGGAGCCGAGCAGGTGCGGCCCCCGGCCGGAAAGGCGGGGAGCGACGAACACGAGCAGCTTGTCCACCGCGTCCTCGGCCAGGAAGGCGGCGGCCAGCGTGGGGCCGCCCTCGAGGAGGAGCGACTGCACCCCCTCGGCGGCCAGGGCGGCCAGCTCCTCGCCCAACGGTCCCGGACGGAGCTCGAGGTCGGAGCCGGGAGGAAGCGGCCCCCGGCCGAAGGCCAAGCGCCGCGGCTGGCGCGCCGCTTTCACCCCCCGGGCGTCGAGGCGGGGGTTGTCTGCCCGCACCGTCCCCATCCCCACGGCGACCGCGTCGGAGGCGGCCCGCAGCTCGTGCACGAGGCGGCGGCTGGCCTCGCCGGTCACCCACCGCGACCCGGGCACGGCCACCCGGCCGTCGAGCGTGGCGGCCACCTTGTAGGTGACGAAGGGCCGGCCCCGGGCGATCCACGTCCGCCAGGCCTCGTTCTGCTGCCGGCAGCGGAAGCCGAGATCGTCTCCAGCCACCTCCACCTCGATCCCGGCCGCGCGCAGGGCGGCGACGCCGTCCACCTCGGGGTTGGGGTCGAGGCAGCCGCACACGACGCGGGCCACGCCGGCGGCCACGATCGCCTCCGTGCAAGGCGGTGTCTTCCCGTGGTGGGAGCAGGGCTCCATGGTCACGTACAAGGTGGCTCCCTGCGCCCGCGCACCTGCCTGCTCCAGGGCCACCACCTCCGCATGGGGCCCTCCGGGCCGCTCGTGCCAGCCCTCGCCCACCACCTCGCCCCCGTGGGCGACGACCGCCCCCACGATCGGGTTGGGGCGGGTCGTTCCCCGTCCCCGCTCCGCCAGCTCGAGAGCTCGCTCCAGGAACCGGGTCATGCCGACGAGGGTCGTCTCCCGCAGGAGACGGAACACCCTCCGGCGCCTACCGGTCGACCGACCGGAGGCTCCGCCCTGTACCGCTGGCAGGGCATCGTGCCGGAGGCTACCACCCTCGTCCGCCCGCCATCCCGCTAGACGCGCAGCCGGGCGATGAAGAAGCCGGCGGTGCCGTGGACGTGGGGCAAGGTGAGCAGGAACTGGGGCCTCTTGGGGTGGCGGAAGGCGGGCCACTCCGCCCCCAGGTCGTCCACGGCCAGCCCGGAGGCGTCCACCACCGCCTCGTTCTCGTCGGCGTTGATGGTGCAGACGGCGTACACGAGGGTGCCCCCGGGCTTCACCCGCTCGGCGGCGACCCTGAGGAGGGCGAGCTGGAGGTCGGGGAGGGGCTTCGCCCGCCAGCGGAGATCCGGCCGCTGGTTGGCGACGCCGAGCCCGGAGCAGGGCGCGTCGACCAGGGCCCGATCGAAGCCGGCCAGGTCGCGCGGCAGCGCCAGGGCGTCGGCCCTCACCACCGTCACGTTGGTCGCCCCCAGGCGGCGGGCGTTCTCCTCGAGCTCACGCGCCCTGCCTGGGTGCTTCTCCACCGCCACCACCTCCCCCGCCAGCATGGTCGCCTTGCCGCCCGGGGCGGCGCAGAGGTCGAGCGTTCGCTCGCCGGGGCGGGAGCCCACCGCTAGCCCGGCGAGGATGGAGGCCCTGCTCTGGGGCCAGATCCTCCCCTCGGCCAGAGCATGCTCGTCCACCCGCTCCACCCGCCAGGCGCCGGGCACGTCGGTGGGCTCGCCCGCGATCTCGCCTCGGACGAGCCGAACCACGGTCTCCGCCGGCTCGTTCAGGGCCCGCATGAGGGCCAGCGCCTCCTCCCTGCCCCAGTCTCGAAACCACGCCTCCGCCACCCAGTCGGGGTAGGAATGGGCAAGCGCCGCCTCCTCCGGGGTCCTGTCCGGAAGGGAGGCGAGAAGCTCCCGCAGCCCCCCGGCCAGCCGGCGCATGACCGCGTTGGCGAAGGCCACGGCCCGCTCCAGCCCCGCCCGGCGGACGAGCTCCACCGTCTCGTTGACGGCGGCGTGGGGAGCGACGCCGGGGAGGAAGGCGAGCTGGTAGGCGCCGATCAAGAGCGCCGCCCGCACGGGGGGATCGAGCTTCCGCACCGGCCTCCGCCCCAACGCCTCGATGCCGTACTCGAGCGTCCGGGCCCGCTGCACGGCGCCGTAGGCGATCCTCTGGGCGAGCGCCCGGTCGCGCGGGTCGAGGTCGCGGGCGGCGGCGGCGAAGGCTCGGTCGGCGTAGGCGCCGTGCTCGAGCACCCGCCGTACCACCTCGTAGGCGACCCTCCGGGCAGGCGACACGCTCACCGCAGGCCCCTTAGGAACTCCTCGTAGGTCATGCGGCGACGGCCCTCGGGCTGCACCTCCACCGGAACGAGCTTCCCTCCCTCCACCCGCGCCTTCCAGATGGTCACCCGCCGCCCGTGCAGGACGGCGCGGGCGCCGATGTGGGGCGAGAGCGCCCGTACCTGGCGGGCAAGCTCCTCGGCCGGCCGCGACCAGTCGATCTGCCGGTCGGAGGCGGTGATCTTGGCCGCGTAGGTGGGCTGCCCCTGCTGGGGCCGGAAGACGGGGCAGCCGGCGAGGACGGCGTCGACCAGCTCCGCCCCCACCGCCGCCGCCTTGGCGTAGATCGCCCCGGCATCGTCCTCGGGCCCGATGGGAAACGCCCGCTGAGCGGCCACGGGGCCGGCATCGAGCTCCTCCACCAGCTTGATGACGGTCACGCCGGTCGTCTTGTCCCCAGCCATGATCGCCCGCTCGACCGGGGCCGCCCCTCGCCAGCGGGGAAGGAGGGAAGGATGGACGTTCAGCCACAGGTAGCGGTCGAGCAGGGCGGGAGGCACCACCGCCCCGTAGGCGCAGACGACGATCGTGTCCGCCGCCAGAGCGAGGGAGGCGTCGAGCGCCTCCGGCTGGAGCACGGGGATGGCCAGGCGCTCGGCGGTCGCCTTGGCCGGAGGAGGCGACAGCCTGCGGCCCCGGCCGGCGGGGCGGTCGGGACGGGTGAGGCAGAAGGCGATCTCGTGGCGCTCGGCGAGACGGGCGAGGAGGTCGGCGCCGAAGGCCCCGGTCGCCGCCACTCCGATCCGGGCCACGTCAGGCCCTCCCCTGGTAAGGCGCCGCTCCTCCAGCCCCGCGCGCCCAGCCTCCGTCCACGGGCTGGAGCGTACTCGGCTCGCGCGCCCCGTCAGCCCAGCACGGGCTGGGGCCGCAGGGTGGCGAGGGCTTGGCGACGGGCCGCGGCGGTCGTGCGATCGAGGATGAGGATGCCGTCCAGATGGTCGACCTCGTGCTGGACGACCCGGGCCTCGAGGCCCGCGAGCGCCAGCCGTAGACGACCGCCGGTCACGTCCCTCGCCTGCACGACGATCGCGCGATGGCGCTCGACGGGGACGAGCACCCCCTGGAGGGAGAGACACCCTTCCTCGTCCGTCTCCAGCTCCTCGCTTCGCTCCACCATCTCGGGGTTGACGAGGACGGTGGGCGACTCCTCCTCTCCCCGCTGGAACACGAGGAGCCGGCGCAGGACGCCGACCTGCGTGGCCGCCAAGCCGACGCCGCCGGCGTCCACCATCAGCCGGGCCATGCGCTCGGCAAGCGCCCGCAGCTCCTCGTCGAAGCGTTCCACGGGACGGGCCTGCATGCGCAGGACGGGATCGGGGTACTGGCGAATCTGGGCGAGCGCGAGCTGCCGCCGCGCCTCCTGCTCGGCGTCGAGCGCCTCCTCCCGCACCTGTCCGCGCTCCTCCGGCACGAGGGAAGTGTAGTTCCCGTCCCCCGGGCTAGAGGCTCTGAGGGTCGACGTCGACCACGGCCCTCAGCCCTGCCCTGCGCATAGCGGGG
>CAZQRA010000021.1:25676-44771 GCA_964595575.1 uncultured Gaiellales bacterium
ACAGAAGCCGGCCGGTCCTCGCCGCCACCCGCCGGGGCGCGTCCGTCTTGACGACGAGCTGGGCACGATAGCGTCCGCGCAGGCGGAGAAGGGGAGCCGGCCCCAAGAGCTCGTCCTCGGTCTCCGTCGCCCCCCCTCGCGGAGAGAGGGCTCTCTTCACCTCCTCGAGCGCCCGAAGCGGGGATGCTGGATCCAGGCCCGAGACGAGGACGCGCACCAGGTGGCGGAACGGGGGGTAGCCGAGCTGGCGACGGCGCTCGAGCTCGCCGGCCAGGAAGCCGGCCACGTCGTGGCGGGCGGCGAAGACCACTGCCCGGGCGTCGGGCTGGAACGTCTGGACGACCACCCGCCCGGGGGCGTCCCGGCCGGAGCGGCCGGCAAGCTGGGTCAGAAGCTGGAAGGTGCGCTCCTCGGCTCGAAAGTCGGGCATGGACAAGGCAAGGTCGGCGTCCACCACCGCCGCCAGCTCGACGCCGGCGAAGTGGTGGCCCTTGGCCACCATCTGCGTACCCAGGAGGGCCGCCCCGGGCGTGTCGCGGAACCGCGCGAGGAGGGCGGCCAAGCTCGCTGGCCGGGAGGCCGTATCCGCGTCCAGCCGGATGGGGACGAGGCCGGGAACCCGCTCCTTCAGCTCCCGCTCGAGCCGCTGCGTCCCCGCCCCGATGCGGGCCATCTCCGGGGAGCCGCACTCGGGGCAGAGCTGGGGCGCAGGCTCCAGGTGGCCGCAGTGGTGACAGCGGAGGATCCCTCCCTGGTGGAGCACCAAGCAGACGTCGCAGGAGGCACACCGGCGGGCCCGGCCGCAGGAGCGGCAGTGGAGCGCCGAGGCGACCCCTCGGCGGTTGAGGAGCAGGATCGCCCGCCCTCCCCGCGCGGCGACACCCTCCAGCTCGGCCAGGAGCGGCGCCGACAGGGGATAGCCGGCCTCCCGGCGTAGGTCGACCACCGACACCCGGGGCAGGGTCACCCCCAGCCTTCCCCCCAGCTCTAGCCGCTCCAGCGCGAGCCAGCTCTCCGGGCGGGGCGTGGCGCTTCCGAAGACGGCCACGGCGCCCTCCAGGGAGGCCCGCTTGGCCGCCACCGTACGGGCGTCGTAGCGCGGGTCCGACTCCTGCTTGTAGGAGGGGTCGTGCTCCTCGTCCACGCAGATCAGCCCCAGGCGGGCGACCGGCGCCAGCACCGCCGAGCGCGCCCCCACCACCACCCGGGCGCTCCCGGCCGCGATCCGGTCGCGCTCGTCTCGCCGCTCCGCCTCGCTGAGCCCGGAGTGGAGCACGGCCACAGTGTCGCCCAGGCGCTCGCGAAAGCGCCCCACCGTCTGGGGGGTGAGGGCGATCTCGGGCACGAGCACGATGGCGCCGCGGCCGCAGGCGAGGGCCTCGGAGCAGGCCCGCAGGTAGACCTCGGTCTTGCCGCTACCGGTGGCCCCGTACAGAAGCACGTTGCCCCCGCCCCCTTTGAGCAGAGAGACGATCCGCGCCACGGCCTCCTCCTGTCGCCTGGCGAGGCGGAGGGGGACAGGCCCCGTCTCCCCCAAGGCGTAGCGGAGGGCGGGCGAGGGGCGCTCTCCCCGGGGCGCCCGCCGGGGCGGGCACAGGAGCGCGAGGGCCCGGCCCGGCGTGGATCCGTAGTAGTCGGCCATCCACAGCCCCAGGTCGACGAGGGCAGGAGGGAGGCGGTCGAGGAGCCGTCCCACGGGGACGAGGGATCGGCCGGCGGGGGCCTCGTCCTCGAGCCCCACCACCACCCCCCGAGCCCGTGAGCGGCCCAGGCGAATCTCCACCACCGCCCCCTTGTCGACCCCCTCGTCTGCCTCGTAGGTGAAGGGCCGGGCGAGGGCGCGGGCGGGAAGCAGGGGGTAGACGACGACATAGGGCACCCGGCCACCTTAGCCTTGGCCCGTGCCCGAGCTCGTCGCCATCCTCCTCCTCCTGCTCGGCCTGGCCCTGGTCGTGGCCGGGGCCGAGCTCTTCCTGTCCGGGGTCCTGGCCACCGCCGCCCGGCTGCGGGTGGCCCCCTTCGTCCTCGTCGTTGCCCTCTCGGGGATCGAGCTGGAGAACCTCGTGGCCGGGATCGTGGCCAACGTCCACGGCTTCGGCAACGTGGCGGCGGGGACGTTCCTGGGCGGTACCACCTTCCTCGCCTTGGCCGTACCGGGCCTGTCCGCGCTCGCCGCGCCCCTCCGCGCCGCCCTCCCTCCCTCCACCCTCGCCTGGACCGTGGCAGCGCCGCTCCCGCTGGTGGCTTTGGGGTGGGACAGGGAGCTCAGCCGCTGGGACGGGGCCCTCCTCCTGGCGTGGTTCTGGGTGTCCCTGGCCGGGCTTGCCTACGCCGGCCGCGGCCTTCCCCTCTCGCCGCCCCAGCGTCGCCGGCGCCTGGCCGCCCTGCGCATGCTGACGGGTCTCGCCCTCCTGGCCGGGGCGGGGGAGGTGCTGGGCGAGGGGGTGCGGCGGGCGGTGGAGCGGATTGGGGTCCCCGAGAGCCTGCTCGGCAACACCGCTGTAGCCGCAGCCGTCGAGGCGGAGGAGGTGGGGCGGGTGGCCGTGCCCGCCCGCCGGGGCCGGGGAGACGTCGCCCTCGCCAACGTCTTCGGCACAATCGTCCACTTCAGCGCCCTCAACGCCGGGGTGGTCGCCCTCGTGCGCCCCATCGAGCTCGACTGGGCTACCCGCCACCTCCACCTCCCCATGGCGGCCCTGAGCGCGGCCGTGCTCGCCGTGGCGACCAGCGCCGGGGCGGGACTGAGCCGGCGGGACGGGGCCCTGCTCGTGGCCGCCTACGCCGCCTACGTCGCCGCCAGTGTGGCCCTCGCTACCTGAGCCTACCGAGGAAGCAGGCGCTTTCCCTGGGGGCGGAGGAACAGGTAGAGGGTGGGCACCGCCAGGGCAGCGAAGGCGCCCACGAGCAGGGCCTCGCTCTCGGGCAGCACCCCGGCCTCGCCCAGCTCGTGGAGGCCCTGAGCCAGGAGGTAGCCGGCGAAGAGGAGGAGAAGGACGCTCGTCACCGTGAAGAAGCGACGGAGATCGAGCCGCCCTGCCCCCTTGTAGAAGAGGTAGCCGAGAACGACGGCCCCTGCCAGCCCGGCGGCAGCGCTGCCCGTGGCGACCAGCTTGTTGGACCCCTCGACGGTCCCGAAGAGGAAGAGGGCGGTCTCCACCCCCTCCCGGAGGACGCCCACGAACGCCACCAAGGCCAGGGCAAGCGCCGAGCCCGAGGCCAGCGCCGACTCCACCTGGGCCTCGAGCTCGCGGCGGATGCTTCTGGCCTGGCGGCGCATCCAGAAGATCATCCAGGTGAGGAGGCCGGCGGCGACGAGCATGGTGGCCCCCTCGAAGGCCGCCTCCCCCCTTCCCTCCAGCTCGGCCCCGACGGCAAACAGCGTCGCGCCCACCCCGATGGAGATGGCGAGCGCCGCCCCCGTTCCCGCCCACACCGGCCAGAACCCGTCCCGGCGCCCGGTGCGGTGGAGGAAGGCGAGCACGATCCCCACGATGAGGGAGGCCTCGAAGCCCTCCCGCAGCACGACCAGTCCTGCTCCCATGGGTCCTCCTCCTTAGTCTGTGGACTGCCTCGCAATCCCTGTAAGGGATACCTTACACTACTGCCGAAAAGAGTGTAAGGTCTGCCATACATGGACGCGCTCGTCGAGGTCTCCTCGGTCAGCAAGCGGTTCGGCTCCGTCCTCGCCCTCGACCGGGCCTCGCTCTCGGTCGCCCCCGGGGAGCTGGTCACGGTGCTAGGGCCGAGCGGCTGCGGCAAGACCACGCTGCTTCGCCTGATAGCGGGCTTCGACGCCCCCGACAGCGGCTCGATCAGGATCCGCGGCGCGCTCGTCGCGGGCGAGGGAGCCTGGGTGGCCCCCGAGCGAAGGCGGGTGGGCATGGTGTTCCAGGACTACGCCCTCTTTCCCCACCTGACGGTGGCCGAGAACGTGGGCTTCGGCCTCCCCCGGCGGCAGCGGCGCAGCCGCGTGGCAGAGCTCCTGGCCCTGGTGGGGCTGGAGGACCTCGGCCGCCGCTACCCCCACCAGCTGTCCGGCGGGGAGCAGCAGCGGGTGGCCCTGGCCCGAGCCTTGGCCCCCGAGCCCGACCTCATCCTCCTCGACGAGCCCTGGTCGAACGTCGATCCCCACCTGCGCAGCACGCTGCGCGGGGACGTCGTCGCCCTCCTCAAGGAGCTGGGGCTGACCGCCATCCTCGTGACCCACGACCGGGAGGAGGCCCTGTCCTTGGCCGAGCGGGTAGCGCTGATGCGGGACGGCACCTTCGTGCAGGTGGGCTCGCCGGAGGAGGTCTACTTCGTTCCCGCCTGTCGCTGGGCGGCGGAGTTCGTGGGGCCCGCCAACGTCCTCCCCGGGACCGTCAAGAGAGGCCTCGTGTACACGCCCCTCGGTCGGCTCCCGGCAGCAGGCGCCGAGGACGGCGAGCAGGTGGAGGTGCTCGTGCGGCCCGAGCAGATCGAGCTCGAGGCCGATCCCCTGGGGGAGGCCTGGGTGGTGGAACGAGAGTTTCGCGGCCACGACGTCGTCTACCACGTCCGCGCCGACGGCCTCCGGCTCGTCTCCCAGCGTCCCTCGACCGAGGTGATCGAGACCGGCTCGCCGGTGTCCATCCGCCTCCTCGCCCAGCGGGTTGCCATCCTCCGGTCAGGTATGTAAGGTAAGCCTTACTTTCATAGTAAGGGTTACCTGCAGAGGAGGAGCTATGTCTCGACCTGCTTTCCGCCACCTCCGGCCGCCCGCCGCGGCGGCCCTGCTCGTGCTCGTGGCCGTCGCCAGTGCGCTCTCAGGCTCGGCCTCGGCCGCCCGCCAGGGCCCCTCGTTGACCGTCTACTCAGGCCGCGACGAGCGGCTCGTCAAGCCCATCATGGAGAGGTTCACGAAGGAGACGGGCATCGAGCTCCAGGTCCGCTACGCCTCCTCGGCCTCGCTCGCCAACGCCCTCGTGGAGGAGGGCAGGAACAGCCCCGCCGACGTCTTCTGGGCCACCGAGCCCGGCACCCTGGGCCTGGTCGCCGCTCGCGGTCTCCTCGCCCGCCTGCCGGCGAAACTGGTGGCCCGCGTCCCCTCCCGCTTCTCGACGGCCAGCCGACGGTGGGTGGGAACGAGCGCGCGCTCCCGCGTCCTCGTCTACAACACCCGATCCCTGACCGCAGCCGAGCTGCCGAGCTCGGTGTGGGAGCTGACGAGACCCCGATGGAGGGGAAAGGTGGGGATCGCCCCCACCAACGGGTCGTTCCAGGCCTTCTTGGGAGCCACCATCTACCTCTACGGCGAGGATCGGGTGCGCGACTGGCTGCGCGGGCTCGAGGCCAACGACGTCAAGCTGTTCCCCAACAACACCTCCATCGTCCAGGCGGTCGGCCGGGGAGACATCCTCCTCGGTCTCGTCAACCACTACTACCTCTACAACGTGCTGGCGGACAGCCCCGGGCTGCCGGTCCGGAACGCCTGGTTCAAGGCCGGGGATCCCGGCAACCTCGTGCTCGCCGCCGGGGTGGGGATCGTCTCGGCCACCCGCCAACCGGCGCTGGCCCAGCGGTTCGTCGAGTTCCTCCTGTCGCGCTGGGCCCAGCGGTACATCGCCCGGGGGCCCGGCCTGGCCGAGTACCCGGTGGTGAAGGGCGTCCAGCCCCGGCCCGGCCTGCCCCCGCTCAAGGAGATCGCGGGCCCCAAGTACCCCCTGGGACGGCTCGCCACCGACCTCCCCGCCGCCGTCAAGCTCCTGCTCGAGGAGGGGCTCCTGTCGTGAGTCGACCCCTGCCCCCTGCGGCCTGGCTGCGGCCGCAGGGGGCTTTTCTCGCCTCTGGGCTGGCCGCGCTCCTCGTCGCCGGCCTGGTCGGGGTTCTCCCCCTCGTCTACCTGGTAGCCCGCGCGCTCGACGCGGGCAGCGAGACCTGGGCTCTCCTCCCGCCCGAGACGGTGGCGACCCTGGTCGTCGACACGGCTCTCTTGGGCTTGGGGGTGACGGGAGCGGCCCTGGGACTGGGGCTTCCCCTCGCGTGGCTCGTGGCCAGGACCGACCTCCCCTGGCGCCGCCTCATCGGCGTCCTCGTCTCGCTCCCCATCGTGATCCCCAGCTTCGTCGCTGCCCTGGCTCTGGAGGCGGGGCTCGCCCCCCGCGGCCTCGCCCAGGCGGCCCTGGGGCCGCTCGGAGTGGAGGCGCTGCCCGAGCTGAGGGGCTATTCGGGAGCGCTCCTCGCCCTGACGCTCTCCACCTATCCCTACGTCTTCCTCCTCGTCTCCGCGGGGCTACGGGGCGTCGATCCCTCCCTGGAGGAGGCGGCGCGCAGCCTGGGCCTGAGCCCCCTCTCCGTCCTGGCCAGGGTGACGCTACCCGCCCTGCGCCCGGCCATCGTCTCGGCCGGCCTGCTCGTCTTCCTGTACGTGCTCTCCGACTTCGGAGCGGTGTCGATCATGGGCTACTCGACCCTGACCACGGCCATCTACGTGCGCTACGAGTCCCTCCTTGCCCGCGACGCGGCAGCCATCCTGTCGCTCGTCCTGGTGGCCACGGCCGCCCTCGTGGTCGTGGCCGCCCGCCGGCGACGGGGAGGCGTCGTCTACCGGGCGACCCCGGGCCCCGAGAGGACGCCCCCGACCGTTCGCCTGGGCCGGTGGCGGTGGCCGGCGCTCGCCTTCCCTGCGGGCGTCGCCCTCCTCTTTTTGGCCGGGCCTCTAGCCGTCCTCGCCTGGTGGACGGCCGCAGGCTCCTCCCCTCGACAAGCCTTCTCCCTCCACTGGGAGGCGGCGGCCGGCTCGGCCTGGATCGGCCTTGCCGCCGCCGGGGCCGCCACCGCTTCCGTCCTGCCGGTAGCGACCCTCTCGTGGCGGCGCCCCTCGACCGTGACGCGCCTGATCGAGGGCCTGACCCTCCTTCCCACCGCCCTCCCTGGAATCGCTGTGGGCCTCGCCCTCGTCTTCCTCGGTTCCCGCCTGGGGAGCCTCGTCTACCAGAGCGTGGGCCTGCTCCTCTTCGCCTACCTCGTCCGCTTCGCGCCCTACGCCCTGGCCGCCGCCAAGGCCTCCCTCGAGCGCGTCAGCCCCAATGCCGAGGACGCCGCCCGCTCGTTGGGTCGACGGCCTTCCTTGGCGCTGGCGACCGCGGTCCTCCCCCAGGCGAAGCCGGGGCTCGCGGCCGGGGCCGCCCTCGTCTTCCTGAAGACGGTCACGGAGCTTCCGGCCACCCTCCTCCTCCGCCCCATCGGCTTCGAGACCCTGGCCACCGAGATCTGGAAGGGGACGGCGGTGGGCGCCTACTCGGCGGTCGCCCCGGCCTCGCTCCTCCTCCTCGGCCTTGCCCTCCCCCTCGTCCTGCTCGCGGGACGGAGGGAGACCTGGCAGCTCGCCACCCCTGGGTAGGATTGCCCCGTGGCGGGACACTCGGTCGACGACTACTTGGAGACCATCTACTTCCTCGCCTTCCCCATCGGGGAGTACAGGCCGGCCAGCGGCTCGGCGGCCATCGCCGCTCGGGTGGCCGAGATGCTGGGCGTGTCGCGGGCCTCGGCCGGCGAGATGCTGAAGCGGCTGGAGGCGGAGGGGCTGGTCGAGCGGGGGGAGCAGAAGGAGGCCATCCTCACCCCCGAGGGCGCCGACCGAGCCAAGCGGGTGGTGCGCCGCCACCGGATCATCGAGCGCTTCCTCACCGACTTCATGGGCTACACGGCAGCCGAGTCCCACGCCCAGGCGGACGAGCTGGGAGACACCTTCTCCGACGAGATGGTCGAGCGCATGAACGAGCGCCTGGGTCGCCCCGACCGCTGTCCCCACGGCTGGCCGGTGGACACCGAGGTCGAGCAGGCGGAGAACCGGGAGCTCGTCCCCCTGGCCGACCTCCCCGCCGGCACGCGGGCGGCCATCGTCCGCCTGGCCGAGCACGACGGCGAGCTTCTGCGCTGGTTCTACGAGCAGGGGCTCGTGCCCGGCTCGGAGATCGTCGTGCGCGAGGCGAGCCCGGCCTCCGGGCTCGTGGCCGTTTCCCTGGACGGGAGCGAGCGGGCCCTCACGGAGAAGGCCGCCCAGAGCCTGTTCGTCCGCCCGCTTCCCTGATCGCGGCCGCTACGCCTCCACCCCGGCCGCGAGCCCAGCCGCCTGGCGGAGCTCCTCGGCCTTGTCGGTCCTCTCCCAGGTGAAGTCGTGGTCCTCGCGGCCGAAGTGGCCGTAGGCTGCCGTCTTGCGGTAGATGGGCCGGCGCAGATCGAGGTCGCGGATGATGGCGGCCGGCCGCAGGTCGAAGCGCTCCCGGATCAGCCTCTCGATCTCCCGCACGGGGATACGCTCGGTGCCGTAGCACTCGACCTGGATGGAGAGCGGCCGTGCGACGCCGATGGCGTAGGCGACCTGCAGCTCGCAGCGGTCGGCGAGGCCGGCTGCCACCACGTTCTTGGCCACGTACCGGCAGGCGTAGGCGGCCGAGCGGTCGACCTTGGTCGGGTCCTTCCCCGAGAAGGCCCCGCCGCCGTGACGGGCGGCGCCGCCGTAGGTGTCCACGATGATCTTGCGCCCCGTCACCCCCGTGTCGGAGATGGGCCCTCCTGCCACGAACCGCCCGGTGGGGTTCACGAGCACGAAGTCGCGTTCCTGGAACCGGCGCTCGTCGTAGAGATCGGGAGGGAGGATGGGGTGGAGCACGTGCTCGATGATGTCCGGCTTGAGGAGGGTCTCGACGTCGAGCCCGTCCCGGTGCTGGCAGGACACGAGCACCCGCTCGATCTCCACCGGGCGACGGCGGCCCTGCTCGTCCACCTCGTAGCGCACCGTGACCTGAGCCTTGCCGTCCGGACGCAGGTAGGGAAGCACCTGGGCCTTGCGCACCTCTGCCAGGCGCTTGCAGATGCGGTGCGCGAGCACGATGGGAAGCGGCATCAGCTCCGGGGTTTCCCGGCAGGCGTAGCCGAACATCATCCCCTGGTCGCCTGCTCCTACCCGGTCGAGGGGGTCGACGTCGCCCGGGTCGTGCTGCACCTCGTAGGCCCGCTCCAGGCCGAGGGCGATATCGGGCGACTGCTCGTCGATGGCCACGATGACGCCGCAGGTGTCGGCGTCGAAGCCGTACTTGGCCCGGTCGTAGCCGATCTCCCGAATCGTGTTCCGCACCACCCGCGGGATGTCCACGTAGGTCTCGGTGGTGATCTCGCCGGCCACCACCACCAGCCCCGTCGTCACCAGGGTCTCGCAGGCGACCCGGCCCTGGGGGTCGTCGGCGAGGACGGCGTCGAGGATCGCGTCCGACACCTGGTCGGCGATCTTGTCGGGGTGGCCCTCGGTGACCGACTCGGAGGAGAAGGAGAACGAGCGGGGAGGCATGTCGCCCGTAGGCTACTTGAGGGAGAGGAAGCCCTCGACCTCGAGCTCCGCCCCGTCCGGCCGCAGGCCCACAAGGGCGGCCACCCGGGAGCGCCCAAGGTAGACGAGGGCGCTCAGCCGGCTCGGCAGGCGGGCTTTCCCGAGGAGGGCTCGGAAGTCGGGGTTGGAGCCGAGGGGGACCTCCTTGGCCCGCATCCGGGCGAGGACTCGGGCGCTCGTGGCGACAAGGAGCCTCCCCCGCTCCAGGGCCAGGAACAGGGTGAGCTCGGGGCCGGGGAGAAACAGCCGCAGGGCGCCCCCGGGGGACGAGCTCAACGAGCCCAGGTTAGCCAAGGCCAGGATGGGCCGGAGGCGGGCGAGGAGCCGGCGCAGAACCCCCTCTCCGCTCCTGTCCACGAGGACGACGAGCCCCGTCCCCTGGGGGTATAGGACGAGGGCAGCCTCGCCCGAGAGGGCAGGCAGGATGTCCCCCTCCAGCGACAGGCCCAGCGCAGCCTGGGCCAGCCGAAGCTGGCGATGGAGCCGGGGGGAGAGGCGATCGAGGCCGGCGAGGATCCGGCGCAGGGGCCGGTCGAGCTGGGAGGTGGCGACGAGGAGGGAGGCCCCGGCCGGCACCGCCCCCAGAAGCCGAGGCGCGATCGAGGGAGGCGCCTCGCCGGGAACGAGCGTGGCCCTGCCCACCAGGCGGAAGCCGCCCCGGCTGGGCACGGCCGCCACCGCCACCACGTCGAAAAGGGGGAAGAAGGAGGCCAGGGTCTCCGGCAGCCTCAGGCGCCTGAGCTGGTGGCGGAGGGCGACGTAGACGAGCGAGCCGGCGAGGTAAGCCCGGACGACGGCCTCCTCGGGAAGGTCGGCCATGGCGGCCCGGAAGCGCGGGTTCTCCGCCAGCGACCCGGCCTCCGGCCGGGAGTCGACCTCTCCTGCTACGAGCTGGGGCGCCTCGCCGGGGGCGAGGATGGCGAGGCGGGAGGGGCCTCGGGGGTGCCTGGGCAGGTCGAGGGCCTGGAGGAGGGACGCCCCCTCCTCCTCGGCGGAGACGAAGGCCGCCGCCCAGCCAGGCACGCTCGCCGCTTCGGGCGGGACCTCGGCCCCCCCGCCCCCGCACGCCGACAGGACGAGCGCGGCCACCAGGGCCCCCGAGCAGGCAGCGGCGCGGGCCCTCATTCTGCCTTGGGCCGTCGGCCCATGATGGAGGCGACGAGGTCCTGCACCGCCACTCCCTCGAGGACGGCGCAGATGCCCTCCGTGATCGGCATCTCGATGCCGAGACGGCGGGCCTCCCGGCGCAGGACGGGAGCGGTGGTGAGCCCCTCCACCGTCTGGCCGATCTCGGCCACCGCCTGCTCCGGGGTCAAGCCCTGAGCAATGAGCTCCCCCGCCCGGCGGTTGCGACCCAGACGCGACCAGCAGGTCACCATGAGGTCGCCCATCCCGGCCAGGCCGGCGAACGTCTCCGGTCTCGCCCCGCAGGCACGGCCCAAGCGCGTCATCTCCGCCACCCCTCGCGTGATGAGTCCTGCCTTGGCGTTATCGCCCAGGCGGAGCCCGTCCACGCCTCCCGCGGCAAGGGCGATGACGTTCTTGGCGGCGCCGCAGAACTCGACCCCTACGAGGTCGGTGTTGACGTAGACGCGCATGGTCTGGGAGTTGATCTCGGCTTGCAGCCACAGGGCCAGCTCCTCGTCCTCGCTCGCCACCACCGTGGCCGAAGGCAGGCCGGCGGCGATCTCCTCGGCCAGGTTGGGGCCGGACAGGGCCGCCACCGGCCTGCCTGGGACGAGCGTGGAGAGACGCCTGCCGCTCTCAGGGTCGAGCCCTTTGGTAAGGTTGAGCACCGGGCAGGAGCCCGGCAGCGAGGAGACGACCTCGGCGTAGGCTCGGCTGGGGACGGCGATGGCGCACAGGTCGGCGCTCGCCACCGGGGCCTCGGCCACGGTAGTGGCGTCGATGCCGGCGAGGTCGAGCTGGGGCAGGTAGCGCGGGTTTCGGCCCGTCTCAGCGATGGCGCGGGCCTGGGCAGGATCCCGGCAGGCCAGGGTCACCTGGTGGCCGCGGTCGGCGAGCAGGCGGGCGAAGGCCGTCCCCCAGCTTCCGCCACCTACGACGACCGCGCGCATGGCTAGGAGCGTCGCACGAAGTCGATGGACACGGGCACCCCCTGCCAGCCGAGCCGCTCCCGCAGGCGGTTCTCGACCCAGTAGGCGTAGTCGCGGGTGACCAGCCCCGGGTCGTTGACGAAGAAGCGAAACCGGGGCGGGCGCGTGTGGGTCTGCGTCCCGTACAGGAGGTTGAGGCGCTTTCCCCGCCGGGTAGGGGGCTGGCGCTCCTCGCGCAGCTCAGCCAGGATCCGGTTGAGCTCGGGGGTGGGGATGCGGGCCACGTGCTTTCCGTACAGCTCGACCACCCGCTCGAGCAGGCGGTCGATCCCGCGACCGGTCTTGGCCGAGGTGGTCACGATGGGAGGTCGCTGACGAAGCTTGGCCTCCAGGCGGGGTCGCACGTCCTCCACTCCCACCCGAGCGATATCCCACTTCGACAAGACGACCAGCGTGGAGCAGTTGGCTCGGCGAGCGACGTCGGCTACGGCCAAGTCGTGGTCAACCAGGCCCTCGCTGGCATCGACGAGGACGAGGGCCACATCGGCCCTCCTCGCCGCCTCTAGAGCGCGGAGCTCCGAGTAGAGCTCGACTGCCTGGCGCTGCCGGCGCTTGCGGCGAAGGCCGGCCGTGTCCACGAGGACGAAGGTCTGGTCGCCGCGCCTGAGCACGGTGTCGATGGCGTCGCGGGTCGTGCCCGGCACCTCGGACACGATCACCCGCTCCTGGCCCAGGATGGCGTTGAGCAGGCTCGACTTGCCCACGTTGGGACGGCCCAGGATGGCCACCCTGATCGCCTCCTCCCCCACCTCCGGCCGGCCCCGGCCGGGAAGTCTCGCCACCACCTCGTCCAAGAGGTCGCCGGTACCGTGCCCGTGGAGGGCTGACACCGGCAGCGGCTCTCCCAGGCCCAGTCGGTGGAACTCGTGGGCGACGGCGTCCGCGGCCGGGTCGTCGATCTTGTTGGCCACCACCAGGACCGGCTTTCCCGACCTGCGTAGGATCTCGGCCAGCTCCTCGTCCCCGGGAGTGATCCCCGCCTGGGCGTCCACGACCAGGAGGACGAGGTCGGCCTCGGCGATGGCCGTCCGCGTCTGGTCGACCACGCGCCGGGTGAGCGGCGAGGCGTCGGCCACGTCCACCCCGCCCGTGTCCACCACGAGGAAGCGGCGACCGGCCCACTCACAGACGAGCTCCTTGCGATCGCGGGTCACCCCCGGCGTCTCGTGCACCACCGCCGCCCGGGTGGCGGTGAGGCGGTTGACCAGCGTGGACTTGCCTACGTTGGGGAAGCCCACCACGGCCACCGTCCCCGCCAGCTCCTGGCCGGTGGCTGCAGGCTGGGAGCGGACCATCGTCAGGCGGGGAGGCGCTGACGGACGAGGGCCTCGATCCGGGCCACCACCTCGTCCACCGCCAGGTCGCTGGTGTCGACGAGGACGGCGTCGGGGGCCGGCTCCATGCGGGCAGCGTCGCTCCGGTCGCGCTGGCGCAGGTCGGCGGCCAAGGCGTCGGCGGGGAGCGTCGGGCGGTCGGCCAGGCGACGGCGGGCGCGCACCTCCTCGCGGGCTGTGAGGTAGACCTTGACCTCCGCCTGGGGAGCGACCACGGTGCCTATGTCCCTGCCTTCCACCACCACGTCCTCGTCCGCGGTCAGCTCTCGCTGCCGCTCGCGCATGATCGCCCGCACCTGGGGGTGGCGGGCCACCACCGGCACCACCCGGTCGATCTGCGCGCTACGGATGGCGTCGCTGACGTCGACCCCGGCGATCGCTACCCTCCCCCCCTCCTCGACCGCGACGGGATGGGCGGCAGCTAGGCGCCGCAGCTCCTCCCCGTCCTCGGGGCTCACTCCCTCGCGCAGGGCGAGCCAGGCCAAGGCCCGGTACATGGCGCCCGTATCCAGGTAGCGGAAGCCCAGCCGCTCAGCGAGCCGGCGTGCGACCGTGCTCTTGCCGGCTCCCGCCGGCCCGTCGATGGCCACGATCATCGCTGCGCCAGGGAGTCGAGCAGGTCGAAGAACCCGGGGAACGATACCGCCACCGCCTCCTCTCCCTCGATGCGTACCCCCTCGCGGGACACGAGGCCGGCGATCGCGCCCAGCATGGCGATCCGGTGGTCGCCGGCCGTGCTCACCCGCCCTCCCCGAGGGCGGGCGGGGATCCCTTGCACGCGGAATCCGTCGGGGAGAGCTACGATGCGGATGCCCAGGCCGCGGAGGGCGCTCGTCACCGTCTCGATGCGGTCGCTCTCCTTCTTGCGCAGCTCCTCGGCCCCCCGCACCCGGCTCGTCCCTCGGGCCATGGCCGCGGCCAGGGCGAACAAGGGAAGCTCGTCCACCAGCGTCGGCACCTCGGCGGGCTCGATGTCGGTGGCCACGAGCTCGGCGTGGCTCGCCTCGATGTCGGCTACGGGCTCGCCCGACACGGTTCTGCGGTTGAAGATGGAAAGCCGCGCTCCCATGCGCTCGAGCACGTCGAGAAAGCCGGTGCGGGTGGGATTCACGCCCACGCCGGAGACGAGGAGCTCCGAGCCGGGAAGGAGGGTGGCGGCGAGGAGGAAGGGAGCGGCCGAGGAGATGTCCCCCGGCACCTCCAGCTCGGGAAGGGCCAGGCGCGAGGCCCTGCGGATAGAGACGCGCCCCGGCCCCAGACGGATGGGGGCGCCGGCTAGGCGGAGCATGCGCTCGGTGTGGTCGCGACTGGGAAAGCGCTCCCGCACCACCGTCTCCCCCTCCGCGTACAGGCCGGCCAGGAGGAGGCAGGACTTGACCTGGGCGCTCGCCACCGGAAGCTCGTAGTCGATCCCCCGCAGCCGGGCCCCCTCCACCGTGAGGGGCAGCCTCCCTCCATCGGTCTCCACCCTCGCCCCCATCGCCCGCAGGGGCTCGGCGATCCGATCCATAGGGCGACGGCTGAGCGAGGCATCGCCGACCAGCCGGAAGCGCCGGCCCTCCTGGCCGGCGAGCAGCCCGGCGAGCAGGCGGGCGGTGGTGCCAGAGTTCCCGCAGTCGATGGGGCCAGGCGGCTGGAGCAGGCCCCCCAAGCCCACGCCCCGCACCCGAAGCACCGATCCTTCCTCTTCCGCCACCTCCGCCCCCAGCGCCCGGACGGCTGCCAGCGTGGTCTCGGTATCGCGCGAGCGGCCGAAACCCCGCACCACCGTCTCGCCCTCGCAGACCGAGCCTACGAGGAGGGCCCGGTGCGAGATGGACTTGTCTCCAGGGAGGGCGAGCGCCCCCCGCAAGCACACGGCAGGGGCGACCTCGATCACCGAGGTCGTCCCGGGAAGACAGGACCCAAGGGACCTCTCGCCCACTCCTCGCTGGGCCAGGCGGGGGCATCGACGACCGGGTAGCCGTTTCCCGCCCGCGGCGGCCGCGCCCGCTTGGCCCCATCCGCGAGCTCCTCGGGAAACCCGTCCGCCACCGCCTGGGCGGCGAGCCACCACACCCGGTGAACCTCCCGCTCCACCATCGCCGTCGCCTCCTTGTAGCCGCGGCCGTTCCGGGGAAGGCCGGAGAGGTCGAGGGGATGGCCGAAGACGCAGGCGCAGGCCCGGCGGTTGCGGAACGACCAGCGGAAGGTGTCCAGCCCGCAGGGGACGAGCGGCACCTGCTCCTGCATGGCCACCATGGCCGCCCCCACCTGGGCCGACCCCGGGTAGCCGAGCCTCTGGCGGGTGCCCTCCACGAACATGCCCACCGCGTGGCCGTGGGCGACCAGCCAGCGAGCCACCCGGAGGGCATCCCGATCGCCCTCGCCCCGACGCACGGCGAACGCCCCCATCCAGCGAAGGATCTCGCTCACCATCGGGATCTCCAGGAGCTCCGCCTTGGCCATGTAGTAGATCGTCCGGCGGGAGAAGACCCCCAGCACTAATGGATCGATTGCGCTCAAGTGGTTCACGGCCAGGACGCAACCGCCTTTGGCCGGCAGCCGCTCCAGGCCGTAGCCGTAGCAGGGAGCGACCGCCTGGACCAGGATGGGAAGCCAGTAGCGGGCGAAGGCCCACGCCTTCTCTGGGTTCTCGTCCCAGAGGCGGTAGAGACCGAGCTCGGTCAGCATCAGCCCTCCAGGACCGCCGACACCACCACGCTGTAGCCCTGGCTCTCGAGGAGAGACGCGGCCCTCTCTGCCTCGCTTTGGCCGGCCACGAGGAGGCGCAGCACGCCGCCCCGCTCGGGGGAGATGTGCTCGAGCTCGAAGTCCTCGATGTTGATGCGGGCGGCCCCCAGCGCCTGGGTGATGCCGGCGAGCACGCCCGGGCGGTCGGGGACGCGCACCCGCAGCCGGTGCAGGCGGCCGGGATCGGGGTAAGCCCGCTCCAGCATCCGGCGCCGGTTCTGGGCTGCCTCCGCGATCCAGCGGGCGAGGAAGCCAGCATCCCCCACCGCCAGGGCTTCCTCCAGCTGCTCCACGCGACGGCGGTGGTCGGCCAGGGCCTGGCGCAGCTCCTCGGCGTTGTCGAGGAAGATGTCCACCCACACCCGGGGGTTGGCCCCCGCCACCCGGGTCATGTCGCGGAGGGAGCCGCCCGCCGCCGCCAGCGGCTCGTGCCCGTCCACCCGCGTCGAGCCGGCCTGGTTCACGAGCAGGTTGGCGAGGGCGTGGGGCAGGTGGCTGGTCAGCGCCACCAGCCGGTCGTGGGCCCGCGGCGACACCGCCACCGGCACCGCCCCCAGGCCGGCCACGAACCCGTGCACGAGGCGGTAGCGGCCGGGGTCGGTCTCGGGGAGCGGGGTGAGGAACCAGGTGGCCCCCTCGAACAACTCGGGGCTGGCGTGCTCGGGACCGCGGGCCTCCGAGCCGCAGACCGGATGTCCGCCCACGAACCGGGGAGAGCCGCCGGCAGCCCGGCACACCGCCACCTTGGTGGAGCCCACGTCGGTCACCGTGCACCCTTCCGGGCTGGCTTCCAGCACCGCCTCCACCTGGCCCGCCAAGGACGCCACCGGCACGGCCACGACCGCCAGGTCGGCGGAGGCGAGGGCCTCGTCCAGGGTCGCCGCCGGCTCGTCCACCGCCCCCACCGCTACCGCCCGCGCCAGCGCCTCGGGGTCGGCGTCGAAGCCCGCCACCTGCTCCGTCCCCGCCCGCTTGGCGGCAAGAGCGACCGACGCCCCCATGAGGCCGGTACCGACGACGGCCAGGCGCATCGAGCCGGGCTACCCGATCTCTTTGCCCATGAGGGCCACCAGCTCGCGGATGGCGCGGGCGAACTCGCCGAACTCGGCCGCCGGCACCTGCTGGGGCCCGTCGCAGAGGGCTTCCTCGGGCCGGGGGTGCACCTCCACGATGATGCCGTCGGCCCCTACCGCCGCTGCCGCCCGGGCCAGAGGGAGCACGAGGTCGCGCCTGCCGGCGGCGTGGGAGGGATCGACGATGACGGGCAGGTGGGTCTCGTGCTTGAGGACGGCCACCGACCCGAGATCGAGCGTGTACCGGGTCGAGCGCTCGAAGGTCTTGATACCCCGCTCGCACAGGATGATGCGGTCGTTTCCCTCCTTGGCCACGTACTCGGCCGCCATCAGTAGCTCCTCCACCGAGGCCGAGGGCCCCCGCTTGAGGAGCACCGGCCGGTCGGCTCGGCCCAGCTCGGAGAGGAGGAGGAAGTTCTGCATGTTGCGGGCGCCGATCTGGATCACGTCGGCCACCGCGGCCACGTCCTCCACGTGGCGGGGATCCATGAGCTCGGTAACGATGGGGAGCCCAGTCTCCTCGCGGGCCTCCTCGAGGATCTCGAGCGCCGCGTGGCCCAGCCCCTGGAAGGTGTAGGGGGAGGTGCGGGGCTTGAAGGCCCCGCCCCGGAGCATGGAGGCCCCGGCCTTGGCCACCGCCCGGGCGGTCTCCAAGGTCTGCTCCCGGTACTCCACGGTGCAGGGCCCTGCGATGAGGCCGAACCAGCCCTGGCCGACTCGGCGACCCCGGACCTCGATCACCGTCCCGTCGGGCACGATCTCCCGAGAGACGAGCTTGTAGGGCTTGAGGATGGGGAGCACCTGCTCCACGCCGGGGTAGGCCTCGAGCGGCAGGGAGGCGAGCAGCTCGCGCTCGCCGATCGCCCCGATCACCGTCGCCTCCCGGCCGGTCGACACCCGCACGTCCACCCCTGCCTCCTGCAGGCGGGCGACCACGTGGTCGACCTCGCCGGCGGTGGCGGTGGGCGACATGACGATGAGGAGCTCGGGGGAGACGTTGACGGCCAAAGCCCCCTAATCGTAGATGGGATACTTGGCCTCGTCGTGCGCATCTTCTCCGGCATCCAGCCCACCGGCGCCAAGCACCTGGGAAACTACTGCGGCGGCTTCCGCCAGTACGTGGAGAGCCAGGAGCGGGGGGAGGCGTTCTTCTGCATCGTCGACCTGCACTCGGTGACGGTCGACTACGACCCCGAGGAGCTGCGTCGCTCGACCTTGGAGCTGGCGGCGATGCTGTTCGCGGTCGGCCTCGATCCCGACCGCTCGACCGTGTTCGTGCAGAGCCACGTGCCCGCCCACGCCGAGGCCGCCTGGCTGCTCGGGGCCTCGGCCGCCAGCTTCGGGGAGCTGCGGAGGATGACCCAGTTCAAGGAGAAGGCTGGACGGCAGGCGTTCGTCTCGGTGGGCCTCTTCACCTACCCGGTGCTACAGGCGGCCGACATCCTCCTCTACCAGACCGACGTCGTGCCCGTGGGCGAGGATCAGCGCCAGCACGTCGAGCTCACCCGGGACATCGCCGAGCGGTTCAACCAGCGCTTCGGGCCCACCTTCACCGTCCCCCGGGGGGAATACCCGCCCGTAGGCGCCCGCATCATGGACCTCCAGGAGCCGGAAAGGAAGATGTCCACCACCGGAGGCACGCCGCTTGGCACCGTGCTCGTCGCCGACCCTCCGGAGGTGATCCGACGCAAGTTCAAGGCGGCCGTCACCGACTCCGGCCGCGACATCCGCCGCTCCCCCGACAAGCCCGGCATCTCCAACCTCATCGAGATCATGGCCGTCGCCACCGGAGACCCCCCGGAGGCGATCGAGGAACGCTTCGACGGGCAGGGCTACGGCGCCTTCAAGGAGGCTGTGGCCGAGGCGGTGATCGCCATGCTGGAGCCGGTGCGACGGCGCTTCCAGGAGATCCTGGCCGATCGGGGAGAGCTGGAGCGCCTGCTGGCGCAGGGAGCGGAGAAGGCCCGCGTCGGCTCCGCCCCCACGCTGGCCCTCATGTACGAGCGCATGGGCTTCGTGTCGCGACCCTGATTCGCGCCTTCCTCATCGGCGCCACCTTCGCCGCGGCCGCGGCCGCTGGCATCCTCCACTACGCCACCGACCAGCCGGTGGCCACCTTCCTCGTGGCCGGCGTCGCCCTGGCCGGCCTGGCATGGGCGGTGGGCATCGGCACCGAGTCGGTGGGTACCCGCTTCGGGCCCGCGGCCACCGGGCTCGTGAACGCCACCCTGGGCAACCTCCCCGAGCTCTTCGTCGTCCTCTTCGCGTTGGCGGCAGGGGAGGTGGTAGTCGCCCAGACCTCCATCCTGGGCTCGCTCTTTGCCAACGCCCTCCTCATCCTGGGGCTGGCCATCGTGGCCGGCTCCCGGCGGGCAGACGACCGGGTCATGCGCTTCAGCCCCCGCCTCCCGGGCGATGCCTCGCTGCTCCTCATGGCAGCCGTCTTCCTCATCGTCCTGCTCGGCCTCTCCGACCAGCTCGGCGACCGAGCC
>CAZQRA010000022.1:0-44574 GCA_964595575.1 uncultured Gaiellales bacterium
GTCGTCACATCCTCGACGCCTGAGGGGGTGAGCGCCATCTACACCCGCCCGCTGGTCGAGCTGCGCCGCGCCGACGCCGGCGAGTTCGGCGGCAAGAGCGCCAGTCTGGGCGAGCTCCTGGCGGCGGGTATCGCCGTCCCCCCGGGGTTCGCGGTCGGGGCCGAGGCGTTTCGCGAGCTCGTGCGAGCCGCTGGTCTTGCGGGCATGATCGCGGCGGCGACGGCACGGGTCTCGCCCGGGGATGTGGAGGCGCTCACCGCGGCAGCCAAGACGATCGACGAGGCCATGCGCTTCGCGCCCTTGCCGGAGACCGTCCGAGCCGAGCTGGACTCTCGCTACCGCGAGCTGGCTCGGCAAGCGGGTATCGACCAGCCTCCCGTGGCCGTCAGGTCGAGCGCGCTGGGAGAGGACAGCGAGGAGGCAAGCTACGCCGGCCAACAGGAGAGCTTCCTCTGGGTACGGGGGATAGAGCAGGTCTGCGACGCGGTGCGCGACTGCTGGGTGAGCCTGTATAGCCCTCGTGCGATCAGCTACCGGGCGGCTCTCCCAGGCGGGGCCCAGGAGCCTGCCATGGGCGTGACGGTGCAGCTCATGGTGGACGCCGAGGTCTCGGGAGTGATGTTCACTTGCAACCCCGTCAGCGGCGACCCGAGCATGGTGGCGATCAACGCCAGCTTCGGGCTGGGCATGGCCGTCGTCGGCGGGGAGGTGACGCCGGACGAGTACGTGGTGAGCAAGGTGACCGGAGAGGTCGTCCGTCGCACGGTCAGCACGAAGCACGTAGAGTACGTTCCCGATCCCGCCGGCCAGGGCACGATTCGTCGAGAGGTGCCCTCGCCGCGCCGAGACCAGCCCTGCCTCGGGGAGGCCGAGTTGGCCGCGCTGGTGGACGTGGCCCGGCTCGTCCAGCGCCACTTCGGCACCCATCAGGACATCGAGTGGGCGATCGCGCGAGGGAAGCCGTTGCCGGAGTCGCTGTTCGTGCTCCAGTCGCGCCCGGTGACGACCCTCAAGCCGGCTCCCAAGCTCTCCGCCTCGGCCATGTCGCTGGTGATGAGCACGTTCGGCGCCTCCAAGCAGGCGGCCACGAGACCCTGAGCCTTCCCGTGCCCTTCAGCCACGACGACATCCGCGAGATCCTGCGACTCATCGACGACTCGGACCTGCGGGAGCTTCGGATCGAGACGAACGGCCTCTCCTTGTACCTGCTCCGCGGCGACGAAGGAGCGATCGCGTCCCCGCTTTCCCGCCCGGGGCCGCCCGTGGAGAGGGCGCCCGCGACCGAGCAGCCGCCGGCGGCGATCCCGCCTCCTCCCAGCACGGGAGGAGACAACTTGGTCACGATCTCAGCGCCCATGATCGGCACCTTCTACCGGGCGCCAGAGCCGGGGGCTCCCCCGTTCGTCGACGTCGGTACCAGGGTCGAGCCGGACACCGTGGTCTGCATCATCGAGGTCATGAAGATGATGAACACCATCCCCGCCGGGATGAGCGGGACGATCGTGGAGGTGTGCGCCGACAACGCCCAGCCCGTGGAGTACGGGGAGCCGCTCTTCAAGGTGCGCCCGGACGGGGAGGCATGAGCGTCGCTCGTGGCCCTCGTCGGGAAGGGTCGGGCGCATCCCCCTCGGCCGGCAGCGGGCGGCGGCGCGGAAAGCTTCGCTCGTGGGAGGAGGGGTCGCGGCCCTCGACCTGCGGAGGCGAAAGCAGCCCGGCGACAGTCGCCGGGGTTTCTGAGCAGGCCGTGGCCGCGCCCCACGTCGAGAGAGGCGGGTGAGTCATCGCTCCGGTCGTCGACATCGTCGACACCACCACGAGAGACGGCCAGCAGAGCCTGTGGGGCGCCGTAGGGCTGACGACCCCCGAGGTCCTGGCCATCGCCCCCACGATGGACCGGGTCGGTTTTCACGCCGCCGACTTCACCTCGAGCACCCACATGGCGGTCTCCGTCCGCTTCCACCGCGAGGACCCGTGGGAGCGAATCCGGCTCGTGAGCGCCGCCATGCCGCGCACGCCGCTCAGCTTCATCACCAGCGGCATGCGCTTCATCACCTGGGTTCCTGCCGACGAAGACGTCATGCGCCTGGCCTTCCGCTGCGTGGCCCGCAACGGGATCCGCCGGTTCCAGATCGCGGATCCCTCCAACGACCCTGCGCGTCTCCGACGCGTGGCCAAGATCGCCCGCCAGGAAGGGGTCGAGGAGATCGTGATCGCCCTTACCTACTCGATCAGCCCGGTGCACACGCACGCGTACTACGCCGAGCGCGCCGCCGCCCTCGCCGACTGCCCGGACATGGACCGCCTCTACCTCAAGGATCCTGGAGGCCTGCTGACTCCGGCCGCGGTGCGCGAGCTCGCTCCCCACCTACTTCGCGCTGCCGGGGAGCGCCCGGTGGAGCTCCACAGCCACTGCACGATCGGGCTGGCCCCGTTCGTCTACATGGAGGGCGTGCAGGCGGGGTTCCAGGTCCTGCACACCGCCGTCTCCCCCCTGGCGCGGGGCACCTCCAACCCGGCGACGGAGACGACCCTGCGCGACTTGGAGGCCTCCGGCTTCACCCACCGGCTCGACCCGGAGGCCCTCGCTGCCGTCTCCGAGTACTTCCGGGAGCTGGCCCTGGAGAAGGGGATGCCGCTGGGCCAGCCGCAAGAGTACGACGCTACCTACTACCGGCACCAGATGGCCGGCGGCATGGTCTCGACCACTCGACGGATGCTGGAGGAGCTGCGCAGGCCCGACCTCTTCGACGCCGTGCTGGAGGAGTTCGGCCGTGTCCGCGCCGAGATGGGATACCCGATCATCGTGACCCCCGTCTCCCAGCTCGTGGCTACCCAAGCCTTCAGGAACGTCGTCGACGGCGAGCGCTGGGCCAACGTCTCCGACGAGATGATCCGCTACTTCCTGGGGCACTATGGCGAGCCAGCTGCGCCGGTGGCGCCCGACGTCGCCGAGCGGGTGCTCTCGCGACCCCGGACCGATGAGCTCCGCGGGCTCGAGCCCCTCCACTTGGAGGGAGCCAGGAGACGGTTCGGCGCCAGGATCTCCGACGAGGAGCTCCTCCTCAGGTTGACCATGCCCGAGGAGCAGGTGAACGCCATGCTCGCCTCGCCCCCTGCCACGGCAGCGCCGAGGGCGAGACCCGACCGCGGTCGCCACCCGGTGGTGACCCTCCTTCGCGAGGTGGCCAAGCGCAGGTCGATCGCCTACCTGCGCGTCCAGAAGGGAGACGACGTGGTGGTGTGGCGCCGTGGCCCTTGACCAGGCGCAAGCGTTCGTGCTCGACGTCGATGGAACGCTTGTCCATCGCTCGGGCGCCGAGGTACGCGTGCAGCCGGGAGCCGAGGAGGTCCTCGCTCGGATCAGGGCGTCGGGTCGGCGGCTCGTCCTCTTCACCAACGGCAGCGAGGTTGCGCCGGAGGCCTACGCCGCCGGGCTGCGCAGGGCAGGGCTCTTGGTCTCGGACGACGAGCTCCTCACCCCGCTCTCCAGCGTCCAGACCTACCTCCACGACCGTCTCCGCGACGGCTCGGTGATGCTGATCGGTACCGCAGCCGCCCGTGAGTACCTCGTTCGGGCGGGAGTCCGCGTCCTCGCCGAGGCGGATGCGACGAGCGCGGACGCGGTGTTCGTCGCCCAGCCCGACGTCGCCGATCTGGCGGTGCTCGAGCAGGCGGCCCGAGCGGTGCTCGCAGGGGCCCGACTTTTGACCGGAAGCTACGCCTCTGCGTATGCCGGCGCCGAGGGCCCGATCCTCAGCCGAGGAGCCATGCTCACGGCTGCGATCGCCAAGGCAAGCGGGGCCAGGCCCGTGGTCGTGGGCAAGCCCTCCCGAGCCGCGCTCAAGACGATCAGCCGTCACCTCGGGCAGCCGACGGAGAAGCTGGCGGTGATCGGCGACGACCTGGCGCTCGACGTCGGACTGGGACGGCTGGGCGGCTCGCGTACGGTGCTCGTGCGAAGCGGCATCAGCGGCCGGGTCGACCTGACTCGAGTGCCCCCCAAGCACCGCCCCGACCTCGTGGTCGAGACCATCGCCGAGCTCTTGCAGTGGCTGTGAGCCGGTTGACCACGAGGGTCGGACAGGGCAAGGGCGGAGAAGCCGGAGGGGGCTCCTCGAGGCCGGAGATCCAGTCGGCTCCGGGGGAGGGACGCTCGGGGCGTGGCCGTCGCTTCCACCGCTAGCGCCTGCTCGCCTCCTGCCGCCGCGTCGACCCCGTCGACTCTGCCTCCTGCCTGATTAGATGCCCCACCTGCGCCTGGTGGAGCGCGACTACGCCAACCTCTACAACCGGTTCATCTCCCTCGGGCCCGGCATCCGTGAGCACGGGCTATTGGCCCACGGGATCGTCATCCCCGTCGCCGACCAGTACGACGAGCTGCTCCAAAACCCGGTCGGCGGCTCCCCCGACCCCCGGCACCTGCGCTGCGTCGAGTGGGGAGGCAGGCGCTACCCCAGCCTGGAGGATGCCCTCGACGCCGCCAACGTCCTCCTCCAGCTCGCGCCGGAGACGAACGGCGAGGTCTCCTACGCCGCCTTCGCCGCCGAGGAGGAGAAGACAGGCCTGGCCCTGACCGATCTCGCCGAGCCCATCCGGGGGGTGAGGATGACCTTCGGGGACCTCCTCGCCCAGCCCCGGCGCACCCTGATCAGCCCCTGCTGGACGGGGATGGTGAACGACGGGCGCGCCTACGCCGCCTGGTGCATGAACGTCGAGCGGCTGATTCCCTGGCGGACCCTGTCCGGCCGTCAGCACCTCTACCTCGACCACCCGTGGTACCTCGACTTCGGCGAGCACCTGCCTACCTTCAAGCCCAAGCTCGACCCCAGGAAGACGGGGGACATCGTGCGCAGCCCCACCGACCCCGGCGCCCTCGTCCTCAACTTCATCACCCCCCACGGCAAGTGGCACATCCACTCCACCTACTACGACAACCACCGCATGCTCACCCTCTCCCGCGGCATCGAGCCGTGCTGGCTCAACGACAAGGACGCGGCCTCGATCGGCATCGCCGACAACGACTGGGTGGAGGTGTACAACGACAACGGGGTCATGGTCACCGAAGACGTACTACAACTGGGCCACCGGCAAGTCGGAGAAGTGCATCCTTGCTACCCGCGGCTGGAGGCAGGCCACGCTCCTGCCTGCTTCCACTCCTGCGTGGGCCGGATCCGCTACCTGGGGCTGCTCCTGTACGACGCCTCGCGGCTGGAGCAGGCCGCCTCCGCCCCCGAGCAGGAGCTCGTCGCCGCCCAGCGGGCGCTGATCGCCGACCCCCGCGACCCGGCGGTGGTCGCCTCCGCCCGCGCCAACGGCATCTCCGACCGACCAGCTCGCCGCCGCCCGCGTCTCCCCGGTCTACCGGTTCGTCAAGGAGTGGAAGCTGGCGCTACCGCTCCACCCGGAGTACAGGACCCTTCCCATGCTCTTCTACGTTCCCCCCGTGCTGCCGGTGCTGGCGGCAGTCCGGGACGGGCGCTACGAGATCGACGGCAACGGGGCGGGCCCGTTCGGCGCTCTCGAGCAGGCGCGCGTCCCGCTTCGCTACATGGCCAGCCTGCTCGCCGCCGGCAACGAGGAGGTCGTCGCCTCCGTCTACCGCAAGCTCTTGGCCGTCCGGCTCTACAAGCGGGCGGAGAAGGTGGGCGACGTCGACGCCTCCGCGCTGGAGCGGGCGCTGGCGGAGGCGGACATAACCGCCGAGGAGGCGGAGGCGATCTTCCGCCTGACCTCCATGCCCACCTTCCAGGAGCGGTTCGTGCTGCCGCCGCTCGCCCGGGAGCGGGCGGTGGAGGCGACCACCGACCCCTTCGCCCGCAAGCAGGAGACCGGCTTCGGGCTCCGCACCCCCCCGGAGCGCAGGTGGTGAGGAGGGTGGAGGCGACTCGGCGGCGCATCTTCGCCCTCTTTGCCCGCCTCCTCGACTACCCAGCCCCCGACCTTCCCCGGGCCGTGGCCGAGTGCCGGAAGCTCGTAGCGTCCTACAGACCGGAGGCGGCTCCGCCCCTCGCCGCCTTCGCCTCCTTCGTCGCCGAGGCGCCGCTCGGTCGCCTAGAGGAGGTCTACACGGCCACCTTCGACCTGGACACCTTTTCCGACCTCGACGCCACCTGCTACCCCTACCTCGGCCACCACCTACTCGGAGAGAGCCACAAGCGGAGCGCGTTCCTCGTCGGCCTAGCCGAGCGCTACCGGACCCACGGCTTCGCCGTGCCCCGAGGTGAGCTCCCGGACCACCTGGTCGTCGTCCTCCGCTTCCTCGCCTCCTGTCCCGACGAGGAACTCGCCGACGAGATCGTGGAGGAGGCGCTCGCTCCCGCCCTCCGGCGCATGCTCGGCGGGGAGGGCGGGCTCGATCCGCAGCCGTCCGGCAAGGCGGCGTACCTGGCGGCGCTGCGGGCGCTCCTGGCCGTGTGCGAGCCGGGCCCGCAGCAGGCGCGGCGTCGCGAGTACCACAAGGAGGTAGCGTAGGTGTTCGACGTCTTCTTCTTCGCGGTCTTCCCTTACCTGACCGTGGCCGTGGGCGTAGGCGGCGCCATCTGGCGCTACCGCTCCGACCGCTTCTCCTACTCCAGCCAGTCCTCCCAGTTCCTGGAGAACCGGACGCTCTTTTGGGGCTCGGTAGCCTGGCACTACGGGATCATCGTGGTGCTGCTCGCCCACGTGGCCGCCCTCGCCTTCTCCGGGCCGTGGGCCGATCTCGTGGCCAATCCCGCCCGCCTGTACACGCTGGAGGTGATCGGGCTTGGGCTTGGCTTCGCCGCCCTGCTCGGGCTCATCGTGCTCATCACCCGGCGCTTCGACGACCGGAGAGTGGCCACCGTCACCTCTCCCGCCGACTGGCTGCTCCTGGTGGTGCTGCTCGCCCAGGTCGCCCTGGGCCTCGTCGTCGCCCTCGGCTACCGCTGGGGCTCGGACTGGTTCGTCCACACTATCGAGCCCTGAATCGCCTCCCTGTTCCAGCTCCAGCCCGAGGTCGAGCTCGTGGCCAGGCTCCCGGTGGTGGTCCAGCTGCACGCCCTGGGAGGGTTCCTGCTCGTTGTCCTCTTCCCCTTCACCCGGCTCGTCCACATGGTGACCTTCCCCATCACCTACCTGTGGCGGCCCTACCAGGTCGTGATCTGGAACCGCCGAACGGCTCGGTGATCCCTACGCCTCCGCGGCCACCGGCCGACCCCGCACCTTCTCTGCCCAGGTGAGGAGGTCGAGCCCCTCGCCCAGGGAGCGCTCGCGGGCGGCGAAGATGGACTGCACCGTGTCGTCGGGCAGCACCTCGACCATGATCGAGAGGCCGTCGCAGTCGCTCACGTGGGGCAAGATCCCCCGCACGATGCGCGTGGCCTCGGCCACCTCCTCCTCGCCGGAGAGGTCGCGGCCGGCCAGCTCCACGAGCCGCCTTGCCCCCCCGATCGCCCGGTCGTGGTCGCCGAGGAGCTTCTCGACGTAGTCCTGCCCGAAGATCTCGACCAGAGCAGGGTAGAGGGCCTCCTCCTCGTAGCGGAAGTGCGGGCCGGCGAGCGCGGCCGTCCGCTCCAGGAGCTCGCCGATCCGAGCCCGGTCGCGAGCCTCGAGCGCTCGGATGAGGTCGAGCAGGGTGTCCCGGATCTGCCGATGCTCCTCCCTGAAGGTGGTCGAGAACGTGTCTGCCAATGCGCCCATGGCTCATCGCCTCCTCTCGAGCTCGCTCGTGGTCCTAGCGCTTCAAAAAGTAAAGCGAAGGACCGGCTGCTGCCTAGCTAGCCAATATCGACTATGGGACCCTGGGGCAGGTCTTCATCCGGTGGCGGCGAGGGGTGGAGCCACGTCGAGCCCAGCGACCTACCCGGCGCAGTCGCCGGACGCGGGGGTCTTCGGGGATCCTGCGCGCTCAGGAGGCCCGCTCGAGGCCGGGGATCCAGTCGGTGCCGGCCAGAGGCACCCGGGCCATGGCCGCCGCCTCCACCGTCAGCGCCACCAGGTCCTCCGGCTCCAGGTTGAGGACGTGGGACTTCCCGCAGGCGCGGGCGATGGTCTGCGTCTCCAGGGTGAGCACGCGCAGGTAGTTCGCCACCCTGCGGCCGCCGAGCACGGGGTCGAAGCGGGCGGCTAGCTTCTCGTCCTGGGTGGAGATGCCCACCGGGTCGCGACCCGCCTGCCAGTCGTCGTAGAAGCCGGCCGAGCTGCCGATCTTGCGGTACTCTGCCTCGTACTCGGGGCTGTTGTCGCCCATGGCGATCAGGGCGGCTGTGCCGATGGAGACGGCGTCGGCCCCCAAAGCGAGCGCCTTGGCCACGTCGGCGCCGGTGCGGATCCCGCCCGAGACGATGAGCTGCACCTTGCGGTGCATGCCCAGCTCCTCCAAGGCGTCCACCGCCTGGCGTACCGCCGGTAGGGTCGGGATTCCCACGTGCTCGATGAACACCTCCTGGGTGGCGGCCGTGCCTCCCTGCATGCCGTCGAGGACGATGACGTCGGCTCCCGCCTTGACGCACAGCTGCACGTCGTAGTAGGTGCGGGTGGCGCCGATCTTGACGAAGATCGGCTTCTCCCAGTCGGTGATCTCGCGCAGCTCGAGGATCTTGATCTCCAGATCGTCGGGCCCGGTCCAATCCGGGTGGCGGCAGGCGCTTCGCTGGTCGATGCCCTTGGGGAGGTCCCGCATCTCCGCCACGCGGTCGGAGATCTTGTAGCCGAGCAGCATCCCGCCCCCGCCCGGCTTCGCCCCCTGGCCCACCACCACCTCGATCGCGTCCGCCCGCCGCAGGTCGTCGGGGTTCATGCCGTAGCGGGAGGGCAGAACCTGGTAGACGAGGAGCTTGGAGTGCTCCCGCTCCTCGGGGGTCATGCCGCCGTCGCCGGTCGTGGTCGAGGTACCGACCTCGCTCGCCCCCCGGCCCAGCGCCTCCTTGGCCGGCGCCGACAGGGCCCCGAAGCTCATGCCGGCGATGGTGATCGGGATCTTGATGTGCAGCGGCTTCTTGGCGAACCGGGTTCCCAGCCACACGTCGGTATCGCACCGCTCCCGGTACCCCTCCAGGGGGTAGCGGGAGACGCTGGCCCCCAGGAAGAGGAGATCGTCGAAGTGGGGGAGGCGGCGCTTGGCTCCGAAGCCGCGGATGTCGTAGATGCCCTCCCGGGCAGCCCTCTGGATCTCCCAGATCGTGTGCCGGTCGAAGAGGTACGACTCGCGCAGGCCCGGGTGCCAGCCGTCTTCGGACATCAGTACCTACTCGCGTTGTCGACCTTGAAGGTGTACAGCTGGCGGGCGGAGCCGTAGCGGCGGAACTCGCCGGGGTCGACGTCGTCGAAGCCGGCCCGCTCTAGGAGCCCGCGGAGCTCGACCAGGTGCTCCTCCCGCATCTCCTTCTCAATGCAGTCCGCCCCTAGTCCTGCCACCTTGCCGCGCACGTACAGCCTCGCCTCGTAGATGGAGTCCCCCAGCGCCTCCCCCGCGTCGCCGCACACGACCAGCCTCCCCTTCTGGGCCATGAAGCCGCTCAGGTGACCCACCGAGCCCCGGACGACGATGTCCACTCCCTTCATGGAGATGCCGCAGCGGGAGGAGGCATGCCCGTGGATCACCACCAACCCCCCGCGACCGGTGGCCGCCGCCGACTGGCTCGCGTTCCCGTCCACCACCACCAGGCCCGACATGATGTTCTCGGCCAGGCCGGGGCCCGCGTTCCCGTGCACGCGCACCGTGGCCCGCTTGTTCATCCCGGCGCAGTAGTAGCCCACGTGCCCATCGATGTCGACCGCGATGTCGGCGTCGATCCCCACCGCCACCGCGTGGGCCCCGTTGGGGTTGACCACCCTCAGGCGGCGGGGTCCAGGCTCTCCCCGGGCAAGGTCGTGGAGGCGCTGGTTCAGCTCCCGGACCGAGGTGACGGCGAGGTCGACGACCTCGACCCCGGTCTCCTCGACGGCGACGGTCATGCCACCTTCTCCCGCTCCCAGGCGTAGACGACCCCCGGAGCAGGCTCCCAGGAGCGGGCCTGAGCAGCCCCGGGGAGGACGGCGATCGCCCGCCACTCCGAGGCCATGGCCACCCAGTCCCCGGTCTCCGCCAACACGGCCGGCTTACAGGCGATGGGGTCGCGAAGGACGGCGAATCCGTCCGCCGTCCCCACGAGGAAGGTGTAGAAGCCGTCCAGATCCCGCAGGCACCCCTGCAGGGCCTCCTCCAAGCCGGCTCCCTCCCGCATGCGCCAGGCTAGGTAGCCGGCGGCGACCTCGGTGTCGTTGTCGGTCTGGAACTCGATCCCCTGGCGTCGCAGGAACCGGCGCAGGCGATTGTGGTTGGAGAGGGAGCCGTTGTGGACGAGGCAGATATCGAGGCCGGTGGAGAAAGGGTGGGAGCCCTCGGTGGTCACCCTGCTCTCGGTGGCCATGCGGGTGTGGCCCAAGGCGTGGGTGCCCTGCAGATCGGGGAGGCCGAACTGGCGGACGAACGCCTCCGGCCGCCCCACCTCCTTGTAAATCTCGATGACCTGACCGGCGCTCATGACCCGAAGCTCGGGGTGAGCTCGGCGCGCCCAGGCCTGGGCCTCCGTCGCGTCGGCCTCGACCACGAGCACCGCGTGGCTCGATCGGACAGAGCTCACCGAGCAGCCGCCGAAGGCCGATTCCAGCTCGCCGGCCAGGGCCTCCCAGTCCTGGAGAGGATCAAGGGAGTACAGGGTAAGCTTGCTCGAACCCGGGGGAGCAGGGTCGCGGTAGAGGGCGATGCCGGCGCTGTCGGGACCGCGATCGGCCAACTGGACGAGCATGGCGGCCAGGTGCTCGCCCAGGCGCTCCTCCACCTCCGGCGACTTGGCAAACAGTCCCACGATGCCGCACATGTGTCGTAAATCTACACTAGGAGCACGGTCAAAAGAACCGTAGATGCGACAATTTTCCCGGTTCCTCTATGTAGAGTTCCTACATAGAGATCAGGTACGGGTCAGGTACTCCTGGATCTCCCAGGGGGTGACCTGCTCGTGGTAGCGATCCCACTCCGCCCGCTTGACCCTGATGAAGTAGTCCACGTAGTCCTCGTCTCGCCCTCGACCGAAGGCCTCCCGCAGGACCTCGTCGTACTTGAGCTCGTGGGTCGCCTCGAGCAGGTTGGCAGGCAGGGTCTGCAGGCCCCGCCGCCGCAGCTCCTCGTAGTCGAGGGCGTAGAGGTTGTCGGCGTTGGGCTCCCCGGGGTCGAGCCGGTTCTCGATCCCGTCCAGGCCGGCAGCCAGGATGGCCGTGGCCGCCAGGTAGGGGTTGCAGGCCCCGTCCACGGTGCGGTCCTCGATCCGTCCGGGAGCGGGCACCCGCAGCATCTGCGTCCGGTTGTTGTAGCCGTAGGTGACCCAGACGGGGGCCCAGGTGGCGCCGCTCAGCGTCGTACCCACCTTGAGGCGCTTGTAGGAGTTGACCGTGGAGGCGGTGAAGGCGCTGTAGGCGCGGGCGTGCTTCATGAGGCCGCCGATGAAGTGGTAGGCGGTGTCGGAGAGGCCGAGGCCGCGGGGATCGGACTCGTCCAGGAAGAGGTTGACCCCGTCCCGCCACAGCGACATGTGGAAGTGGCAGCCGTTGCCGGTCAGGTGGGAGAACGGCTTGGGCATGAAGGTGGCCAGCATCCCCCGCTGCTGGGCCAGCGTGTGCACCATGTACCGGAAGAAGATGGCCCGATCGCAGCTCGTGAGGGCATCGGCGTAGGTGAAGTTCTGCTCGAACTGGCCGTTCGCGTCCTCGTGGTCGTTGGCGTAGTTCCCCCAGCCGAGCTCGTTGACGTACTTGGACACGGTGGCCAGGAACTCGTAGTTTCGGGTCAGGCCCTTGAGGTCGTAGCAGGGCTTCTCCAGGGTGTCGAGAGGGTCGGCCAGCTCGAGGGTGCCGTCAGGCCGCTGGTGGACGAGGAAGTACTCGAGCTCGAGCCCCATCTTGAGCTCGTACCCCTTCTCCTCGGCCTTAGCCAGCATCCGCCGCAGGATCGTCCGCGGGCAGTACGGCCACTCCTCGCCCTCGACGTAGACGTCGCAGGCGAACCGGGCCAGCGTCCGCTCCCAGGGAATGGGCGTGAAGCTCCGCAAGTCGGGGATGGCCGCGATGTCGGGATCGCTGGGGAGCTGCCCGATCTCGCCGGCGGCGAAGCCGGCGAAGCCGGCTCCCTCCCGCACCAGGTCGTCGAGGTAGGCGGCAGGCACGAGCTTCGCGCTCGGCCGGGCGTACATGTCCACGAACTGCGCGAAGTAGAACTCGATGCCGCGCTCCTCCGCGATGCGCCGGATGTCCTCGACCGTCGGCGCCGCCTCCGTCGTCGCCATGCTCGACCCTCCTTCCTCGATTCGGCCGGTGACGATACCGCGCGACGGCGGCGCTGCCGATGGCAGACGCCTACATCGAGGAGGGCTCCCCTATGTCGCGTCTAACCGCCCCCAGCGCCTGCTCCAGCTTGACGATCTTGAGGGCGATCTCCACCATCAGCCAGTCCTCCTTGCGCAGGTCGATCCCTGTGAGCTCGCCGATGCGGCGAAGCCTCTGGCGGAGGGTGTTGGGGTGCACGTACAGGGCCTCGGCGGTGGCGGTGATCGAGCCCCGGCGGCGGAGGAACTCCTCCAGGGTGCGGAGGAGGGACGTCTGCCGCTCCCGATCGTAGGCCGCCAGCCGCGCCAAGGCGTCGCGGTGGGGATCCCTGGTGTCGGCGGCCAAGGACATGCGCAGGAGGTACTTGTAGGGGCCGAGCTCCTCGTAGCCCATGACCCCGGGCTTGCTGCGGAGGACGGTGATCCCGAGCAGGGCGTGGCGGGCCTCCTGGAAGCCGGCCCGGAAGCTCTCCAGCCCCTGGCACACGGTGGAGAGCCCGATCGACACGGGTGGCTGGAACTCCTTCTGGACCCGCTCCACCGCCTCCCGCAGCTTGGCCTCGCCGCCCGCCGGGACGCGCAGGAGCGCCTGCACGGAGTCGTCGCGCCGGTCGAAGAGGGAGCCGGGGGCGACGGCGGCCAGGGCTCGCTCCAGCCGGTCGTGGGCAGGCGCGGCCGCGGCCACGACGTAGCGGGCCCTCAGGTCGAAGCCGAGACGGGCGGCCCGCTCCGCCAAGCTACCGAGCACGCGGCCGCCTGCCAGCTCCTCGAACAAATCCTTGATCAAGTTCTTCTCGGTGAGGTGCTCGATGAGCTCGATCTTCTTCACCGCCACCGCCACCTGGTTGGCGACGGCCCGGGCCAGCTCGACCTCGCAGGTGCCGGTGGCGACGAGGAGGCCGACCAGCTCCTCCCCGGCCACGAGCGGCACCGCCACCTTCACCGAGCGGCGGCGGCGGGCGAGCTCGGGCCCAAGCTCGCTCAGGGCCAGCGTCCGGGGTAGCTGGGCCCCGGGAGGGGAGAAGGCCTCCAAGAGGAGCTGCTCGCTTCCCGAGTCCAGGAGGTAGACGGCCGCGGTGGCGGCCTCGAGCAGACGACGGGAGCGGTCGGCAACGGCGGGAAGGAGCTCCTGCAGGCTCTCTGCCCGGGCCACCGCCTCGGCCAGGTCGGTGAGCTGCTCGAGCTCCCGCAGCCGGCGCCGGGTCTCCTCGTAGAGGCGGGCGTTTTCGATGGCGCTGGCCACGAGCGAGGCGCTGGACACGAGGAACTCCACCTCGTCCTCCGTGAACTCACGAGGGGCCTCGGTGTGGAGCGAGATGACGCCGATTGCCTCCCCCTGCTTGGGGAGGATGGGGACGGAGATGAGGGACTGGAACTTCTCCTCCTCGAGCTCGGGCACGTACTTGACCCGGGGGTCGGCCAGGAGGTTGTCCCGGATGAAGGCGGGCTGGCGTCGCTCCGCTGCCCACCAGGCCAGGCCCTCGCCCCGCTCCAAGGCGATCTGGCCCACCAGGTGGCCGTAGGGCTCGCTGGCCGCCCGCAGGACCATGCGCTCCCCGTCCTCCTCGATGAGGTACACGAAGCAGGCGTGGACGCCGCTGGCCCGGGAGAGCAGGCGGACGACGCTCCCCAGGACCTCCTCCAGGTCGAGGGAGGAGCCGACCGTGGAGATGATCTCGTGGAGGACGCGCGCCTCCTCGTTCCTGGCCGCAGTCTTGCCGATACGGCAATGGTACTTCGTTTGGCAAGACGACGATGATCCGCGACCAGTACGATGTAGCCGTGGTCGAGTTCACGCTCGACGGCAGGGTGGTGACGGCGCCCGAGGGCGAGCTCCTGGTGCACGCAGCAGCCCGCCACGGCGTCTTCATCCCCACCCTCTGCCACGACGACAAGCTCGACCCCTACGGCGGCTGCCGCATGTGCCTGGTCACCGTGGAAGGCGCGCCCCGGCCGGTACCCGCCTGCGCCGAGCGGGTGCGGGCAGGGATGGTGGTCTCCACGAACGGAGAGGTGGAGGGCCTGCGCCGGACACTGACCGAGATGCTCCTGGCGGAGCACCTGAACGAGAGCCCCGGCGGGCGTCCCAACGAGCTCGTCGACCTGGCCAGGGAGCTGGGGGCGGAGGCCCCCTTCATCCTCCCCGATGCCAAGCGCAAGCCCTACGAGGACCGTAACCTCTACATGGGCTACGACCCCGATGCCTGCATCCTCTGCAACCGCTGCGTGCGCTACACGCAGGAGGTCATGATGTGCTCGGCCCTGACCCTGGAGGGACGGGGGGCTGAGGCCAGGGTCGTGCCTACCCACGGCCTCTCCTGGCTGGACACCGAGTGCGAGCTCTGCGGCGGCTGTCTATCGGTGTGCCCCACCGGGGCCATCTTCGAGAAGTGGCTGGCAGGCGCCCCGCCCGGGCACGAGCACAGCCTGAAGAAGGTCAAGACCACCTGCACCTTCTGTGGGGTCGGCTGCCAGATCGACCTCAACGTCGACCCGGCCACCCAGCGCATCGTCAAGGTCACCTCCCAGCCGCACTACGTCTCCAACGAGGGGAACCTCTGCGTCAAGGGTCGCTTTGCCTTCAACTTCGTCCACCACCCCGACCGGCTGACCGAGCCCCTCGTGCGGGGCGAGGACGGCCGGCTACACCCGACCGACTGGGACACGGCCCTGCGGGTCGCAGCGGAGGGACTGCTGCGCGTCAAGGAGCAGTACGGCGCCCAGTCGATCGGCATCCTGGCCTCGGCCCGCCTCACGAACGAGGAGAACTACCTCCTCCAGAAGCTGGCCCGAGGGGTGATCGGGACGAACTCGATTCACTCCTGCGAAGCCACCTGACACGCCCCCACCCTCTACGGCCTGGTCAGGTCGTTGGGCAGAGGAGCAAGCACCAACTCGATCCCCGAGATCGAGAACGACCGCTTCCTGCTCGTGATCGGCTCCAACACGACCGAGGCCCACCCCGTGCTCGCCCTCCGCATCAAGAAGGCGGTGCGAAAGGGCGCGACCCTAGTCGTGGCCGATCCCCGCAAGATCTGGCTGACGAAGATCGCCAAGCGCCACCTCCAGCTTCGGCCGGGGACCGACGTCTGGCTCCTCAACGCCATGATGCACGTGATCCTGGAGGAGGGCCTCCAGGACGAGGACTACATCCGCCGCTACACCGAGGACTTCGACGCGGTGCGGGAGGTCGTCTCCCGCTACACCCCCGAGGAGGCAGAGAAGGTGACCGGCGTCCCCGCCGAGGACATCCGAGCCACCGCCCGCGAGTACGCCCGGGAGCGGCACGCGGCCATCTTCTACACCCTCGGCATCACCGAGCACGCCTGCGCCGTCGACAACATCTGGTCGCTCTCCAACCTCGTGCTCATGACCGGCCACCTGGGATACCAGTCGACCGGCCTCAACGCCTTGCGCGGCCAGAACAACGTCCAGGGGCTGAACGACTCGGGCGCCAACCCCGCCTACTTCCCCGGCTACCAGCCCGTGGACGACCCGGAGGTGCGGCGCAAGTTCTCCGAGGCCTGGGGGGTGGAGGTGCCGGAGACTCCGGGCTACCGCCTCGACCAGATGATGTCCGGCCTCCACGACGGCAGGATCAAGGCCCTCTACCTGGTAGGCGAGAACCCGGCCCAGACCGAGCCCAACGCCCGCCACGTGGAGGAGGGGCTGGCCAACCTCGAGCTCTTGATCGCCCAGGATCTCTTCCTCAACGACGTCACTGCGAAGTACGCCCACGTCGTCTTCCCAGCCTCCAGCTTCGCCGAGAAGGACGGCACGTTCACCAACACGGAGCGGAGGGTGAACCGCGTGCGAGCGGCGATCTCCCCGCCCGGGAATGCCCGCGTCGACCGCGAGATCGTGCTCGACCTGGCCCGGGCCATGGGGGCACGCTGGCCCGACTACCCCGACGCCGAGAGCGTCTGGAACGAGCTCGCCGACCTATCGCCCAACTGGTACGGGATCCGCTACTGGCGCATCGAGGAGACAGGGCTGCAGTGGCCCTGCCCGGAGCTCGACCACCCCGGGTCCCCCTACCTGCACGCCCCCGCCCCCGCCCGGCCGGGGGGCAAGGGCAAGTTCTTCCCGGTCGAGTACCAGCCGCCCATCGAGGAGCCCGACGAGGAGTACCCCCTCGTCCTCTCCACCGGGCGCACCCTGTACCACTACAACTCGGCCACCATGACCATGCGCGAGCAGGGCATCCTCCAAAAGCAGGAGGATCCCTTCTTCGAGATCTCGGCCGAGGACGCAGCCGCCCTCTCCCTCGCAGACGGCGACTGGGCACGGCTCGTCTCCCGCCGAGGCGAGCTCGTAGCCCGGGCGAGGATCAGCGACCGCGTCTACCCGGGGCTCGTGTGGATGGCTCTGCACTTCGCGCAGGCGAAGGTGAACTGGCTGACCCACGACGTGGGGGATCCCTTGATCGGCACCCCCGAGTACAAAGTGTCGGCGGTACGGGTGGAGCCGCTGGCCGCAGCCGCCCGGGCTGCGGCACGGTGAGGGAGGGCCGTGCTCCCCGTCGACTCGCTGGCCCCGGAGGCTGTCAGCCCCCACCTCCGCGGCCGCCTCGGCCGCCAGTACCTCTACCGGGAGCGCTGCCGCTCGACCCAGGCCCTCCTCGACCCGGACACGATGGCGGAGGGCACGGTGGCGGTGTGCGAGGAGCAGACCGAAGGCAGGGGACGCCTGGGGCGACGGTGGGAGGCCCCCAAGGGCAGGGCCATCCTCTGCTCGGTCGTGCTCCACCCCCCTCCCCACCGCCGAGCGCCTGAGCTGACCCTGGTGGGAGCGCTGGCCGCGGCCGAGGCGGTGGAGGCTGCCACCGGTCTCGCCGCCCAGGTCAAGTGGCCGAACGACGTCATGCTCAACCGGCGCAAAGTGGCAGGCGTGCTGGGGGAGCTGAGGGGCCGCGGCGTCGTCCTCGGCATCGGCATCAACGTCAACCAAAGGCGAGAGGAGCTGCCGGCGGAGGCGCCCAGTCCCCCCGGCTCCCTCTACACCCTGACCGGACGCGAGTACGATCGAGCGGCCCTCCTCGGCTCCCTCCTCCTCCGGCTGGAGCGTCTCTACGACACCTGGCGACACGGAGGCCTGGCCGACCTGTACGTCGAGCTGGGGCCCCGCGACTTCCTGCGCGGTCGCCGGGTGAGCGTGGACGGGCGGTCGGGCGTGGCGGTGGGAATCGACCGCCAGGGCCAGCTCGAGCTCGCCGTCGGCCACGGGGAGGTGGTGAGGGTGGAGTCGGGCGAGGTCGTGTACTTGCAGTAGGTGGAGGAGAAGGCCGGCTGGGTCCTAGAGCCGGAGGGGTTCCTACTCGAGGGCAACTCCGGCCTCGAGCGCGAAATCAGGTATGTGAGCTCCTCTGGGGCTCTGACGTCTCCATCCTGCGCCTCACGGCCACAAGTCGGCAATCGGGACGAGCTCAGACAGCGACGACGCCGGTGTAGTTCTCAGCGAGCATAGCCGCGGCCGTGGAGGACGCGGTAACGTGCCGGAGCTGCGCCAGCTGCAGCTTGCGCTCGAACTCGTCCCCACTCGGATGGAGGTGGAGCATGCTGGTCATCCACCAGGAGAAGTGCTCGTAGCGCCAGACCCGACGGAGGCAGCGCTCCGAGTAGCGCTCGAGCCCGGACCGGTCGCCGCGCCGGTACCACTGGACGAGTGCCTCGGCAAGGACCTGCACGTCCCGTAGCGCCAAGTTCAAACCCTTCGCTCCCGTCGGCGGGACGATGTGCGCCGCGTCGCCGGCCAGGAAGAGGCGGCCGTGCTGCATAGGCTCGCAGACGAAGCTGCGCATGCCGGTCACGCCCTTCTCGAGGATCGGTCCCTCCTCGAGCGTCCACCCATCGAGCTCCGTCCGGCGGGCCAGTTCCTCCCAAATGCGGTCGTCCGGCCACCGCGCGACGTCCTCGTCGTGCGCGACCTGTAGGTAGTAGCGGGAGAGCTCGGGCGACCGAAGCGAGAGCAGAGCGAAGCCGCGGTCGGAGTGCACGTAGACGAGCTCGTCCGTCGACGGCGCGACCTGCGCCAGGATCCCGAGCCAGCCGAACGGATACTCGCGCGCAAAGGTGCGGAACGCCGCAGGGGGAATCGCGTCTCGGCAGACGCCGTGGAAGCCGTCGCACCCGGCAACGAAGTCGCAGTCAAGCCGTCGTCTCGCTCCGGCAGAGACGAACTCGATGCGCGGCCGGTCGCTCTCGATCCCGTGCACGGCGACCGCCTCAGCCTCAAACAGCAGGGGCAGGTCCGCCGCGAGCCGGGCCGCGACGAGGTCCTTGACCACCTCGGTCTGTCCGTAGATGAGGATGGCCGCGTCGACGAGCTCCCTGAAGGCAAGGTGGTGCCGCTCCCCGTCGAACTGGAGGTAGATACCGCCGTGGACGATGCCCTCGCGATCCATTCTCTCCCCCACGCCAACATCCCGCAGAAGCTGCGCGGAGCCCTGCTCGAGGACCCCGGCCCGGATCCGGCGCTCGACGTAGTCGCGGGAGCGCGCCTCGAGCACTACCGACTCGATCCCCTCCCGAGCGAGGAGCTGCGCGAGTGTCAGTCCGGCGGGTCCGGCGCCGACAATGCCCACCTGCGTCCGCACTCCAGCCGCTGAATCCTAAGACCGGCCGGACTCCGTCTGGTCAGCCGATACGGGCGCGGAGCCAGTCCGCGATGGTGGGTACCCGGCGGCACGCGTCTTCCCCGGTGCTCAAGGATCAGGTAGGGGTAGGGGCGCTCGCGCGGAGAACGTCGGTCTAGGCCGCCTCCAGCCGGATGGGGATGGCAACCTCGTGGATGCGGGAGCCGTCCTCGGCCGAGATCTCGAACACGACCAGCTTGCCCAGCCCGCCCCTCGCTACCGAGAACGGGGCCTCGAAGGCGAACGTCCCCCGCTCCCCCGACCCCGAGCTCGCGGTCACGAAGCTCTCGGCGACGACCTTCCCGTCCGGGTCGACCACCTCGTACTGGAAGGTGGCCTCGAAGGTGTTGGCGGTGCCGCTGGCCCGAAGCGGGCTCCGCACCGGCTGGAAGGGGAGGGGAGACTCGACCAAGATCTGGGGCGTCTCGTCCTCGAAGTCGGCCCGTCCGTACCGCTGGCCGCGAATCTCGACCGCCCGCACGGTGGGAAACTGGGTCAGCGTGTAGACGACCTGGGCGACCGCGCCTCGCTCCCAGCTCGAGGGCAGGTCGAGGCGGGCGACCCCTCCCTCGATGCGAAGACCGGAGAGCCTTGCCCCCGCCGGGACGGCGCTACGCAGGCCCATCGCTTGCCGCTCCTCCTCGCTCGGCCCTCGAGCCAACGCCTCGAGGGCCGCTCCCGCCACGGCCTCGGTGCGGACCAGCCGAAGCACCGGCTGGACCTTGCCCTGGAGCAGGAAGTACACGCGCACTGCCCGCGCCTGCTCGACCGTGGTGGGAGTGGTGGACGTCGTCCTGCCCTCGGTCGTCCGCTTGGCCCCGCCGCAGCCCACGAGGACGAGCGCCGCCAGCACCGCCCCTACGCCGAGGCCCCGACCCATGCCCTGAGGGTACCTGCTTGCCTCCCACCTCGATCGCTAGAGTCGGGAGCGTGGGCGAGTACGGGATCGAGGCCCGGGGGCTCGTGCGCGTCTTCAAGGGCGGTATCCGGGCCGTAGACGGGATCGACCTGGCGGTACGAGCGGGCGAGATCTACGGCTTCCTGGGGCCCAACGGGGCCGGCAAGTCGACCACCGTACACATGTTGACGACCCTCCTTCCGCCCACAGACGGCACCGCCCGCGTCGCCGGATACGACGTCGTCACCGAGGGGCCCAAGGTCCGAGCGGCGATCGGCGCCGCCCTCCAGGAGGCCGCGCTCGACCCGCTCCTCACCGGCCGCGAGCACCTGCGCCTGCAAATGGCCCTCCACGGCATCCCCCGAGGCGAGCGGCGGCGGCGCGGCGACGAGCTGCTCGAGCGGGTGGGCCTGACGGCGGCGGCCGATCGCAAGGTAGGCACCTACTCCGGGGGGATGAAGCGTCGCCTCGACCTGGCGCTGGCGCTCGTCCACCGTCCCCGCATCCTGTTCCTGGACGAGCCCACGACGGGGCTCGATCCCCAGAGCCGGGCCGCCCTGTGGCAGGAGGTGGGAAGGCTGGCCAAGGAGGAGGGGGTGACCGTCTTCCTCACCACCCAGTACCTGGAGGAGGCAGACGTCCTCGCCGACCGGGTGGGGATCATCGACCGGGGGCGGATCGTGGCCGAGGGGACGCCTGCGGAGCTCAAGGCCGAGATCGGCCACCCCACCGTGGAGGTGGTGCCGGCCGATCCTGAGCAGCGCCCCGCCCTGGCCCGCGTCCTCGAGCGCTTCGGCGAGCTCGCCCACATGTCGCCCAAGTCGCTGGCCGTGCGCCTGGCCGGAGACGAGCTCGGGCTCGTCGACGTGGTGCGGGCCCTGGATGCCGAGGGGATCGCCGTCCAGCACCTCCAGCTCCACGCCCCCAGCCTCGACGACGTGTTCCTGGCCAAGACCGGACGCACCCTGGAGGGAGCCGGCGCCGAGCAGCCCCAGCAGCTCGTTCCATGACCGCGATCGGGCTCTCCCAGCTCGCGCACCTCGCCCGTCGCAGCGTCCTTCGCACGCTACGCCAGCCGGCCTACGTCGTCCCGCCCCTGGTCTTCCCCACCCTGCTTGCCTCCGTGAACGCCGCCGGGCTCCGTCCCTCCACTCTCCTTGAGGGCTTTCCCACCCCCTCCTTCCTCGCCTTCGCCATGGCCGTCCCCTTCGTGCAGGGGGCCCTCTTCGCCACCATGAACGCCGGCACCGACCTGGCCCGGGACATCGCCAACGGCTTCCTCCACCGCCTGGCCCTGACCCCGATGCGGGGAGCGACGCTGCTCGCCGGCCACGTGGCCGGGGTGGTCGCCCTCGGCCTCATCCAGGCCCTCTTCTACCTGGGCTTCGCTCTGGTGGCGGGAGTCCGCCTGGCCTCGGGGCCGCCGGGAGCCCTCGTCCTCCTCGGCCTGGCCGTCCTCGTCGCCGCCGGCTTCGGCATGCTGGGGGCGTTCATGGCCCTGCGCACCGGCTCCGGGGAGGCGGTGCAGGCGCTCTTCCCCGTGCTCTTCGTCTTTCTGTTCGTGTCCTCCATGAACGCCCCCCGCCACTTGATGGCGGCAGAGTGGTTCCGGGCGCTCGCCACCATCAACCCGGTCTCCTACCTCATCGAGGGAGCACGGAGCCTCATCATCTCCGGCTGGGACGGCCAGGCGCTGGCCCTCGCCTTCGCCGTCTCCCTCGCCCTCCTCGTCGCCGCTACGGCAGCGGCCTCGTGGGCGCTCAGGGGGAGGATGGCCAGGACGTGAGGGAGTCGCCTTCCGCCTGGGCTGCCTACCGCTCGGTGGCGCTGGGGGTCGCGTGGCGTACCGCCCACAACGCCTTGACCACCCCCAACATCCTCATCCCCTCCTTGGCCTTTCCCTTCCTCTTCTTCACCGCCTTCGCCGGGGGACTGTCCCAGCTCGAGCGGGTTCCCGGCTTCGAGTTTCCCGTCGGCTACACCGCCTTCCAGTTCGTGTTCGTGCTCCTCCAGTCGGCCGCCTTCGGCGGCGTCTTCACCGGCTTCGGCATCGCCCGCGACTTCGAGAGCGGGTTCACCAGGAGGCTGATGCTGGCAGCGCCCTACCGCAGCGCCATCGTGGTCGGATACGGCCTCGCCGCCCTCGCCCGCTGGGGAGTCACGGGCTCCCTCCTGACCATCGTCGCCCTGGCCGTGGGCATGGAGGTGGGGGGAGGAGGCATCGACCTCGTCGGCCTCTACCTCCTCGCCGCCCTCGTCAACTGCGCCGCCCTTCTCTGGTCGGCAGGCGTGGCCGTGCGCCTGCGCACGCTGCAAGCTGGGCCGATTATGCAGATCCCCGTCTTCCTCGCCCTCTTCCTCGCCCCCGTGTACGTGCCGCTCGACCTCCTCACAGGCTGGATTCACGCCGTGGCCCAAGCCAATCCCGTCACCTACTTCCTGGAGGCCGGCCGCAGCCTCCTCGCCGGCCGCCCCGCCTACGTGGGGATCGCCTTCGCGGCTGCCGCCGGCCTGGCCGCGCTCTTCCTCCTCTGGAGCCTCGCCGGCATGCGGCGGGCCGAGGCCGCCGGAGGCTAGACCCCCTCTCGCCCGCCAGGGCCGGCTTGAGGAGTAGTTCTCGCCAGGCCGGCGACGGCAGCCTAAGCTAGGCTGGCGGCGTGCGAGGGAAGCTCTCGGCCAGGACCCTGCTCGCGGTCGTCGTGGTCGTAGCGGCGGTCCTGGCTGCGGTCCTGATCGCGCTCAGCGCCGGCGGGGGGAAGGAGAGCAAGCCCCAAGCAGTCTCCGGGACCGCCGAGGTCGCTCGCCTCCTCCGCGGCATCCCCCAACGGGGGAACGTCCTCGGCCGCCCCGAGGCGCCTCTCACCCTGGTCGAGTACGCCGAGCCCCAGTGTCCCTTCTGCGGCATGTGGGCGAGAAACGTCTTCCCCGCCATCGTCAGGCGGTACGTTCGCGCCGGCAAGGCCAAGCTCGTCTTCCGCGGCCTCATCTTCATCGAGCCCCGCGCCGACTCCGAGCGGGCGCTTCGCGCTGCGGCCGCTGCCGGCCGGCAGGGCCGCTTGTGGCACGTGATCGACATCCTCTATCGGAACCAAGGGGAGGAGGGGACAGGCTGGATCCGCGAGGAGCTGGTGCGAGACATCCTGGAGAGCATTCCCGGCCTCGACGCCGAGCGGGCTCTCGACGAGGGCGGCGACGAGAAGACGACCCGGACGCTCGCCGCCTGGGAGGAGCAGGCCGCGAGGGACGGGGTGTCGGGCACTCCCACCTTCCTCCTGGGCCGAAGCGGAGGGCAACTGGCGCCGATGGCGCTCCCCTCCGCCCAGGCCCTCTCCGACCCTCAGTTCTTCAGCTCCGCCTTCGAGCGTCTTCTTCGGCCTTGAGCGAGCAGGGGCTGCGGGTGGCTCTCGCCGTGCTCGCCCTGGCCGGCGCCGGCGTCGCCGCCTACCTCACCTACACCCGTCTCAGCGGAGCCCCCATCGCCTGTCCCACCGGCGGCTGCGAGACCGTGCAGCGCTCGCGCTACTCCCAGGTGGCGGGCGTTCCCGTGGCCGTGCTCGGGCTCGCCGCCTACCTGGCCCTACTCTCCACGGCGATGGCCCGCGGCCCCCTCGCCGCCGCCCTGGGAGCGGGGATCGCGCTGGCCGCCCTCGCCTTCAGCGCCTGGCTCCTCTACGCCCAGCTTGTCCTGATCGACGCCGTGTGCCAGTGGTGCCTGGCTAACGACGCCGTGGTCCTGCTGGCGGCGGCTGCCGCCCTGGCGCGCTTGCGTACGGCCGCGGCGCCGGGCAAAGGCTGATCGCGCGGAGCGCTCTTCCTCGCGGCTAGAAACCCGACGATCGCCGCGGCAACGCCGAGCCCTGGTGCTCTTGCATGTGCCCGACCACCTCGCCGAAGGCGGACATGCGATTCCCTTTCCACAGGGAGCACGGGAGTGCGCGCCCGCCGTCGTCAACGACCCGAGTGAAGGGGGTGAAGACCGGGCGCCAAGGCGCCGGCGCGAACGCCGGCGACTCTGCCGAGGCGGCGGACGTTGTTCACCGGACCTTCAACCAGGAGGGTCACGCTGACGCTCACGACCCAGGATGCGTTGTTCCGGCGTTGGAGGCAGCGACCCGCGCGCAGAGCCTGGCGGGTAGGCTACCTGACGACCCGACCGAGGAGGATCGATGGCCGGTCTCATGTCGCGCGCTTCGCTCGTCGTCAAGGCGAAGCTTTCGAAACTGCTGGACAGGGCCGAGAACCCGGTGGAGACGCTCGACTACTCGTACGAGAAGCAGCTCGAGCTGCTGCAGAACGTCAAGCGCGGCGTCGCCGACGTCGTCACCGCCAAGAAGCGGCTTCAGATGCAGTCCGAGCAGCTCGAGCAGAGCCTCGTCAAGCTCGAGCAGCAGGCCCGCCAGGCGCTCGCCGCCGGTCGCGAGGACCTCGCCCGTCAGGCGCTCGAGCGCAAATCGGGCGTTCAGCAGCAGCTCCGTGACCTCGACGCCCAGGTACAGGGGCTCGAGCAGCAGCAGGAGAAGCTGATCGCGAGCGAGAAGGCGCTCCAGGCGAAGATCGAGGCCTTCCGCTCCCAGAAGGAGGTCATCAAGGCCCAGTACTCGGCCGCCGAGGCGTCCGTGCGCATCAACGAGGCCGCAACCGGGATCGGGGAGCAGATGGCCGATACCGGCCTCGCCATCCAGCGCGCCAAGGAGAAGACGGAGCAGATGCAGGCGCGGGCCGCCGCCGTCGACGAGCTCGTGTCGTCCGGTGCGCTCGAAGACTTCACGTCCGGTACGACCGAGCTCGACCGTGAGCTGGCCCAGATCGCCTCCCGAAGCCAGGTCGACCAGGAGCTGGCGAAGCTGAAGGACGAGCTCGCGCAGGGCGAGAAGCCGAAGGAGCTCCAGCCGTGATCGTCCGCCTGATGGGCGAGGGGCAGTTCCGCGTCGCCGACGAGCACGCCGCCCGGTTGAACGAGATCGATGACGCCGCCGTCTCCGCGCTCGAGCGGGGTGACGAGGCAGCGTTCCACGAGAAGCTGGAGGAGCTGCACCGGGCCGTGCGCGAGCTGGGCGAGCCGCTCGATCTCGCCGATCTCTCCGGCTCGGATGTGATCGTCCCGCCCTCCGACCTGTCGCTCGACGAGGCGCGCGAGCTTTTCAGCGGCGAGGGCCTGATCCCCGACCTGCCGGCCTCCTAACTCACACTGGGGCGTCGAACAGCCCGAACCAGCTGGAGAGATCGGCCTCGATCGGCAGCTCCCGCTCGAGCTCGGCTTTCAGCTTGAGCTCCGTCGCGTTGTCCCGATCCCTGCCGCTGCCGGTGGGAACAAAGGGCCAAAAGGCGCCCCGTTTGTAGCCGTAGACGATGTAGACGGGGTGCCGGTCGCCCTGGAAGCGGAAGAGGGCCGCGAGCAGGCGGTCGCCGAAGCCCCGGCTCTTCAGCTCCGAGGCGATCAGGTGCACGGTCGTCACGAGGTCCTCGAAGTCGGGGTCGTGGACGACGAGCCATTGGAAACCGAGGTCGTCGGAACGGCGCTCGACCTTCGAGCCGGAGTCGCGGGCGGTGACCGCAAGCAGCTCCTCGAGCTCGTTCTCAGCACGTACGAACTCGCCAGCCGAGACGGGCTTGAAGCAGACGGCGGCAGCGCCAGCAGGTTTGAGCCCCAGCTCCGCCTCGAGCGTGATGCGGGCGGTCGAGAGCGCGAAGATCCGCTCCTCGGTGGCCTGCTTCAGCCGTTTGCGCCCGAAGAGGATGTCGCCGAGACCCACGGAAGACGTGGCCGCCGAGTCCTATGCGGGGACCGACCGACCCATCTCGCGGGCGATCTCCGCCAGCCGTTCCAGCCGCTTCTCGAGCGGCGGGTGGGTCATGAACAGCGTGGCAGCCCTCGCCTTCACGCTCGTGGGAACGATGAAGAAGGCGTTCATCCCCTCGACCTCGCGCAGGTCGCGCTGCGGGATGGCCGTGATTCCGGCCGCGATCCGCTGCAGCGCGCTCATCAGGTGCTCGGGCGCGCCGGTGATCAACGCCGAGCCCCGGTCGGCGGCGTACTCGCGGTAGCGGGAGATGGCGAGGATCAGGATCTGGCTCAGAACATAGGTGACGACCGACACGAGCAGGACGATCAGCCAGACGGGCGGCCCGCTGTCACGATTGCGGTTCCCGCCCCCGAAGAGGCCGGTGTAGAAGGCGAAGCGGGTCAGGAGCGCCGCCAGCATGGCGAAGAAGCTGGCCACCGTCATCACCAGCACGTCGCGGTTGGCGATATGGGAGAGCTCGTGCGCGAGCACAGCCTCGATCTCCTGCGGTTCGAGCCGGCGCCAGAGCCCGGTGGTGACAGCGACCGCGGCGTGCTTCGGGCTGCGGCCCGTCGCGAAGGCATTCGGCACGTCCGAGTCGATCACGGCGATCCTCGGCTTGGGCAGGTCGGCGAGCGCGCACAGCCGCTCCACCATCGCGTGCAGCTCGGGCGCCTGCTCGGCGCTGACGACCTTGGCGCCCGAGGCGGCCAGGGCGAGCTTGTCGGACGTGTAGTACTGCAGCAGCGCGATCGCGAGCACGATCACGAGCATGGGGACGAGCCCGACGTTCAGCACCTGGAAGAGGACGACCGCGAAGACGACGTAGAGCAGCCCGAGCAGCGTGCCCGTCAGCAGCATTCGCAGCGAGAGACCGGCGTCCCGGCCGTACGCCTTGCGTTTCATGAGGATCAGCGTAGCTCTTGGGGAGGCTCGCCGGCCTCAGCTGCTCGTGTCCGGCGTGGGCGCCGCGGGCTCGGCGGCCCCCTTCCCCGTACCGACGGCCGGCTCGCCCTCACCCTCGGGGGATGCTTCGCCGTGGCGGCGCGGCCCCGGCTTACCGAGGACGAGCGTTGCCCGATCCTGTTCGGGCGGCTCCCCGTGGTTGTGGCCGGCATGACCGCCGCCTCCGCAGCAACCGCCGCCGGATCCGCCGTGCCCATGGCCCTGGTGAGCCCCGCCTCGATGCATGAGAGCCATCAAGAGCGGCGCTCCGACCAGGAGCACGAGCAGGAGGATGGTTTCCTTGCTCATCGCCTTTCTCCCTCCTCTTCGCTGCCGCGAACTCGTCCATCGTGGTGGTCTTCTCGCCTCCAGGCTGCCGGAGCGTTGCGAAGAGCCGGTGAAGAGCACGTGTCGTTGTCGTGAAGCGCCCGCGAGCCGGGCGCCCGGAGAGGCGATTCACCGCTTCTTCATACGGCTGCGGGAGACTCCGCCGCCGTGGCGGTGCTCCCACGCGAGCAGGCGGTCGGAGAAGCGGGCGTGCAGACGCCGAGTCGGCTCCGCCGGGTGGGGGTCTGGCTCGACGAGCGCTTCGGCTTCTCGGCGCTGGCCTATCCGGTGCCGCAGCACGCGAACACGCTCGCCTACACGCTGGGCGGCATCACGCTCGGCAGCTTCGTCCTGCTCGTCGCGACGGGCTTCTACCTGACGCAGTTCTACGATCCGACCCCCGCCAGGGCGCACGCGAGCGTCGTCCACATCAGCCAGGAGCAGCCGGGCGCGATCATCCGCAGCCTCCACTTCTGGCTCGCGAACATCTTCATCGTCACCCTCCTCCTCCACCTGCTGCGGACGTTCGTCACCTCCGCGTACAAGCGCCCCCGCGAGGGAATCTGGCTGACGGGGATCGTCCTCTTCCTGCTCGCCGGCGGGTTCCTCTTCACGGGGACGATCCTGAAGTGGGACCAGGAGGGGCTCGAGGCCTACGGCCACAACGTCGAGCTCACGAAGCTCGTCGGCGTCTTCGGCTTCTGGTTTTCCGCCGGCTTCTCGGACACGCTCTCCCTCCTCACGCGGATCTACATCACCCACATCAGCATCCTGCCCCTCCTCGTCGCCGGATTCGTCGGCGTCCACCTTCTTCTCGTCAAGAAGCAGAAGATCTCGCCGCTCCCCTGGGGAACAGCCGAGGAGGTCGAGCGGCGTGAGCGGCAGCAGGTAACCCTGCCGTTCACCACGCACCTGGCGCGCATCCTCTACTGGACGCTCGTCGCGCTCGGTATCGCCCTCGTGATGAGCGCAGCGCGTCCCACCGGCATCGGCCCGGAGGGGGTCGAGGGGATCGAGATCACCAAACCGCCCTGGTACTTCCTCTGGCTGTACCCGTTCGAGAACTGGTTCGGGCTGAAGGCGATCGCGATCATGCCCGGCCTGCTCGTCGCAGGCCTGGCCGCGCTTCCCTTCCTCGACCGCAGCCGCGAGCGTGACCCGCGCCGGCGCAGGCTGTGGATGGCGCTGGCCGCGCTCGTGATCCTCGCCTGGGCCGCACTCACCGTCTACGCCTTCTTCACGGTGCCGGTCTCTCACGTCGGGGAGATGCCGTGAGGAAGGCGACGCTGATCCTGGCAGCGACACTGAGCCTGGCCCTGGCCGGGCCGGCGTGGGCGACCGGCGGCCACAACGAGGAGAACGCCGCCCAGACCGCCCGCGCCCTCTCGCTTCAGGCGCTCGCCCTGCTCGAGCAGACGCAAGAGCACGAGAAGGCGACGGAGAAGCTCGATGAGGCGCTCAAGACCAAGAACACGGGCGATGTCGACCTGCGCGCCCTGCGCGACGCGCACGCGGCCCTCCACCAGGAGAACGTGAAGGCCGCGCTGGAGCAACTCCGCCACGCCTTCCCCGACCACCACGTCGTCGGCGCCACCTTCCGTCCCACCGTCGGCGCCGGGGAGCTGGGAGTGGGGATCGCCGGAGGCGTCGTCTTGGCGCTCGCCCTGGTCGGCCTCGCGCTCCGCCGGCGCGCCGATGAGCGGCGGGTCAGCGTTCCGCCCGCGTAGCGGAGAGAAGCTGTGCTTCACCGCACCGGCAGAACTCCTTCACAGGGCGTTCAGATCGGTGATCGAGACTGCGGTCACAGCACGTGGGAAAGGAGCGAGGATGCACCGCACACTGATCCCTCGGGGAGCGCGCCCCCTCCTCCCGCTCGGCGTGCTGTCGCTGCTATCGCCGAGCCGGCGGCCGAAGGCAGCGCCTTCGCTGAGCAAGCAGAGCACCGCGATCCGTGTGCGCGTTCGGGGAGGCTACGAGCCGAGTGTGATCTTCGTCGAGGCCGGATTCCCGTTGCGCCTCATCTTCCGCCGCGAGGAGACGGCCCCGTGCTCGGAGCGGGTGGTGTTCCCAGCCTTCGGTAAGAGCGCGATGCTGCCTCCGTACGAGGACGTGACCGTGGAGCTCTTCCCCACGGAGCCGGGCGAGTACGAGTTCACCTGCCAGATGGGCATGCTGCGTGGGCGGGTCATCGTGACGGGGCACGGGACGGGTGCGTGAGCCGCCCGCCGCGGCTCACAGCTCCGCCGGAGAGCCGGGCTGGGACTGGCGCCGCCCGTCCGTAGAAGCTACGGAGCGGCGACCCGCGTGGGCACGGATGCGGCGCACCACGGCTTCCATATACTCCCCCAGGGTATAGCAGCGTGGAGGACCGGTGAGACGTCCCTCGATCAACATCACTCCGGCCGAGCGCATCGGACGCGTCGCGGTCGGAATCGCCGGAGCGGTCGCCGGCTCCCTCCTTCTTACCTCCGCCGTCGGCGTCCCGGCTATCACGCTTGAGCTTCTGCTCGTCGCAGCCGGCCTTGACCTCGTCGTCACAGGCGTACTCGGGCACTGTCCACTCTACCGGTGGCTCGGCTATGTGCCGCGCTCGCTGAGGAGCAGGCCGTGAGCAGGGCCGAGAAGGCGAAGGGGCAGGGGGACCACGGCGGGCATGGCTGGCTGGCCATGCTCGCCTGCTGCATCCCGATGGTCGTCCTCGTCGCGTTGATCGCCTTCAGGGTGATCTGAGGTGGGCGCCTCCGCAGCCGAGCTCACGCTGCAAGCGACCGCTCAGCGATCGGAGACCCCTGCCGAGCTCGGCGAGGCCGAGCACGAGTACCGGACGCTCATGCGCAAGTGGTGGTTCGGCGCCGCCGTGGGCGTGCCGACGATGGTGCTCAGCTACCCGTGGCTGTTCCCGGGCCTGCGCGACTGGTTCCCGCGCGAGACGGTGCAGATCCGTGTCCTCTGGGCGGTGATTGGTCTCGCCGCGCTCGCGGTGCTCGCCTACTCGGGCTCGCAGTTCTTCACGGGCGCCTGGCGGGCGCTGCGGCACCGGCAGGCGAACATGCACACCCTGATCGCCATGGGGACGGGCGTCGCCTGGCTGTACTCGACCGTCGCCCTGCTCGTTCCCGACCTCTTCCCGGAGTCGAGGTTCACCGAGGTCTACTACGACGTCACCGTCGTCGTCACCGCGCTCGTCGTGCTCGGGCTGGCGATGGAGGTAAAGGCGCGCGGGCGCTCCTCGGAGGCCATCCGCAAGCTCATCGGCTTGCAGCCGAAGACGGCGCGGGTCGTCCGCGACGGCGCCGAAGTGGACGTGCCGGTCGAGGAGGTGGCCGTGGGCGACATCGTCGTCGTGCGGCCCGGCGAGAAGATCCCGGTCGACGGCGAGGTCGTCGACGGCCAATCGGCGGTCGACGAGTCGATGATCACCGGCGAGTCGATCCCGGTCGAGAAACGCCCGGGCGACGAGGTCATCGGAGCGACGATGAACACGACCGGAGTGGTGCGCTTCCGGGCGACGAAGGTCGGCAGGGACACGGCGCTCGCCCAGATCGTGCGTCTCGTCCAAGACGCCCAGACCTCCAAGGTGCCCATCCAGCGGATCGTCGACAAGGTCTCGGCCTACTTCACACCCGCGGTGATGATCCTCGCCATTGCCGGCTTCGTCATCTGGTACGTGCTCGGGCCGACGCCGGCGATCGCCTACGCGGTGATCGTAGCCGTGACGACGCTGATCATCGCCTGCCCCTGCGCGCTGGGAATGGCGACGCCGATGTCGCTCACGACGGGCGTCGGCAAGGGCGCCGAGCACGGCATCCTGATCCGCTCCGGCGACGCCCTCCAGGTGACCTCGAAGCTGGACACGGTCGTCCTCGACAAGACGGGTACGATCACCTGGGGCAAGCCCTCGCTCACCGACGTCCTCGCCTCGAGCGGCCTGGACGAGGAGGAGGTGCTGCGTCTTGCGGCCGCCGTCGAGCGCTCCTCCGAGCATCCGCTGGCGGCGGCGATCGTCGCCGGCGCCGAGGAGCGCGGGCTCGAGCCGCCGCCGGTCGAGGGGTTCGAGGCGATTCCCGGCCACGGTGTCCGCGCCCGGGTCGAGGGGCATGAGGTGCTGCTCGGCAACCTGCGCCTGCTCGAGCGCGAGCGGATCGACGCCTCCGCCCTCGAGCCGGACTGGGAGCGGCTCGCCGACGAGGGCAAGACGCCGATGTACGTGGCCATCGACGGCCGCGCCGTCGGTCTCGTCGCCGTCGCCGACACAGTCAAGGACGATTCGATCGCCGCAATCCGGGCGCTCAAGGCGCTCGGGCTCGAGGTCGCGATGCTGACCGGCGACAACCGCCGCACGGCGGAGGCGATCGCCCGCCAAGTCGGCGTCGACCGCGTCCTCGCCGAGGTGCTGCCCGAGGACAAGGTGGCCGAGGTGAAGAAGCTCCAGCTCGAGGGCAAGCGGGTCGGCATGGTCGGCGACGGGATCAACGACGCCCCGGCGCTGACGCAGGCCGACGTCGGCTTCGCCATCGGCACCGGCACCGACGTCGCCATCGAGGCGGCCGACGTGACGCTGATCTCCGGCAGCCTGCGGGGCGTCGTCACCGCGATCGAAATCTCCAAGGCGACGATGCGCAACGTCTACGAGAACGTGGCCGGCGCCTTCGCCTACAACAGCCTGGGGCTGCCGATCGCGCTGGGCGTCCTCTACCCGCTCGTCGGCGTCCTGCTCAGCCCGATCATCGCCGCGGGCGCGATGAGCTTCAGCTCCGTCACCGTCATCTCGAACGCCAACCGCCTCAAGCGCTGGCGCCCAAGGGAGGTGTGACCGATGAGCTACGACGAGGTCGCCGTCGTCGTCGCCGGCGCCGCCGCGATCGCCCTGGTCGTGTGGTTCTTCTGGCTGAAGCAGGTCGCAGGCGTGCGCGCCGTGCTCACCTCGAGCGGCTACCAAGAGCAGATGATCCTCGTCAAGGGCGGCTACACGCCCGACACGATCGTCGTCGAGCGAGGCAAGCCCGTCCGGCTCGTCTTCCTGCGCGAGGAGGCCTCGCCCTGCTCCGAGCAGGTGATCTTCGACGCCTTCGACAAGAGCGCGCGCCTTCCCCAGGGAGAGCAGGTGGCAATCGAGCTGATGCCGCAGGCGCCCGGCGAGTACCGCTTCACCTGCCAGATGGGGATGCTGCAAGGGAGGCTCGTCGTCGAGTGAGGCTTGCCCTGACGTGTCTCGTCCAGCGACAGGAAAGGAGCGATGATGGGAATCCGAACGGCCCTCAGCCGCCTCTTCCGACGCGCCGAGCACCCGGAGCGTCGGGAGCACGACGCTGCCGCTCACGGGTGCTGCGGCGGCGACAGCCGGGGGAACGGCCGGCACCGGCACGAGGCGGGCCGGCACCGCCACAAGCACGAGCACGGTGCGACGCAGGCGAAGGAGCACGGGCACGGCGGCGGCTCCGGCTGCCACTGAGCGAGATCGGCGGAGGAACGGGGTGAGCCGCGAGGAGCAGGCTGCGGTCACGCGCCGCTACGAGCGGCTCGCCCCGCTGTACGACCTCTGCAACGCCCCTATGGAGCTGCTCGGGCTGCGCGCGCGTCGCCGTCGGCTGCTCGCCCGTGCCCGTGGGCGGGTGCTCGAGGCCGGGATCGGCACCGGCCGGAACCTCGAATTCTACCCGGAGGGGCTCGAGCTGACCGGGATCGACGTCTCGCCGCAGATGCTCGAGCGCGCCCGCCGACGCGCTGAGAGCCTCGGCCGCGAGGTCGAGCTGCGCCAAGCCGACGTCCAGGAGCTGCCCTTCCAGGACGCGACCTTCGACACGGTCGTGGCCGCCTGCCTCTTCTGCTCGGTCGCCGACCCGGTGCGCGGCCTCCGAGAGCTGGCGCGGGTGGTGAAGCCCGACGGCGCAGTGCTCCTGCTCGAGCACGTGCGGCCGCGCAACCCGCTCCTCGGCCTTGTCGCCGATCTCGTCAGCCCGCTCACACGGCGCCTGTTCGGGCCGAGCCTGAACAGGCGCACCGAGGAGAACGCCTTGGCCGCGGGGCTCGAGCTCGTGGAGGTGCGCCGCGACGGGATCTGGCGCGAGATCATCGCTCGGAGGGGAGCAGGACTGACGCCGCCGGGGCCGGGGCACGCTCCGTTCCCACATCGCGAGTAGCTGGCGCAAGACGGCGCGACCACCCGCAAAGAGCCCCGAGTTCAACGAATCGGCAGACGTGCTTCACGCCTTCTTCACCGCTCGCGGGAAGGCTGTCCGTGTATGAGCGCTCCAGCGGCGCACGCGCAATCGGCCTCGTCGCCGTCCGTCGGCATCGAGCGCGACGCTCCGGCGGCGCGCTGGGCTCGCCTGCTCGGAGCCCTTGGCGTTCCGGCGAGCGCCCTGGGAGCGCTCGGCGGGATCCACAGCGCCTGCCACGCCGCCTGCGCAGCGCTCGTTGCCTCGCTCGCCGTGGCCGGTGTGTCGCTCGCCGGCATGCCGCTCGCCTTCCTGCTCGACCCGTCGCTCGTCCTCGCCCTCTCGTCGGCCGGGATCGTCTCGGTCGGTCTCAGCCTCACGCTCTACCGCAGCCAGCGCAGGCTGGGCAGGGGCGGGGGGAGGGTACGGCTCGCGCTGCTCGCCGTCTTCGGCGTTCTCTCTGTCGTCTCCCTCGCCCTCGCTGTCCGCGACACGTTGGCAGGCAGCGGGGCGCCGCCCTCGGGGGCGCTCGCGCTCGTCCCCGCTCGCCAGGAGAAGGAGGCCGGAGACCTCGACGTCGCCGTCCGCTACGAGGGGCGCTTCCCCGACGGTCTGCGGTTCGCCGTCACGATGGACACCTCCGACATGGGGGCGCCGCCGCTTTCCGGCTACGACCTCGGTGCGCGCTCGACGCTCGTCCTCCGCGGCCGTGAGCTGCCCGCGCGCAGCTGGAAGGTACTGGAGGGCGGGCACATGGGACACCACCTGAAGGGGAGGCTCGTCTTCCCCGCCGTCGCCGGCGGCCGTCCAGTGCTCGCGCCGGGGATGCGCGTCGCGCTCGTCCTGCGCGGGCTCGTCGCGGGCGAGCTGCGGTTCGCTTGGCGCGTGCGCTCGGCGCCCTCGTAGGCGCGGACACCTGGGGGCGCGTCGCGCTCTCGCCGGCCTCACCGCCGCCCGGGCGTGGCTGCGGCAGCCGGTGCGCGATTGCAGTCGCGGCCCTCGGCCCCCGAGGCAGCCAATCAGTATCATACCCCGACTGGGTATCAGGGTAGACGCCGATGCCGCTGGGCGAGCCCCGCTCGACAATCGAGCCGGCTCAACGAAGGGAGCGCGTGATGCACACTCCACATACCCACGCGGAGGCGCCGGAGTCGACAGCCTGGGCGGCACGACTACCACTGGTCGGGCTGCTCCTCGTCCAGCTCTTCCTCGGCTACGAGTGGTTCATGTCGGGTCTGACGAAGCTCTACCGGGGCGGCTTTCCGGGCAGGCTCGCCGATGAGCTTAGGGAGAAGTCGGAGGGCGTCGACGGCTGGTACAGGAGCTTCCTCGACTCGGCCGTGATCCCCAACGCGGGCGCGTTCGGCTACCTGATCGAGATCGGCGAGCTCCTGGTCGGCCTTGCGCTGATCGCCGCAGCGCTCGTCTGGCTTCTCGCCTGGGAGAGACTGCGCACCGACCTGCGCGCAGCCGTCCTCCTGACGTCCGCCGTCGCCGCCTTCGCGGGCATCTTCATGAATGTCAACTTCCATCTCGCCAACGGATCGGCGCACCCCTGGCTGATCCCCGGGGAGGGCTTCGATGAGGGGGTCGATCTCGATAGCTTGATGCCGGCGATCGAGCTCGTCCTCGTCGGCGTCAGCGTCGGGCTTCTGCTGGCGCTGCGGCGCAGATCGGCCCGGAGGGCGGCGATCGGGGAGCCGAGGCGGCAGGGCGCCTGAGAGACGCCCGTGACGTGCCTGCGCCGACGTCCGCTCGCGTCGACAGCGGCCTGACCACGAGCGTCGTCTTCGCGAGCGCTGGGCGGGGCCCCGCTCCGCCGGCCAGGGTTCACGAAAACGGCAGATGTCCTTCACAGGAACTTCAGGCCGCGTCCCGACACTCAGCCCAGGGAGACAAGGTGAACGACTACGGCTACGGCCTCTGGCCGCTTGTCATCTTCAACTCGCTGCTCTTCATCGTCTTCGCGGTGAGTTTCTTCCACCCGAAGAGCGGCCGGGACTGGCGCGCCCTGGGCGGCTTCTCCGCCTTCGTCGTCGCCCTCTTCACGGAGATGTACGGCTACCCGCTGACCATCTACCTGCTCTCCGGGCCGCTCGGCGGCCTCGTCCCCGGCGTCGACCTCAGCCACAACGCCGGCCACCTCTGGGCCGACGTGATCCGCTGGAAGGGCGACCCGCACCTGAGCCCCTTCCACCTCGCAAGCTACGCCTTCATCATCGGCGGGTTCTGGCTTATCTCCGCCGCTTGGAAGGCGCTGCTCCGCGCTCAGCGGCAGGGGGTTGTGGCCACGACCGGGCCGTACGCGCACGTGCGCCATCCACAGTACCTGGGCCTCATCCTGATCATGGTCGGCTTCCTGCTGCAGTGGCCGACCCTGGCCACGCTCGTCATGTTCCCCATCCTCGTCTTCGCCTACCGCAGACTGGCGCTGCGCGAAGAGGCGGAGGTGCGCGCCCGGCTCGGCGAGGCATGGGACCGCTACGCCGCCGTCACGCCGCGCTTCCTGCCGAGAACGCGGAGCGCCGCGGCGCCGGCGCCGAGGACGGCGGCGGTCGTGGCTTCCACGGACCGACACCGGCGCGGCAAGCCGCTGCATTGATCCTGCCATGGGCGGCGCCGACACGTGCGGCGCCCCGCGATCGGTCGCTTAACCCTGCCAGCTCGGGCGGCGGCGGCGGCTCCAGCCCGGGGTGGGGATCGAGCAGCCCGACGGCCACGAGCAGCGACCGTGACCTACAATACCCCTCATGGGTATAATGAAGGGCGCCTAGGAAAGGAGGAGCATGAGCGAGACGATCACCTACACGGTCCCAGGTATGCACTGCGACCACTGCAAGGCCTCGGTTACCGAGGAGCTCGAGGCCGTGGAGGGGGTCGAGGCGGTGGAGGTCGACTTGGAGACCAAGCTCGTCGTCGTCCGCGGCCGGGACCTCGATGACCGCAAGCTCAGGGCTGCCATCGCGGAAGCGGGCTACGAGGCGGCATGATGGCGACCGCCGTCGAGGAGAAGCCCGAGCAGCGCGTCCAGCTTGCGATCGAGGGCATGACCTGCGCCGCCTGCGCGGCCCGCATCGAGCGCAAGCTGAACAGGGTGGAGGGCGTGACGGCCACGGTCAACTACGCTACCGAGCAGGCCACCGTCACCTACGATCCCCGGCGGGTCTCCCTCGATGACTTGATCCGGACGGTCGAGGCGGCCGGCTACGGAGCCACCCTCCCGGCCCAGGCCGAGGGCACCAGGGAGGAGGCCGGGCGCCAGCTCTTCCTACGCCTGGCCGCCGCCGCCGCGCTGACGGCGCCGCTCGTCGCCCTGGCCATGATCCCGCCCCTTCGCTTCTCCGGCTGGGAGTGGCTTGCCCTGGCGCTCGCCACCCCGGTCGTGCTCTGGAGCGGCTTCCGCTTCCACCACGCCGCGGCTCTCAACCTGCGCCACGGGACGGCGACGATGGACACGCTGATCTCGATCGGTACGCTCGCAGCCTGGACCTGGTCGCTCGTCGCCCTGCTCGCGTTCCCCGGCGCGCACACGTACTTCGAGGTCGGCGCCGTCATCACCACCCTGATCCTGCTCGGCCGCTACCTCGAGGCCCGCGCCCGTGGCCGCTCGAGCGAGGCCATCCGCCGCCTGCTCGAGCTCGGCGCCAAGGAGGCCCGGGTCATCCGCAACGGCATCGAGGTGGCCGTTCCCATCGAGGAGGTCGAGGTGGGCGACCTCATGGTCGTTCGCCCCGGAGAAAAGATCCCCACGGACGGCGAGATCGTGGAGGGCGCCTCCGCCATCGACCAGTCGATGCTGACCGGGGAGCCCGTACCGGTCGAGGTCGGGCCCGACGACGAGGTTGCCGGAGCGACGATCAACACCCACGGACGGCTGGTGGTGCGCGCGACCAAGGTAGGCAGCGAGACGGCGCTCGCCCAGATCGCACGCCTAGTCGCCGAGGCGCAGGCGGGCAAGGCCCCCATCCAGCGGCTGGCCGACCGGGTCTCGGCTGTGTTCGTGCCCATCGTGGTCGCGATCTCGCTGGGCACGCTCGCCGGCTGGCTCGCTCTCAGCGGCGACGCCACGGCCGCCTTCACCGCAGCCGTGGCCGTGCTCATCATCGCCTGCCCCTGCGCCCTCGGCCTGGCCACGCCCACCGCGCTCATGGTCGGCACCGGCCGCGGCGCCCAGCTCGGCATCCTGATCAGAGGCCCGGAGATTCTCGAGCAGACGCGCCGAATCACGACCATCGTCCTGGACAAGACCGGTACTGTCACCGAGGGCGCGATGCGACTCGCCGATGTCGTGCCAGCCGCCGACGTCCGCCGCGACGAGCTGCTTCGGCTCGCCGGGGCGGCCGAGGATGCGAGCGAGCACCCGATCGCGCGCGCGATCGCCGAGCGGGCGCGCGAGGAGCTCGGCCCGCTGCCGCCCGTGGAGCGTTTCACGAGCCGGGCCGGCCTCGGCATCGAGGCGGTCGTCGAGGGCCGTGCGGTCGTAGTCGGCCGGCCGCTGCTCCTGGACGAGTGGGGTCTGGAGCTGCCGGCGGATCTCGGCCGCGCCCGGGACGAGGCCGAGGCGGCCGGGCGCACGGTCGTGGCCGTGGCCTGGGACGGTCGGGTGCGCGGGTTGCTCGTCGTCGCCGACCGGATCAAGGCGACGAGCGCACAGGCGATCGCCGAGCTGAAGGGGCTTGGCCTGACCCCGGTGCTGCTTACCGGTGACAACGAGCGCACTGCGCGGGCCGTGGCGGCGCAGGTCGGCATCGAGCGCGTGCTCGCCAACGTGCTGCCGGAGGAGAAGGTGGCGGAGATCAGACGCCTCCAGGAGGCAGGCGAGGTGGTGGCGATGGTCGGAGACGGCGTCAACGACGCACCGGCTCTCGCCCAGGCCGACCTCGGCATCGCCATCGGCACAGGTACCGACGTCGCCATCGAAGCCTCCGACATCACGCTCGTCTCGGGCGACCTGCGCGCCGCCGCCGACGCGATCCGCCTCGCCCGGCGCACCCTGCGCACCATCAAGGGCAACCTCTTCTGGGCCTTCGCCTACAACGTCGCCGCCATCCCGCTCGCCGTCACCGGCCTTCTCAACCCGATCGTCGCCGCTTCCGCGATGGCCGCATCGAGCCTGTTCGTCGTCTCCAACAGCCTGCGCCTGCGCCGCTTCCACAGCCGGCGCGAGCAGCCGGCCACGGCGGCGGTCCCCGTCCCTCAAGCGCAACTCCAGGGAGAGCCGGCATGACCGAAACCGGCACGCAGTCGCACGGCTACGTCTCGAACAAGGAGGCGCTGATCAAGCGCCTGCACCGCATCGAAGGCCAGGTGCGCGGCATCGAGCGAATGGTGGAAGAGGAGCGCTACTGCATCGACATCCTCACCCAGATCAGCGCCGTCTCGACCGCGCTCGAGGCGCTTGCTTTCAAGATCCTCGACGACCACGTCAACCACTGCGTCGCCGGCGCGCTCGCCTCAGGCGACCCGGAGGCTGCCGCCCGCAAGAGCCAGGAGCTGCTCGAGGCCGTGCACCGCTTCGCCCGCACGCGCTGATGCAGGAACCGGCTTTCGGCCCGACCGCGGTCGAGACCCACGGCTTCCGCTCGGCCCGCGACGGAGGTTTCGCGCCGGGCAGGATGTGCGCCCTCGCCGCACTCCCTCGCGCTGGGATGCGCAAGCCGCTCGTCCGGGCGGCGCGGCTACCCCTCCAGCTGGCCCGTGGCTAGCGAAGAGACCATCGCCGTCATCCACGTCGGCGGCCTTCACTACGCGAGCGAGAAGGCGGTCGTGGAGGAGGTTCTCCGCCGCCGTCCGGGCGTGACCTCCGTCGAGGCGAACCCCGTCGCCCAGACGGCGACGGTGGCCTTCGACCCGGAGCGCACCTCCGTCGAGGAGCTTCGCCGCTGGGTCGAGGAGTGCGGCTACCACTGCGCGGGACGCTCGGTACCCGGGCACGTGTGCGACCCGCTCGCGCACGAAGAGCCCCTCGCGCCCGCGCACGACCACGCCGCCGTCGAACGCGCAGACCACGCACACGGCCATGGGCACGGCGGCCACGCCGGCCTGTCGATGCAGGCGATGGTCGCCGACATGCGCAACCGCTTTCTCGTCGCGCTCGCCTTCGCCATCCCCATCGCTCTGTGGTCGCCGCTCGGCGAGGCCCTGTTTGGCTCCGTCCCGCCCACCCCGGGCGGGATCGGCGCCGACCTCTGGCAGTTCCTGCTCAGCCTGCCCGTGGTCGCCTACGCGTCCTCGATCTTCTTCGCAGGCGCGTTCCGCGCCCTCAGAGCGAGGACGCTGGACATGATGGTGCTCGTCGCCGTGGCCATCGGCACCGGCTGGATCTACTCGGTGGCGGCCACCTTCTGGATCGAGGGCGAGGTGTTCTACGAGGCGGCCGCCTTCCTGGCCGCGTTCGTCCTGCTCGGCCACTGGGTGGAGCTGCGCGCTCGCGGCGGCGCCAACGAGGCGATCCGGAGACTGCTCGACCTGGCGCCGCCGATGGCGGTCGTGCTCCGGGACGGCCGGCCCGTCGAGGTGCCGACCGCCGAAGTCGCTGTCGGCGACCTGCTGCTCATCCGGCCGGGGGCGAAGGTTCCGGTCGACGCGCAGGTCGTGGAGGGGGAGAGCTCGGTCGACGAGTCGATGGTGACCGGTGAGAGCATGCCCGTTGCCAAGCGGCCCGGCGACACGCTGATCGGAGCGACGATCAACAAGCAGGGCGCGCTACGGGCGCGGGCGACGGCGGTCGGCTCGGACACGGCGCTGGCCCAGATCGTCAAGCTCGTCCAGGAGGCGCAGAACTCCAAGGCCCCCGCGCAGCGCCTCGCCGACCGGGCCGCCTTCTGGCTCGTCGGAGGTGGCGCTCGTCGGCGGGCTGGGCACGTTCTTCGTCTGGTTCGGGCTCCTCGACCGCTCCGGCCTGGACGCCCTCCTGCTCGCCATCACCGTCGTCGTCATCACCTGCCCGGATGCGCTCGGGCTGGCCACGCCGACGGCGGTCATGGTTGGAACCGGCCTGGGCGCCCGGCGCGGCATCCTGTTCAAGAACGCGGTCGCGCTCGAGCAGGTCGCATCCGTCGACACGGTCGTCTTGGACAAGACGGGGACGCTGACCCGCGGCCAGCCCGAGGTCGTCTCGGTCACGGCCCTCGACACGCTCGCCGAGGACGAGCTCATACGGCTCGTCGCTGCCGTGGAGGGCGAGAGCGAGCACCCGCTGGCGGAGGCGATCGTGCGCGACGCCGCGGCGCGCGGCCTGGAGCCGCCCCGGGCGGAGGCGTTCGAGGCCGTGCCGGGCCACGGAGCGCTCGCCACCGGCGATGGGCGCCGGCTGGCGGTCGGCAACGCCCGGCTCCTCGAGCGCGAGGGCATCCCCCTCGATGGCCTCGCCGAGCGGGCGGCCGCGCTCGCCGGCGAGGGACGGACGGTCGTGCACGTGGCCGTCGACGGCCGGCCGGCGGGGCTGATCGCCATCGCGGACGCTCCCCGCCAGACGGCGGCCGCGGCCGTGGCCGCGCTCGGGGAGCTCGGTATCCGCCCGGTCATGCTCACCGGCGACAACCGGCAGACGGCCGAGCGCATCGCCCAGGAGGTGGGCATCGACGAGGTGATCGCCGAGGTCTTGCCCGGGGAGAAGGCGGCGAAGGTGGCCGAGCTCCAGCGCCAGGGCCGGCGGGTGGCCATGGTCGGCGACGGCGTCAACGACGCGCCCGCGCTCGCCCAGGCGGACGTCGGCATCGCCATCGGGGCCGGCACCGACGTCGCCGTGGAGACCGCCGACGTCGTCCTCATGCGCTCCGACCCCTTCGATGTGGCCGCGGCGGTGACGATCGGGCGCGGCACGGTGCGCAAGATGCGGCAGAACCTGGGCTGGGCGATCGGCTACAACTCGCTGGCGCTGCCGATCGCCGCCGGCGCGCTCGAGCCGTTCGGCCTCACGCTGAGACCCGAGATCGCCGCCATCTCCATGTCCGGGTCGAGCGTGCTCGTGGCGGTGAACGCGCTCGCGCTCAAGCGGCTGCGCCTGCCGGTCGGGGGGGCGCGGGTGATCGCGACGATCGCCTGGACGGCTTCCGCTCGCGGCAGGGGGACGCTCGGCTTCTGCTCCGACCTCTGCCTGGAGCGCTTCGACGCCGACCCCGGTCGCTACGGCGCCTGAGGGCCGGCGCGCGGCGCGCCGGCGAGGGCACGCGCGATCCCCTGCTCGAGCTCGTCGCGGGAGAGCTGGCCCAGCGAGTGGGCGACGATGCGGCCGCGGCGGTCGAGGTAGTACGTCTCCGGCACGCCGGTGAGGCCGTAGGCTGAGTACACGGAGTTATCGCCGTCGCGGACGGAGACGTAGTTCGCCCCGTGGCGGCGCAGGAAGCGCCGCGCGTCTGAGGTGAGGTCCTGGACGTCGATGCCGAGGAAGGCGACCTCGCCGGCGTGCGCGCGCGCCGAGGCGGCGAGAACGGGCGCCTCCGCCTTGCAGGGGATGCACCACGAGGCCCAGAAGTTGATCACCACCGGGTAGCCCCGTAGCTCACCGAGCACGATGCGGCCGTCGCCGAGCGCACGGTGGAGCCGCGGCGGCCACGTCACAGCCCGCGGCCAGATCACAGGGAGGTCGAAGGGGGGAGCTGCCGGCGCCTTGCCCTCGCTGATCGCCCCCACCAGCTCAGCGCCGCGGTTCTTGGCTACAAGGCGCCAGGCGAGGAGCGCGAGCAGGCTGGCCACGGCCACGAGCGTCACGGCTTGCAGCAGGCGAAACCAGAGAGGTCGGCGGCGGCCGCCCTCCTGCGACAGAGCCTGGGGCGCTTCTGCGGGTTCCCTATCCACTGCAGGAAGAGGCAAGGGCACTCTAGCGGGCCCTACAGCAGGCGCCGGGCGCCGACCCACCTCTCGGCGTACCAGGGCTCGGACAGACTGGAGATCTTGACCACATCGCCCGTGCGCGGGGCGTGGATGAACTGGCCGCCGCCAATGGCGATGCCCATGTGACCGAGGTTGTTGAAGAAGACGAGGTCGCCAGGCTCAAGCTCGTCCTTGGAGACGGGAACACCGTACGCCCAGATCGCCCTCGTGTAGTGGGGGAGGGAGACGCCGACCTGGGCGAAGACGTAGACGACGAGGCCCGAGCAGTCGAAGCCCGTCTCCGGTGACGCGCCTCCCCAGCGGTAGAAGACGCCGAGGTAGCGCATGGCGATGGCGACCACAGACCCATACCTGGAGGGGGGAGCGACCGCGACTCCCTCCGGGGCCTCCGCGCTCGCGCCCACCACGGCCTCCGCGGGCGCCTGCCGCGGAGGCCGCGCCTGCTCGGAGAGACGCTCTCGGGCCTCCCGCTCGAGGAGCTGCTGGCGGCGCGCCTCTGCCGCCTCGAGCCGGGCGATCTCGTCCCGGATCGAGGAGAGCAGCCGCTCCCGCTCCACCAGGGCGCGCTCGATTCCCGCCTTGGCCGCGGCCCGTTCCGTCACTACCCGCTCCTGGGCGGCCTGGGCGCTGCGGAGGAGCCGTGCCCGCCGGACGACGGCGCGACGAGCCGCGCCCACTTGACGTAGCACGCGGGCGTCCTCCTCGGCCATCCGGCCGAGCGCCTCCAGACCCGCCACCGCCTCGCTCACGCTCGTCGCCCCCAGGAGAAGGTCGAGCGGGGATCCCGGGTCGTCGGCCAAGTACAGGTGGTGAACGCGCGTCGCCAGCCGCCGCTGGGCGAGCCTCAGGTTCGCCCGCGCGACCCCGAGCTCCTGCCGGGTGGCACGCATCTCCCTGCGGATCCGCTCGAGCTCGACGGTGGCGCCGTTGTAGGCCTCGACGGCCTGCTCCAACCGGGCGTCGAGCTGCTCCACCTGGGCGAGCACGCGACTCGCCTCGGCCCTCTTCGAGTCGAGCGAGGGATCGGCGTTCGCCGGCGGCACCGCCGAGAGGGACAGGGCGAGCGCGCCGAGCACCGCAGGCAGCAGCCACCCCGGCCGAAGACAGCTTCCCAGGGAGAGCAAAACCCCGTTCTCTGCTTGCCTCCGCCCGAAGCGGCCCATGCGCCCGACACTAGGGACGCACCGTGAAGGAGCCGTGAAGAGGGAGCGGCGCCGTCCAGGCTCGCTAGCTGTGTTCTCGCATGCCCTCCATGCCCTCCATGCCCTCCCTGCCCTTCTTCGCTTGGGGCTTGGAGGTCGTCTCCATCGGCAGGGAGGTGCCTTCTCCGCCCACGTCCACGATCAAGAGCAGGCCGCCCGGACTCTCGCCGTTGCTCGTCACGTGGTGGCCGATGTGGCGGTGGAGGACCCACCGTCCGGGTTCGGTGGCCGTGAAGGCGACGTCGTAGCGCTCGCCCGAGCCGACCTGGACGACGTCCGCCGCCTGCGGGCTGGAGACGAAGTGGCCGTCCTTGGCCACGACCAGGAAATCCGCCCGTGCAGGTGCATCGGGTGCGTGAACTGCCCGGCGCCGACGAGCCGAAGCAGCACGCGGTCGCCGCGGTCCACCTCGATTTCATCGGCGGCAGGGAAGCTCTTGCCGAGAATCTCCCAGCGCACGGGCCTTGCCGTCGACCAGTAGACCCACGCTCCCGCCCGGAGGCTGGGCTCGAGCTCCTGGCCTCCGCGCGCGGCCGCCGCCAGCGGGACGCCCTCCCCAGGCGCCGGAGCCACGTGGCCGCCCGCTCTCGTCGACGGAGCTGCCCCTGTGGGAGCCGCCGAGGTAGCCCGCCTGTCGGCGCCGACCAGGGCTGCGATGGCTACGGCCAGGGCAGCAGCGGCGGCGAGGCCCACCGCAAGCAGCCAGAACGACGGGACCTCATGCTCGCTCACCTCCTGTCGTCAAACGGCAGAGGCTAGTTCCGGCTGGTGAAGGACCTGTGACGCTCCAGATCCCCGGCAGAGGCAACGAGATTAGCACGCGAGGCGAGTGCGCCGGGCCGGCGGTGGGACCCGGCCCGGCTTTGGTCTCTTCCCTCCAGTCAGCGTACGACCACCGTCAGGCCGAGCACGTGGTCCTCGCCCAGCGTCTTCACGTCCATCGCTCCCGGCGTCTCGACCTTCTCGGTCATCAGCCTGTACACACCGGGCTTCACGAAACGCACCGTGCGGCGGGCGTTCATCTTCAGGGGAGGCCCCAGCCTCAGCTTCGGGCCGCCGAGCTGAACGAGCTTGTGGGTGTCCAGATCGGCGTTGACGACGGTCAACCGCGTGCCGGGCTTGACGAACAGCTTGACCCCCGGCCCCACGCGCCCCCCGTCCGTCCACACGTGGCATCCGCGCGCCACGTGCACGATGGTCAAGCGGACCGTCTTGGAGCCCGCCGTCACTACCATCGGCCGCCGCATCGACGCCGCCAGGCCCGCCATCATGTCCTCGGGGTCGCCCCCGTGGGCGGCGCTCGTCGCCGGAAAGACGGCCACGAGGGCGGCGGCCGCGAGGGCGGTGAGGGCTGCCAGCACCTTCCGCATCGTCGTCCTCCGGTCGGTCCGGTGTCGCTTTCGCTTGCTTGCGCTCTGCCACCAAGGATCGGCCCGCGGACGGCGTCGGACATCGGGGCAAGCCACAGCTTGGGC
>CAZQRA010000023.1:0-20307 GCA_964595575.1 uncultured Gaiellales bacterium
ATCCGCTGATACTCCCCGCTCGGTGGCTGACTACCTCCTCCCCATCGCCGACCGCAAGCCGCTCGCCTGGATCGTCCGCGAGCGGCGCACGGCCTTGCCCGAGGGCCGGGCGGCGGAGGCAGCGGGGCTTGAGCCGGGCGATCGGCTGTTCCTGTACACGACCCGCGGCTGCTTCCGCAACCCCACGCGCGATCGCGGCCGGGTGATCGCCTGCGCCTCCGTCGCTCGCCCGGCGCGCCGGCTGGAGCAGCCGGTTCGGTTCGGGGATCGCGCCTATCCCTACCTGGTCGAGCTTACGATCGAGCGGCTGGCGCCCCTTCGCCAGGGTCTCGAGCTGGCGCCGCTCGTGCCCCGACTGAGGGGGACGTTCCCCGACCCCGGCACCTGGACCGTCCGCATGCGCCGGGCGCTCGTCCCGCTCGCGCCAGGCGACGCCGACCTGATCGCAGAGCTGCTCGAGCCACTGACGCGGCCCTACCGCCAGGCCCTGTCGGCCTACAAGGAGCTCGCGCTCCTGCCCGCGGAGCCCGCCGCGACCGGCCGTAACGAGAACGAGAAGGAGGGACGATGAAAATCTCCACCATTCTCGACAACATCGACCAGGGCGCGATCGCGCTCCCCGAGTTCCAGCGCGGGTACGTCTGGAACAGAGCGCAGGTGCGGGGGCTTCTCCACTCCCTCTACCGCCGCTACCCCGTGGGCGGCCTGCTCACCTGGCTCACGAAGACCGAGACGGCGGACGCGAGGGGCGACGGGGCGCTTCAGCCCGGCTACGTGTCGCTCTTGCTCGACGGACAGCAGCGGATCACGAGCTTGTACGGGATCGCACGCGGGCATCCACCGAGGTTCTTCGAGGGGAACGCCGACGCCTTCACGGGGTTGCAGTTCCACCTCGTCGACGAGGTGTTCGAGTTCTTCCAGCCGGTGAAGATGAAGGACGATCCGCTCTGGATCGACGTGACCGCGGTCATGAGGCCGGGCGGCACCGAGGCCGTTATGGCCGAGCTGGGCAAGGTCGACCTCCCGCTTTCTCCGATGGTCGTCGCCGCGCGCATCCAACGTCTGCGCGACATTCTCGAGGTCGACCTCCACGTGGAGCAGCTGTCAGGCGAGGAGATGACGACCGACGTCGTCGTCGAGATCTTCAACCGAGTGAACTCCGGCGGCACCAAGCTCTCGAAGGGCGATCTGGCGCTGGCGCGGATCTGCGCCTCCTGGCCGGACGCGCGAGACGAGATGAAGCGCATGCTCGCCCGCTGGCGCCAGGCGGGCTTCTCGTTCAGCCTCGACTGGCTGCTTCGGAACGTCAACGCGATCCTCACCGGTCGCGCCGAGTTCTCCTACCTCGCCAACGTCGAGGTGAAGGCCTTCCAGAACGGCTTGGAGCGGGCCGGACGCGCGATCGACTCCCTCCTCAACCTCGTATCCGGCCGCCTCGGCCTCGATCACCATCGGGTGCTCGGCGGCTACGCGGCCTTTCCGCTCATGGCCCGCTACCTGGACGAGCGGAACGGCAAGCTTTCCGGGAAGAGGGAGCGGGACCGGCTCCTCTACTGGTACGTCAACTCCTTCCTCTGGGGCCGCTACGCAGGCTCCACCGAGACCGTCCTCAACGCCGACCTTGCCGCCCTCCGCGGAGAGGGCGACCCTCTCGACCGGCTGATCGCGCTCCTGCGTCAGTCGAGGGGAGACCTTCGCCTGACTCCCGACGACTTTCGCGGCTGGAGCAAGGGCGCCCGCTTCTACCCGCTCCTGTACATGCTGACACGGGTCTGCGAGGTGTGCGACTGGGGCACGGGCGTTCCGCTTCGCAACGAGCTCTTGGGGAAGCTCTCCGGGCTGGAGCTCCACCACATCTTCCCGAGAAGCCTCCTCTACGAGGCCGGCTACTCGCGGCCGCAGGTGAACGCGCTCGCCAACTTCACCTTCCTCACCAAGCAGACGAACCTCGAGGTGGCAAACCGCGACCCCGCGGAGTACATCCCTGAGTACGAGGATCGCCATCCAGGCGTTGTCGCCTCCCACTGGATCCCCATGGATCCGGAGCTGTGGCGTGTCGAGAACTACCTCGACTTCCTCGCCGAGCGCCGCCGCCTGCTCGCCGAGGCCGCCAACCGCTTCCTCGACGAGCTCGCCGGCGGGACGGCCCCGGAGGTCGAGGCCGGGGCGCCGGTCGTCGGGGCGGGCGCGCGGCTCGTCGCCGTCGAAGCCGAGGACGAGGAGACGCGTCTCGTCGCCGAGTGCCGCGACTGGGTCGTCGCCCAGGGCCTGGCACCCGGAATCGAGGAGTACGAGCTCGTCGACGAAGAGACCGGCGAGGCGCTCGCGATCCTCGACCTCGCCTGGCCGGAGGGGCTCCAGCTCGAGCTCACCGAGCCGGTGGCTCTGCTCTTGAACGAGCCGCCCGAGGTCGAGCGGGCCGCCGCCGCCCGAGGCTTCCGCTTCTTCACGACGGTGCCGGCGCTGAAAGCGTACGTCGAGACCGAGGTGCTCGGCGAGGCGGCGGCGTAGCCCCTCGTGTGCTCGCGTTCGGTCGCTTCAGCTCTGCCCGGGGAGGGCGAGCGTCTCGAGGCGCTCGGCCTTTGCGACGGCGAGGACGTCTGGGTCTGCGGTGGCGATGCGGTCGGCGGGTCGCGCCGACGCGATCAGGACGGCGTCGGCGAGGGAGATCGGCCGTGAGGAGCGGTGGTAGTGCCTGGCCCGGATCTCCGCGGCCCGCTGTGCGACGGCAACGTCAAGCGCAACCGTCGCCAACGGCCCCTCGAGGAGGGGCCAGACGACCTCGACCGTGCGGGCGATCGGGACGCCGTGGAGACGCTCGAGGACGTCCAGCACCTCGACGAGATTAGCTGTTGCCACTGCGGCGTCGCCTTCGCGCAGGATCGCGCGTACCTGCGGGGTCGCTGGCCCTCCGACGAGAAAGGCAATCAGGGCGTAGGCGTCGAGCAGCGTCACCGGCTCCGCCGCGTCTCGGCTGCCCGCTCGGCGTCGCGGGCTGCGCGGCGAAGCCGGGCAAGGTCGAGCGCGCCCAGCTCTTCGGCGAGCGCACCCTCGGCGGCCGCGATCGGGTCATCCGGCGCCGGCTCGAGAACGATGCGATCGCCCTGGTCGTCGAGCGCGACGGTCGAGGTGCCCCAGCGACGCCGGATCGAGGCCGGGATCGAGATCTGCCCGCCCTTCGAGATTCTCAAGCGTACTTTCATGTGCATGGAGCCTATCATGAGGCGCAGCTCGGAATGGGTACCACCCCGGGGAGCTCTTCTGCGGCCTCCCGACGGTGGGGGTGGTGACGGAGAACCTGCGCGCGGCCGGGGTCGAGCTCTGAGCGAAGGCTCGCGGACGAGCAGGCCCGCGGGCCGGCCGGCGGCGGAGGAGGGTCGGTCGATCGCCGGCGATCCCTCCTCCGCCACTACCCTCTCTGCATGACCCACGCCACCGACTACCTCTGGCTCGAGACCCCTAACAGGCGCGACTACGTCAACATCACCGAGCGGGTGGAGGAGTTCGTGCGCCGCTCGGGCATCCGCCACGGGCTCTGCCTGGTATCGCCCATGCACATCACCGCGGCCGTGTTCGTCAACGACGCCGAGCCCGGCCTGCTCCAGGACATCGACGACTGGCTGGAGCGGCTGGCCCCCCACGAGCCTGTGTCGGCCTACCGGCACAACGTGGGCGAGGACAACGCCGCCGCGCACCTGAAGCGGCATCTCCTGTCGCACCAGGTCGTGCTCCCCATCACCGACGGCCGGCTCGACCTGGGGCCATGGGAGCAGGTCTTCTACGCCGAGCTCGACGGGCGCCGGCGCAAGCGGGTGGTGCTGAAGGCGATCGGGGAGTAGCGCTCTACCCCTCTGCCCGCGGGCGGCCCGGCTGCAGAGCGCCCGATTCAGGGGACACCGAGGGCGAGCGCCGGCTGAAGCGGGCGGCGGGAATCGAACCCGCGCGACCAGCTTGGAAGGCTGGGGCTCTACCACTGAGCTACGCCCGCGTCTCCTCGCATCCTAGCCACGCTCGGTAGCGACTTCGTCGAGGGACGGTAGCGTAGGCTGGCGCGGTGAGGCCCGATCCCTACGCCTGGCAGCTCGACCTGGACGCGGTGGTGGTGGTCTCCCTCGTGGCTGGGGGCTACGCCCTCGCCCTCCGGGGCTGCCCTGTCGAGGGCCGGCGGCTCGGCGCCCTGGCGGCCGGGCTCGGCCTCGTCCTCGTCTCCCACCTGAGCCCGCTTGCCGCCATCGCCAACCACTACCTCCTCTCCGCCCACCTGCTCCAGAACGTGATCCTGGCCGAGTGGGTGCCCGCCTTGGTGGTGTGGAGCCTCCCGCCCGCCCTGGCCGGCCGGCTGGCGATGCTTCCCGGCGCCCGCCTCCTCACCCAACCGGCCCTGGCGCTACCGATCTGGGCCCTCACCTACCTCCTCTGGCACCTGCCCTGGCCCTACGACGCCGCCCTCGAGCACCAATCGACCCTCCTCCACCTCGAGCACGCCTGCTACTTCGCGAGCGGCGTCCTCCTTTGGTGGCCGATCCTGCAGGCGCAGCCCCACGCCCTCGGCCCCGGAGCCAAGGCCGTCTACCTCGCCTGCGCCTTCGTGCTGGCAAGCCCTCTGGGGCTCGTCCTGTCGCTCCTTTCGGTCCCCGCCTACGACTTCTACGCGGCCGGGCCGGGCCTGTGGGGACTCTCCCCCTTGGCCGATCAGCAGATCGGAGGCGTGAGCATGACCGTGGAGGAGGCTTCGCTCTTCGCTGCCCTGGGCGCCTACTACCTCCGATCCTTCCTCCGGGCCGAGGAGGGCGCCGACGTCCTCGCCCTCCCCACCAGGGCCCCTACTTCAAGCAGCCGGTGACGGCCTGCTCGTGCTCGGGGCGGGGGTGGGCCCGCCACAGGAGGACGGCGTTTCGGCGCGGCCGGAGGATGTCCTCGATGCCGATGGTGCGACCCCGAAAGCGCCGGTACGCGGAGGCGATCCGCTCCGCTTCCTCCTCGTCTTGGCCGAAGGAGATGACGACGGCGTTGCCCGGCATACGCACCTCCACCGCCCCCCCGAGGGCGCTGGCGGCTACGACGTCCGTGGCCGGGGGCGGGCCCAGGCGCAGGCCGGGCTGGCCCGCCAGGCACTGGCGCGTCTTGGCCAGGGTGAGCCGGCCGGGCCCGCCGCAGCCGGCGAGGACGAGGGCCATGGCCGAGGTCGCGACCAGGGGGTAGGCGAGGCGCCCGCCTGTCCCCCGGGCGAGCGAGGAGAAGGTCGCAAATTGCGAGAAATTTCTTCTTCCTTGCTCTTGCATCCCAGGCTAGAACGTCCTAGTCTCCCTCCTGCGCCGAGCACGGGGCGCAAGTAGGGCGAAGCTCCACCGGGCGGCTCTACGGGCAACCGGACAGTCGGTCGGTCGAGTGGACGAAAGCGTTACCGGCTCGGCGAATTCGTGGTCCAACCCGGTCACGCTAAAGCATGCTCGCCCAGCCAGGAAGGGAGCATGCGGTCGAGCTCGGCCCGCTCGTCGGTGGTGAGCCCGCGCAGGGGAGGTCGCACGTCCTCCCTCACGGGGACCCCTCGCAGCGCCAGCACCCGCTTGAGGGCGGCGTGCCTGGGGAAGCGCTCGATGGCGGCCCGCAGGTCGCCAAGCCGCTGCGAGCGCTCGGGGACCGGCTCGCGCACGGCGGCGGCCACCAGCTCGGGGAAGGCCGTGGCCAAGGCCGACACGGCTCCCACCGCGCCGTGCTGGATCCCCTGGGCGATGAGCCCCTCGGGCCCCACGAAGATGTCCAGGCCGTCGATGAGGTAGGGCTGGAAACGCTCCCAGGGGGTGTCGGAGACCTTCATGCCGGCCAGGTTGGGGGCCAGCTCCTTGAGCCGCTCCACCGTCGTCGGCGGTACCGGGTAGCCGCTCGTGCGCTCGAACTCGTAGACGTAGAAGGGAACGGGGGCGCAGGCCGCTGCCGCCGCCCGGAAGTGGGCGAGCAGGGCGGGCTCGTCCAGCCGGAAGTAGGGGGGCGCGATCACCGCCACCGCGTCCGCGCCCGCCTCGGCGGCGTGGGCGGCGAGAGCGACGGTGTCCCGGGTCGTCTGGGCCCCGCAGTGGACGGCCACCTGGAGCCGGCCGGAGGCCACCTCCAGGAAGAGCTCGGCCGCCCGCTTTCGCTCCTCGACCTCGAGGAGGATGCCCTCGCCGGTCGTCCCCAGGGCCAGGATCCCGCTCAGCCCACCGGCCGCCAGGAAGTCCACGAGGGGCGCGAACGCAACCTCGTCGAGGGCGTCGCCCCCGTCCTTGAGCGGCGTGGCCGCGGCTGCCAGGGCTCCTGAGATCACCCCCTCACCCTAGCGACCGCTGGCCGAGAAGTGCTGGTAGTCCCGCACCCTCCCCTTCCAGTCGCCGCCCCAGCCCCAGCCGACGGCCCGGAAGGCGCGCACGAGGACGCCCCCGGGGAGCGCCATCCCCGGCCGCGCCCGCGAGCGGTCGAGGTAGGGACGACTGCGGGCGTGGTAGACGCGGCCTCCCTCGACGTAGGGGTTCTCGATGGGGTTGACGTCGACGGCTCTGCCGTAGGCGTGCTCCGACCATCGCCCGGAGCCGGTGGCGCGGCGGCAGTTGAAGGCGGAGGTGTTGTCGGCCTCGATGGAGCGGAAGTCGCTCCCCCCGTAGGCCTCGATGGGGCGCATGCGCCGGATGGGGAACCGGGCCTGGAAGAGGCGGCGAAACACGGCCAGAAGCGGCCTCGCCGCGGAGGCGTGGACGACCAGGCGACCGCGGTGAAGACGGCCGTCGAACCCCCAGTGGGAGACGACGAGGAGGCGCAACTCCTCCAAGCCCACCGGGCAGCCGGGCCGCCAGGACACCCCCTCCATGGCCGCCCGCTCGGCAGGAGCGAGGGGCCGCGCCGCTCCCCGGAAGACGGGCCCGGGGGCCGCCGCCCCCTCCGCCAGGGCGACCCCGAGGCAGGCAAGAGCGGCCACTGCCACCGTCCGCATCAGTCGGGACGGGCAGATTCGAACTGCCGGCCTCCTGCTCCCAAAGCAGGCGCGCTACCAGGCTGCGCCACGTCCCGTCCTCGGCAGTGTACGCCCTGACGCCGACGCCGACGCTAGGCTCAGCCGCCGTGGCCGACTCCCCCTACCTCCCGGCGGCCGGGGTCCCGGTCGAGCGCGAGCCTGCCCTCGGCTACGCCATGGTGCTGACGGCGGCGACGCTGTTCGCGGTCAACGGCAGCGTCTCCAAGGTCGTCCTCGAGTCCGGCCTGTCCTCCCTCCGGCTCACCGAGGCCCGCTGCGCCGGAGCCCTCCTCGGCCTCGCCGCCATCGTCCTCGCCCGCTCCCCGGCCAGCCTCCGCATCCGTGGGCGAGAGCTCCTGTTCCTAGCCGTGTTCGGCGTGGGCGGGGTCGCCCTCGTCCAGCTCTTCTACTTCCTCGCCATCTCGCGCCTGGCCATCGGCATGTCCCTCCTCATCCAGTACACGGCCCCCCTCCTCGTCGCCCTGTGGGCGCGCCTGGTGGTGAAGGAGCCGGTTCGTCGCCGTATCTGGGTAGCCCTCGCCCTGGCCCTGGTCGGCCTGTCGGTGATGGTCGACGTCTACCGGGGGGTCGAGCTGAGCGGGCTCGGCCTCGTCTTCTCCCTGGCGGCGGCGGTCACCTTCGCCGCCTACCTGCTCTTGGCCGAGCGGGCGGTCGGCCGGCGCGACCCCATCTCCCTGCTCGCCTACGGCTTCCTCTTCGCCAGCCTCTTCTGGGCGGTCGTCCAGCCCTGGTGGAGCTTTCCTTGGGACACGGTGGCCCGCTCCACCTCCCTCCTCGGCAACCTGGCCCAGGTGAGCCTGCCCGTCTGGGCCCTGCTCGTGTGGGTGGTCGTTCCCGGCACCATCGCCCCCTTCCTCCTCATCGTGGGAGCCCTCCGCCACCTTCCCGCCACCAAGGTCGGGATCGTGGCCATGCTGGAGCCGGTGCTGGGCACGGTGGTGGCCTTCGCCTGGCTCGACCAGACCCTGGGGGCAGAGCAGCTCGTGGGCGGCGGCCTCGTCCTGGCCGCGATCCTGCTCGCCCAGACCGCCCGCTGACCGAGCGCCGCCGGAAGCTGCCGAGCGCTTTACTTTTTTCCGCGGGGGCGTTAGCGTGCGCAGCACTGGGCGATGCGAGCCACGGCCTGAGCCCAGTGCAGAGGCCGTGGCGAGCGGTCAGGGAGAGCCCGCCGCGAGCGACCCCCCGGAGCGGCGGGCTCTCCTGCCTTTCCTTGGGCCTCTCTGCTTGCCGGCGCCCCCGGCTGCCAGGCGAGCTACCATGGCCTTCCGTGGTCAAACGGGTCCTCTTGGCCTCGCCCCGCGGCTTCTGCGCCGGGGTGGAGCGAGCTATCGAGACGGTGGAGCGGGCGCTCGATCTCTACGGCCCTCCCGTCTACGTCCGCAAGCAGATCGTCCACAACGTGCACGTCGTACGCGACCTCGAGCAACGGGGAGCCGTGTTCGTCGACAGCGAGCTCGACGTCCCCGAGGGAGCCACCCTCGTCCTCTCCGCCCACGGCGTGGCCCCCTCGGTCTACGCCGCCGCCGCCGCCCGCGGGCTGCGCACTATCGACGCCACCTGTCCTTTGGTGACCAAGGTGCACGTGGAGGCCCGTCGCTACGCCGCCGAGGGGTACACGGTCGTCCTCATCGGCCACGAGGACCACGAGGAGGTGGAGGGCACCCGCGGCGAGGCCCCCGAGGCGATCCGGGTGGTGGCGACGACCGAGGAGGCGGAGGCGCTGCGCGTTCCCGACCCCGACCGGGTCGCCTACGTCACCCAGACGACCCTGTCCGTGGACGAGACCGCCGAGATCGTACGGGCCCTCAAGCGCCGCTTCCCCAGGCTGCGGGGCCCGCGCCGCGAGGACATCTGCTACGCCACCACCAACCGCCAGCAGGCGGTCAAGAGCCTGGCCGCCGAGGTCGACCTCATGCTCGTGCTCGGCTCCTGCAACAGCTCGAACTCCCAGCGGCTGGTGGAGGTGGCCCGGGCAAGCGGAGTGGATGCCTACCTCATCGACGACGAGGGCGATATCGAGGAGCGCTGGCTGGAGGAGCGGGAGACGGTGGGGCTGACGGCGGGAGCGTCGGCTCCCGAGCGGCTGGTGGGCCGCGTGTGCGAGTGGTTCCGGGCGCGGGGGGTGACCGACATCAGGCCGTTCGGGTCGATGGTGGAGGACGTGCTGTTCCGGCTGCCGGTGGAGCTGCGGCGAGCGGCCAGCACCGCCGCCTAGGGCCACCGTCTGGGACGGGCGAGCCGCTTCGGCGCCTCGGCGATGATGCCCAGGTGGCGGGGGTCGGTGCTGCCGGCGGCGGGGGGCGGGAGCGCCGTCGAACCAGATCCCGGCCAGCTCGATGGGCGTGAGCGGCGGCGCCCAGCTTCCTCCGCCTCGCCGCCCGCTCCCCCGGCTCCGGCCGGGTCGGCGTGATCGCGACCAGGCTAGCGAGGAGGACGCGCCACTGCCCTCCCTCGTCCACGAACACGGCGGCGCAGGCGGCGCTCGCCCCCGCCTCCTCCCTGCCCTCGACCACCCCCACCGCCAGCCGAGCGGTGACGAGCTCCGCCCCGAGGAGGGAGTAGTCCTCCCCCAGCCCGCCGAGGCGCTCCCTCGAGGTGCCGCGCCGCCTTGGCCTCGACCGCTCGACCCCCGCGCGCTCCCCCGAGCAGGCGGCGACGAGGGCGGCGAGAGCGGTAAGCCAGGCCGCCCGGAGGAGAGCTACGCCGCTCGAGCCCACGCCTCTTCGATGCCCGCGTTCCCCCGGACGGTGCGGAGGCCCGGGCGACCGGCGCCCGCAGGCGGCCACAGCCGCCGGCGAACGAGCGACGAGGCGCTCCCCTCGCCCTCCCCGCGAGCGACGGTCAAGCCTTGGCGATGGTGGGCTCGGGCGTACCTCCGTCCGTCTCCAGACGGACGGCCAGCGTCTCCCGCTTGATCAGGTCGGCGTAGGCGAGGAGGTCCTGGGCGCTCTCGGGGAGCCTCACCACGATCCGGTCGGTGAGCTCGAGGCCTGCCTGCTTGCGGAGCTCGTTGAGGCGGCGAATCAGGTCGAGGGCCCGTCCCTCCCTCAGGAGCTCCTCGTCCAGGGTGGGGTCGAGCTCCACGCTGAGGGTGCCGTCGGAGGCGCTCGCCCACCCCTCGTGGACGGGCCGCTGCTCCCTGATCACCTCCTCCGGGGAGAGCACCTCGCCCTCCACGTGGACGGTATCCCCCTCCACCCGGAACCGACCCTCCGCCAAGGCCGCCCGCACCGCCGGCAGCTTGGCCCCCAGGCGGGGCCCGAGCAGGGGCAGGTTGGGCTTGAGCACCACCCGATCCCGCCTCTCGGTCTCGAAGCGAGCCTCCTTCACCCGCAGCTCGTCGGCGATCTCGTGGGCGTGGGCGTGGGCGCGGGCGGCCCCGTACACCACGGCCAGGCGCAGCGGCTGCCGCAGCTTGATGCCCCGGGTGGCCCGCGCCTGGCGGCCGAGCTCGACCACCCGCCGCACCTCCGCTACCTCCTCCAGGAGATCCTCGTCGGGACGTTCCGCCCTGGGCCAGGAGGTCAGGAAGATCGAGCTGGGCGCCGACGGACAGGGGCCCCGCACCAGGTCCTGCCACAGGCGCTCGGCCAGGAAGGGCATGATGGGGGCAATCACCTGGGCCGCCCGCACGAGCGCGAACCAGAGCGTGCGCAGCGCCGTCTCCTCCCCCTCCCAGAAGCGCCGGCGGGATCGTCGGATGTACCAGTTGGAGAGGTCGTCCACGTACTCCTCGAAGGCGGCCACCACCCGGTAGGTGAGGAAGGCCTCGTAGGCCTCGGTGGCCTCCTCGACCAGGCGGTGGGTGCGGGCGACGAGCCAGCGGTCGAGCGGGCGCAGGTCGCCGCCGGGGCCCCCCTCCAGGTCCCCGAGCCGGGGCTGGAACTCCTCCACGTTGGCGTAGTCGACGAAGAAGCGCACCGAGTTCCACAGGGTGAGGAGCTCCCGCTTCACCTCCTCGGCGGGGCCGAAGCCGAAGCGGAGGTTCTGGGTAGGCGGCTGTCGGCAGTAGAGCCAGCGCATGACGTCGGCTCCCATCCGGGCTAGGGCCTCGTCGGCCTCGATGGCGTTACCCAAGGAGCCGTGCATCTCCCGCCCGTGCTCGTCGAGCATCTTCTCGTAGCCGAGGACGCAGCGGTAGGGAGCCACGCCCACCAAGGCCACCGACATGAAGAGCTGGGAGTAGAACCACAGCCGGATCTGCTCCCGCATCTCCGACACCCAGTCGGCTGGGAACCACTGCTCCCAGTAGCCGTGGTCGGGGAGGTCGGCCCCGGACAGGCCGCGGGAGGCCCCGGTGGCGTAGCCTCCTGGGACCCAGGCGGGGCTCTGCCAGCCCAGCGTGGAGAAGGGGACGATCCCGGCGTCGAGCCACACGTCTCCCACCTCCGGGATCCGCCGCACCTCCTCGCCGCAGGCAGGGCAGTGGATGACCACCTCGTCGATCCAGGGCCGGTGCAGCTCCTCGAGCTGGTCGAGGCCCCGTACCGCCCGCTCCTCCAGCTCTTGCCGGGAGCCGATCACGGTCAGGTGGCCGCAGCGGCAGGGGTAGAAGGGCAAGGGAAGGCCGTAGTAGCGGCGGCGGGAGATGTTCCAGTCGCCCATGTTGCGCAGCCAGTCGTCCATGCGCTTGCCGAAGTAGTCGGGAATCCAGCGCACGGTGGCGTTGGCCTGGAGGAGGAGCGGCCGCAGCTCGTCCACGGCGATGAACCAGTCCTCGGTGACCCGGAAGATGAGGGGCGTCTCGCACCGCCAGCAGTGGGGGTAGCGGTGCTCGTAGAGGCCGGCCTCGACCAGCAGGCCCCGCTCCCTGAGATCGCCGATGATCTGGTCGGCGGCCGCGTGCGCTCCCTCCCCGTGCAACCAGCCGTAGTCGGGGTAGAAGCGGCCGGCCTCGTCCACGGGGGCGAGGACGGCGAGGCCGTGCTCCTGGGCCAGCTCGAAGTCCTCGGCCCCACAGCCGGGGGCGATGTGGACGATGCCCGTGCCCTCGTCCAGGGTGACCTCGTCCCAGGGAATGACCCGGTGCTCGATCCCCGCCGCCGCGGGCAGGTGGTCGTAGGGCCCCTGGTAGCGGAGGCCGACGAGCTCGCTCCCCCGCGCCCGCCGCACGTACTCCTCGTCGGGGAACCGAGCCACCGCGTACCACTCGCCGTCGCGGGTGAGGCCGTACTCGGCCTCGGGGTGGACGGCCGCGGCCACGTTGGCGGGGAGCGTCCACGGGGTCGTCGTCCAGACGACGAGCGCCTCGCCGTGGCGGTCGCGCAGCGGGAGGCGCACGAGGAGGGAAGGGTCGACCTTCTCCCTGTAGGCATCGCCGGTGTGGAGCTCATGCTGGGAGATCGAGGTGCCGCAGCGGGGGCACCACTCTGTGGCCCTGTTGCCGAGGTAGAGCCAGCCGCGCTCGTGGACGATCTTGAGGAACCGCCAGATGTACTCGATGTTGGTGTCGGAGAAGGTGTAGTAGTCGTTGCCCCAGTCCATCCACTGCCCCAGGCGCTTGGACTGGCGGGTGATCTCCCCTGCCGACCAGATCACCTTCTCCCGGCAGCGGCGGGCGAACTCGGCCAGGCCGTACTCCTCGATCTCGCGCTTGGAGTTGAGGCCCAGCTCCCGCTCCACCCCGACCTCGATCCACAGGCCCTGGCAGTCGAAGCCGTTCTGGTAGCGCTGGTCGAAGCCGCGCAGGGCCTTGTACCGCTGGAAGACGTCCTTGAGGGTCCGCCCCCACAGGTGGTGGACGCCCATGACCTTGTTGGCCGTGATGGGCCCGTCGATGAAGCTCCACCGAGGCCCGCCCCGGTTCTTCTCCCGCAGGCGCTCGAAGGTGCGCTCCTTCTCCCAGAGGTCGAGGATCTCAAGCTCCAGGGAGGAGTGGTCGGGAACGGGCGGGAGCGTGGGGAAGAGGCGGGCCACGGGGCGATTGTAGAGAGGGGAAGAGGGATAGCCCCTCGGACGTTTAGGCTTCCAGCGCCGTGGCCGCGCAGGCTGCCGGCGCCGTCGGAAACCACGAGACAAGGAGAGAGGCTAGCTACTCATGGCAAAGGACGTAACCGAGGCCACCTTCGAGGAGGAGGTGCTGAAGAGCGAGATCCCGGTCCTGGTCGACTTTTGGGCGGAGTGGTGCGGGCCCTGCCACGCCGTCGCCCCCGTGCTCGACAAGATCGCCGAGGAGCGCCAGGGCGAGCTCAAGCTCGTCAAGGTGAACATCGACCAAGAGCAGGGCCTGGCCATGCGCTACGGGGTCATGTCGATCCCCACCATGATCCTGTTCAAGGAGGGAGAGCCGGCCGCGATCGCGGTGGGCGCCCAGCCGAAGAGCGCGATCGAGCGCGCCCTGGGCCTGGAGCCGGTGGCCGCTTAGTTACAGGCTAGAGCTTGGGGCTTAGTTACGGGCGAGAGCTTGCGGCCCGGTCAGCGCCCCGTCCTCCTTCGCCAGGTCGCGATGGCCTCGGCCACGTTGCGGAAGGCGATCTCCTCCGGCGGGGGAAGCTCGGCGGGCGCGAACCAGCGAAGCTCGGAGACGTCGTCGGCGGCCTGCGGCTGGCCACCGACGACCCTGGCCGTCCAGTAGAGGTTGAGGGTGGCAGGAGCATCCTCGCCCTCCCCGTAGCGGTCGACGAAGACGCCCACGATGTCCTCGGGCTCGATCTCCAGCCCCGTCTCCTCGCGGAGCTCGCGGCGTAGGGCGTCGAGCGGATGCTCGCCCTCCTGGAGGAAGCCTCCCGGCAAGTCCCACTTCCCCTTGTCGGGATCGCGGGCCCGCCGCACGAGGAGCAGCCGCCCCTCCTCGTCCACGCACAGGGCGCAGGCCGTGGGGTCGGAGTGGGCGTAGATGACGAAGCCGCAGGCCGGGCAGGCGGCCCGCCCCTCGCCCACGGCTAGCCTGCCGGCGCAGCGGGGGCAGAACCTCCAGCCGACGAGTCGTCCCACGCTCGCAACAATACGACCGTGAGCCCCCGCTTGGTGCCCGCCACCGTCGGCGAGCTCAGCCGCTGCCCGCTCCTGGCCGAGCTGCCGGGGGAGCGTCTGGCCGAGCTTGCCCGCCGCATGCGCCGGGAGGACGTGCCGGCCGGAGGGGCGCCCGAGCTACCAGGCACGCCGGGCGGACGGTTCTACGTCGTCCTCTCGGGCGTCCTGGCGACCCAGGACCCCGGCCTAGGTCGACGCCGGATCCTGCGGCCGGGCGACTACTTCGGGGGGGTGGCGGGGGGCTCGGGCGCTCCCCGCGCCGCCTCTGTTCGCGCCCTCACCCCCTCGGTGCTGGCAAGCTGCGACGCGCAGACGTTCGAGGCGCTCCTCCGCCCCTTCCTTCCCGACTCTCCCCGCCACTGACCCGGATCGGACGTAGCCCGGCCGGGCCCGGCCTTCGGCCCGAGCCTGCTCCCTTCCTGTCACAGCCCTGCACCAGCGCCCACGGAGGAATGCGCCCCCGCGCTGAGGGACTGTCCCTGGGGCGTGTCCGTGAGAGATACTGGCGGGAATGGAGCGGAGGCTCGTCTCCTCGGGTTCCCCCTACGAGCCGATCATGGGCTTCTCCCGGGCCGTGCGGGTGGGCGAACACGTGCACGTGGCGGGAACGGCGCCGATCATGCCCGACGGCGCCCCGCCCCCGCCCGACGCCTACGGACAAACCCGCCGCTGCCTCGACATCATCCTCGCCGCCCTGGCCGAGGCAGGCGCTAAGCCCGAGCACGTCGTTCGCACCCGCATCTTCGCCACCAGCGCCGACTTCTTCCCCGACGTGGCCAGGGCGCACGGCGAGGTCTTCGGTCACGTTCGCCCCGCCAACGCCTACATCGTCGTCTCCGGCTTCGCCGACCCGCGCTGGCTGGTCGAGATCGAGGCCGAGGCGATCATCGCCTAGGCCGGGGCTTCCTCGGGGACGGGCGCGCCGGCAGCGTCGCCGCCTGGATCCTCCTCCGCCCTCCTCGTCCTGCGGGCGGCGCTGCTACATGCCCATGGCGTGGTAGCCCGAGTCGACGTACAGGGTGGTCGCGGTCACGTTGCGGGCCTCGTCGGAGAGGAGGTAGGCGGCGGCGGCGGCCACGTCGTCGGCCTCGATGTTGCGGTGGAGCGGCGACCGCTCCTCCACGATCGCCTCCATGGTGGGAAAGCCGGCGATGGAACGCGCCGCCAGGGTGCGCACCGGCCCCGCCGAGATGGCGTTGACCCGGATGTTCCTCCCGCCCAGGTCCCAGGCCAGGTAGCGGACGGAGGCATCGAGAGCGGCCTTGGCCACTCCCATGACGTTGTAGTGGGGCACCGCCCGCTCCCCGCCCAGGTAGGTCATGGTGAGGATAGCGCCCCCTCCTCGGGCCGCCATGAGCGGCTCCGCCGCCCTGGCGCAGGCGACCAGCGAGTAGGCGCTCACGTCGAGGCAGGTCCAGAAGCGCTCGCGGGGCGTGTCCGCGAACCGCCCCGCCAGGTCCTCGCCAGCGGCGAAGGCGACCGAGTGGACGAGCAGGTCGAGGCCGCCGGCGAACGTCTCTGCCACCTCGGCGAACACCCGCTCCAGGTCCTCGTCCGAGCGGACGTCGCAGGGGGTCACGAGCGGGCTCGCTACGCTCGCCGCCAGCTCGCGCACGGCCGCCTCGATCCGCTCCCCCTGGTAGGTGAAGGCCAGCGTCGCTCCCTCCTCGGCCAGCCGGCGGGCGATTGCCCAGGCGATCGAGCGCCTGTTCGCCACGCCCAGGACGAGGCCCTGCTTGCCCGCGAAGCGACCGGCCACAGCGGGGCGAGCATACCGGCTCCGTCCGCGCCGCTTCTCGCCATGGGGCTTGACGAGCGAGCCTCGGGCGCGTAGCCTCCCGAACGGGGGTTCTTCCGGTGCGTACCTGGACAGGTTGGGGTCTGGTGGCGGCGGCGGCTGCCCTGCTCGCCTTGGCCCCCACGGTAGCCGGGGGAGCGCCGCTCCGGGCCGCCGCCAACTCGGTCACCTTCCCCGACTCGACCGGCGAGGACCCGCTGGCAGCGGACATCTCCTCCGTGACCGTGTCCAACACCGACGCCGGCGTCATCACCTTCCAGATCTCGGTCACGAACAAGCCCACCTACACCCCCGACCTCTACTTCGCCGTGTTCGTGGACACCGACAACGACCCCAACACCGGCGATCCCACCTTGCGCGGGGTCGACTACGTGATCGAGCTCGCCCGGGGCGAGGTCAACCTGTTCCGCTGGGACGGCACCGACTTCACCCGCCGCTTCGGCGATCCCCCGGCGGTGACGCTCGTCTACTCCTACCAGAACGGGCCCCGGATCACCATCAACGCCTCCGAGCTCGGCAACACGAAGAAGCTCAACTTCTTCGTCACCAGCTCCGCCGGGGCGACCATCAACCCGGACACGGGCGACCTCGACTTCTCCACCGCCCACGACGACTCCGCTCCCGACTTCGGCAAGGGGCTGTGGACGTACGAGGTGAAGGTGGCCCCCGCCAGGCTCCTCCTCAAGAGCTTCTCCACGAGCCCCCGCAAGCCGGTCGCCGGCAAGCTCTTCACCGTGCGCCTGGGGGTGGCGAGGAGCGACACCGGCGCCCTCCTCTCCAGCGGGGAGGTGACCTGCCTTGCCCGGGTGGCGGGAGCGGCCCTTGCCTCCCGCCTCCACAAGTTCGTGGGTAAGCAGGCAACCTGCGCCTGGCTCATCCCCAAGGCCGCCAAGGGGAAGGTCATCCGCGGCTCGATCTCGGTCGTGTTCGAGGGCCGCAAGATCACCAAGAGCTTCCTGGCCACGATCGGCTGAGCGCGGGTGAGACCGGCCCTCGTCGCCTGCTCGCTGGCCTTCGCCCTCCTGCTAGCAGGCTCGGCCGCCGCCTCGTCCGTCCCCCTCTCCCACCTCCTCGGCCAGGCCCGAGCCCCCCTCGTCCGCGTAGGCACGGTCAACCCCCCGCCCCCGGCCGCTAGAGGCCGAACGCGGGTCATCGTCACCCTGCCTCTGCCTCCGCTCGCCGCCGCCTCCCGCCCCGACCGGGGGTTCTTCGCGGTCGGGGCTCGGCGCAAGCTCAGCCTCACCGCGGCCTCCTCCCGGGCCTACCTCGCCCGCCTCGCCGCCGCCCAGCGGAGGGCGATCGCCTCCCTCCGCCGGGCCATCCCCCAGGCCCGCGTCTCCTGGCGCTACCGAATCCTCCTCGACGGCTTCGCGGTCAGCCTTCCCTACCGCCGCCTGCCCGACCTCTTGCGGCTTCCCTTCGTGCGCAAGGTCTACCCCAGCTTGAGCTACGCCCTCACCCTCAACCGCAGTCCCGCCTTGATCGGGGCTCCCGCTCTCCGACAGCTCACCGGAGCCGACGGAGCGGGGGTCAAGGTGGCAGTCGTCGACGACGGCATCGATCCCCGTCACCCCTTCCTCGATCCGGCCGGCCTCTCCTACCCGCCCGGGTTCCCCAAGGGGGTGGAGGGCTTCACCACCCCCAAGGTGATCGTGGCCCGGGCCTTCTTCGGCACCACCTCGACCTCGGAGGCGCGCCAGCCCTTGGACGAGAGCCGCTCCTTCCACGGCACGCACGTGGCCGGGGTGATCGCCGGCGTGGCCGGGACGGACGCCCCCGCCGGGATGCCCGGGACCTGCCAGCCCGGCTCCGGCGGCTGCCACCCGGCGGTGAGCGGCCTCTCCGGGGTCGCTCCTCGCGCCTACCTCGGGAACTACCGGGTGTTCAGCGTGCCCAACCCCCTGGGGGGCTGCTGCCTCGCCAACACCCCCGAGATCGTGGCTGCCTTCGAGGAGGCGGTGGCCGACGGCATGGACGTGATCAACTTCTCCGGCGGCGGGCCCCAGAGCGACCCCCGCTCGGACGCCCTCGTGGAGGCCGTAGCCAACGTCGCTCGGGCCGGGGTCGTCCCCGTCATCTCGGCCGGGAACGACCGCGACCTCTTCAGCCTGGGCACGGTGGGCTCCCCCAGCACCGCCCCCGACGCCATCAGCGTGGCCGCGGTCGACAACTCCCACATCTTCACCCGCGTCCTCTCCGTGCGCTCGCCGGCGGTGCCCGACCCCATCCCCATCGTGCCCGCCGCCCGTGGGATTCCCGATCTGTGGGCCTCTAGCGACCAGCAGCTGGTGGACGTGGGGTCGCTGCGCGATCGCGACGGCCGCCCCGTCGACCGCCGTGTCTGCGCCCCCTCGGGCGACCCCAGCGGGCCCGGCTCGCCCCTTCCCCCCGGGTCCCTGAGCGGGGCCATCGCCTTGGTGTGGAAGGGAGGGTGCACGTTCGAGTCCAAGGCGGCCCGGGTGGCGGCGGCGGGAGCCCGGGGGATGGTACTGGTCGAGGACAAGCCGGGCGATCCCTCCTTCGTCTTTCTGCCCTTGGGCCTGCCCACCGGTACCATCTCCGATCTGGACGGAGAGCGCCTGCGCCAGGCCATGGCCGCGACCGGGGGCCGGGCGATCGTTCGGGTCAGCCGCGAGGACGCGGAGGTCCCCACGAGCTGGGGCGGGGTTCCCACCAGCTTCTCCAGCGCCGGCCCCACCCCCTTCGGCCACGACCTCAAGCCCGACCTCGCCGCGCCCGGAGCCCAGATCATCTCCTCCACCCTGCTCGAGTTCGCCGGCGACCGCTACGCCGTCCTCGACGGCACCAGCTTCTCCGCCCCCCACATCGCCGGGGCAGCCGCTCTCCTCCTCCAGCGCCATCCCGGCTGGACCCCCAAGCAGGTCAAGTCGGCCCTCATGAGCACCGCCGGCCCTGCCTTCGCCGACACGGCCAGGACCAAGGAGGCCTCGGTGCTGATCCAGGGAGCGGGGCTGGCGCGCCTGACCGAGGCAGACGACCCCAAGGTGTTCACCGATCCCCAGTCGCTCTCCTTCCGCGAACTGGACGCGAGCTCAGGCCCTGCCGCCAAGACCCTGTTTCTCGCCATCAGCGACGCCGGCGGCGGGGCCGGCGCCTGGCAGGTCGAGCTGCAGCCCCAGGCGGCCAGCGAGGGGGCTTCGATCAGTGTGGCTCCGGCGGTGACCGTGCCTCCGGGAGGGGTGGCCACGCTGGCCGTCACCGCCCAGGCCCAGGCAGGAGCCGCCCAGGGCGACAACTACGGCTTCCTCGTCCTCCGCCGCGGTGACGTCGTCCGCCGCGTCCCCTACCTCTTCTTCGTCACCCGCCCTGCGCTGGCAGCGGCGGAGCCTCTCCCCTTGAGGCCCAGCCAGCGCGGCGACACCCGCCGGGGAGTGGATCGAGTCCGGGTCTACCGCTGGCCCACTGCCCCCTTCGGCGTGCTGGGGCTGTTCGGGGTGGATGAGCGGCTGGACGAGGACGGCAAGGAGCAGGTGTACGCCATCGACCTCCCCCAGCGGGTCGTCAACGTGGGGGTCGTCGTCGACCAGCCGCCCCTCGACGTGCGGGCCTCCGTCCGGGCCTTGCTCAACGCCAATGTGCCCGTGCGGCCCTGGTTCCTAGCGGCCAAGGACGAGAACGAGGTCATGGGCCTGGGCGGCACCCCGGTCAACGCCAACTCGCTCATGCCCGACTTCCTCTTCAACGTGGGGGCGGCCGGAGCGGTGCTGGCCCCGCCTGGACGCTACTACGTGGTTGTCGACTCGGGGCGCGACCCCTTCACCGGCCGCTCGCTGGCTCGGCCCTACGTCCTGCGCTCGTGGGTGAACGACGTCCGCCCGCCCCGGGCCAGGCTCGTCACTCGCCGGGTCTCGGCTGGGCTCCCCACCATCGTGGCCCGGTTCACGGACGGCCAGTCGGGCGTGGATCCCCTGTCGCTCCTGCTCGAGATCAAGGGGCGCCAGGTCGGCCCCTTCTTCTACGACCCCGCCACTGGGATCGCCGCCTTCTCCCTGCCCAGGGACCTGCCCAAGCTGGGGGAGGGGCCGGCCTTCATGCGCCTCATCGGCTCCGACTTCCAGGAGGCCAAGAACACGAACACCGAGGGCGAGAGCTTGATGCCCAACACCGTCTTCGAGGGCGTGCGGGCCGACGTGGTCGCCGGCCCCACCGTGACCTGGCTCCAGCCTGCTACCAACGCCTGCCTCCGGGGCCGGGCCCGGCTTCTCGTCGCCGCCGGCTCCTCCGCCACCGTGTCCTCGGTCGGCTTCTTCGACGGCCGCCGCCAGATCGGTCGCACGCGCAGGAACACCGCCGGCCTCTACGCCCTCTCCTGGAGCACAGCCAAGGTCAAGCGGGGAGCCCATACCCTGGTCGCCATCGTCTCCGACACCGCCGGCCGGGAGGCCCGGGCCACGATCTCCGTGCGCGTCTGCCGATAGGGCGGACGCGGTAGGCTCAGCCCGTGACGGGCCAGGAGCGACCGGTCGCCGTCGTCACCGGCGGCTCCAGCGGCATCGGCGCTGCCGTCGCC
>CAZQRA010000023.1:20346-42423 GCA_964595575.1 uncultured Gaiellales bacterium
CCTGTGCGTGCTCCTCGCCCGGGGAGAGGAGCGCCTGGCCAGGGTGGCGGCCGAGCTGGAGGCCGAGTGGGAGGCCTGCGACGTGGGCGACCGGCAGGCGGTGGAGCGCGTGGCAGCCCGCGTCCTCGCCCGCCACCCCCGCATCGCCCTGCTCGTCAACAACGCCGGCGTGCCGGGCCGAGCCGGGTTCCTCGACGCCGACCCCGAGCGGATCGAGCTCGTCACCCGGGTGAACTACCTAGGGTCGGTGTGGTGCCTGCGGGCCTTCCTGCCTGGGCTCCAGGCGGCCGGCCGGGCGCGGGTGGTCAACGTCGTGTCCGTGGCGGGGACGGTGGCAGGAGCGGGCACCTCCGGCCCCTACGCAGCCTCCAAGCACGCCCAGCTTGCTTTCTCGCGGTCGGCGGCGGCGGAGCTTGGCCCCCGCGGCATCCGCGTCCACACGCTCCTTCCTGGGTTCGTGGAGACGGAGGGGTTCCCCCAGCGGCGCGTCCTTCCCCGGCTTCTCCACCGCGTCGTCATCGAGCCCGAGGAGGTGGCGGAGGCCGTGCTTCGGGCCCTCGACCGCGACCTCGCCGAGCTCTACGTCCCCCGCTACTACCAGCTGGCTGCGATCGCCCAGGCCCTGGCTCCCCGCCTCGTCGCCCGCCTGGGGCGATCGGCGCGCCTGCGCAAGCCGGCCTAGCCCCGCCGGGGGCGCCGGCAGACGCCCGGCCGCTACCTACAGCCGAGGAGCCGGCCTTGTCGCCAGGTACCAGCCCACCGCCACCTCGCGCACCGAAGGCGCCAGCGAGCGCGCCCGCTCCCTCTCCTTGCCCTCGCAGCCGGCCAGGTCGAGGTAGCGCTCCAGGTCCCGCTCCTCGTACACGACTTCCGAGCGACGAAGCACGAGCCCGTTCGCTTCCAGCAGGGCTCGGATGTCGACGTCGGGCAGAAGCCGGGTGTGGCTGGGGTCGCGGGCCCGCTCGAAGCGGTCGAGCTCGACGGCGAGCAGAGGGTCGGCAGGGGCGATCTGGTCGACGATGAGGATCCTGCCCCCCAGCCTCGTCACCCTGGCCAGCTCGGCCACGATCAGCTCCGGTCGAGGGACGTGGTGGAGGGTGCGCAGGGTAGCCGCCAGGTCGAACTCTCCCTCCCCGAAGGGAAGCCGCGTCCCGTCCGAACGGACGAAGGTGACGTTGGGAAAGGCCTCCGCCCGCCGCCTGGCCTCGGCCAGAAGCTCGGGCACGGGATCGACGGCCACCACCTCCCGAACGAGGGGCGCGAGCGCGAAGGCCAAGGCCCCCGTGCCTGTCCCCACGTCGAGCACGCGCTCGTCCCCCCGGGGCTCGAGGAAGCGGGCCAGCCGCTGGCGCAGATCGAGCCGGCGCGCCTCCTCCCGCTCGGCCACCCGGGCGGCGGTGGCGGCGAAGCGGCGTCGAAGAGCTTCCGCGTGCTCGGCCTCGGTCATCGAGCCTCCTCCCAGGATCCTGCCAGGCCGCGCCCCTTCTTGTCCCGCTCCCGGCGGACGAGCTCGAGGGCTTGCTCCCGGGTCGTGACCGTGCCCGCCGCCCGCTCCTCCTCCACCAGGGAGAGGAGGCGGCCGACCTCGGGCCCGGGGGGAAGCCCGAGCTCGTCGCCCCGCAGCAGCGGCTCCTCGGGCTCCTGCGCCCGGGCCTGCTCCACCGCCTGCGCCAGCTCCATGGCCCCCAGGAAGGCAAGGGCGTCGATGGCCCAGGGCTCGGTCTGGCGACGGAAGCGGTGGATGGAACGGGGCGAGCTGTCGGGAGGACGGCGGGCGCGGAGCAGGGCGCGGGCGTAGCGGGCAAGACGACGCGAGATCGGCCACCGCTCCAGCCGATCCCCGAACGTGCACACCAGCCGGAAGTCAGGGCTGTCGATGAGCCCCGCCCGGTCGAGCCGCTCGGGGGACCCGCCCAGGGGCTCGAGCAAGCCCAGCTCGTGCAGGCGCCCAAACCCGCGAACGGACAGCCGTGCCAGCTCGGCCAGGATCCGCTCCCCGGCCGGTCGAGCGACGAGGGAGGCGTGGGCCCGGATGAGCTCCTCCGTGGCGGGCTCGATGCGGAACCCAAGCTCGTCCTCCAGCCGCACGGCCCGCAGCAGCCGCAGGGGGTCGTCCTCGAACACCCGCGCCGATACCGCCCGGACGAGGCGGGCGGCGAGATCGTGCCGACCGCCGTAGGGGTCGACCAGCCTGCCGCCGGCGAGGGGCTTGGCCATGGCGTTGATGGTGAAGTCGCGGGTGGCGAGGTCGTCCTCGATCCGGCCGGGAAGGGGCGTGAAGTCGACGGTGCGCCCGTCGGGCAAGGCCACCCGCCAGGCCCCGTGCCGCTCGGAGAGGGGGAAGGGGGACCCGCCCGCGGCGGCGGCGAAGGCCCGGGCCGCCTGCCTGGGAGCGGGGCAGGCGATATCGACGTCCACCAGCGGACGGCCCAGGGCCTCGTCCCGCACCGCTCCTCCCACCACCCAGGCCTCCTCGCCGGCGAGGACGCGGCGGGCCAGGGCGACGAGGTCAGCCATCGACCACCACCCGCCGCCCCCGACGACCGTCGGCGCCCAACCGGCAGGCGAGCTCGTATGTGATGGTCCCCGCCACCCTGGCGTGCTCCTCCAGGAGGAGGCCCTCCCCCACCAGGGTGACCGGCGTCCCCGGGGGGAGCTCGCGGTCGAGGAGGACGGCGAAGGAGTCCATGGACACGGTGCCGACCACGGGCCGGCGCTCGCCCCCCACCAGCACCTCCGTGCCCGTGAGGTCGCGGAGGAAGCCATCGGCGTAGCCCACGGGGACGAGGCCGATCCAGACCTCCTGGGCGGCCACGAACCGCCTGCCGTAGCCCGTGCTCTCCCCCGGCCGGAGCAGCTTGACCTGGGCCAGCTCGCTCCGCCACGAGAGGGCAGGGCGGAGACCGTCCTGGGCAGGATCGGCGTGGAAGGGAGAGAGCCCGTGGAGGGCGATGCCGCAGCGGGCGGCCTGGAAGCGGGCCTCGGGCAGGCGGAGGGCGGCGGCGCTGTTGGCCAGGTGAGCCTGGAGGTGGGGGTAGGCCTGAGCCAGGGCTCGGAAGCGCTCCACCTGGGCCCGGGCGAAGGCAAGGTCGGTGTCGGCAGTGGCAAGGTGGCTCATGAGGCCGACCACGTCCTCGCTCAGGGACGGAAGCTCGCGGTAGCCGAAGCGGCCCATGCCCGTGTCCACCTTGACGTGGAGCGGGATGCCCTGGGGAAGAGGCCCTCCTGCCCAGGCCAGCTCCAGCCTCGCCTCCCGGGCCTGGCGGAGCTCCTCCCGCGCCGCCGGGCCCATGACCAAGATGCGGGCCTCGGGGAACGACCTCCGCAGCGCCAGCCCCTCGCCCACCGTGGCCACGCACAGGGCCCGCGCCCCCTCCTCCAGGGCCGCCCGGGCCACGTCCTCGGCCCCATGCCCGTAGGCGTCGGCCTTGACGACGGCCCACAGCTCCGCCCCGGCGAGGGCTCGGATGAGGGTGCGGGCGTTCGCCCGAACGGCCCCCAGGTCGATCCTGATCTCAGACCGCGGCATCGAGGACCTGGGGCAGCCGGCGGAGGAGGTCGCGGGCGACGAGCCCCCGGCCCGGCCCCAGCGAGGCGGCGAGCGCGCAGGCGGTGGCTCCGCAAGCAGCAGCGAGGGGAGCCTCCATCCCCTTGGCCAGGAAGGCGGCGATCACGCCCGTGAGGACGTCGCCGGAGCCGGCGGTGGCCAGCGAGGGCGGGCCCATCCCGCAGACGATCGCTCCGCGGCCGGGGGCGGCGACGATGGTGTCCGCTCCCTTGAGGAGGCACACGCACCCGAACCGCTCCACCGCCAGGGCCGCCGCCGCCAGTCGGTGGGCGGAGACCCAGGAGCTCTCCACCCCGAGCAGGCGGGCGAGCTCGCCGGCGTGGGGGGTAATCACCGTGGGAGACGCCCGCTGGGCGGTGGAGGAGGGGTCGAGCCCGAACAAGGCGTCGGCATCGACCACGGCCGGCAAGGGGACGCGGGCGAGGAGCCTGCGCACGAGCGCCCGCCGCTCCTCTGTCCGCCCCAGCCCCGGCCCCAAGGCCAGGGCACCTGCCCGCTCGGCGGCCGCCTCCGCCTCCTCCAGGGGGCGCTTGACCGCCTCCACGACGAGCGTCTGGAGGACGTCCAGGGACTCGGCCGGGGCGGCCACGGCCACGTATCCGGCGTCCGCCCGGAAGGCTGCCTCGGCGGCGAGAGCGGCGGCCCCCGTCATCCCCGGAGCGCCCCCCACCACCAGCACCGACCCGGCCGTGTACTTGTTGTCGGAAGGGCGCTTGCGGGGGACGAGACGGAGGATCTCGGGGGTGGCGGAGCGGTGCTCGGTCTCCCCGTGCTCGAGGCCGATGTCGCGCACCACCACCTCCCCCGCGTAGAAGCGACCGGGAGCCACCGCCAGCCCCACCTTGCGCCCGTGGAAGGTGACGCTGAGGGTGGCCTGCACCGCCGCCCCCGCCACCTCGCCGGTCGAGGCATCCACGCCCGAGGGGAGATCCACCGCCACCACCGGGACCGAGGCCGCGTTTACCTGCTCGATCACGGCCGCCGCCTGCGGCCGGGGGGTGCCCGAGAAGCCGGTGCCGAAGAGGGCGTCGATGATCACGTCGGGACGGCCCAGGTCGCGCTCGCCCGCCTTGGCGTCGACGACCCTCACCTCGCGCCCCGCCCGGCGCAGTCGCTCGGCGGCGATCCGCCCGTCCCCCCCGTTGGCGCCGCCCCCGCAGACGGCGGTGAACGAGCGAGCCTCCGGGAAGCGGCGCAGGGCCTCCTCGGCCACGGCCGCCCCGGCCCGCTCCATGAGCTCGGGCACGGTGTCCGGCCAGCCCGGGTAGCGCTCCTCGGCGGCCCGCATCTCCGCCGACGTGTACAGCGGCTCCAGCACTACCGGGCCTCCACCACCACCACCGCCGCCGCCGCCGCCAGCTCGCGGGAGTGGGTGAGGGAGAGGTCGAGCGCCTGGACGCCCAGCGAGCGAGCCCGGGCCTCCACCCGCCCGGACAGCCGCACGGTCGGCTTGGGACGGCCGGCGATCTCGATCTCCCGCCAAGCGAAGGCCCGGGCGACCCCGAAGCCGAGCGCCTTCCCCACCGCCTCCTTGCCGGCGAAGCGGGCTGCGTAGTGCTGGGCGGGGTTGGGCCGAGACTCGCAGTACTCCCGCTCTGCCGGCGTGAAGCAGCGCGTCCTGAAGGCTGGGTGGCGCTCGAGGGCCCGCCGCACCCGGGCCACCTCCACGAGGTCGAGCCCCACCCGCACGGCGCCGGGGCCTAGATCGCCCGTTCCAGCCATTCCGGAAGCTCCGCCACCGAGTTGAGCACGACGTCGGGGACGACCGGGGAGCGGTCGAGGTCGTCGGGGCGAAACTTGCCGGTGCGCACGAGCGCCGTCTTCATGCCCAGACGCTGGGCTCCGGCGATGTCCGCCTCCAGGTCGTCACCCACCATCCAGGCCAAGGAAGGATCGCCGTCGAGGGCCTCCAGGGCTGCCTCGAAGTAGGCGGGGCTGGGCTTGCCCACCACCACCGCCTCCACCCCGGCCGCGTACTCGAGACCGGCCACGAACGCTCCCGCGTCCAGGAGAGGGCCGCGGGCCGTCTGCCACCACCGGTTCTTGTGCAGGCAGTAGAGCTCGGCGCCCGCCTGGAGCTCGGAGAAGGCCCGAGCCAGGTTCATGTAGCTGAACACCCGACCCGTCTCCGGCGTCTCGTCGGCCCCGCCGATCAGCACCGCGTCCGCCTCCTCCCCCACCAGCTCCACCCCCTCCAGGTCCTCCACCACCGCCGGCATCACCAAGGCGAGCACCCGCCGACCGCGGAGGAGCCGGGCGGCGGCGGCGGCCGTCGTCTGGAGCTCGCTCTCGGCTAGGTCGATCCCCAGGGCGCGCAGCTCCTGGGCGAGCTGGGCCCGGGAGCGGACGGTGGTGTTGGTGACGAAGCGCAGGCGGTGGCCGGCCTGCCGCAGCCGCCGCACGGCCAGCGCCCCGCCCGGGATGGGTCGCCCGGAGACGTGGAAGACGCCGTCGACGTCGAGGAGGATGGCCGCCATACCGTCGCGAGTGTATTCGCCCGGAGCCACGAGCGAGAGGAGGCTAGAGGGCGGTAAAACCTTCGTTAAGAGCCGATGAGGGCGGCCCTGGCAAGGGGGCCTCCGGCCGGAGCAGCGGGTATGGTCTTGGCACCCTGGGACCCTCCTCAAGGAGCTCGTCGATGCCTCGTACTTGGTGTCTTGCCGCGTGCGCTCTCCTCGTCGGAGCCCTCGCCGGGCCTGCCGCTGCCGCCGAGCGGATGTTCGTAGGCTTCCAGGACGACCCCAGCTTCCGCTGGCGCCAGGATCGTGCCTCCGTCCTCGACAAGGCCGTCCAGGCGAACGCGAGCGTCGTGCGCACCACCGTCTACTGGTCGCGCATCGCCCCCTCCCGGCCTGCCAACGCCGCCAACCCCTTCGATCCCGCCTACCGCTGGGACGACCTGGACGAGGTGGTGCAGGCAGCCCAGTTCCGAGGCATGGAGACGATGCTCACGATTTGGGGCACGCCCACCTGGGCCAACCGGGGGAGGGGGCAGAACCGGGCCCCCGACCGCATGAGCGACCTCCAGGCCTTCGCCCAGGCCCTGGCCGCCCGTTACTCGGGCAGGAACCCTGGCCTTCCCTACGTCCGCTTCTACTCGGTCTGGAACGAGCCCAACTTGGAGCAGTTCCTGGCCCCCACCTTCGACGCCAAGGGGCGTCCGGTCTCCCCCTTCGTCTACGCCAGGATGTTCCGGGCCGCCTACGCGGGCATCAAGGCCGGGAACCGACGCGCCCTGGTCGCCATCGGCGAGACCTCCCCCCGGGGCCGGGACAAGCCCTCCCCGGGGCCGGTGCAGGACTCCATCGCCCCCGGCACCTTCGCCCGCCTCCTCTCCACGGTGAGGCCCGCCCTCCGCTTCGACGCCTGGGCTCAGCATCCCTACTCCACCCTGGGCGCCGGCCCCCTGCAGCGCGCCCGCTTCCCCAACGTCCACCTGGTCAACCTGCCCCAGCTCGAGGACAGCCTCAAGCGCTGGTTCCGCAAGCGCTCGGTCCCGATCTGGGTCACGGAGTACGGGTTTGAGACGAAGCCGGGCGAGCCCAAGGGGGTGACGCCCGCCAGGCAGGCAGCCTACGCCCGCCAGGCCCTCCAGCTCCTGCGCGACCTCCCCTACGTCGAGGTCTTCATCTGGTTCATCCTCCGCGACGACCCCACCAGCACCTGGCAGAGCGGGCTCCTCAACCGCGACGGCAGCCGCAAGCCGGCCTTCGCCGCCTTCGCCGCTGCCGCCAAGCCCCTGGACGCCCGCAGCCCCATCATCCGGGTACGGCGAAACCAGGTCCCGGTGGTGCGCATTCCCGTGCTCGAGCTCGCCGCCCGGGACGGGGTAGGAGAGACGATCGGGGCCACCATCCGCCTGTTCAACCAGGGACAGCTGGCGGCCGTGACCCAGCTCCAGACCAAGATCGACGTGGATGGGTGGGCCACCTTCGTCTTCGGCAGGAGCGCCGTCCCGGCTACCTACCTCGTAACCTTCGACCTCAACGACAAGAACGGCAACACCCTCCAGCGGACGGCCACGCTCGTCATCACCTGAGGTCGAGCCGGCGGCTTCCCGCTGCGCGGCCCAGCTTGGCTACCCGGCCTTGAGGGCCTGCTCCCGGCGCTGGAGCTCCGTCTGGGCGCGGGCGACGAAGGCCTCCAGCTCCGCCTCCCGTTGGAGGAGCCGCTGCTCTCGCTCCTCCAGCTCGCGCTGCCAGCGCTCGAGCCTCTCCTCTCCCAGCTCCGCCTCGGTCTCCACCGCGATCTCCCGCCGCCTCACCTCCTCCTCCCGCTCGTCCAGCTCCCGCAGGCGACGGGCGAGCGACTCCTCGCCCGCCGTGAGCCGCTCGGCCCGTCGCTCCAGCCGCGTGCGCTCCGACTCGAGCAACGCCTCAGCGCTCGCGCACTCGGCCTCCCGCTGGGCAAGGATCCGCTCCCGCTCCTCGAGCTCCCGGGCGAGGGCATCCAGGTCGCGCCCGCGGGTGACAGCCGAAGCCAGGCGCTCGAGCTCCTCCTGCTTGGCCGCAAGCTCGGCCTCGAGGGTGCCCAGCTCGCGTCCCCGGGTCGCCTCCGAGGCCAGCTTCTCCACCTCCGCCTTGCGCCGGGCGAGCTCTTTCTCCCTCTCCTCCAGCTCCCGAAGGCACCGCTCGAGCTCCTCCCGCTCCCGAGCCAGCCGCTCCCTGTCCTCGGCCAGGCGGTCAGCCGCCGCCCGCAGGCTCTCCCGCTCGGCCACAAGCTCGGCCGACCGCCTGGAGGCGGTAGCCTCCACGTCCCGGCGGTGGCTTGCCAGCTCCTGCTCGAGCTGGGCGAGGGATGCCTCCCGCTCCTTGAGCGTCGCCTCCCGCTGGCTCAGCTCGGCCAGGGCGGCGGCCTGCCGCTCCTCCAGCTCGTAGCGGCGGGCGGCGAGATCTGCGTCGAGCTGGGAGAGCACCCTCTCGCGGGCCTCGAGCTCGGCCGCCAGCTCCTCCAGCTCTCGGGCTCGAGCCGCCAGCGCGGCGCTCCGCCGCTCCATCTCCTCCGCCAGGCCTGGGTCGGGCTCGACCGAGGGGGACGAAGCCTCCTGGCGGGGGAAGAGGAGCGGGGGAAGGACGGGGGGAGCCGTCCCTCCTTGCTTTGCCGCCTCCTTCCTCCGCCTGCGTCCGAGCTGGGCGCGAAGCCCGGTGCCGAAGCCTCGCTCGACCTCCTCGACCGTCTCCTCCTCGACCGTCTCGTCGGCAGGGGAAGGGCTCACCGCTTCTCCTGGGAGGCTAGGAGATGGGAACGAGGACGGCGCCCCAGGGGAGATCTCCGCCGGCAGCGGGCGTGCTCCCGGGCACGAAGCCGAGGCCGGAAGGGACGGTGGGAGGCGGGGAGGAAAGAGAGACGACCATCTCCCGGTCCCCGTCGGCAGGGCCGACGCCCTCCTCCATCCCCAAAAGGAGCGCTTCCCCGCTCGAGGAGAGGGTGGAGCGAGCTCCTTGGCCGCCGCCGGGCCACCGCCTAGAAGGAGAGGATCTTGGCCAGGTTGAGGAAGGCGGGGCCCAGGATGACGATGAACATGGCCGGGAAGATGAAGGCCACGGTGGGGAAGAGCATCTTCACCGGCGCTTTCATGGCCCGCTCCTCGGCGGCGACCTGGCGGCGGTTGCGGGTATCGACCGCCTGCAAGCGGAGGATGCGCCCCAGGGAGATACCGAACTGGTCGGCCTGGATGATGGCCCGGCAGAAGGCTCCCACCTCGGGGACAGAGGTGCGGTCGGCGAGCTTCTTCAACGCCTCCTGGCGACTCTCGCCGATGCGGATCTCGTTGAGCATCAGGGTGAGCTCCTCGGCCAAGGGGCCCTCCATCTGCTCGACCAGCTTGGCCACGGCGGCGTCGAAGCCGAGGCCCGCCTCCACGGTGACGGCCAAGAGATCGAGGGCATCGGGGAGGTCGGCCCGGATCCGCTCCTGCCTGGCTCGTGCCTTGGCGTTCACCACCACGTCCGGGCCGATGAAGCCCACGGCCGCCCCGGCCAGGGCGAAGAAGACGGCGACGGCGCCCCCGATGGGCAGCCCGAGGAGGAGACCGAGGAGGGCTCCCCCGATCGCCGCTCCCCCCTTCAAGGCCAGGAAGGCGGTGGGGCTGACCCGCCGCCCCAGCCCGGCCGAGAGCAGCCGCAGCGTGATCTCCTCGACGCTCGCCTTGGGGTTGATCCTGAGGACGAGCTTGGCCAGCTTCTCCATGGCGGGGAGGAGCGCCCGCTCCCGCAACGACTCCTCCGGCTGCCTCTCCCGCCGCGCCCCGCGACGCCCGTAGCTCACGGCTCGGGCGAAGGAGAGCGCCCGCTCGCGGGCGGGGACGGTCACCAGCTCCGCCACCAGGTAGGCGGCGGCGCCCAGGCAGAGGGAAGCGATCACGAGCAAGAGCATGCGCTCACCCCTTGAAGGAGACGATCTTCTTGAGGATGAGGGAGCCGACCGCCATCATGGTCAGCCCCAGGAGCAGGAGCTTGTGGCCGGCCGAGCTGTGGAAGAGGGGAGCCATGTAGTCGGGGTTCATGACCCCGATGGCCCCCCCTACCAGGAAGGGAAGGCCGACGAGGACGTAGGCCGACATGCGCCCCATGGCGGTCAGGGCCTTGATCTTGCGGGCGAACTGCTGCCGGTTGCGCACCGTCTCCGCCACCATGTCGAACAGGCTGGCCAGGCTTCCCCCCACCTGGCTCTGCACCGACACCGCCGTCACGATGAAGGCCAGGTTCTTGGAGCCCAGCCGCTCCGCCATGTCCTGGAGGGCGTCCTCCAGCGGTCGCCCTAGGCGGGTCTCGGCCAGCACCCGCTTGAACTCCTTGCCCGCAGGGTCGTGGCCCTCGTCCACCACCCCCTGTAGCCCCTGCTTGAAGCTATGCCCGGCCTTGAGCGAGGCCGCCACCGAGAGCAGGATGTCGGGGAGCTGGTTCTCGAAGGCGGCCAGCCTGCGCCTTGCCTTCCACCAGACGAAGACGAGAGGAAGGAAGAGCCCCGCGGCCAGAGCGAAGAGGATGAGGATCGAGGAGGCGCCGGCGAGGGCGAAGACGATCCCCAGGGCGAAGCCCGACCCCAGCATGAGGTAGACGAGCTCCGCCGTCTTCAGCGGGAGGGCGGCCCGCTCGATCAGGCGACCCAGCCTGGCCCACAGGCGGGTGTGCCCGAAGGCCCGCTCGGTGGCCTGCAGGATCCCCGCCAACGACTCCCGCGGGCTTCGCCTCTCCTTGCGCTGGGCGGGCCGGGAGGGCCGGCGCTGGACGTGGGCGGCAAGCTGGGCCCGTAGCCGCTCCCCGCCGGGAGTGGAGAAGGCAAAGCCGTAGGCGAGGAGGACGAGGGCTCCCACCGTGAAGGCGAGGAGGGCGACCCCCCAAGACTGGTACACCTCAGGGGGGAGCGCCGAGGAGCCGCCTGCGCTCGCCCGCGAGGCTCCCTCAGGCAGGGACACGCTGGTCGTGGTCGACCCCTGCCCGGGGACGGCCACGGACAGGGCGGCCCGCTCCCCGGGAAGGACGCCGGAGAGGTACTCCACCCGCCAGGTGCGGCGTAGCTCGCGGGCGATGGTGCCGTACACGGAGCGGAGGGCCTTGGCCGAGGCGGCCCCGTAGTAGCGACCCCCAGTCCGCGCCGCCAGCGTCCTCAGGGGAGCTGGATTGAACCGCGAGCTCTCGATGCCGACCACGTAGATGGAGACGCGGGCCTTGCGGGCGGACGCCACGACGTCTGCTAGGCCGGCCTTGCTCGCCGTCTCGTTGCCGTCGGTGACCACGATCACGACGCGGCTCGGCAGCTCCTCCGAGGCGAGGCGGCGGGCGGCCAGGACGAGACCGTCGTACAGCCTCGTCCCCTGCACGGGATCGACGCTGATCGAGCGTAGGGCGGTGTCGGCGTCGATGGTGGAGCTGGAGAAGCCGGTGAGCATGAGGGCCTGGGTGGCGAAGGTAGCGACCGCGATCCGGTCGACGGCCGGCTTGGCGGCCACGAAGGCGCGGGCGGCCGCCACCGCCTCCCGGAGTGGCCGACCGGCCATCGACTGGGAGCGGTCGACTCCCAGGACCACGCTCTTGGCCCGGCCCAGGTTCTCGGCCTGCTGGCCGGCGGCAGGGGCCCCGTTCTCCCGCACCACCGGCGGCAGGCGGGAGGGGGCGTCGGTCACCACGGTGAGCCGAACGAGCGGGAAGGCGCTCGTGTCCACGGCCTGGACGCGCACCCCCGCCCCGGCAGGAGCGGAAAGAGCGAGGAAGGAGGCTGCGACGAGGGCGGGAACGGCCCGCCGCATCAGCGGAAGCCTCCCCCGAGCCTGGCCGCGGTGAAGCTGTGGCGAAGCGAGGTCTCCTCCTCGGCCTCGAAGAAGCTGGGGGGCAGCACCACCCCGTTCGCCGCCAGCTTCTCCAGGAAGTGGGGCTTGAGGCCGGTGCAGTGGAGCGGCCCCAGCAGGCGCAGGGCGTGGGTCGCCTGGGCCGTCTCCTCGTCCGGAGGCCTGGCCACGAAGATGTCCTGGAGCGTGATGACGTCCGACTCCATGCGCAGGACCTCGGTGATGTGGGTGACGCGACGGCTCCCGTCCACCAGCCTGGCAATCTGCACGAGGAGGTCGAAGGCGCTCGATATCTGCTCGCGGATGGCCCGCAGGGGAAGGTCGACGCCGGCGGTGAGGACGAGGGTCTCCAGGCGGGAGAGGGCGTCCCGGGGGGAGTTAGCGTGGATGGTCGTCAGCGAGCCCTCGTGGCCCGTGTTCATGGCCTGGAGCATGTCCAGGGTCTCGGGCCCCCGCACCTCGCCCACGATGATCCGGTCGGGACGCATGCGCAGGGCGTTCCTCACCAGCTCCCGGATCTTCACCTCCCCCTGGCCCTCGATGTTGGGGGGGCGCGACTCCAAGGGGATCACGTGCTCCTGCTGCAGCTGGAGCTCGGCCGCGTCCTCGATGGTGACGATGCGCTCGTCGCCGGGCACGAAGGCGGACATGGCGTTGAGGAGGGTGGTCTTGCCGGTGCCGGTGCCGCCCGAGATGAGGATGTTGAGCTTCCCCCGCACGCAGGCAGCCAGGAAGTGGGCCGCCCTGCTCGTCAGCGTCCCGAACTCGATGAGGTCGTCCATGGTGTAGGGGTCGCGGGAGAACTTGCGGATGGTGAGGACGGGGCCGCGCAGGGAGAGGGGCGGGATGATGGCGTTGACGCGGCTTCCGTCGGGAAGGCGGGCGTCCACCATGGGCGAGGACTCGTCCACCCGCCGTCCCACCTGGGACACGATCTTGTCGATGATCCGCATGAGGTGGGCGTCGTCGAGGAAGGAGGCGTCGGTGGGCTCGATCTTCCCCGCCCGCTCGATGTACACCTTGTCGTGGCCGTTGACCATGATCTCGGTCACCGTGTCGTCGCGGAGGAAGGGCTCCAGGGGCCCGTAGCCGAGGATGTCGTCGGTGATCTCGCGCACGAGCTGGCGGCGCTCCTCGCGGGTGAGCGGCGTCCGATCGAGGGCCAGCTGCTCCATGACGGTACGGAGCACCCGCTCGGAGAGGTCCTCGGTCGTCTCGGCAGCGAAGAGCTCGGGGCCTAGGCGGGCGATGCAGGCGTGGTGGATCCGGGTCTTGAGCTCGGCATAGGGGTCGGCCTGGGCCCGCGACCTGGCCCGCGGCGACTCCCGGGAGGCCAAGGACACCGGCTCCTGGAGAGCGACGTCGACGGCGCTGGTCGGGCCCTTGAGGCGATCGTGGAGCCCCATCGCCTACCTCAGGATCTTGGCCAGCATGCCCCGGCGGCCGCTCTTCCCGCCCTTGCCCCTGGCCGCCGCCTCGGCGGCCACCAGGTCCTTGCTCAGCTCCAGGATGGCCTTGGCGAACTCGGAGCCGGGCTCGGCTAGGACGACCGGCTTTCCCCGGTTCACCGACAGGGGCACGGCCCGGTCGCTGGGGAGGTCGAAGCGGATCTTCGCCTCCAGGGCCCGCTCCACCTCGGCCCGCTTGATCCCCACGTTGGAGTTGGCCCGATTCAGCACGATCCGGATCCGCTCGGTGGGGAAGGAGAGGAGCTCCAGGGTCTGGAGGCTCAGGCGCACGTTCTTGATGGTGGGAACGTCCAAGCCGCACAGGAGCAAGAGGTCGTCGGTGCGGTCGAGGGTGGCCAGCATGGGGCCGTGGAAGAAGGGGGAGGTATCGACCACGATGGCGTCGTAGGAAGACCGCGCCACCTCGAGCAGCCGCGCCAGCTTGCCCTCGGTCACGAGCTCGGCGTCCTCGGGCTGGAGGGGCGCCGGCAGCACGTCCATCCCGCAGGGATGTGGCGAGGTGTAGCCGGCCAGCTTCTCGGGGTCGAGCTCCCCGGGGGCGACCACGAGGTCGTAGATCGTCTTCTCAGGCTGGATCCCCAGCATGATGGCCGCGTCCCCGAACTGGAGGTCGAGGTCGAGGAGGAGGGTGCGCTTCCCGTGGACCTTGGCCAGGGCGGCCGCCAGGTTGGTGGAGACGCAGGTCTTGCCCACGCCCCCCTTGGGGGAGAAGACGGTGATCACCCGGCCCCGGCGCCCGTCCGGGCTCTGGAGGCGGCGTCCTTGGTGGCAGGCCTTGCGGATGGCGAAGACCACGTTCTCGGTGAGCTGGGGAAGGGGGATGACGTCGGCCACCCCCGCCTCCAGGGCCTCCTCGAGCAGGCCGGCCGAGTCCCCGGAGACGAGGAGAATGATCGGGGCTCGGGTGTACTCGCGGATGGTGGCCACCTCGTCGGCGGGGAAGGAAGGGCCCCGGGTGGCGTGGAGCACCGCCTCCAGGTGCCCGCCGGCCAGGGCCGGCGCCGCCTCCTGCACGCTCTCGCCGGCGCCCACGAGGTCGATCTCCTCGTGGGAGGAGAGGGCCTGCACTACCTCCGGCAGCCCGTCGCAGGAGCCGGTGACGTAGATCCGCAGCCGCTCGCGGGGGGTCTCGTGCTCGCTCATGGTCACCCTCCGTAGGCCGCGCCCAGGGCGCGCTGGATCTTGGCCCGGCTGAGACCGTCGGTGAGGAGCGTCCAGGGGGTCTCGACGCTGGAGGGGCCGTCGGCGTCGTTCAGGCTCGGCCGCAGGGCGATCGCCCAGTAGTCCCCTGCCTTGTAGATCAGGGCCAGCTTCTGGGCCTGGCTGTCGGTGACCCGCAGCATCACCCAGTTGTCCGCCCCGGGGGCGAGCTTGACGCCGGCATCGGGCTCGCCCGACGTCCGCAGCACGGTGACGTCGCGGACGACGGCGCGGCCGAAGGCGTACTCGTTGTCGCCTACCTTCACCCTCAGCACCCCGACGATGTCGACCCGGTCGCCGGGCTTGAGCGTGCCGGCCAGGATCTGGTTGGGGTCGCCGGCCAGCTGCATCGCCCGGTAGGTGCCCTTGAGCTGAGTGCGCACCCCCTGCTGCACCACCGGCCCGAACCGCCGGGCCGTCACCTGCTCCCCGGCGTAGATGGGCTCGACCGCGATCTGGCCTCGGATCTGGGCGGGATTGGAGATCGCCCCCGGTACCACCGCCTTGCGGGCGATCTCCCGGGTCTGGAGCATCTTGCCCGACACGACCTGGGAGCCCAGCGTGCCCATGGGGATGTCGCGGGCGGCCACGAGCACGGGTACCGTCTCCTGCTCGCTGCGGACGCTCTTCTTGTAGTTGGAGACGTAGAAGACGGTGAGGAGCGCCGCCACCAGGGCCAAGGCCACGGCGATGAGGATGTTGCGAAGTCGGTAGGAGGTCATGTCCCTGTCCTTGTCGTCGGGGTCGCCGCTCGCTCTATCGGCAGGTCAGCCGACGAGCTTTACGACCACGGCCCCGAAGTAGTTGGAGGCAGAGGAGCTGGCCACTCCTTGCCAGGCCATGTGCCTGAGGTAGCCGGTGATGGTGGCGCAGTTGCCCCTCGCGCTCCACCCGGTCATGTGGACGGTGGCCCAGCCCACGATGTGGTACTGGAGGTTGGCCCCGTTCCCTCGGGTCTCGTCGTACACGGGGAAGAGGAGGGTCGTGCCCACGCGGGAGTTCATCGCGTTTTGGACCTGCGAGGAGTTGAACTTGGCGCCCGGATCCGAGTAGTACCAGCCGGTGCTCATGAGGCCGTCGAGCCCGTACCTGATCCACTCAGCCAGCGTCCCAGGGCCCGTGCCGCCGCGGGAGCCGTCGATGTTGATGACGCCGAAGCCGCCGGGGCCGATCCTTCCCAGGTCCCAGGTCACGGTCTGGCCGTAGCAGGGGCAGCCGGGGCCGGAGAGGAAGGGCTCGTCCTTGCTGATCCCGAAGGGGGCGGCGTAGGAGGCCTGGGCCAGGTTGTGGGCGCGCGCTTGGGCGGTGGCGTCGAGGTCGACAGAGCCGATGCCGAGCACCCGAGCCAGGAAGCTTCCCGCCGTGCGGCGGGCGGTGACGGCGATGGTGTCGTTGGGCAACGTCTCGGACAAAAGCCGGATGTCGCCCACCTGCAGGCCGCCCCCGTTCTTGGCCGCGTAGTCGAGGGCGAGCGCGGTGGCTGTGGCGGGGTCGTCGGGCAGGGCCTGGGCCCCAGCCAGGGCGGCGGCGTCGGCCGCCGCCTGGGTGGCCCGGTGGGCGCGGAACCAGGCCCCCACGTCCACGACGAAGGCGCCCATGGCGACGACGGCGACGCTCACGACCGCCGTCAGGGCCAGCGCCTGGCCCCGCTCGCAGGCAGAGCGTGTCCGCAGGCCGAGCACCGTCCTAGCCCACCAGCTTGACCACGGTGGCGCCGAAGAAGCCCTCGTCCGACGACGACTCGATCCCCTGCCACACGACCCTGGTGAAGTAGCCGCTCAGGGTGGCGTTGGCCCCCTGGGCCGCGTAGCCGGTGAGGCGGAAGCCGATCCAGCCCACCACGCGGTACTGGTAGTTGGCGCCCTGCTCCCGGACCGCGTCGTACACCGGGAAGAGGAGGTCGGAGCCGACCCGGTCCGAGAGCGCCTCGCCGACCTGGTTGGGGTTGAACTTGGCGCCCGGGTCCGAGTAGTACCAGCCCAGGCCCATGGTGCCCTCGTAGCCTTCCCGGATCCACTCGGCCAGCGTCTGCTGGCCGATGCCACCCGAGGACCCATCGACGTTCAGCACCTTGAAGGCCCCTACCGAGGGGCTGGCGGTGTCCAGCCTGATGGTCGTGGGGTAGCCCTCGCCGAAGCAGGGGCAGGCGGGGCTGCCCTCGATGTAGGGGTGCTGGCGGCTCACGGCGAAGGGCGCCACGTACCGGGCAGCCCCGATGGGGTAGGCACGGGCGGCTGAGCGGGCGCTCACGGCCACCGAGGAGACGCCGAGGACGCGGGCCAAGAAGCCGGGAGCGCTGCGGCGGGCGGTCGCCGCGATGGTGTCGTTGGCGAAAATGGCGCTCGAGAAGCTGACGTCGGAGGCCCGGACCCCGCCCCCGTTCGCGTCAGCGTACTGGAGGGCGAGGAGGGCAGCCCGGCCGGCGTCGTGGGGAAGCGCCTGGGCCCCGGCCAAAGCGGCGGCGTCGGCGGCCGCCTGCGTAGCCCGGTGGGCGCGGAACCAGGCCCCCACGTCCAACACGAAGGCGGCCAAGGCCACGGCCGCGGCGGCGGTCACGGCCACGAGGGCGAGCGCCTGGCCGCGCTGCCCGTCGGGGCCTCTCCTTGCCCGCCCGCTCCTCATTCCACCCGCTCCGTGGTGCAGCTTCGGAGGTCGCCGCTCGACACCACCAGCCCGAGCAGGTTGACCGAGTAGGGGTAGCTGGCGCACACCCGCAGGTCGCTTCCCGGCTGCCAGGTGGAGGTGACGGTCACGTCGATCCGGCTCTGGTCGAGGTTGGCCGCCGACTGCTTGACTTTGTCCACCACCAAGGAGGTGCGGTCGCAGGCGCCGCTGCAGGTCGCCGGGGCCCCGAAGCGGGCTCCCTGGCGCACGGCGTCGGTGAGGTCGAGGTAGTTGTTGAACGCAATCCCAAGCTGGGCGATGCCGAGGAGAAGAAGCAGGAAGATGGGCAGGACGAGGGCGAACTCGACCATCGTCTGGCCCCGCTGGGATCGACTGGGAAGGGCTCGGGTCATGGGGGTCCGGGCGGCCTCCTGAAGGCTCTTGGCCGGGTGGGCCGATACGGGAGCCCACCCGGCCGCAGACGTCTAGAGCAGGCTGGTCAGGCGTCTAGAGCAGGCTGGTCACGTTGTTGACCGCGCCCTGGATGCCACCGGAGAGGGCAGTGAATACCGCCACGGTGGCGACCGTGATCACGGCCAGGACGACGGCGTACTCGGCCATCGTCTGACCCTCCTCACGCCGGATGCGCGCCTTGAGACGAGTCAGCACGGAGTCACCTCCTTTCCCGGTGTCGAGGCGCGGGTGGCGCCGGCTTGCAGCGTCGTCCCTGCCTTGATTCGGAGGGCATCGGGGTCTTCCCGATCCCTCGTTCGGGGATTCCTCGCCCGAGGTCCGGCCCGGGAGCTAGCCTGAGGCCGTGACCGGCGACGGGGTGCGCATCCTGGCCGAGGGAGGGAGCGTCGTGTGCGAGCGCTGCCTCCTCGCGGACAGCCCGTGGCCGCGCATGAGGGGCCTCCTCGGCCGCTCGTCTCTTCCCGAGGAGGAGGGGATCCTGCTTCGGCCGGCCTCTGCCGTCCACACGCTGTTCATGCGCTTCCCCATCGACGCCGTCTTCCTCGACCGGGAGCTCCGGGTGCTCAAGGTCGTCTCCTGCCTTCGGCCGTGGCGGATCGCCGCCTGCCGGGGAGCCAAGGCCGTCCTCGAGCTTCCCGCCGGCCGCTCGGCTCGCGTCGGCCTACGCCCCGGCGCCCGCCTCGCCCTGGACAGGCCCTGACCGGCGGGCCGTGCGCGAGCCTCGCATCCGCCTTTCGCCTTGGGGGTCGGGCATCGCCCGGAAGCCCAGGTGGGCTCGCTACTCGACCGTCACCGTCTTCGCCAGGTTGCGCGGCTGGTCGATGTTGAGGCCGCGCAGGCGGGCGATCTTGTAGGCGAGGAGCTGGAGGGGAAGCACCGCCAACACCGCCTGCAGCAGGGGGTGGGTGCGGGGCACGTAGATGACGTCGTCGGCGTGGTGCTGAATGTCCTCGTTGCCGTCGGTGGCGATGGCGATCACCTTGGCTCCCCGGGCCCGGGTCTCCTGGATGTTGGAGACCACCTTGTCGTAGACGTGGGAGTCGGTGGCCACGCACACGACGGGCGTGTCCTCGTCCAGCAGGGCGATAGGTCCGTGCTTCATCTCCCCGGCCGAGTAGGCCTCGGTGGGGATGTAGGAGATCTCCTTGAGCTTGAGGGCTCCCTCCAGGCACACGGGAAGGCCGATGTGTCGGCCCAGGTAGAGGAAGAAGGGCTTGTCGTAGTGGTGCTGGGCCACCTCCTCCACCACCTTGAGGTGGTCCCCGTCGAGGAACTCGGCCATCTTGGCGGGAAGGGCGTCGACCTCGGCCAGGAGGCGCCCGATCTCCTCCTCGGGGAGCGTCCTTCGCGCCTGGGCAAGGCGGAGGGCCAAGAGGTAGAAGAGGGCGACTTGGGCGGTGAACGTCTTGGTGGCCGCCACCCCCATCTCCAGGCCGGCCCGGGTGTAGAGCACGGAGTCCACCTCTCGGGTGATCTGCGTCCCCATCATGTTGGTGATGGCCAGGGTACGCGCCCTCGAGGCCCGGGCGAGCTGCATGGCGGCCAGGGTGTCCGCCGTCTCCCCCGACTGGGAGACCCCGATCACGAGAGTGTCCCTGGAGAGGACCGGGTTTCGGTACCTCCACTCGCTGGCGATCTCGTGCTCCACCGGCAGCCGGGCCCACTCCTCGATGACGTAGCGGGCGACCACCCCCGAGTGGTAGGCGGTGCCGCAGGCGACGATGACGATGCGGCGCAGGTTGCGCATGTCCTCCTCGCTCAGGCCGATGTCCTCCAGCTCGAGGCGCCCGTGGCGGATCCGGTCGCCGATCGTCTCCTCCACCGCGTCTGGCTGCTCGTAGATCTCCTTGAGCATGAAGGTCTCGAAGCCGCCCTTCTCGGCCGCCTCGTCGTCCCAGTCCACCTCCTCCACCTCCCGCTCCACGACCTCGCCGTCCACGGAGAAGAAGGTGGCGCCCTCGGGCGTGACAGACACCACATCGCCGTTCTCGATCAGCTGGATCCGGCGCGTCTCCCTGAGGAAGGCCGCGGCCATGGAGGCGAGGAAGGTCTCCCCCTCGCCCAGGCCGACGAGGAGGGGACACTGTCTGCGAGCCCCTACCAGCTCACGGGGATGGTTGCGGTGGAGGACGACGAAGGCGAAGTGGCCCTCGAGCTCGGCGTAGGCGGCTCGGACGGCGGCAACCAGGTCTCCCCGGTAGTGACGCTCGACCAGGTGGGCGACCACCTCGGCGTCGGTCTCCGAGGAGAAGAGGTGCCCCTCGGCCACGAGCGAGGCCTTGAGCTCGCGGTAGTTCTCGATGATCCCGTTGAGGACGATGGCGGTGCCGTCGTCGCAGCCGGTGAGGGGGTGGGCGTTCTCCGTGCACACCCGCCCGTGGGTCGCCCAGCGGGTATGGCCCACCCCTGCCTTAGCCTGGGAGGCCTCGCCCTCCGCCGCCTCCTTCAAGTACTGGAGGTTGCCCACCGCCCGCACCAGCTCGAGGCGGCCGTCCTCGAGGAGGGCTAGGCCGGCCGAGTCGTAGCCGCGGTACTCGAGCCGCTCCAGGCCGCGCAGGAGAAGCGGCTTACAGGCCCTCTCCCCCACGTATCCGATGATCCCGCACACTCGCCGCTCCTTGGTCGGATTATCCCCGCTCTACGCCCGGTTTCCTCCCCCGTCCGGGGGAGTCAGGAGCCCGTCCTCGACGGGCGGGCCGACCGAGGCGGTGGCCCCGGAGGCGCCGCGATGCTACCACAGCTCCGGCCCCGGCCCAAGGCAGCGCCTGGCCGCGAGGGACGCGGCTCGACGCCGGCTCGGTACCGGTCCCGGGAAGAACCGCCTCAGGCAAGCTCGGCGGCGACGAGGGCGGCAAGGCGGGCGCACAGCCCGTCGGCCTCGGCCTCGGTCTCGGCCTCGGCCAGCACCCGCACCACCGGCTCCGTCCCCGAGGGGCGGACGAGCACCCGTCCCCGACCGGCCAGCTCGCCGTTCACCCGCTCCACCTCCCGCTGAAGCGAGGGGCTCAGCTCCTTGCGTCGCACGGGCACGTTCTCCTTGGCCTGGGGAAAGCGGGGCATGACCGCTACTGCCTCCGACAGGGGCCGGCCTCCCAGGGCCCGCAAGAGGAGTAGGGCCGCCACCAGACCGTCTCCCGTGACGTGGCCGTGGAGGTAGAGGATGTGGCCGGACTGCTCCCCGCCCAGGACGCCTCCCTCCCGCCGCAGGGCCTCGAGCACGTACCGATCGCCCACCTCGGTCGTGACCACGCGCACCCCCCGCTCGCCCATGAGGCGGTGGAAGCCGAGATTGGTCATGGAGGTCACTGCCACCAGCTCCACCCCCAGGTGGAGGGCGAGCACGGCCAGGATCTGGTCGCCGTCCACCGGCTCTCCCCGCTCGTCCACAGCCAGCATGCGGTCGCCGTCGCCGTCGAAGGCCACTCCCAGGTCGAGCCCCTGGCTCGTTACAAGGTGTTGCAAGGCCCGGAGGTCGGTGGCGCCGCAGCCGACGTTGATGTTGTGGCCGTCGGGCCGGTCGCCGATGGCCACCACCTGGGCGCCCAGCTCGGCGAAGGCTCGAGGGGCGATGGCCGCGTAGGCCCCGTTGGCGCAGTCCACCCCCAGGCGTAGACCCCTGAGGTCGCAGCCGAAGCGCTCGACCACGTGCTCCAGGTAGCTATCCCCCGCCACGAGCAGGGTGTCGATCCGGCCCCGCTCGGGGTGGCGGGGCTCCGCCTCGAGGAGCGCCTCGATCTCCTCCTCGGCGGCGTCGGTGAGCTTGCTCCCGTCCCGGCCGAAGAGCTTGACCCCGTTGTACTGGGGCGGGTTGTGGGAGGCGGAGATGACCGCTCCCAGGTCGAGCCGGAGCAGGGCCACCGCCGGCGTGGGCAGGACTCCTGCCAGCACCGCGTGGCCCCCGGCCGAGGCGACGCCGGAGGCGAAGGCGTGCTCGAGCTCCCGCCCGGAGGCGCGCGTATCCCGGCCCACGAGGACGGCGCCGCCCCCCGCCCACAGGGTCGCCGCCCGGCCCAGGCGCTCGACGAGATCGAGGGTCAGGTCCTCCCCGACCACCCCCCGCACCCCGTCCGTGCCGAAGTACCGTCGTGCCACGCCCGCGAACCTACCCTCTGGCGCGAGGCGAGGGCGGCGGTATGGGCACGAACCTTCCCTTTCCCTCCCCGGCCACTAATACTCGTCAAGGCGTCGCGACTACGCTGCTGCCTCGCGCCGCGCCCGGCTGAGCCCGAAGGCCCCTCCCCGCCGAGCCGATCGACCCACGGGGGCGGAGCCACCCGCTCGCCGGCCTCCGTAGCCTTGTCGCCCCCCGATCCCTCGCAAGGAGCCACCGCCCCGGCGAGATCAGGCGCGCGCCCTGCCAAGCCCGCCCGGCGGGGCCTGCTCCGCGCGTTTTCAGCGCCCTATCGCAGGTTCCGGGTAGCTAGCTCAGAGCCGCCAGGAATTCGTTCGCGTCAGCGGCTCTGTGCTTACCGTCA
>CAZQRA010000024.1:0-37919 GCA_964595575.1 uncultured Gaiellales bacterium
ACTGCTGCCTCCCGTAGGAGTCTGGGCCGTGTCTCAGTCCCAGTGTGGCTGGCCATCCTCTCAGACCAGCTACGGATCGTCGCCTTGGTAGGCCATTACCCCACCAACAAGCTAATCCGCCGCAGGCCCCTCCTCGGCCGGAAGCCGAAGCTACCTTTTCTCCGGCGCCCGCAGGCTCCGGAGGCTATCCGGTATTAATCCGGGTTTCCCCGGGCTATCCCGGTGCCGAGGGCAGGTTACCCACGTGTTACTCACCCGTTCGCCGCTTTCCCCGGGGCCGAAGCCCCGGTTCTCGCTCGACTTGCATGTGTTAGGCGCGCCGCCAGCGTTCGTCCTGAGCCAGGATCAAACTCTCCGTGAAGAGCCTTCCAGCCCGCCCGGAGGCAGGCTGTGCCTTCTCGTCGAGTCTTCCCTCGCTTGCGGCAGACCGCAAGCGAGGGCGTCTGCTCGAAGGCAGACGGGATCGAGCCTCGTGTCCTCGCGGACGCGAGGTCTCGGCGCTCGCACGCTGTTGAGTTTTCAAAGACCGCGCCGCTTCTAGGCCGGAAAAAAGCCCCTGGCTCGCACCAGAGGCCCTCGTCCGTCGCTCGGAAGGTGGTCGTATCCGATCGGCTCGAAGGGTCTCCGGTGGTCGAGGTGCAGGACTCTTGCGGCCTCTCCCGAGGCGGCACCCCCTATGGTAGCAGAGAGGGAGTCCTGGTCAAGCGGGCGAACCGCCGCTTGCCGACCTGAAGGATAGCGCCCTCCAGGCGGGCGCGGGGCAGGTCGAGCTCGCGCACCACTTCTCCATCCACCCGCACGCCTCCCTGAGCGATCAGGCGCCTAGCCTCGCTCGTCGAGGGAAGGCCCAAGGCGGAGACGAGCAAGGCCGGGAGGTGGACGGGATCCCCCTCGGGCAGGGCGGCCTCGGGCACCTCCGCGGGCGCCTCTCCGCGGCGGACGACCCGGGTGAAGTGCTCCTCCGCCCGCCGGGCTGCCTCCTCCCCGTGGGCTCGGGTCACGATGAAGCGGGCAAGCCGCAGCTTGGCCTGGAGCGGGTCGCCGGCCAGGGGGTCCTCGTCCGACTCCATCACCAGCCGGTAGAGCTCGGGCAGCATGGCGTCCGGGAACCGCATGGCCTTCCCGAACTGCTCCTCGGGGGGCTCGAGGAGGGCGATGTAGTTGCCCCGGGAGCCGGACATCTTGGTGCCATCCCAGGAGTTGAGGAGGGGAGTGGTGAGGATCACCTGGGGCTCGAGCCCGTAGGCGGCCATCACCTCCCTCCCCATGTGGAGGTTGTAGAGCTGGTCGGTGCCGCCGAGCTCGACGTCCGCCCGCACGGCCACCGAGTCGTAGGCCTGGAGCAGGGGGTAGAGGAGCTCGGACAGGGAGATGGGCTCTCCCGCGGAGTAGCGACGCGAGAAGTCCTCGCGCTCGAGGAGGCGGGCAACCGTGGTCGTCCGGGTCAGGCGAATCACCTCCCCCAGCTCGAGCTTGGCCAGCCACTCGCTGTTGTAGCGCACCTCCGTGCGCTCCGGGCGGAGGATGGTGTAGGCCGACTCGAAGAAGCGCTCGGCCATGCGGTCGATCTCGGCCGGGTCGAGGAGCGGCCGCTCCTCGGAGCGCCCGGAGGGGTCGCCGATCCGGGTGGTGTAGTCGCCCACGATGAGGATCCCCAGGTGACCCTCGTCCTGGAAGGCCCTCATCCTCTGCAGCGGGATGCCGTTGCCGAGGTGGATGTGGGGAGCGGTGACGTCGATGCCGAGCTTCACCCGCAGGGGTCGCCCCAAGGCCAGCTTGGCCTCCAGCCCCCCTTGGGGCTCGACGTGGACGGCGTTACGGGTGAGCTCTGCGATCCCCATCGACGTCGGACTCTATCCCCGTCGCCCGCCTCCGCTTCGGCCCACGGGGCGGCTGAGGAAGGGAGACCCGGCCAGGAGGTAGCGCCAAGGGCGCTCCCTCGCTCGACTGATCCCGACCCTGGGAGCCTGCACCACCTCCACCTCGCCCCGGCGGGCAAGGAGGGCGAACGGGGGTCGATCGAGGGGCAGGCCGTCGTGGGCTTTCGTCACCGCCAGGGCCTGGCAGAGCCGGCCGGGGCCCGAGCAGAGCAGCCGGGCGTCGTTGACGCCCCGACGCCTTCGCATGACCTCCAGGCCGTGGGTGGGCTGGAGAGCCCGCACCAGGACCGCCTCGGCCACCCCCTCCCTGCCGCAGACGAGGTTGAGGCACCAGTGGAGCCCGTACGAGCGGTAGACGTAGGCGTGCCCGGGCGGCCCGAACATGGCCCGGTTGCGCCGCGTCGGCCCGCGGTAGCCGTGGCTGGCGGGGTCCTCTTGGTCGTAGGCCTCGACCTCCACGATCAGCCCCCCCACGCCGTCCACGAGCAGGGTGGTCCCGACCAGCTCGGGCGCCACCTCGTGCACGGAGCGGGCGAAGAAGTCGCGCCCGAGCCGGCTCAAAACAGCCTCGGCGCCTCCCCAGGGCGGGCGCTCGCGGCCAGGAGCCTGCGGGCTCGCCGGCCTAGATCGGCGAGATCCACTCGCCCGGTCTCGGCCTGCTCGGCCAGCCGCTCGGCCAGGTCGAGCGCCTGCTCGACGAGGGCCGACTCGCTGCTTGCGTCCTGCCCCATCTCCTGCAGGATGGTGCGCTCGGTGCGGGCGGCGACCAGCGGCTCGGGTATTCCCTCCACCCACACCCGCGTTCGCCGACCGCTTCCCCGCTCCCCCTCGGGGATCGGCTCTAGGGCGTAGATCTTGTCGGCCCGGGCGTACTTGCCGAAGCCGAGGAAGACCATGCGGGGAAGGGGATCGCCCATGGGTCGATTATGTCCCCCGACCGGCCGAGTCGCTAGCCAAGGGCCCGCGCCAGCTCCTCGACCACCCGCTCCTGCTCGCTGGGCGTGATGCCCGAGTAGAAGGGAAGCGAGAGGAGGCGCCGGCTTGCGTCCTCCGACGCCGGGCACATGCCCTCCCGGAAGCCGTAGCGCTCGCGCATGTAGGGCTGGAGGTGGATGGAGGGAAGGTAGCGGCTGGTCGCGATCCCTCGCCGATCGAGGGCGGCGATCACCCTCTCCCGGTCGATGCCGGGGGCCAGCCACACCGGGTAGACGAACCAGGAGCGGCGGTGGTCGGGATCGTCGGGCAGAAGCGGCTCCGCCCCCGCCACCTGGGAGAGGAGGGCCCCGTAGCGCGCGGCTGCCTGCGCCCGCAGCTCGAGAAGGCGGTCGAGCTTCTCGAGCTGGGCGACCCCGATCGCCGCCGCCACGTCGGACAGGCGGTAGTTGTAGCCGAGGCGGGCGTGCTCCAGCCAGCCGCCGGCGTCGACCCTGCCCTGGTTGGAGAGGCTCTTGAGCAGGCGCCACTCCTCCTCCGAGGTGGTGACCACCATCCCCCCCTCTCCCGTCGTCATCTGCTTGTTCGGGTAGAAGGCGAACACGGCCAGGTGGCCGTGGGATCCGACGGGGCGCCCCTTGTAGAGGGCGCCCAGCGCCTCGCAGGCGTCCTCGATCAGCGTGAGCCCGTGCCGGTGGCAGATGGCCCTGAGCTCGTCCAGCTCGCAGGGATAACCGAAGATGTCCACCGCCACCACCGCTCGCGTCCGAGGAGTGAGAGCTGCTTCCACCGCGCTTGGGTCCAGGGTCAGGGTGCGGGGGTCGATGTCGGCGAACACCGGACGGCCGCCCTCGTAGATGACGCAGTTGGCGGAGGCGACGAAGGAGAAGGGGGAGGTCACCACCTCGTCACCGGGGCCGATCCCGGCCAGGCGGATCGCCAGGTGGAGGCCGGCGGTGCCGCTGGAGACGGCCGCCGCGTAGCGGGCCTCGACCCGCTCGGCGAACATGCGCTCGAACCGCTCGACCATGGGGCCGAGGGAGAGACGCCCCGAGCGGAGGACCTCTACCACCAGCTCCTCCTCGCGGGCGTCGAGGTAGGGGAAAGAAAGGGGGATGCGGCCGGCCGCCCCGGCGGCCTGCGGGCTCATGCCTCGGCTTCGGCCGGGGCCCCTGCCTCCACCAGGTCCAGCCAGTCGCGGTAGCGGCGATCCCGTCCGTGCACGACGTCCCAGTAGGCCTGCTGGAGGGCCAGGGTGACGGGGCCCGCGCCCAGCTCGTGGTCGTCGACCGACCGCACGGGGGTCACCTCCGCCGCGGTGCCGGTCATGAACACCTCGTCGGCGAGGTAGAGGTCGCTACGAATGAGGGGGCGCTCCACGACCCGATAGCCGAGGTCGGCGGCCAGGCGGAGCACCGTATCCCGGGTGATCCCGGGGAGGATGGAGGTCGAGAGAGGCGGCGTGGCGATGACGCCGCCGCGCACGGCGAACACCGTCTCCCCCGGCCCGTCGGCCACGTAGCCGTCCTCGGTGAGCATGATGGCCTCGTCGTAGCCGCAGCGGCGGGCCTCGTGGGTGGCGAGCATGGAGTTGAGGTAGACCCCGGTGGCCTTGGCGGCATGGGGGATGGTGTTCGGCCCCACCCGCCGCCAGGAGGAGACCATCACCCTGATCCCAGCCCGCTGGCCCTCCTCGCTCAAGTAGGCGCCCCAGGGCCAGCACATGATGGCCACGTCGACCGGGTTGGAGCCGGTGTGGACGCCCAGCTCCCCGTAGCCGTAGAAGGCGATGGGCCGGATGTAGCACTCAGCCAGCCCGTTCGCCTGAACGAGCTCGTGCGTCGCCCGGCGCAGCTCCTCGACCGTGTAGGGAAGCTGCATGTAGAGGAGGCGGGCGGATGCCTCCAGGCGCTCCAAGTGCTCGCGCAGCCGGAAGACAGCCGGGCCCTCGTCGGTGGCGTAGCAGCGGATGCCCTCGAACACGCCGGTCCCGTAGTGGAGGCCGTGGGAGGCCACGTGGACGCGGGCCTCGGCCCAGTCCACGAGCTCGCCGTTCAGCCAGATCTTGTCCGTGGCCTGCATCCTTGGGATCTTAGTCCGCTCCTACTCCTCCCGGGCGATGTCGGCGACGACGGCCCGGCTGAGGCGGACGAGCTCGGCCGGGGCCAGCCCCACCATGTGCCGGCTGGAGCCGGCTCCGGCCCACACCCGGTCGTGACGGAGCAAGGAGCGGTCGATGAGGACACTGCGCACGCCGGGGAGCGGGAAGGGGGCGACCGCTCCCGGCTCGAAGCCGGTAGCTGCCCTCACCGCCTCGGGCGATGCCACCTGGGCCCTCGTCGCCCCCACCGCTCCTGCCACCTTGGCGGGGTCCGCCCGTCGGTGGCCGGGCACCATGGCCAGCACCGGCCGCCCGTCGCACTCGAAGACGAGCGACTTGACGATCCGGTCGAGGTCGCAGCCGACCGCGCGGGCCGCCTCCGCCGCCGTGGGCGTCGGCAGCGAGAACTCCTCTACGCGAGCCTCGGCTCCGGCTCGTCTCAGGTAGGAGGCTACCCGCTCGACCGGCTCCGGCCAGGTGGCGCTCACAGGCGAACTCTACGCAGCCGCGGTCGGGGACCGTGAATCCCGGGCATCGGGAATGGCATCGAAGGATCAGATGACGGACAGGGACACGTTCTCCGCCGGAAACGGAGGGGAGGGCGTTGGCCCAGCGAGCGATTCCTGTAGCGCAGGTCCTGAAGGGAGGGGCCGTGAGCCAGAAGCGAGCACGAGAGGCTCGACAGAGTGAGCGCAGGGACGCGGCGGCCTCGCGAGCCGGTAGGCGCCGCTCTCTTTGGCTTTGGGCGGCGGCAGGAGCGGCGGTAGCGGCTGCCGTGATCGGCGGCATCCTGGCCGCGGGCGGCGGAGGCTCGGGGCCGGCGGTGGTGCCCGAGCGCTCGTCGGAGGCGCTCCGCTTGAGCGGCCGAAGCCCGATCGACGGCCGCGAGGTCAGCTTGGCTGCGTACGCGGGGAAGCCGATCGTCCTCAACATCTGGGCATCCTGGTGCACCGGCTGCCGCGAGGAGGCGCGGGACCCGGCGGCGTTCGCGGACGCCCATCCCGAGGCCCAGGTGATCGGCCTGGACACGCAAGACAACGACGACGATGCCCGGGCCTTCTACCGTGCCTTCGGCTGGACGCATCCGAGCATCCGCGACCCGAGCGGCGAGCTGGCCGCGCGCCTCCGGCTGCAAGGCCTGCCCACGACGAGAAGGGAACCTTCACGGCAACTCCGTCGTACGCGCCCGCGAGCCCTCTGACCGCCGGGCGCGTTCTCCTCGTCGGCGCGGCCGGCGGCATGTTGGAGGGCATGATGATGGCCCTCGTCCAGTTGATGTCGCGCCTATGGCTGGGAAGCTGCGAGCAGACGGAGCGCATGCTCTCCGACTACCTCGACAGCGAGCTTCGCGGCCTACGCCGGAGACGCGTACGCCGCCATGTCGATCGCTGTCCCCTCTGCCGGGCGCTCCTTCTGTCCCTCAGCCGGACGGTGGAGCAGCTTCGCAGCCTAGGCCGAGTCGGCCCTCTTCCCTCCGCTCCCTCGCTGGCGGATGCGGTGATCGCCCGCATCCGCCACGAGGGGGGTTCGACCGAGCGGCTAGCCCAGCGCCAGGAAGCGGGCGTCGTCGAAGCCCGCCTCCAGGAAGCGCCCCACCAGCCCAGGCGGGGCCGGGGTGTCGAGGGAGAGGGCCATGAGGGCCTTCCCGCCCCGGTTGGTGCGGGACACGGCCATGTTGGCGATGTTGATCCCCGCGTTTCCGAACAGGGAGCCCACCCGTCCGATCACGCCGGGGCGGTCGTCGTAGAGGAAGAAGGCCATGAGGTCGTCCAGCTCGATCTCGATCTGGAAACCGAGCGCACCCACTAGCCAGTGCCTCCCCTCCCGGCCGATGGTCGTTCCCTCCACGGTCACCTCCTTCCCGTCGGCGATGACGCTGACGGCCACGAGGTTCGTGTAGCGGGGCGAGACCCGGCGCTTCTCCTCCTCCACCTCGATCCCCCGCTCGGCGGCGATCACGGGCGCGTTGACGTAGTTGACGGGCTGGTCGGCCCGGCCCTGGAAGGCGCCGTTCAGGGCCGCCACGGTGAGCAGGCGCGTGTCGTAGTCGGCCAGCTCTCCCTGGTAGCGAAGCAGGATGCGATCGGCCCGGCCTTCGGCCAGCTCCATGGCCAGCCGGCCGAGCTTGATCGCCAGGGGGATGAACGGCCCCAGGGTGGCGAGATCCTCGGCCCGCACCGAGGGGATGTTGACGGCGTTGGTGACTACCTGTCCTTCCAGCGCCGCCGTCACCTGCTCGGCCACGATCACCCCCGCCCTATCCTGGGCCTCTCTGGTGGAGGCGGCGAGATGGGGCGTCACCACCACGTTGTCGAGGTCGAGCAAGGGTCCCGCATAGGGCTCCTGGGAGAAGACGTCGAGGGCGGCTGCGGCCAACTTGCCCGAGCGGAGCGCCTGGAGGAGAGCCTCCTCGTCCACGAGCCCGCCGCGGGCGGTGTTCACGAGCCGCGCTCCCTCCTTCATGCAGGCCAGGGCCCGGGCGTCGATGAGGCCCCGCGTCTCCTCGGTGAGGGGAAGGTGGAGGGTGAGGAAGTCGGAGACGGCGAAGACCTCGTCCAGGGTGTCCGCTCGCTCCACCCCCAGCTCCCGGAACCGCTCCCGGGCGACGAAGGGGTCGTAGCCGACCACCCGCATGCCCAGGGCCAGCGCCCGCCGCGCCACCTCCTGGCCGATCCTGCCCAGGCCGAGGATCCCTAGGGTCTTGTCGCAGAGCTCGCTGCCGGCGTAACGGCCCCGCTCCCAGCGGCGCGCCTTGAGCGCGGCGTGGGCTTGAGGGATGTTCCGGGACAGGGCGAGGAGGAGCCCGATGGTGTGCTCGGCGGCGGAGACGACGGTGGACTCGGGAGCGTTGGCGACCACGATCCCCCGCCGGGTGGCAGCCGCCACGTCCACGTTGTCCACCCCCACCCCGGCCCGGCCGATCACCTTGAGCCTCGTCGCCCGGTCGATGAGGTCGGCGGTGAGGCGGGTAGCGGAGCGGATGACGATGGCGTCGTAGCGGTGGATGATGGTCGCCAAGTCGGAGCTCTCGTCCACGTCCACCTGGAAGCGGCGGCGGAGGAGCTCAACGCCTGGGGCGGCGATCGGCTCCCGAACGAGGACGCGGGGGCGGTCGCTCACGCCGACGCGGCCTCGGCGTAGGCGGCGAGCGCCGAAGCCACCGCCCGTCCTCGCTCGACGTCGGCCCCGAGCTCAGCCAGGGTCAGCTCCACGGCAGCGAGGGCGGTGGCGATGTCGAACACGTCGTAGTAGCCGATGTGGCCGATGCGGAAGATCTTTCCCCTGAGCGGCCCTTGGCCCCCGGCCAGCTGGACGCCGTGCCGCTCCCGCAGGGCGAGCACGAGCTCGCCGGAGTCGATGCCCGCCGGCGCCCGCACCGCGGTGACGACGGCGGAGGAGTCGTCGTCGGGGGAGAAGAGCTCGAGCCCCATGGCCTTGACGCCGGCCCGGCAGGCCCGGCCCAGCCGGCGGTGGTGACGGAAGGCCTCCTCCAGGCCTCGCTCGAGCAGGAGCCCCAGGGCCACGTCCAGGGCTCTGACGAGCGACACCGCCGGCGTGAAGGCCGCGTCCAGCAGCTCCTGGGCTCGGCGAGCTCGCTCCCAGTCGAAGTAGTAGCGGGGAGAGGAGCCGCGACCCTCGGCCTCCCACACGGCGTCGGAGACGGCGGCCATGGCCAGGCCGGGCGGGGTCATGAGCGCCTTCTGGGAGCCGGAGCAGGCGACGTCGATGCCCCAGGCGTCGACCTCCAGGGGAACCGCCCCCAGGCTGGAGACGGCGTCCACCACCACGTGGGCGCCGGAGGGGCGGGCAGCTGCGGCCAGGGCCTCGACGTCGCAGACGACACCGGTCGAGGTCTCCGACTGGGTGAGGAAGACGGCCCGGGCTCCTCCCAGCTCCTGGAGTCGCCGACCGAGATCGTCCGGGGAGGGAACCTCGCCCCAGGAGTAGCGGATGGCCTCGACCTGGCAGCCGAAGCGCTCGGCGATCTCGATCCAGCGCTCCCCGAAGTGGCCGGCGGAGACGACCACTACCCGGTTTCCGGGCGAGCAGAGGTTGGCCACCGCCGACTCCATGGCCCCTGTGCCCGAGGCCGTGAACAGGAGCACCTCGGAGCTCGTCCGGAAGACCTCCTTCAGGCGATCGAGGCAGCGCCCGAACACGGGCCGGAAGTCTGGGCCGCGGTGGTGGACGACCGGCTCCGCCATGGCGCTCAGGACCTGGGGAGGGACGGGGGTAGGCCCAGGCGTGAAGAGGTAGCGCTTGCCCGGCATCGGGCCTCAGCCTAGCGACCCTCCCCGCTCCTCCGCGCCGAACCTGCTCCCCCTGGGAAGCGAGGCGGCAGGCCCCCTCCCCAAGTAGGCTTGGCGGGGTGAGCGAGAGGGCAACCGAGGGTCCGGGGGGCGAGCCGAGGAAACCGACGGCAGTCGTCTCTGCCCGCGACGTGACCCGGCGCTACGGGCAAGGGGAGACGGCGGTCATGGCCTTGCGGGGGGTGAGCCTCGACATCGAGCGCCGCAAGCTCACGGCGGTGATGGGGCCGTCGGGATCGGGCAAGTCCACCCTGATGCACATCCTGGCCGGGCTCGACAAGCCCACCACGGGCTCGGTCTCGATCGACGGCACCCTCCTCGACCGGCTGGGCGATAGCGAGCTGACCAAGCTGCGCCGAGCCCACGTGGGGTTCGTATTCCAGTTCTTCAACCTGCTCCCCATGCTCAGCGCCGAGGAGAACGTGACCCTGCCCCTCTCCATCGCCGGCCGCAAGCCCGACCGGGAGTGGGTCGAGGAGCTGCTCCGGAGGATGGGGATCGCCGACCGGCGGCGGCACCGTCCGGCCGAGCTCTCGGGGGGACAGCAGCAGCGGGTGGCCATCGCCCGGGCCCTCGTCACGCGACCCACGGTCGTGTTCGCGGACGAGCCCACGGGCAACCTCGACTCCGCCACCGGCGCCGAGATCCTCCAGCTCATGCGGGATGCCGTCGACTCCTTCGGCCAGACCACGGTGGTGGTGACCCACGACCCCCGGGTGGCGGCCATCGCCGACCGCATCCTCTTCCTGGCCGACGGCCGGATCGTCCACGACCTGGTGGGAGCGACGGCCCACGACCTCATCGTGGCCATGGAGGAGCTGACCAGGACGTGATCGCCTTCGCCCTCAAGGGCCTGGCCGCCCGCAAGCTGCGGGCGGGGCTCACCGCCCTGGCGGTGGTCCTGGGCGTGGCCATGGTCAGCGGCAGCTACGTCCTCACCGACACCATTGAGAGCGCCTTCGAGGAGATCTTCTCCACCTCCTACGCAGGCACCGACGCCGTCGTCACCGGCCGCGACCTTCGCATCGGCTCCGGAGGCGAGCGCGCCGCCCCTCCGCCGATCCCTGAGTCCCTGCTCGCCACCGTCCGCTCCCTGCCCGAGGTGGCCCTCGCGAGCGGTCTTGTCTTCGAGGGGAGGGCGGTGAAGATCGTCAAGCCCGACGGGTCGGTGGTGGCCACGAGGGGCGCCCCCTCCCTGGGCTTCGGCCTCGATACCAGCCCCAGCTACGCCCGCTTCAACCCCCTCCGGCTCGTGGCCGGCCGCTGGCCGCGGCGGCAGGGCGAGGTGGTGATCGACGCCGCCACGGCCCGGAAGGTGGGGTTCCAGGTGGGCGACCGGGTGCGGGTGGCCACCTTCCGCCCCGCCCGCCCGTTCGCCCTGGTCGGCATCGCCCGCTACGGGGACGTCGAGTCGCTGGGGAGCGCCACCTTCGTCGTGTTCGACCTGCGGACGGCCCAAGCCCTGCTCGACCGCAGGGGCAAGCTGGACGCCATCTCGGTAGCAGCCAGGAAGGGGGTCTCCCCCGAGGAGCTCGTGGCCGCCCTCCAGCGCGTCCTCCCGCCCGGCGCCGTGGCCCGCACCGGTCAGGAGCAGGCGGCCGAGCAGAAGCGGGACGTCGCCGACTTCACCACCTTCATCCGCTACTTCCTGCTCGCCTTCGCCGGCATCGCCCTGTTCGTGGGCGCCTTCGTCATCTTCAACACCCTGTCCATCACGGTCGCCCAGCGGGCCCGCGAGCTGGCCACCCTGCGCACGATCGGCGCCTCTCGCGTCCAGGTCCTGTGGCTGGTGGTGCTGGAGGCCCTTACCATCGGGCTTTCCGCCTCCGCGGCCGGCCTCTTTCTGGGGCTGGCCCTGGCCAAGGGGCTCGACTCGCTCTTCGTCTCCTTGGGGATCGACCTTCCCCGCAAGGGGCTCGTGTTCGCCCCCCGCACGGCGGTCGTCTCCCTGGCCCTGGGCATCGTCGTGACCTTGGCAGCCGGCCTCGCTCCAGCGGTGCGGGCGACCCGCGTCCCCCCTATCGCCGCCGTCCGCGAGGGGGCCGTCCTCCCTCCTGCCCGCCTGGCCCGACTCACGCCCGCCGTCGCCGTCCTCGTCGCTGCCGGCGGGGTGGGCCTGCTCGTGCGCTCGCTCTTCACCGACGACCTGGGGGTGGCCGAGCGGCTGCTCTCCATGGCCGGGGGGTGCCTGCTTCTCTTCGCGGGGGTGGCTCTCTTCTCCTCCCGCTTGGTGCGCCCCCTGGTCGGCCTCCTCGGATGGCCGGCGGCTCGGCTGGGGGGAGCGCCGGGCCGCCTAGCTCGGGAGAACGCCCGCCGCAACCCCGGGCGCACGGCGGCCACGGCCGCCGCCCTCATGATCGGCCTCGCCCTGGTGACCTTCGTGGCCGTAGTCGCCCAAGGCATGCGGGCCTCCAACCGGGACGCCATCGAGCGCCAGGTGAAGGCGGACTTCGTCCTCACCTCCCAGGACGGCTTCACTCCCTTTGCCGCCGGCGCCGGCGAGGCGGTCTCCCGCGTCGGCGGCGTCCGGGCGACGAGCGTCCGCGCCGACCGAGCCAGGGTGGCAGGCTCCGACAAGTACGTGACCGGGATCGACCCCGCGGCCATCCTGGGCGCGTACCGGTTCGAGTGGGAGGAGGGGTCAGACGCCGTCCTCGCCCGCATGGGGCGAGACGGGGCCATCGTGGAGCGGGCCTTTGCCAAGGACAAGGGCCTTCGGGTGGGCTCCCGCCTCGACCTCCTCGCCCCCACCGGCAGGCGGGTCTCCCTGCGGGTGGTGGGGATCTACACCCCGCCCCCCTTCTTCCCCTTGCTCGGCTACGTCAGCATCCCGGTGCGGACCTTCGACGCCCTCTTCGACCGGCCCCGCAACCAGTACACCTTCGTCTCCGGGGAGGTCAGCGCCTCCCGGCTGGAGCGGGCGGTGGCGGGGTTCCCCGACGCCCGCGTCCTCACCCGGGAGCAGTGGATCGCAGACCAGGAGGCCAACCTGAGCCAGTTCCTCAACCTCCTCTACGTCCTCCTCGCCCTCAGCGTCGTCGTCAGCCTGCTGGGCATGGTCAATACCTTGGTCCTGTCCGTGCTCGAGCGGCGGCGCGAGCTGGGCATGCTGCGGGCAGTGGGGATGACCCGCCGCCAGGTGCGGCGGATGGTTCGGCACGAGAGCGTGGTCACGGCCCTCATGGGCGCTGCCCTCGGCCTTCCCCTGGGAATCTTCCTCGCTGCCCTCGTCACCGAGGCCCTCTCCCGCTACGCGCTTCGGTTCTCGATCCCGGCGGGATCGCTCGCCCTCTTCGCTGCCCTCGCCTTCCTGGCCGGGGTCGCGGCAGCGGTGCTACCCGCCCGTCGAGCCGCTCGCCTGGACGTCCTCCAGGCCCTCCAGTACGAGTAGCGAAGACGGGGGCCCTACCCGCAGGCTTCCTCGGGGAGGCTGAGAGCGCCTCCCTCCTCTCGGGGACGACGCCGACCCCCGCCAGGGCGATGCGATCCCGGCCCTCCGCCTTGGCCTGGTAGAGGGCCCCGTCGGCGACCCCGAACACCTCCTCGAGGCTCTTTCCCCAGGAGGTATCGGCCACCCCCATGCTCACCGTGAAGGCGGGTACCGTCCCCTGGTCGAGGGCCTGGCACAGCCTCGCCCGGGCCCGTCGGGCCACGGCCAGGCCTTGGGCGGCGTCCGCCTCGGGGAGCAGGACGACGAGCTCCTCGCCGCCGTAGCGGCACACGAGGTCGCCGGAGCGGGCGCTCTCCCGGAGGACGGCGGCGAAGAGCCGCGGGGCGCGGTCGCCTGCCTCGTGGCCGTAGCGGTCGTTTTGTCGACGGAGATCGGCGGCGGCTTGAGCCACAAGGTCGGCGCCGACCCCCGACCAAGGGCGACAATGGAGGCGTGGCCTCGCTCAAGGGGAAGCTCCTCGTCTCCTCGCCCTCCCTCTACGACCCCAACTTCCGGCGCACCGTCGTGCTCGTAGCCGAGCACGGCGCCGAGGGGGCCATGGGCCTGGTGCTCAACCGCGCCTCCGACACCACGGTGGGCGAGGCTGTGCCCGACCTCTCCGTGCTCGTGGACGCCGACGAGCCAGTGTTCGTGGGCGGGCCGGTCCAACCCCAGGCGGTGCTCGTCCTGGCCGAGTTCGACGACCCCGAGGCGGCGGCCACGCTGGTCGTGGGGGACGTCGGCTTCGCCCGAGCCGACGGCGACCTGACCCTCCTTGCCGCCTCTACCCGGCGGGCGCGGGTGTTCGCGGGCTACGCCGGCTGGAGCCCCGGCCAGCTCGAGGCCGAGCTGGAGCAGGAGGCGTGGCTCGTGGAGCCGGCCGACGGCCTCGACCTCTTCCCCGATCCGGGAAGCGACCTGTTCGCCTCGGTCCTGCGGCGCAAGGGCGGCGTCTACCGCATCCTCGCCCTCATGCCGATGGACCCGAGGACGAACTGACGGAGGCCCCCGCAGGGGTCCTGGCGGGCGCTTGGGCCCGCGGCCAGAGCTGGTCGCGGTCGGGGATGGGGCGGATGACGAGCCACCCGCACAGGGCCGCCACGGCCAGGCCCGAGAGCGCGATCCGGCTGGCGTCGAGCTCCCCCAGCCATCCGGTGCGCTGGGACAAAAGCCACACGGTTCCGCTCCAGATGACAAGCGGGCCCACCGCCGAGGCCACCCTGTTGGCCAGGTTGAAGAAGCCGAAGAGCTGGCCCCGCAGCTCGGGCGGGGAGAGCCTGAGCATGAACACGCGATCGGCGGTCCAGACCACCCCCAGGGCTACGCCCCCCGCCGGGCTGACGAGCCACACGGTCCAAGGCTCCCCGATCGCCGCCGAGAAGAGAGCGCAGATCGTGAACACGGGAAGCACGGCCAGCAGGGGCCGCTTGGGGCCCAGCCGCTCGACGAGGAGGCCGCCTCCCACCGCCCCGGCCCCGGCAGCGAGCACGGCCATCCCCAGGGCCAGGTTCTTGTCCCGCTCCGAGAAGCCGCCCAGACGCTCCATGTACACGGTGAGGAAGGCGCTCAGGGTGGCGATGGCATCGGAGTAGAGGAAGCGGCCGACCAGGAAGCGAAACACGGAGGGGTAGCGACGGGCGTGCTCCACGCTTTGGCCCAGCTGGACGAGCGCTCCCCGCAGCACCCTGGCCGGCGGCTCCTGGAGGCGGGGACGGGCCCGCTCCCGGACGAGGAGGAAGGCAGGGAGGGCGAAGGCCAGGTAGAGGAGCGCAGCCGGGAGGAAGGCCCGCTGCTTGCTTCCCTCCCCCACGATGAGCTCCCCCACCACCCCTAGGCCCACGATCATGCCCGCGAACCCGAGCGCCACGGCCAGGCCGGAGATGCGCCCGCGGGCGTGGCTGGGGGCCACGTCGGCAAGCAGGGGGTCGTAGTGGGCGAGAGCGAGCTGGGCGCAGGCCACCGCCCCCCCGGCGAGCAGGAGCAGGGGGACGGCGCTCGCCCCCACCGGCACCATGCCCAGCCCGACCGCGAAGGCGCAGGATGCCACCGTGAAGCCGGCCAGGAACGGCTTCCTGCGGCCGAGTTGGTCGGCCACGGCGCCCGCCAGGGGCATGGTGGCCAGCACGAGCAGCACCACCCCTGCCTGGGTCACGGCCACGTACCAGTCAGGACGGCCCTGGTCGTTGATGATCCAGTCGGGGATGAACCGAACGACGAGCAGGAAGCTGAACAGGGAGTAGGCGAAGTCGTACAGGGCCCAGGCGAGGGACCCCGCCCGCCAGGAGGGAACGGAGGTCGCGCTCCTCACCGCCCCAGGGTACGCGGTCAGCGCCGCTCGAGGCAGGCGCGCAGCTCGTGCGGGGTCAAGGGACGCCCGCCCAGCTCGTCCGCCTTGGGCACGCAGTCGCGCACGGCAGCGAGCACGGTCTCCGGGGAGTCGGCGAACGGGCTTAGCATCTTGGAGCCCTTGAGGAGCACCTTCCCGGGCAGGGAGGAGGGGCGCACGCTGAGCTGGGGCTCCCGGTAGCCCTTGGCCCGCAGGAGGGCGTTCGCCTGCTCGATCGCCTCGCTCACCCGCGCAGCCTCTCTCGGAGGAGGTCGCTCACCACCTTGGGGTTCGCCTTCCCTCCCGTCTCCCGCATCACCTGCCCCACGAAGAAGCCGAGGAGGCCCTCCTTGCCGGCGCGGTAGGCGGCTACCTTGTCCGGGCTCTCGGCCAGCACCCGCTCCACGGTCGGCAAGAGCTCGGAGGCGTCCGAGATGGCCGCCTGGGCGAGGTAGGGGTCGGCCGAGAAGCCGGGCTCTCCCAGGCGGGAGACGGCCTCGTCGAAGGCCGACCGGGGGATGCGCTCGCGGGCCTCGATGAGCCTCGCCAGCTCGGCCGCGTCCACCGCCTGAGGGTCGACGCCGGCCCCCGCCAGCTGGTTCATGATCACGTTGGCAGCCGCCCTGGCCTCCGCTCCCGCCGCCACCACTTGCTCGTAGAGGCGATCACGGCCGCTCGTGACCAGGGCGAAAGCCGTCTCGAAGCCGAGCTCACCCTCCAGGCGGCGGATGCGGGAGCCGGGAAGCTCGGGGAGCTGGCGGCGCAGGCGCTCGAGGAGGGCTGGCTCCGGCTGCAGGGGCACGAGGTCGGGCTCGGGGAAGTAGCGGTAGTCCTCCGCCTCCTCCTTGGTGCGGTGGGGAGTCAGGGAGTCGGTGCCGGCGTCGTAGTCGAAGGTCTGCTGCTCGACCGGCCTTCCTGCCTCGTAGAGGGCGACCTGCTCCCGGACGGCCGCCTCGATGCCGCGGCCGATGAAGGTGAACGAGTTCATGTTCTTGAGCTCCCACCGGGTGCGGTACTCCTCCTCCCCGCGGCGACGCACGGACACGTTGGCGTCGCAGCGGAGGGTTCCCTTCTCCATCTCGGCGTCGGAGATCCCGAGCTCGACCACGGTCTGGCGCAGGAGCTGGAGGAAGCGCTTGGCCTGCTCGGCCGAGCGCAGGTCGGGTCGGGTGACGATCTCCACGAGCGGGGTGCCGCCCCGGTTGAAGTCGACCAGGGAGCGGCCTGCCCCCACGATGCGCCCGCCCACGCCGCCCACGTGCACCGTCTTGGCGGCGTCCTCCTCCAGGTGGGCGCGGACGATCCCCACCTCGACGTCACCGCCTTCCGTGGGCACGAGGAAGCGGCCGTCGACGCAGAGGGGCTCGTCGTACTGGGAGATCTGGTAGCCCTTGGGAAGGTCGGGGTAGAAGTAGTTCTTGCGGTGGAACACGGCCCGGGCCGGGATCCGGCAGCCGAGGGCAAGGCCGAGCATGAGCGTCCACTCCACCGCCCGTCGGTTGGCTACAGGGAGAGCCCCGGGCATGGCCAGGCAGACGGGGCAGGTTCGGGTGTTCTGGGGCTCGGCGAAGCTCGTCGGGCAGCGGCAGAACATCTTCGTCCGCGTCTTCAGCTGGACGTGGATCTCCAGGCCGATGACCGGCTCCCAGGAGGCTGGCCCGCTCTTCACCGCAGCCGCTCCGGGACAGGATCGAACCCGAGGGCCTGCTCCAGGGCGTGCCCGGCCCGGAAGAGGACGTTCTCCGAGAACTGGGGGCCCACGAGCTGGAGCCCGACCGGAAGGCCCTCGGAGAGCCCGCAGGGGATGGAAAGGCCGGGGAGGCCGGCGAGGTTGGCGGGGATGGTGAGGACGTCGCACAGGTACATGGCCAGCGGGTCCTGGGTCTTCGCCCCCAGGGGGAAGGCGACGGTGGGGGAAGTGGGGCTGACGAGGAGGTCGAAGCGCTCGAACAGGCGCTCGTGTTCGCGGCGAACGATCGTCCGCACCTTCTGGGCCTGCCCGTAGTAGGCCTCGTAGTACCCCGCCGACAGGGCGTACGTGCCCAGCATGATGCGGCGCTTGGGCTCGTCCCCGAGCCCCTCGTCGCGCGTGCGGGCCACGAGCTGGAAGTACCCGTCGGCGCCGTCCGCCCGGTGGCCGTAGCGAACCCCGTCGTAGCGGGCGAGGTTGGAGGAGGCCTCGGAGGGAGCGATGAGGTAGTAGCAGGCGAGACCGTACTCCACCGACAGGGGAAGCTCGCAGCCCTCCACCTCCGCCCCCAGCTCCTCGCACAGGGAGATGGCCCGCTCCACCGCCGCCCGCACCCCCGGCTCGATCCCCTCCGCCTCGTTGAGCTGACGGGGGACGCCGATGCGTAGGCCGCGCAGGTCCTCGCCGACGGGGATCTCCACCGGTTGGGGCAGCTCGACCGTGGTCGAGTCGCGGGGGTCGCGGCCGGCGATGATGCGGTAGAGGAGGGCGCAGTCGCGCACCGTCCTTGCCAGGGGGCCGATCTGGTCGAGGCTGGAGGCGAAGGCGACGATGCCGTAGCGGGAGACGGTGCCGTAGGTGGGGCGCAAGCCGACGATGCCGCACAGCGCGGCCGGCTGCTTGATCGAGCCCCCCGTGTCCGAGCCCAACGCCCAGGGGGCAAGACCCGCCGCCACGGCCGCCGCCGACCCGCTGGACGAGCCGCCGGGCACGCGCTCCGGGTCCCAGGGGTTGCGGGTCGGCCCGTAGGCCGAGTTCTCGCCCGACGATCCCATGGCGAACTCGTCCATGTTCGTCTTGCCGAGGAGGGGGAGGCCCGCCTCCTTGCAGCGCGCGGCCACGGTGGCGTCGAACACGGGCACGTACCCGCGCAGGATCCGGGACCCGGCGGTCGTCTCCACCCCCTTGGTCGAGATCAGGTCCTTGAAAGCGATAGGGACGCCCTCCCCGCTCGGCTCCTCGACCACCCGCAGGTAGGCGTGGATCTCCGGGTCGCGCTCGGCGATGGCCTCGAGGTAGGCGGCGTGGAGCTCCGCGGCAGAGATCTCGCGTCGCTCGAGGAGGCCCATCGCCTTCTCGGCGGTGAGGCGTAGGGTGTCGACCAGGGGGCTCACCGCCGGCTCTCCCCAGAGGGCGAGAACGAAAGGGACATGACCTCCGCCACCGACGCCACCCCCCCAAGGGGGCAACGCGGGCCCCTACCAGCACCGTAGCCGACGGCGAGGAGCCGGTCTGCGCCAAGAGGGTGCCGAGACTCGCTCATGTCGGAGGGACCGCGAAGTAGCCGTCCTCGGCATGGGGAGCGTTGGCCAGGGCCTCCTCGCGGGCGAGGCAGGGCTCGGGCTCGTCCTCCGCCAGGACGTTGACGACGTCGAGCGGGTGGGAGGTCGGCTCCACCTCGGCCAGATCGAGCTCCGCGATCTTGCTCACCGCCTCCAAGATGGCTCCCAGCTGCTCCCGGAACCGTTCCACCTCCTCCTCGGACAGGGCGAGGCGGGCGAGGTGGGCCACGTGCAGGACCTGCTCCCGGGTGATCGCCATCCCTCACAATCCTCGCAAAACGACGGGCCCCCGGACGGGGGCCCGCATCTCTCGCGTTCCCGAAAGAGCTAGATCACGACCACGTTTGCGGCCTGGAGACCCTTGTCTCCCTGCACCACGTCGAACTCGACCCGCTGACCCTCGACCAGCGTCCGGTAGCCCTCCATGTTGATGGCGGTGTGGTGGACGAACACGTCGTCGCCCTCCTCCCGCTCGATGAAGCCGTACCCCTTCTCGTTCGAGAACCACTTCACGGTGCCCTGAGCCAACACGTTCCTCCTTCGTACACGAGCGACGGCCCGGGCACCGAGCCGTCGACACGGTTTCAGCGGGCCGCACTGTAGCGCGGCGCCTCCGGAAACGCAAGCTCGCCCCGTCTGTAGCGAGCGGCCTTTACGGTGTTGGCGAGCAGCATCGCGATCGTCATCGGGCCCACCCCGCCCGGCACCGGGGTGAGCAGGGCAGCCCGCCCAGCGGCATCGGGATGGACGTCGCCGACGAGGCCCTCCTCCGTGCGGGTGATTCCCACGTCGACCACCGCCGCCCCCTCCTTCACCATGTCGGCGCTCACCAGGTGGGGCCGACCCACGCCCACCACCAGGATGTCCGCCCGGCGGGCGTGGGCGCCCAGGTCGGGGGTGCGCGAGTGGCAGATCGTCACCGTGGCGTTGCGGCCCAGGAGCAAGTGCGCCATGGGCTTGCCCACGATCTGGCTACGGCCGATCACCACTGCCTCTCGCCCCTCGATCTCCACCCCATGCTCGTCCAGGAGGGCGAGGACGCCGGCGGGGGTGGCGGGGACGAAGGTGGGCTGGCCCAGGTAGAGCTGGCCCGCCGAGAGGGGGTGGAAGCCGTCGACGTCCTTGATCGGCGCCACCGCGGCCAGCACCCGGCTCTCGTCGATGTGGGAGGGGAGGGGCAGCTGGACCAGGATCCCGTCCACGAGGTCGTCTCCGTTCAAGCGCTCGACCAAGGCCACCACCTCCTCCTCGGGCGTGTCGGCCGGCAGCCGGTGGTCGAAGCTCTCGATCCCTGCCTGGCGGGCGGCGTCGCGCTTCCTCGACACGTACACGTGGGAGGCAGGGTCGTCGCCGACGAGCACGGTGGCCAGGCCCACGTGGCCGAGGGCCTGGACGTCCTTTGCTACCTGCTCCCGCACGCGGTCGGCGAGCGGACCCCCCTGCATGAGGACAGCTGGCACGGCTGCCTACCCTAACCCACCACGAGCGAGAAGGCGGGGAGAGGCGCCGAGCGGATTCGAACCGCTGTACGAGGCTTTGCAGGCCTCTGCCTCACCACTCGGCCACGGCGCCGCGCCCACATCGTAGCCTCCTCCGGACCGGGTCAGGGCGTGCGTGGGCGCGCGCCCAGGTCGCGAGTGGCAGGGGCGCTCGCCGCTCTGGCGCCGTGCCGCGGCCTACGATCCGACCCAGCCTGTCCTCAAGGAGAGACCCCCGCCCAAGCGGGGGTCTCCTTGGAGCGGATGAGGGGACTCGAACCCCCGACCTTCTGCATGGCAAGCAGACGCTCTAGCCAACTGAGCTACATCCGCCCGCGATCCCCCATTATACGCGCGCCCGCCTCCCGCTCAGGGGCGCCTTCTCTCCGCGGCTCGGTCGAGGGCCTCGTTGACCAAGCGGTCGGCGAGCTCGTTCTGCTCGCGGGGGACGGCCCTGTAGGTGACCCGCCCCAGCTCCCGGGCAAGCCGGGCAGCCTCCATCGAGAGCGGGCGCAGCTTGGCGTCCTTGACCCGGTACTCCCCCCGCATCTGCTTGACGAGGAGCTCCGAGTCGGACACTACCTCGAGCTCGCTCACCCCCAGCTCCCGGGCCCGCCGCAAGCCGGCGACGAGGGCCCGGTACTCAGCCACGTTGTTCGTGGCCACCCCGATCGCCTCCCCGAGCGCGGCCAGGAGGGAGCCGTCCTCTCCCTCGAGCACGTAGGCGTACGCCGCCGGCCCAGGGTTTCCCCGGGCGCCCCCGTCCGTGTACAGGCGGGCCTTCAGGGCGTCTCCGGCGGGGCGAGCAGGGGGTACAGGTCGAAGGCGGGCTCCTCGTAGGGGTGGGCACGGCGTAGCGCCGCCACCACCTCCGCCTCCCGCTCGGCCGGGTACACCGTCTCCAGGCGGGCTTCCCGTACCCGCTCCTCGCGGCCCGGCTCCCCCACCGCGGGCGAAGCCCCCTCCGAGGCCAGGAACGTCCCTGTGCCCTCCGTGTACCAGGAGCACCGCTCGTAGGCGCCGATGCGGCCGGCGCCGGCGGCAAAGAGGGCATCGCGGACGCGATCGAGCGCCTCCACGGGCACGAAGACGACCAGCTTGCGGACCCCCTCCGCCACGGGGCCCTACTCAGTATCGATCTGGGCCCGCTGCAGCCGGCCCGAGTAGTCGACGTACACCGCCTTCCACTCCGTGAACACGTCCAGGGCCGCCTGCCCGGCCTCGCGGTGGCCGTTCCCCGTCTCCTTCACGCCCCCGAACGGGAGGTGCACCTCGGCTCCGATCGTGCCCGCGTTCACGTAGGTGATCCCAGCCTCGAGATCGCGAATAGCCCGGAAGGCACGGTTGACGTCGCGGGTGTAGATCGACGACGACAGGCCGTAGCGAATGCCGTTGGCGACCACGATCGCCTCGTCCAGGTCGCGGACGCGGATGAGGGCGGTGGTGGGCCCGAAGATCTCCTCCTGGGCGATCCGCATCCCCGGCTCGACGTCGCCGAACACGGTGGGCCGGTAGTAGAAGCCCCGCGCGAGCTCTCCCTCGGTGGCGATCTCGCCGCCGGTGAGAAGACGGGCCCCCTCGTCGATCCCGATCTGGGTGTAGGAGTGGATCTTCTCCAAGGCTGCCCGGTTGATCACCGGGCCCACGTCCGTGTCCGGCTCCCAGCCCGGCCCCAGCCGCAGCCGCTCCGCCCTGGCCACGAGCCGCGAGGCCAAGGCGTCGTACACCCGCTCGTGGGCGATCACCCTGCTTGCCGCCGTGCAGCGCTGGCCCGAGGTACCGAAGGCCGACCACACGATCCCCTCCACGGCCAGGTCGAGATCGGCGTCGTCCATGACGATGATGCCGTTCTTGCCGCCCAGCTCCAGGTGGACGCGCTTGAGGCCGTAGGCGGCCGCCTTGAGCACGGCCACCCCCGTCTCCCGGGAGCCGGTCACGGTGACCACGGAGACCTGAGGGTGGCGGACGATGGGCTCCCCCACCTCGCCTCCCGAGCCGTGGACGACGTTGACGACGCCTGGGGGCACTCCGGCCTCGCAGAGGAGCTCTACGAACCGCTGACCGAGGAGGGGGGTGTCCATGGCCGGCTTGAACACCACCGTGTTCCCGCACACGAGGGCGGGCACGATCTTCCAGGAAGGGATGGCGATGGGGAAGTTCCAGGGGGTGATGGCCCCCACCACACCGATGGGCATGCGCAGGCTCATGTTGAACTTGTCGGGTAGCTCGGACGGCGTGGTGTGACCGAAGAGACGCCTCCCCTCCCCCGCCATGTAGAAGCTCATGTCGATGGCCTCCTGGACGTCCCCGCCCGCCTCTGCCAGCACCTTGCCCATCTCCCGCGTCACGAGGTCGGCCAGCTCCTGCTTCCGCTCGCGCAGGAGCTGCCCGAAGCGGAAGAGGATCTCTCCCCGCTTGGGGGCAGGTACGAGCCGCCAGGAGGCGTAGGCCTCCCTGGCCGCGGCCACGGCCCGATCCACGTCCTCGGGGCCAGAGCGGGGAAAGACGCCCATGACCTCTCCGGTGGCCGGGCTCCTGCTCTCGAAGGTCCCACCCCCGGCGGCATCCACGAGGTCGCCGCCGATGAGGTTCTTGAACGCCCGGGTCTCCGTGGCGGCCACGGAGCCGAGTCTAGCCGCTGGGAGCCTCGATCCGGGGGAAGGTGCCGGGGATGCGCGCCCGCCGGCGGTCGCGGAGCGTGCGTCGCTCGTCGGCCACCGCCTCCCTCAGGCGACGGCGGTCGGGGCCGCGACGGCGGTCGATGATGACGGTCACGTCGGGGTTGTCGCGGTAGTACTCGACCAGCTTGTCGTACAGCTCGTCCTTGAGCTCGGGGGGGACGACGCAGTAGATCACGCCCACATTGTAAGCGGCCCGGCGGCGGGCGCCATTCCCCCGATCGGGCTACCCTCCCGCCAGGTCGGGCACGATCGTCCCCTCGGGACCCGTGCCCGCGTTCCAGGACGTGAAGAGCTCGGGGATCTCGGCCGGGTCGTAGCCGCGCCCTGCCAGCTGCACGGGCAAGGAGCCGTCGAGGGCGACCCGGTACTGGTACCAGGAGATCTCCCAGGCGACCGTGATCACCGCCTCCGGCTTGGTCCCGGAGAGGAGGACGAGGCTCACCTGGGGTGGGCCCAGGCTGCGCACGAGCCCCTCCACGGTGCGGCGATGGGGGCTCCGATTGAAGAGCTCGGCGGCCTCGACCAGCGCCTGCTCCTCGGGCGAGAGGCGGTCGAGATCGCCCTCCGCCCAGGGAGGCTCGGCCGGGCTGGGCCCGCGCAGGAGGCGGGAGAGGAGGCGACGGCGGGGTTGGGGAGAGCGAGCGGGGAGCCTCGGGGTTCCCTCCCGTAGCCAGCCCAGCTCGAGGGCCCGGTCTCGACAGAGGGGGCACACGTCCACGTACTCCCGCCCGTTGGGGGAGAAGCGCGTGGGGCGCTCGCCCACGAGCAGCGAGCGACCGCAGATGGCGCAGGTGACAACCGGGGGAGCGCCCATGGCCGCCGACTGTAGGAGCGGGCGCCCCCGGGCTAGCTCCTCGCCTCCTCCCGCGCCTTCCTCGCCTGCTCGATCACCCGCTGAGCAATGTGAGGAGGAACCTCCTCGTAGCGCAGGAAGGACATGGAGTAGTCCCCCCGACCCCCTGTGAGCGAGGTAAGGGACTGCGAGTAGGCGAGCATCTCCGCCAAGGGAACCTCGGCCTTGATCACGGTCATCCCCCCCTGCGAGTCCATGCCCTGGAGCCGGGCCCGGCGGGCGTTGAGGTCGCCGTTCACGGCTCCCACCGTCTCGTCGGGGACGGTGACCTCGACCTCCATGATGGGCTCGAGCAGCACGGGGTCTGCCTTCTGGTAGGCGTCCTTGAAGGCCAGCGAGCCGGCGATCTTGAAGGCGAGCTCGGAGGAGTCAACGGGGTGGTGCTTGCCGTCCACCAGGCGGACGCGGACGCCGGTCACCGGGGCTCCCGCCAGCTCACCGTGCTGCATCGCCTCCTGGATTCCCTTGTCCACGCCGGGGCGGAACTGCTGAGGAATGACGCCTCCCACGATCTCGTCCACGAACTCGTAGCCCTGACGACCGTCGAGGGGCTCGATGACGATGTGGCAGTCCCCGAACTGGCCCCGGCCCCCCGTCTGCTTCTTGTGGCGGCCGTAGCCGCGGGCCTGGCGGCGAATGGTCTCCAAGTAGGGCACCCGCGGCTCCCGTAGCTCGACCTCGACCCCGTAGCGCCGCTTGAGCCGGTCGACGGCCACCTGCACGTGCATGGGGCTCATGCCGGAGAGGAGAAGCTCGCCGGTCTGGGGATCGCGCTGCACGCGCAGGGTGGGATCCTCCTCCACGAGACGGGGAAGGGCGCCCGCCATCTTGTCCTCGTCGGCCTTGGACTTGGCCGTGACCGCGAAGCTCATCACCGGCTCGGGGAAGTCGATCCGCGGCGGCTCGAGCGGGAGCTCCCGGTCGAGCAGGAGGTCGCCCGTCTGGGTCTCCTTGAGCTTGGCCACAGCCCCGAGATCGCCCTCCCCGAAGGCGTCCGCAGGCACGTGCTCCTTCCCCTGGAGGGAGAGCAGCTGGCCGATGCGCTCCTTGTGGCCTTGGGAGGTCACCAGGCTCGTGTCGGAGGCAACGGCGCCCTTCAAGACCCGAAAGACGCTGATCCTGCCGGCGAAGGGGTCGGAGATGGTCTTGAACACGAAGGCCGCCGCCCCGGCGTCGTCGACGTCGATGGGCGAGCCCCGTCGAGCCGGCGAGGGGAACCCTTCCACGAGGAGGTCGAGGAGGGCGGTGGTACCGAGGTTGTGGGTGGCGACGCCGCAGGCGACGGGGAAGACGTCGCCCGCCGTCACCGCCTCGCTCAGAGCCCTCGCCACCTCCTCTACCCCTAGCTCCTCCCCTTCCAGGTAGCGCTCCATGAGCGCCTCGTCCGACTCGACCACCGCATCGAGGAGCCTTTCTCGGTACTCGGCGACCGTGTCGGCGATCTCGGCCGGGATCTCCTCCGCCGCCCCCTCTCGTCCTCCCTTGGGGCTCCGGTAGGCGCGCAGGTGGAGGAGATCGACGATCCCCGTCAGCTCGTGCTCGGAGCCCACGGGCAGCGCCACCGCCAGGCAGCGGGCAGAGAGCTGCTCCTGGAGCTGGCTCAAGGTCCGGTAGAAGTCGGCCCGCTCCCGGTCGAGCATGTTCACGAAGACGAGCCGAGGGAGCCCCCGCGCCTCCGCTCGCCGCCACGCCTTGACCGACCCCACCTCGACCCCCATAACCCCGCTGACCACGAGGAGGGCGCCGTCGACGGCGGCCAGGGCCGCGATCGCGTCCCCCTGGAAGCCTGCGTCGCCGGGGGTATCGACCAGGTTGATCTTGCACGAGCGCCAGTCGGCGTGGGCGATCGCGGCGGAGAGGGACATCTGGCGCTTGTGCTCGTCCTCGTCCCAGTCGCAGACCGTGTTCCCCGCCTCCACCGTCCCCAGCCTGGTCGTCGCCCCCGCCTGGTAGAGCACGGCCTCGACGAGGGAGGTCTTGCCCACCCCCCGGTGGCCGACGACGGCGAGGTTACGGATCTTCCCCGGCTCTACGACCGGCATAGGCAGGCGCTCCTCCTGGAAGACGATGGTGTCGGTGCGGAGGCAAGCTTACCCCGGCCTGTCAGCCGGCGGCTGCCCCTCGCGACGCCGTCCCGCCCAGGCGGGCCCGCAACCTGAGGATGGCCTTGGTGTGGAGCTGGGACACCCGCGACTCAGTGACCCCCAGGACCTCCCCGATCTCGCGCAGGGTGAGCTCCTCGTAGTAGTAGAGGGTGACGACGATCCTCTCCCGCTCGGGGAGGGCTGCGATCGCCTCTGCCAGGGCCTCCCTCGTCTCCGTCTCGTCCAGGGCGGCCTGGGGCTCGGGTCCCTGGACGTCCTCGATGGTGTCGATCAAGGCCACCTGGTCGCCGCTTCCCGAGGCGAGCGTCCACAGCTCGTCCAAGGCGGCGATCGAGGACCGGGAGATGTCGGAGAGGCTCTCGTTCAGCTCCTCCTCGCTGATACCCAGCTTGGCCGCGATCTCCTCGTCGGTGGGGGCGCGGTGGAGCTGGGCCTCGAGCTGCGCGATCGCCCGCTCGATCTGGCGGGCCCGCGCCCGCACCGAGCGCGGAACCCAGTCCATGGACCGCAGCTCGTCGATGATCGAGCCCTTGATGCGGGCGATGGCGTAGGTCTCGAACTTGACGTCGCAGTCCGGGTCGTAGCGCTCTATGGCGCCGATCAAGCCCAGCAGGCCGTAGGAGACGAGGTCGTTCTCGTCCACGTGGGCGGGGAGGCCACTGGAGATGCGGCCGGCTACGAACTTCACCAGGGGGGCGTAGGTGAGGATGAGCCGGTCACGCAGGGCCTTGTCGCGGGTGCGTCGGTACTCCCGCCAGAGAAGCTGGACGTCTTCCGCCACGGGCAGAGAATACGGCTTTCCTCGGCCGACTCTTAGCTCGCGCGCCAGGCCCGGAAGGCAAGGCCGGCCAGCCACAGGGCGAGGAGGGCGGCAGCCACCGCGATCACCCACCGAGCGGCGCCGCCCGAGGCTGCCCTGCCGGCCGTGTAGGCGACCCCGGCGAAGGCAGCGGCCAGCACGAGGAAGAGGGCGCCCAGGGAGCGGCGTGGGGGGCGACGGGCCACGAGGGTGGAATCTAGCGGGCTTGCCCGGCGCGGCGAGTACACTGGACTCGCCACCGAGGGGAGTAGCTCAACTGGCAGAGCACCGGTCTCCAAAACCGGGGGTTGCAGGTTCGAGTCCTGTCTCCCCTGTTTGAGCTCGAAGCCAAGCCCTTCCACTAGCAGCGGCTCCTGCGGTGTCGGGACTTCCTGGCGAACCGAGGTAAAGCGAGCTGCGGCGTGGGGGCCACCCTAGCTACCACGACAAGAGGCGGGCATGCATAGCTCACAGGAACTCCGCAGCTCCATGTTCCAGATCGCGATCGGCGGTCGCCCTGCCTCGCTGAGGGATCTGTTCCCAGGATTCGACGAGCATGACCGCCTTGGCGTGGTCGTGCGGGACCCGTTCGGCGCGGTGGGAGCCAGCGCCCTGATTATGGCCGCAGTGACTTGCTTCTACGACCACCAGCGGGCGCGAGGAGGTGAGTTCTTCATCTACCCCGATTACTACCTCTTCCACGTCGCCACCCCTCACGGCGACCACTCAATGCTCGACATCTGGCCCTCGCACAAGGAGGTCGTGGTAGCCGACAGGGAGGAAGACATCCTCCGCGCGATCAACGACCGGGGCGTGACCCGCCTCTTGGTTCCTTGGGGAGACGCGGCCGCTCCCACACTGGAGCCAGAGACCCTCGCCAGCGCCCAAGCTCGGATCCGGAGCTGTGTCGTCTATAGCCCGTCAGGTCGCACCCCCGAATTAGACGTCAGCATCGTGTCCAACCCTGTGACCGAAGGCTACGTGCGCGCTGTTCTCGACCCAGACGCGTTGCTTGAGACCCTCGACCCGGACAGTCGCTACGCGAAGGCCGTCGCCGCACGGAGAGCCGAGGTCTCGCCGGAGACCCGCGCGCGCTTGCTTGTCTCCCGCCGCAACCTGGTCGAGGACGGCGCCCCCGTAGAGACGTACCGCCGGGTTGCGCTCGAGGAGGCGCTCGCGCTTCTGTGTGGCCGCCGTCGTCCCTTCCCGGTCGACGGCGATGACGCAGGCACGACAGTAGCCAACGCTTCGTGAGCGAAATCCCTGCTGCGTGAGACCAAGCCCCCTTGACCACGTCGCGCGATCGCGCTCGTGCCCAGCCGGCGGCGCGGGCGAGGTCTCGCCCCATCCAGGGGCCGGGCCCGATCAAAGCCAAAGCCCCTGGCCGCGGGCGAGGAGGCGGACGGTCTCGAGCAGGATGCCGAGGTCGTAGCGGACAAGGCGCCAGGAGCTCCAGGCGCGGCAGGCCTCCACGTAGGCGAGGTCGAGGTCGGCGAAGCGGACCCCGGGCACGCCCTTTCGCACCTGGGCGGGGCCGGTCAGGCCGGCCGGTACCAGCCTCCGGTAGCAGAGCCCGAGCCGCTCCTGCTCCTCCACCATCCGCGGCGGCCAGGGCCTGGGCCCGACCAGGCTCATGTCCCCGCGGAGGACGTTCCACAGCTGGGGCAGCTCGTCGAGGTAGAAGCGCTTGAGGAGGCGGCCCGCCCAGGTCAGGTTGGCGAGGTCGCTCTCCGCCGGTCGCACCTGCCCGAAGGCGAGGAGAGCCTCCTCGATCGCCTCCGTGCGGAGTACCCGCAGCTTGAGGAGGTCGAGCTCCCGTCCTGCCGACAGCCGCCGCTCCCGGTAGAGGACGGGACCCCGATCGCGCCGGCAGAGCAGGCCGTCGAGGACGATCAACCCCGCTCCCGTCGCCAGGAGGGGCACCGCCACAGCCAGGGCGAGCGCCGCCACCGTCCGATCGAGGAGGCGCTTGGCGAGCGGGTAGAGGACCGGTCGAGACGAGGTCGTCAGGCGGCGAGGGCGGCCCGGATGGCGGCCTTGGGGTCGTCGAGCACCGGCTGCCCATGCCCGGTGCAGAGCACGGAGAAGTCGAGCGCCAAGAGCCTCTCGGCGCTGCGTCGGGCCTGGGCGGGATCGTGCATGTACTCGGACGGGGTCAAGCTGAGCCTGCCCCCCGGAGGCACCACGAAGAGATCGGGCGTGAAGAGCACCCCTCGCTCCTCGTCGAGGAGGGAGTGCTGGCGGGTTCCTGCCCCCGGCGTGAAGATGGCGAGGAGCTCCCCGGGCAGCCGGTCGCCGTCCTCGTAGCGCTCGTCCGGCTCCTCTTCCACGTCCTTGGCCGAGGCCGGCGCCCACACCCGGACTCCCAGCTCGCGCCGCAGTCGCCAGCACGAGCGCTGGTGGACGCTGGTGGTGAGCACCACCGCCTGCACCCGACCGAGGGCTTGCTGCGCCTCCGGGGCCAGCGGGAGCGGGTCGATGAGGACGACGCCGCCGCTTGCGGCGACGGCGTGGGCGCTGCTCACGAAGTCGATGCGATCGTCGTGGAGGCGCCAGTGCCACACGCCGGGGACGACCTCCTCTACCGCCTCGGCGATCGCCCGCGGCTCGCTCATGGCCGGCATCGTACCTCGCCCGAGCGATTGCGGGCGGGAGGGGAGACGGCTACCCTGCCGGGGTCCTCCATGCCCAGGAGAGCCGCCGCCCCGCTCGCCCTCGCCTTCGCCCTCGCGGCCGCCCTTCCCGGCCCGGCGTCGCCTACTCCCTTCCTCGGCCCCCCCGGCCGGCCCTGGAGGGCGATCCACCTGGCCGCGCCGGCCGCGACCGCCGGACAGGCCCGGGCCGGCCTCGACTGGTGCGGGGCCGGGCAGCCTCCTTCCCTCGACCGGCAGCCCAGCGTCGATCTCACCTCTCCTGCCCAGGTGCACGTCGTGTACGCGGTGCCGGCGGACGGGGTCGACCGCTACGCCTCCTTCGCCGGGCTCATCGCCGCCGACGCGGCCGCCATCGACGCCTGGTGGCGCCGCCAGGATCCGGCTCGGGCTCCCCGCTTCGACCGCTTCCCCTTCCCCGGGTGCACGACCCCCTTCGCCGATCTCGACGTCGGCTTCCTGCGCCTGCCTCGCGCCGGCGCTGAGTACGTCGGCGACGAGGGAGCCCGCCTCCTCTTCGACCTGGGCGAGCTCAATCGGCTCTCTCCCCTCAAGCTCCTCGTCTACTACGACGGGCCGCCTGTGTTCGACCCCCGGGTGTGCGGCACCGCCTTCCTGTCCTCCCAGGACGTGGCCAGCCAGGGAGGCACGTCCGGCCTGGCTTTCGTCTGGACGCAGTCTTCCTGCGCCGGCGACGTGGGCGCTGCTCGGCTGGCCGCCGCCGTGGCGGCCCACGAGCTGATCCACAGCTTGGGGGCCTTGACCGAGCCAGGAGCGCCGAACGCGTGCCCGCTCCCCGACAGCGGCCACGTCTGCGACAGCGAGAGCGACATCCTCTTCCCCACAGCCTCCGCCGACACCAGCTTGGACAACCAGGTCCTCGACGTGGGCAGGGACGACTACTACGACCACCAGGGAGGCTGGCTTGATATCCGCGACTCCCCCTGGCTCGCGCGCCTGCCCCAGGTCGCTCTCGTCCTCGCCGCCCGGGGAGAGGGAGGCGGCACCGTCAGCGTCGTCGAGCCCCTGGCCGCGACCTGCGCCTCCTCCTGCGCCTTCCTCCTCGACCAGGGGACGCAGGTGACCGCTGTAGCAGCCCCGGCTCGCGGAGCCCGCTTCCTGGGCTGGGAGGGCCCGTGCGGGCCGGGGCCGACCTGCACGCTGGTACCCCAAGGCGACACCGCCCTCGCCGCCCGCTTCGGGCCGGCCTCGTTCCGGCTCACGGTGGCGATCGCAGGCAGGGGGAGGGTCGTCAGCATCCCTCGGCGGCTCTCCTGCCCCGGGCGCTGCTCGGCGACGTTCCCGGCCCAGGGGGCGGTGCGCCTGCGGGCGACGCCTGCTCCCGGGTACCGGTTCTCGGGCTGGAGCGGCGCCTGCCGAGGGGCCCGCTCCTGCGTGGTCACCCTCGACCGCGACCGAGCGGTGAAGGCCCGCTTCGCGCGTCGCTGACCCCGACGGGAAGCTGCCCCGAGCCCGAGTAGAATCGCTTGCGGCGTGGCCTACCGCAAGGCGACCATTCGCCCCTACCGCCCCCAGGACGAGGGGCTCCTTTTCGCCCTCGCCCGCGACTCCTTCGGGGAGAAGGCGGCCTGGAGCGCTGGCGGCACCCTGGCCGCCCTGGAGACGGACACCGTGTTCGTGGCGGAGGTGGAGGGGGAGCCCGCAGGCTACGTGGCCCTGGAGCGGGAGGGCGATGCCGTCCGCATCGAGCAGCTCCTGGTCGGTGCCCTCCACGAGCACCAGGGCATCGGCCGGCAGCTCCTCGACTACGCCGAGGGGTACGCCATCGCCTCGGGGGCTCGGCGCCTGCAGGTGGTAGTGGAGGAGGACAACCTCAAGGCTCGCGACTTCTACCGACGCCGAGGGTTCGTGCCCGGGGAGCAGGGCCTGCTCGAGCTCACGTTGCCCCAGCGGTAGCGGCCCGCCTGCCGAGGGGCCCCGCGGGCGCCGGAGCGCTTGCTCCCACCCAAGGCTGAGCTAGGCTGGCGACCATGGCCGTCCTCACCTCCCAGGTCGAGCGCGGCTCCCAGCTCTTCCAGCGGCGCCGGGCGCGGATGGAGAGGCTCGTGGCAGAGCTGCGGGAGCGGACGGCCCGGGTCGCCCACGAGCGAGACCCACGGACGCTCGAGCGCCACCGGGCTCGGGGCAAGCTCACGGCCAGGGAGCGCATCGACCGTCTCGTCGACCCCGACACCGCCTTCCTCGAGCTCTCCCCCCTGGCGGCGCTCGGCATGTACGACGACCAAGCGCCCGGGGCGGGCATCGTGACCGGGATCGGCGTGGTCGAGGGCCAGGAGTGCGTGATCGTGGCCAACGACGCCACCGTCAAGGGGGGAACCTACTTCCCCATGACGGTCAAGAAGCACCTGCGGGCCCAGGAGATCGCCGAGCACAACCGGCTTCCCTGCATCTACCTCGTGGACTCGGGAGGGGCGTTCCTCCCCCTCCAGGCGGAGGTCTTCCCCGACCGCGACCACTTCGGCCGCATCTTCTACAACCAGGCCCGCATGTCGGCCCAGGGGATCCCCCAGATCGCCTGCGTGATGGGATCGTGCACGGCCGGAGGAGCCTACGTGCCGGCCATGTCCGACGAGACGGTGATCGTCAAGGGCACGGGGACCATTTTCATCGGCGGGCCGCCGCTCGTGAAGGCGGCCACCGGCGAGGAGGTGAGTGCCGAGGAGCTGGGCGGCGCCGACGTGCACGCCCGCCGCTCGGGGGTGGTCGACCACTACGCCCTGAGCGACGAGCACGCCCTCGCCCTCTGCCGGGAGATCGTCCGCCACCTCTGCCTGCGCAAGCCCGACCCGCCTTGGGAGCTCGCTCGGCCGGAGCCGCCTGCCGTCGATCCCAGCGACCTCTACGGCCTCATCCCCGAGACCTTCCGGGAGCAGGTCGACCCCCGCGAGATCATCGCCCGCATCGTGGACGGCTCCCGCTTCCACGAGTTCAAGGCGCTCCACGGGGAGACGCTCGTGTGCGGCTTCGCCCGCATCGAGGGCTACCCCGTGGGCATCCTGGCCAATAACGGCGTCCTCTTCGCCGAGTCGGCCCGCAAGGGCGCCCACTTCATCGAGCTCGCCTGTCAGCGACGGGTGCCCCTCGTCTTCCTGCAGAACATCACCGGCTTCATGGTGGGGAGGGAGTACGAGGCAGGCGGCATCGCCAGGGACGGGGCCAAGCTGGTGACCGCGGTCGCCTGCGCCCAGGTGCCCAAGCTCACGGTGGTGATCGGCGGCTCCTTCGGAGCCGGAAACTACGCCATGTGCGGGCGCGCCTACTCGCCCCGCTTCCTGTGGATGTGGCCGAACGCCCGCATCTCGGTCATGGGCGGAGACCAGGCGGCCATGGTGCTGAGCATGGTGGGCGAGGCCGAGCCCGAGGAGGTGCGGGCCAAGTACGAGGAGGAAGGAAGCCCCTACTACTCGACCGCGCGGCTGTGGGACGACGGCATCATCGACCCCCTGGACACACGGAGGGTGCTCGCTCTGGGCCTGTCGGCGGCGCTCAACGCCCCCATCCCGGAAACGACCTTCGGCGTCTTCCGCATGTAGCCGCGGGCGTCCGGCCGCGCCGGCCCCGCCCTCGGGCCGGGTCGACAGCGGATAGCGTTTCCCTATGCACACGATCGAGCTGACCGACGAGGAGCTCCGCATCCTCAGGGAGGCGCTGCGGGCCTACCTCGATGACTTCGGGCACGAGGAGGCCGACCTCCTGCGCCAGATCAAGGCCCTCCTCGCCAAGCTGCCCCAGCCCCGGTAGCGGCAGGTGGCGGAGCCAGGGCCCCTTCGGCTGGAGCGGCAGGGCCCGCTGGCGCGGGTGACGCTGGCCCGACCGGAGCGGCGGAACGCCTTCGACCGGGAGCTGATCGAGGCCCTTGCCCGCGCCTTCCGCCAGGTGGGCGACGCCCGGGTCGTCGTCCTGGCGGGCGAGGGCGAGAGCTTCTGCGCCGGCGCCGACGTGGAGTGGATGCAGGCGGCGGCCGCCCTCTCCTACGAGGAGAACCTGGCCGACGCGCTCTCCCTCCACGAGATGCTGGAGACGGTCGACTCCTGCCCGGCTCCCGTCCTCGCCCGGGTCCAGGGGCACGCCTTCGGGGGAGGCCTCGGCCTTGTGTGCGCCAGCGACGTCGTGGTTGCCGCCGAGGACGCGGTGTTCGCCTTCTCGGAGGTGAGGCTGGGCCTGATCCCCGCCGTCGTCTCTCCCTTCGTCCTCTCCCGGATCGGCCCCGGGCCGGCCCGCCGGTACTTCCTCACCGGCGAGCGCTTCGGGGCCGACGTCGCCCTCCGCATCGGGCTCGTCCACGAGGTGGTGCCCGAGGAGCAGCTGGACAAGGCCGTCGACCGGCTGGCGGCGGCCCTCCTCGCCGGAGGCCCGCAGGCCGTGAGGGCGGCCAAGCGCCTGGTGCTCGACGCTCCCCTGGGCGGGGCCGAGGCGGCCGCCCGCCTGGCCGAGCGGCGCGTGTCGGCCGAGGCCGGGGAGGGGTTGCGGGCGTTCCTGGAGCGGCGTCCCCCTCGTTGGCGCGAGCAGCCGCCGACCTCGGCCTAGGCCGCGTGGTGCGCCCGTGAGGAAGCTCCTCGTCGCCAACCGGGGCGAGATCGCCTGCCGCATCTTCCGCACCTGCCGCCGCCTCGGCATCGCCACGGTGGCCGTGGTCGCCCCCGACGACCGCGGCTCCCTCCACGCCCGCGCGGCCGACGAGACGGTCGAGGTCGCAACCTACCTCGACCCTCGCGAGCACATCCGGGCGGCCAAGGCCACGGGGGCGGAGGCCATCCACCCAGGCTACGGCTTCCTGGCCGAGAGCCCCGACTTCGCCCAGGCCGTGGAGGCGGCGGGACTCCTCTTCGTGGGGCCGACGGCGGAGGCCCTGCACTTGGGCGGGGACAAGCTGGCCGCCAAGGAGATCGCGGCCTCGGCTGGGATCCCGGTCCTACCTACCGGCCGGCCGGAGGAGATCGGCTTTCCCCTCCTCGTCAAGGCCGCCGCCTCGGGAGGCGGGAGGGGCATGCGGGTCGTTCGCTCCCCGCTCGAGCTGGACGAGGCCCTGGCCGCCGCCCGCCGGGAGGCCAAGGCAGCCTTCGGCGACGACCGGGTGTTCTGCGAGCGGCTCCTGGAGCGGCCCCGCCACGTGGAGATCCAGCTCCTCGCCGACGGCAAGCAGACGGTGGTGGCCCTGGGCGACCGGGAGTGCTCGATCCAGCGCCGCCACCAGAAGGTGGTGGAGGAGGCCCCCTCCCCAGCCCTCGACCAGGGCCTGCGCCGGCAGATGGTCGAGGCGGCGGTCTCCTTCGCCCGAGCCATCGGCTACCGCAGCGCCGGCACGGTGGAGCTCCTGCTGGAAGGGAGGGAGTTCTGGCTCCTCGAGCTCAATGGGCGCATCCAGGTGGAGCACCCCGTCACCGAGCTCGTGACCGGCGTCGACCTGGTCGAGGAGCAGCTGCGCATCGCCGAGGGCAAGGAGCTCGTGCCCGGGCGGTGGGAGGCTCGCGGGCACTCGGTGGAGGCGCGCCTCTACGCCGAGGACCCCCGCACCTTCCTCCCCCAGTCGGGCGTCCTCAGGCGGCTGCGGTTTCCTGCCGGCATCAGGGTGGACGCAGGGGTGGAGGAGGGAGACGAGGTAGGCCTCTCCTACGATCCCCTCCTGGCCAAGCTGGTCGCCCATGGCCAGACCCGGGAGCAAGCCTGGGACAAGCTGGCTTCGGCCCTGGAGGAGACCGTGGTCGAGGGGCTGACCACGAACCTTCCCTTCCTCCGCTGGGTTGCCTCCCACCCCCTCGTCCGGGCAGGCCACGCTACCACCGCCTTCTTGGTCGAGAACCCGCCCCTCTCCCAGCCGCCGCCGCGGGCGCCGGACCGGCCCTGGCGGGGAGCCTGGCGGCTCAACCTGGCCCCTCCCTCCCCGGCGCCGCCCCCCGATGTGGAGGCCTCCTCGCACCTCCACGGGGCCGTCCCTGTGGAGACCTCCCTCTCTGCCCCCATGCCCGGCACCGTCGTCCGCGTGCTGGTGCGCGAGGGCGAGACGGTGCAACCCCGCCAGCCCCTGCTCGTCCTCGAGGCCATGAAGATGGAGACCCCGCTCCTTGCCCCCTACGAGGCCGTCGTCCGCCGCGTCCTCGCCCGGCCGGGGGACCAGGTCGCCGCGGGTACGACCCTGGTCGAGCTGGAGGACTGAGCCCGGCCCGGCAGGGCTCGAGGCGGAAGCAGGGCCGGGAGCTAGAAGAGCTTCTGGAGCTTCATGGCGGCGCCGATGTCGCCCTTGACCTTGAGCTTGCCGGTCATGTAGGCGGTGGTCGGGTTCTGCTCCCCGCTGACGATGCGGGCGAAGGTGTCCGCCGAGGACTGGATCGTGCAGTCGGCCTGGCTCCCTCCCTCGCTCACGGACACGACCCCGTCCTCGACCTTGACCGTCCAGGTACCGGCGCCCTCGATCTCGAACACGTAGGTATTGCGGATGCCCGCCGTCCGGCTGGGCTCGACCCTGCTCGGCAGGCTGGCGAAGAACTCCTTGACCTCCTCGGCCACCAGGCTCCTCCTTGTCGCTCGGGCTAGAGAGCCTACCTCACGGGACCGCCACCTCGGGCGCCGCCTCCACTCGGGCTCGGCTGGGGGGAAGGAGGAGGACGAGGACGACGCCCGCGAGCGGCGCCGCCGCGCAGGCCCACAGGGCAGTGCGCAGGTCGACGGCGTCGGCCACCGCCCCCAGGATGACTGCGGCTACGCCCCCCAACCCGATCGAGAGGCCGATGGAAAGACCCGAGGCCATGCCGATGTGGCGCGGCAGGTACTCCTGACTCATGACCATAGTCACGCCGAACGTGCCGACGACGGCGGCTCCTACGAGGGCCAAGGAGACCGCCCCGGGAATCCCTCCCACCAGGATGAAGGCGCCGATCGCGGGAGGAACAGCCAGGTTGCTGGCGAGGAGGACGGGACGACGGCCGAAGCGGTCGGCGGCGGGGCCGGCGAGGAGCGTCCCCACGGCGCCGGCGATCAGCATGAGGGAGAGCAGCCGATTGCCGTAGGCCTTGGAGTGGCCCTGCGCTACCTCCCACAGCGGTACGAAAGTGAGGAGGCCGAACCAGGCCACGCTGCGGAGCGCCACCACCGCTAGAAGGAGCGCGATCGCCCGCGGTCGGTCCCGCCCCGGCCTCGCACGGGCTCGAGACCCCTGCGGAGGCAGGAACCGAGCGAGGAAGGGAACGAGAGCGACGAGGAGAGCCGACACGGCCAAGCAGGGCACCATGACGAGAAGCCCCCCGCCTAGCCCCAGCCAGAGGACGAGCGGCGTGGTGACGACGGCGCCCAAGGCGTAGCCGACGTTCCCTCCTATCGAGAAGAGGGCCATCCCGCTCGCCCGCCGGGCGCCGCTGGCGTAGGCGGCGAACTTGGAGCCCTCCGGATGGTAGGCAGCCGTGCCCAACCCGGAGAGGACGACGAACAGGCAGGTAAGCCAGTAGCTCGGCGCCACCGCCGCCAAGGCCATCCCCACCCCGCCGATGGCTACCCCGGCTGGAAGCAGCCACACCCCTCCCCGCCGATCCGACCACAGACCGAAGACCGGCTGGAGCACCGATCCGGCCAGAGTGGAGGCGAGCACGAGCACCGCGACCAGGGTGTATGAGAGCCGGAACTCCTCAGCCAGGAAGGGAAGGAGGGCAGGAAGGGCCCCTCCCGCAAAGTCGACGGCCAGGTGGCCCGTCGACAGGGCGGCCATCGCCCGCCGGTCCATCTCCGCCCGCACGGCTGCGAGCCTACCGGGCGGCGGGGCCGACCCCTAGACCAGCGCTTCCCGAGGGCCCGGCTCCCTGCCGTAGAGCTCGATGAGGGCGCGCGACAGCTCGTGCTGGGTCTCGGCGATCTCGGCCCTGTTTCGCTCCAGCTCGGCCCCGGTCGCCCCCCGCTCGCGAAGCTCCTGGCGGACGGCCACGAGGCCGGCGATCCGGCGCTGCAGGGATGCTACTTTCAGCTCGGCGTTCACGGTGCTCACGTTCCCTGTATCGGTGACAAACCCTTCGCCTTGAGGGCGCTTCGCGGCGGACCGCAGGCTACGGCAGCGGTCGGATAGCATCGCCGCCGGTATGGAGATCGCCGTCGCCTCGGCCGCCTCTCCTCAGGATAGCCTGGCCCTCGCCGTCTGCGACCCTCCCCACCCCCTCCCTCCGCAGCTAGAGGCCCTAGCCGACCTCGTGGCCACAGGCGAGGCCCCGGCCGAGCGCGGACGAGCGCGCCTCGTGCGCCTGGACGGTCGGCGGGTAGTGGCGGCCGGAGCCGGCCCTCGCCAGGAGCTGGACGCCGACGCCCTCCGGGACGCGGCCGCCGCCGCTGCCCGCGAGGTCAAGGCCACGGTGGCCGGAGCCATGGCCTGGCTCCTCGACCCCTCCCTTCCCCTCTCCCTCGACGACCAGGCTCGGGCGGCGGTGGAGGGCGTCGTCCTGGGCGCCTACGACCCCGGCGCCTGGAAGACCGGCCGGCGCAGGCCCGATCTCGCCAAGCTCACCCTCGTGGGCGAGGAGAGCCTCGCTCCGCTCGTCGCCCGAGCGGCGACCATCGCCCGCTGGACGAGCCACGCCCGCGACCTCGTGAACCGGCCCGGGAACGACCTTACGCCCGAGCGGCTGGCCGAGCACGCCCTTGCCTTGGCCGAGGAGCGGGAGACGCTCTCCGCCACCGTGCTCGGCCCCGAGGAGATGCGCCGGGAAGGGATGGGCGCCCTTTTGGCTGTGGGGAAGGGGAGCCGGAACGAGCCTCGGCTCGTCGTCCTCCGCTACGCGCCCGAGGAGCCGAGCCGCCGAGATCTCGTCCTCGGCCTGGTGGGCAAGGGGATCACCTTCGACACCGGCGGCATCTCCATCAAGCAGGCGCAGCGCATGGAGGAGATGAAGGGAGACATGGCCGGCGGGGCGGCCGTCCTGGCCGGGGTGGCCTGCCTCGCCGAGCTGGCCGTCCCCCTACCCGCGCTGGCCCTGGTGGCGGCGGCCGAGAACATGCCCGACGGGGCCAGCTTCCGGCCCGGGGACATCCTCGTCGCCGCCAACGGCAAGACCATCGAGATCACCAACACCGACGCCGAGGGGCGGCTCGTCCTTGCCGACGCCCTCGTCCACGCCCGCCGCCTGG
>CAZQRA010000025.1:0-37817 GCA_964595575.1 uncultured Gaiellales bacterium
TCGTCCGCGGCCCGGTTGATCCGGTAGCCGGAGGACAGGCGCTCCATGGCCTTGGCCAGCTTGTCGCTGGTGCCCACGAGGTAGCGGTGGGCGTTGAAGGCCTCGATGTTGCTCTGGATGCGAAGGGACATGGCTCTTCCTCCTTGAAGGGCGTACTGTCGTTCGTCCCCGGCCCCGTCCTTGGGGCCGCAAGCTCTGCCGCGCGGCGAGCTCGCCAGGGTTATCGGTCGCCGACCCGGGAACTTGAGCGCCCTAGCGGGTCAGGCCCGGACGTCGAGCGAGGGCCGCTCCGTCGGGGTCTCCTCCCCCCGTTCCTGGCCTCGCTCTCCCTGCTGCCGGTCTCGCTGCCGGCGCTCGCGCTCCTGGGGCCGCCGGCGGGAAGGCGGAGCGCCGGGCCGCGGGCGCTCCACCCGCAGCTCGAGCGACGATCGCTCCAGGGGCTCGACGGGGTCCATCAGCGCCTCCCCCTGCCGCGGGCTCGGGCAAGAGCCCGGCGGGCCTCGGCCACGACCAGGGCTCGCCACGCCGCTACGGCTGCCGCCCAGAAGACGAGGTAGCTGAGGACGCCGGCGAGGAGGGCCCGCCCGCAGGCCGAGGGAAGACTTGCCCCGCTCAGGTAGGCGGCGAGGAAGGCGGCCGCGAAGCCGAGGAGGCCGCCCCAGGCCCTGGCCCGGCGGATGGAGGCGCTCGCCCCCGGCACCCGGTCCAACCCGACCAGCTTGGGGCGGGGGAGGCTCATGGACCGTACCTCGCGGGGCCGAAAGATCGCCGCCGGCTCACGGCACCACCATCCGGGCTAGCTCGTCCGGCTGAGCCGGTCGCACCCCCACTCCCGCCACGGCCCCCCGGGCGACGTAGGACACCGGCAGCCGTTCGGACAGGGCGACGCCTATCGGGGTGGGGGGTAGCTCCTCGTCGTCCTTGGTGACGACGATCCCGTCCAGGCGGGCGCGGGAGCGAAGCTCGCGGGCGAGGAGGCGGGCCTCGTCTCCCGGGTAGCCCCGACTGAGAACGAGGTGGCACTCGGTAGGCTGGAACGCGGCGAGGAGTCGACACAGGTCGTCGATGCTGCGGCGGTCGGTGGCCGCGGCAGAGGGGGTGTCGGCCACCAGGACGCGGGCTCCCCGCAGCCTGGCTCGGGCCACCTCCACCGCGGCCGGGCAGTCGGCCACGGCGAGATCGACGTCCAGGGGCTCGATCAGGGAGGCAAGGGTCATGGCCCGGCGCGCGGGCTCGAGGCTGAGGGCCATGACGCGCTCTCCGGCCCGGGCGTAGCTTTGGCACAGCTTGGCCGCCGTGAGCGTGCGGCCGGCGCCGGGGGGGCCGACCAGGGCGATCCGCCGTCGAGCCCGCCGTCCCTCGCGGCGGGTACGGAGGCGGGCAGCGAGAGCTCGGCGCACGTGCGCGCCCAAGGGGTCGTCGGGGGCGAAGGTCCGCCGCTCCCACGCTGCCTCGGCCAGGATCTCGTCCGCCTGGTAGGAGAGGATGCCGGCGGCGAGGAGGAGAGCGCGCAGGGCGTCGGGATCAGTCTCGGCGGCGCTTCGGTTCTCCCGCTCGATCGCCTGGGCCAGGGAGAGGACGAAGCGGGAGTCCTCGTCCACGATGTCGTCCATGAGCGTCCTCGGGGCACCTTCCAGCGCAGGCTCCTGGGAAGGGTGGAGGGCGTCCTCGGCAGCTAGGAGCTCTCCCGGCTCGACTGCCCCCTCGCCCTGGTAGGCGCCCACCACGGCGCGGGCGGGGAGGGCAGGCCCAGGGACGATGGGGCGTGGGGCCCGGGCCTCGACCTCGACGCAGCGCTTGCCGAAGAAGCCGGCGATACCGCCCACCACCCCCTCCCGCCTCCTGGTGATGATGGCGTCCGGGCCCAGCTCCTCCTTGATCCTGGGAAGCAGCTCCTCGAGCGAGGAGCCGCGGTAGGTCCGGGTCGTAGCCGCGCTCATACGCTCACCGTCCCTAGCCGCTCGACCTTGATGCCGGGCAGCACCTCGCCGTAGGAGAGGACAGGGAGCTGGGGGAAGGCCGACTCGATGAGCCGACGCAGGTGACGGCGGATGCGGCTGGAGCAGAGCAGCACCGGCCGCCATCCGCTCGCCGTAGCCCGCTCGACCTCGCGGCCCAGGGAGCCGACGAGGGCCTGGGCGCGGGCGGGGTCGAGAGCGGGAAGCTCGCCCTCGGCGGTCTGGGTGAGGGACTCCGCCACCTCCTGCTCCAGCTCCCCGGCCAGGGCGATCGCCCGCAGGGTCTTGTCCTCGTCCAGGTATTGGCTGGTGATGGCGCGGGCAAGAGCCTGACGGGCGGCCTCGGCGAGGAGAGCGGGATCGCGGGTGAGGGAGGCGCGGTCTCCGATCGCCTCTAGGATGGTGCCCAGGTCGCGCACCGAGACTCCCTCCCGCAGCAGGTGCTGGAGCACCCGTTGCACCTCGCCCACCCCCAGCTTGTCGGGCACCACCTCCTCCACCACGGCCGCGTTCTGCTCCTTGAGGGCGTCCAGGAGCTTCCTCGTCTCCTCTCGGGTGAGGAGCTCGTGGGCGTGGCGGCGGATGGTCTCGGTGAGGTGGGTAACGATCACCGACTCGGCGTCGACCACCGTGTAGCCCAGGGCCTCCGCCTCGGCCTGGGATCCCTCCTCGATCCACACGGCGGGGAGGCCGAAGGCGGGCTCGGCGGTGGGGATGCCGGCCAGCCCAGGCAGGGCATCGCCCGGGTTCATGGCCAGCCGATGGCCGGCGATGACCTCGCCCCGGGCAACCTCGGCGCCCCTCACCTTGATCACGTACTCGTGGGAGGCGAGGGCCACATCGTCGTGGATGCGGACAGGGGCGATGACGATACCGAGCTCGGCGGCGATCTGCCGGCGGACGACGCCCACTCGAGCGAGGAGGGTGCCTCCCTGCTCCTCGTCGACGAGGGGCACGAGCCCGAACCCGATCACGAGCTCCAGGGGGTCGACGGCCAGGGCTCCCAGGGCTCCGTCGGCCACAGGCGCCGGGGCTTCTTGGCGGGGAGCCCGACGCTCGACCTCTGCCCTCGGCCGCGGCCGCTCCCGCCCCCGCATGGCGCGGCCGAGGAGGACGAGGAGGGCGCCGACGAGGAAGAAGGGAAGGGTAGGAAGCCCCGGTACCAGGCCCAAGAGGACGATGACGGCGCCGGCGAGGGTGGTCGCCCGGGGCTGGCCCAGGACCTGCCAGGTGAGCTCCGTCCCCAGGTCCTGCTGGCCGGCCGAACGGGTCACGATGATGCCGGTAGCGGTGGAGATGAGGAGGGCGGGGATCTGGGCGGCCAGGCCGTCGCCGATGGTGAGGAGGGAGAAGGTGTGGAGGGCCTCTCCCACCGACAGGCCGTGCTGGATGGTGCCCACGGCGATGCCGCCGAGGAGGTTGACGAGCACGATGACGACGGCAGCGATGGCGTCCCCCTTGACGAACTTGGAGGCGCCGTCCATGGCCCCGTAGAAGTCGGCCTCGCGGGCGATCTCCGCCCGCCGCGTCCGGGCCTCCTCCTCGCTGATGAGGCCGGCGTTGAGGTCGGCGTCGATGGCCATCTGCTTGCCGGGCATGGCGTCGAGGGTGAACCGGGCGGCCACCTCCGCTACCCGGTTGGCCCCGTTGGTGATGACCACGAACTGGATCACCACCAGGATGAAGAACACCACCAGCCCCACGACCAAGTTGCCGCCGACGACGAAGGAGCCGAAGGCGTGGATCACCCCCCCGGCGTCGGCGTGGAGGAGGACGAGGCGGGTGACGCTGACGTTGATGGCCAGGCGCACCAGGGTGGTGAGGAGGAGGAGGGAGGGGAAGGAAGCGAAGTCGAGGGCCGAGGGCACGTACATGGAGGCGACGAGGATGGCCAGGGCTCCCGAGATGTTGAGGGCGATGGCGAGGTCGACAAGGGCGGTGGGGAGCGGCACCACCATCATCACCACCACCACCACGACCACGACGGCGGCGGCCAGGTCGCTGTGCTTGAGGAGGCGGGCGAGCACGGTTAGGCGCCTCCCGGGGCGGGATCACTGCGGTGGGGACGACGAGCGCACCGCATGCGCCTTGGTAATCGTCCGCCGGGCGCGCGCCTTGAGGCGGGGCCAGCGCCCGCTAGCCCTGTAGACGAAGGCGAGCACCTCGGCCACGGCCGCGAAGAAGGCCTCCGGGATCACCTGCCCGACCTCGACCTCCCGAAAGAGGGCCCGGGCCAGGGGGGCGTTGCGCACGATGGGGACGCTGTGCTCCTTGGCGACGCGGCGGATGGCCTCGGCTACCACGCCTGCCCCCTTGGCCACCACCTCGGGGGCCGGCCGGCTGCCGTCGTAGCGCAGGGCGACGGCTAGGTGGGTGGGGTTGACCACCACCACGTCGGCGGTCGGCACCTCGGCCAGCATCCGCTTGCGGGCCAAAGAGAGCTGGCGGCGGCGGAGAGCCCGCTTCACCTCGGGGGCGAGGTCGGTCTGGCGCAGCTCTTGGCGGAGCTCCTCCCGGGTCATCCGCAGCGAGCGCTCGTGGCGAAGCCGCTGCCAGGCGTAGTCGGCGAGGGCGACGACGAGGAAGGCCCCCGCCGCTCCCAGGAGGAGGGAGCGGGCCCCCGAGCCGAGGCGGGCGAGGATCGTCCCCGGCGGGGCGTTCCCCAGGGCCGCCAGCTCCGGTAGGGCCGGCCAGACGACGAGGAGGACGGCCGCGGCGATCATCCCCGTCTTGAGGGCGGCCTTGGCCGCCTCCACCGCCCCCTCGGGGCCGAGCATGCGCTTGAGCCCCCGCCAGAGGCCGAGCTTGGTCAAGGTGGGGCGGAGGGCGAGCGGCGACAGGCGCAGCCCCACCTGGGCCACGTTGACGGCCAGGCCGACGGCGGCCGCCACCGCGAGGAGCGGCCCCGCCCCCAGGGCGACCTCTCGGATCGCCCACCAGGCGAGGGCGGACAGGCCCTCCCGGGAGGCAGCCTCGGGATCGGCGGCCCTGGCGAGGCCGGCCCGCAGCATCTCCTCCGATCGGTGGAGGAGCCCAGGCCCGACGACGGCGGCGGAGAGGCCCAGGGCCAGGAGCACGAGGGCGGAGGTGACCTCCGTCGAGCGCGGCACCCGTCCCCGCCGGCGGGCCTCCCGGCGCCGACGGGGGGTAGGGCGCTCGGTACGAGCCTCGCTCATCGGTGGGCCAGGGCTGCCAGCCCCTGCTCCAAGCTGGCGTCGATGTCCGCCAGCACGTGCCTGGCTACGAAGGGAAGCGCGGCCGCGCACACGGCCAGGCCGAGCAGGATCTTGGCAGGAAGGCCGACGAAGAACACGTTCATCTGGGGCACGGCCCGAGCCACCAGGGCGAGGGCGATATCGGCCAAGACCAAGGCCACGAGGACGGGGGCGGCCACCTCCAGGGCGGCGAGGGCGATCTGGGGGAGCTGGGAGGCCGCCATCGCCGCCAGAGCGGCGGGATCGGGGCCGGCATCGAGGGGGAGAACCTCGTAGCTTCGGGCCAGCCCCAGCACGACCAGGTGGTCCCCGCCCACGAGCAGGAAGACGATCGCCCCCAGCATGCTGTACAGGCGAGCCATGGGCCCGCCCTGGGCCCCGGTCATGGGGTCGACGAGCTGGGCGTAGGCGAAGCCGACCAGGACGTCCAAGAGCTCGGCTGCCGCCTGGAGGATGGCGGCCACAGCCCCCACTGCCAAGGCGAAGGCGAGGCCGACCAGGATCTCCTTGACCAGGACGAGCGCCAGGTCGAGCGCCTGGGCGGGAAGCTGGCGGCCCTCGGTGGCGAGGGGGGCGAGGGCAAGCGCGAAAGCGGCGGCCACGAGCGCCCGGACCCGGGCGGGCACGAGCCGGGAGGAAAAGACAGGGGCAAGGAGGAAGAGACCTCCCACCCGCCCGACCACCAGGGCGAAGCCGACCAGCTCCTGGCTGTCGATCGCAGGGAGCGGCGGCATGGGGGGGCTAGCGGCCGGCGAGGGAGGGGATAGCCGCGTAGAGGTCGCGCGTGTAGGCGATGGCCTGGTCGAGCATCCAGGGGCCTGCCAGGACGAGCACCGCCCCCATGGCCAGGATCTTGGGGATGAAGGTGAGGGTCGCTTCCTGGATCTGGGTGGCCGCCTGGAAGATGGAGACGAGGAGCCCTACGAGGAGCGCGGCCAGGAGGAGGGGAAGCGAGATCTTCATGGCCAGGACGAGGGCCTGCACGGCGAGGTGGGTGGCGGTATCAGCGTTCACGGCTGACCTCCTTCAGCGGAACGAGGCAAGGAGCGACTCCACGACCAGGTGCCATCCGTCCACCAGCACGAACAGAAGCACCTTGAAGGGAAGGGAGATGAGGGCCGGGGGCAGCATCACCATGCCCATGGAGGTGAGGATGGCGGACACGATCATGTCGATCACCAAGAAGGGCAGGTAGATGAGGAACCCGATCTGGAAGGCCGTCTTGAGCTCGGAGAGGACGAAGGCGGGCACGAGCACCTGGGTGGGGACGTCGGCTCGGGTGCGGGGCCGATCCTCCTTGGCCACCCGTAGGAAGAGGGCGAGGTCGGAGGTGCGGGTCTGCTCGAACATGAACCTCCGCACCGGCTCCAGGCCCCGCTGGATCGCCTCCTCCTCGCTGATGTGGCCTGCCCGGTAGGGCTTGATCGCCGCCTCGTTGACGGCGCTCAGAGTGGGGGTCATGGTGAAGAGGGCGAGGAAGAAGGCGATGCCCACGAGGATTTGGTTGGGGGGCATGGTGGGGGTGCCCAGGGCGTTGCGGACGAAGGCGAGCACGATGAGGATGCGGGTGAAGCCGGTCATGGCCAGGAGGGCCCCGGGGAGGACGGAGATGAGGGCGACCAGGATGAGGAGCTGGAGAGGGGTCACCGCCCCGGCTCCGTCGAGCGGCTGGGCGAGCTGGGGAAGCTGGGCGGCCTGGCTCACCGAGCCGTCCTCCTCCTGAGCTCGTCCACCAGCGAGGCTAGGCCTCCTTCCTCCTTGCCCCTGAGGCGGGCGAGGGTCTCTCCCCGCTCCAGAGCCTCGGCCAGGGCCTGAGCCTGGGCGGCGGGATAGACGCGAATGGGGGTGACCCCCTGCTCGGCGCTTCCCACCAAGATGAGCTCCTCCCCCACCCGCAGCAGGTGCACGGCCCGGGTGGGGGCAAGGCGGGCCGTCGCCACCACGGCAAGCTCGGCTCCTGCCCGGGGTAGGCGCCCCCGGTTAGAGCGGCGGACGAGCCAGGCGATGGCGAGGAGGAGGCCGACGACGAGGAGGAGGCCGAGCGCGAGGCGCCACCAGGAGGCTCCCCCTGATCCCGCCGCCTCCCCGCTCCCCGCTCGCGCGAGCGAGGAAGGAAGCGGCGTCCGGTCAGGCTGGAAACCGTCGGCCGGGGCCGCCTCCGGAGCCCCAAGGAGGGCGAGCGCGACCAGGCCGGCGAGCAGGGCCGGCAGCCGGTGCCCTCTGGGACGAGCGAGGCGCACGCCGCTTCCATCGTCCGCGCGCCTCCCGAGTTGAGCGGGGCGGGGGCCTCGCTCCGCCGAAGAGCTCGGGGATGGATATCCAAAGGGATGAGGCACGTCTCGCCGTGTGGCCACTTCGGCCCAGGGCCGCGCTCGGCCGATGGGAAGGGCGTTCCCGAGTTGGAGGTTGCAGCTGATGCAAACGGCCGCAGACGCTCCCGCCCGCCTCAGCCCTGATCAGGCCGAGGCCCTGTGGCGGGCCTGGAAAGAGAAGGGCGATCGCGACGCCCGCGACCGCCTCATTCTCTCCTACGCCCCCATGGTCACCTACATCGCCTCGCGCAAGATGCGCGAGGTCCCGGGGCACCTCGAGCTCGACGACCTCGTCTCCTGCGGGCTGATCGCCCTCATGGAGACGATCGAGCGGTTTGATCCCTCCCGGGGAGCCACCTTCGAGCAGTACGCCTGGCGCAGGGTGGCAGGGGCGGTGGTAGATGAGCTCCGCCGAGCCGACTGGGCGCCTCGCTCGGTGCGGCGGCTCGGCAGGCGCTTGGAGGAGGCCCGTGCCGCTTTCTACCTCGAGCGGGGCCGCACGCCCACCGCCGGAGAGGTCGCTCACGCGCTGGGCGTCAGCGAGGAGGAGGTGTGGGAGACCGAGGCCGACCTTGCCCAGGCGGAGGTCGCCTCCCTCAACGCCCCCGCCCGCGCTCCCTCCGGTGCCGCCGTGGCCGAGATCGGCGAGACGGTGGAGGCCGACGGGGGAAGCCCTGAGGGTGCCCTCCTGCGCCGAGAGCGGGTGGCCCAGGTGCGCCGGGCGGTCGCCACCCGCCTCGACGACCAGGAGCGGATGGTGCTCGCCCTCGTCCACGTCCACGGCCTCTCTGGGGCCGAGATCGGGCGCATGCTGGGCGTGACCGACTCCCGCGTCTCCCAGATCCTGGGCTCGGCCCGGCGCAAGCTGGCCGAGCAGCTGGAGCGCTACGAGGCGGAGGCAGCCTCTCCTGCCGCCTGACGCGCCGGAGCGGGGGACGTCGGCCCGGGACGGCTCAGGCGGGCGCGCCCCGCTCCGGAGGGACGAGCTCGGTCACCCGTAGGGCGAACTCCTCGTCGATAGCCACCACCTCGCCCCGGGCGAGCCGGTGGCCGTTGACGAGCAGGTCGACGGGCTCTCCTGCCGCCCGGTCGAGGGCGATGATGGTGCCGGGAGCGATGCCCAGGGCCTCGCGCACGGTCATCCGTGCCCGTCCTAGCTCGACCGTGAGCTCGAGGGGGACGTCGAGGACGAGCGACAGGTCCTCGGGCACGCGCTCGCCCTGGCCCGGATCCGGGGGAAGGGGGGCGAGCTCGAGGTCGGCGACGGCGGCCTGCTCGGCCTCTACGGGCATGCCTCCTTGGCGCTCTTCCATGCCTTGCGCTTCCTTGCTCACTGCACTGCCACGTCGGTGAGTAGCACCCCAGTGATCGGCTCGTCCGTCCTTCGCCTGAGCGCTAGCTCCAGGCTGCGGAGCAGACGGTGGCGGTGGGGGCGGTCGATGAGGGCCGAGGGGTCGAGGCCGGTCAGCTCGTCGGTGATCACGGCGCGGACGGCTGCCCCCTGCTCGAGCACGGGATGACCCTCGGCGTCGGTGGCAGGGGCCCGGCGCATGACCAGGGCGATCGACAGCTTGCCGTAGTGGCCGCCGGCCAGGTTGACGACGAACTCCCGATCCAAGGGCACGATCACCCCTGGGATCTTTCCCTCCTTGTCCTTCGTTCCTCCCGGGGCGAGGACGACCTTGTAGAGGCCGCCGGCTACGGCCAGGAGAAGGAGGGGGAGTACGATCTTGAGCTTCCTTTTCACGAGGGAGCCTCCGAGCGGGCGAGGGCACGACGGAGAACGACGAGCTCCACCCGGCGGTTGAGGCGGCGGCCGGCGGCGGTGGCGTTGGAGGCGACCGGGCGCTGGTCGGCGTAGCCGGCCACGGACAGGCGGGAGGGGGGGACGCCGTGCGCGAGAAGCTTAGCCAGCACGGCGGTGGCCCTGGCGGTGGAGAGCTCCCAGTTGGAAGGGAACTCGGGGGTGGAGATGGGCACGTTGTCGGTGTTTCCCTCCACCCGCACCGGGTTCTCGATGTCGCGGGAGACGAGGAGACGGGCGATGTGGGCGAGGAGGGGCAGGGAGCGCCGCTTGAGTACCGCCTTCCCGGTGTCGAACAGGACCTCGTCGGTGAGCAGGCGCACGGCAAGGCCGCGCTCGTCGATGGAGGTGCGGATGCGGCCGGCGAAGCCGTGGGATCGGGCGTAGGCGTCGATCTGGCGCTTGAGCCAGCGGAGGTTCTCCAGGTCCTGCTGGTCGGTCGCCGTCTCGCGGAGGGCGTCGGTGACCGCCTGGAGGGCGGAAGGGATCTGCTCGATGGGGGAGACCTGGGCCCCCTCGGGGTTGAGCACGGAGCGCTCCCCAGTGAGGACGTGGGGCTCGCTGCGGTCGAAGATCTTGCCCGAGAAGGCTGCCCGCAAGGAGGCCTTGAGCTCGTTGAACTTGCCGATGTTCACGGCCGAGATCGCCCACATGACGATGAACAAGGCCATGAGCAGGGTGATCATGTCGGCGTAGGTGAGGAGCCAGCGCTCCATGCCGGCTCCCGCGTGGCCGCCGCCCGCTTGGCCGGGGGCGTGCTTGCGTCCCCGCCGCCCGCTCATGCTGCCTCTGCCGCCTCCTCGGCCACGGGGGCAGGCTGGCCGCCGGCCCGGACCTCGGCGATGAGGGCCTCGGAGCTTCGCCGGGCCGAGGGGGGTAGGAAGGCCTCCAGCTTCTCCGCCAGGAGCCGGGGGTTGTCCCCGGCCTGGATGGAGAGGATGGCCTCGAGCAGCATCTCCCTGTAGGCGAGCTCCTCGGCCGAGAGCTCCTTGAGCTTGTTGGCCACGGGGAGGTAGACGAGGTTGGCGGAGCCGACCCCGTAGAGGGTGGCGAGGAAGGCGCCGGCGATGGAGTGGCCGAGCTGGCTGGGGCTAGACAGGTTCTCGAGCACGTGCACCAGGCTCATGACCGTGCCCAGGATCCCCAGGGTGGGGGCGAAGCCGCCGGCGGTGGTGAAGATCTCCGCCTTGGCGGCGTGGCGCTCGGCCAGGCCGTCGATCTCGGACTGGAGGATTGAGCGGATGAGGCTGGAGTCGGCTCCGTCCACGACCAGCTGCAGGCCCTTGCGGGCGTAGGCGTCGTCCAGGCTCTCGAGGTCGCTCTCCAGAGCGAGGAGCCCCTCCCGGCGGGCCTTCTCGGCGATGGCCACCATCTGGCGGACGGCGGCGGCGTGGTCGATGGAGGAGCCCTTGAAGGCGATGCGGTAGAGGACGGGGATCGACTTCATCTGCTCCAGGCTGGTGGAGGCCGCGGTGGCGGCCAGGGTTCCCCCCACCACGATGAGGAAGGCGGGGATGTTGAGCAGGGAGGCGGGGCTTCCTCCCTCCATGAGGACGGCCAGGAGGAGCACCCCGAACGCTCCCCCGATGCCTATTGCGGTGATCGCCTTCATGGATTCCGTTCCCGGCGCCCGGCCCTCCCTGGCCGTGGCCTCGCCTCCCCAGTAGTCGGCCGGCTGAGCCCCGCTCGTTAGCCGCTCTTTGGCCTGATCACCCGAACGAGGGAGGCGCGGGCGAGGATGCTCGCCCGCCAGTCGCGGATGCGCTCGGTGATCTCGTCCGGGGTCTCGATGACGACCAGCTTGGAGGAGTTTCCGAGCGAGACGACGGTGTCCGGGGTGGACTCGATGGTGACGATCAAGTCGGGGTTGAGGTGGAAGGGTTGGTCGGGATGGGTGAGGCGGTGTAGGACGATCATGGCGCCCTCCTGGGCCGGGCGGGGGCCGGCCGCAGGAGGCCCCCGCCCGACGGGTGATCGGCTGCTAGCGCCGCAAGTTGACCAGCTCTTGCAGCATCTCGTCGCCGGTGGAGATGACCCGGCTGTTGGCCTGGAAGCCGCGCTGGGCGGCGATCATGGTGGTGAACTCGAGGGCGAGGTCGACGTTCGACATCTCCACCGCCCCGGGGGTGATCGAGCCCAGCCCTGAGGTCTGGGGGTTGCCCACGGTGGCCGTGCCCGAGTTGGCGGAGGCCCGCCACAGGTTGTTGCCCACCCGCTCCAGGCCGGCGTCGTTGGGGAAGGCGGCGAGCTGGATCGTGTAGGTGGTGGTCTGGCCGCTGGCGTCGACCACGGTGACCGTGCCCGAGGGATCGATGGACACCGAGCGGGCATCGGCGGGGATGGTGATCTTGGAGTTAGCGTTGTTCAGGGTGCCTACCAGGTAGTAGCCGTCGGGGTTGACGAGGTCGCCGTTGGCGTCCCGAGTGAAGTTCCCGGCTCTCGTGTAGTAGACGGGGGCGGAGGAGCTGGACGGGTCGGTGGAGACCTGGAACCACCCCTTGCCCTGGATGGCGAGGTCGAAGGGCCCCCCCGTCGTCTGGATGGCCCCTTGGGTGATCACGTTGTCGATGGAGCCGAGCTGGACGCCCAAGCCGATCTGGAGGGGGTTGGTACCGCCCAGGCTGCTTGCCACCGGGGCGGCCGCTCCCTTCAAGGTCTGGAGCAGGGCGTCCTTGAAGGTGGCGCGGGCGCTCTTGTAGCCGATGGTGTTGACGTTGGCGATGTTGTTGGCGGTCACGTCCAGGAGCTGCTGGTGGACGCGGAGGCCGCTGATGGCTGCGTAGAGGGAGCGCATCATGGTGATCTACCTCCTTCGGTCGTTGCCGCGGCCTCCCCCAAGGGACCGGCCTCGGCGTGGTCGTGACGTGGTGGGGTCATGCGAGGACGGCGCTATCGATGTTGGTAAAGACGTGCTCGCGCATGTGGGCGCGATCGAGGGCGGTGACCACGGTGCGGGTGGGCACCGCCACGACGAAGGCCTTCTCGTCGAGGAGGACGAGGGAGGAGCGGCTGCCCTTGGCGTCGGCGGCGGCCACGGCCCGCTCCAGCCGGGCCAGGACGCTCTCGTCGACGGCGATGCCCCGTCGCTCCAGGCGCTCAACGGCATGGCCGCTGAAGCGAAGGGGCTGAGAGCGGGCGAGGCGGCGGTCGAGGAGGTCGGCGAAGGAGGAGCTCGGCGCGGGGGCTGGGCGGCCCTGCCCCGCTCCTTTCTGAACCTGCCCGAGACCAACGACCGGATCGAGCATGGCTACTCGAGGACGCTTCGGATAGCGCTCGGCGCGACCCGTTCTTCCCCGACCAGGAGCACGATCGCCCCGCCCTGCTCGAAGGACACGGAGTCGACTCGGCCTTCGCCCGTCGTCCCGTCGGCCCGCTCGTACGTCACCAGCCGGCCGATCAAGGCGGTGGCCTGGGCGACCTGGGTGGAGAACAGCACCTGCTCCAAGGTCCGCTCGAGGGCGACGATCTGCTCCAGGGTGGAGAACTGGGCGAGCTGGCCCATGAAGTCGCGCCCGCCCATGGGGTCGAGGGGGTTCTGGTGCCGAAGCTCGGCTACGAGCAACTTGAGGAAGGCATCCTCCCCCAGGGCGGAGGAGGGGTTGGCAGGGGCCTGCGCCTGGACGCCTCCTCCCAGGGAGCCTGCGCCCACAGGGTCTGTGGCTGTCACGGTCGTCACCTCCTCGCTAGGCCAGGACGTCGATCAGGGCACCCTCGATCCGGGCCGTGGCCCGGATCAGGGTCTCTCCCTCGGCTGCCTCCCGCCGACGCTGGCCAGCGGCGGGAGTGGCCCAGGGCGCCTCCTTGTCTCCGTCTCTCTCCTCGGCGTCGCGGGCTCCGGGCGCGCGGACGTCGAGGGCGAGCACGGGGATACCCAGGCTCTCCAGGCCCCGCCGGAGCGCCCCCGCGGCGGCGGCGAGGGCATCGACGGCTGGGGAGGCGTCGGCCACGATGGTGGCGGAGAGGCCTGCGGCTTCCTGGACGAGGCGCACGCGCACCTCGCCGAGCTCGGGCGGGTGGAGGACGATGCGGGCCTCGGTCCGCCCCTCTCTGGCCAGGAGCCGTAGCTCGGCCCCCACCCGATCGGGGAGCTCAGGGAGCCGTACCGGCAAGGCCGCCCTACCCTCCGGCTGCTGCTTTGGCTGCGCCGGTCGCTGCCCGGGGAGCAGGCCTCGAGCCTCGACCGGCGCGGGCGGAGCTTGGCTCGCAGAAGGCGGCGGCTCCGCCGAGTCGGCCTCCGACGCAGTAGAGGCCGCCCCACTGGGAAGGGGATCCCGCTCGCTCTCAAAGGCCTGGGGCGAGGGCGGGTGCTGAGAGGACGAGGGCAAGGCTCCCGGAGAGGGAAGCGAGGGGAACGTAGGGGCGGTCGGGGAGGGGCCGGGAGTGCCTGGACCGGGGGAGGGGGAAGCCGCGAGCCGAGGCTCCTCGGCTACCTCCAGGAGGAGGCGGAGCGAGCGCCGGCCGAGCATGACCTCGAGGTCGCTGCCGGCCGTCTCCACCGTGAAGGCGGCCACTCCGGGGACCGTCACCCGGGCGAGATCGCGGGCTGCCTGGACGATGTCGGTCGGTCCTCGGCCGTTCTCGGAGAAGAGGCCGAGTACGGGAACGACCACGCTCGCCCCCCGGGCTCGGGCATCGAAGACGACCCGCTCCACGGTCGCGCTCGGGTTCTGGCCGCTGTAGGCCTCGGGCATGGCGATCCACCCCGGCGGCCACCGATCCATGAAGTTGTTGGTGACGAGGGCCTTGGCCACGGGGATGGCGTCCCCCAGTCGCAGGGCCGCCTGGAGCTCGTCCGGGCCCTCCGCCTGGGCGATGTAGCCCTCGGCGCCGAACCGCCGCACCGCCTCCAGGCCCGCCTCCGAGGCCTTGGCCTCCCAGACCACGAGCCGAATCCCCGCCTGCCGCGCCCGAAGGGCAAGCTCGGGGGTGAGGGCCTCAGGCCGGACGGCGATCCAGTCCACCCCAGGCTGGATCGCCAGGGCAGGGTCGTTGACGGTGAAGAGGCCACGGCCGGCGAAGGGGCCTGCGCCCTCCACCAACGCCCCAGGGGCCCGCTCCTGGGGGCGGAACAGGGCCGCCGTGTCCACCGGGCCCAGGTGGGAAAGGCCGGCGCCTCGGTCGAGGCCGAAGAGGAACGTGGCGAGGGAAGCGTCGCTTCCTGTGGGCGCGCCCTCCGCCGAGGCGGTCCAGGCGCCGGCGGGGCGGTCGGGAGGCGGGTGAGGGCTTGGAGCCTGGGCCAGGATGCCGCTCAGGACGAGGGGAAAGCCCTCGGGCAGGGAAAGCTCCTCCTCGCCCCTCTCCGCGGGGAGGGGCTCGAGCTCGACTCCCACGGGGGAAAGAGGGGCGCTCACCCGCTCCTCCCTCGGCCTGCCACGAGCTCGGCGTACCGAGCGAGGGCTCGCTCCACGTACCTCGGCGTCTCCCCGTTCTCGGGGATGCCGCCGGCCGCGGCTACGGCCCCGGGGCCGGCGTTGTAGGCGGCCAGGGCCAGGGCGAGGTCGCCGAAGCGGCGAAGCTGGTCGGCCAGGTAGCGGGTGCCGCCCTCGATCGACTGGATCGGATCGTAGGGATCGGCGACCCCGAGAGCGCGGGCCGTGGCGGGCATGAGCTGCATGAGCCCCTGGGCGCCGGCCGGGCTCGTGGCTTGCGGATCGAATCCCGACTCGATCTCGATCACCGCCTGCACGAGGAGGGGGTCGATCCCCTGGCGGCGGGCGGCAGCCTCGATCGCGGCCTGGTAGGGGACCCTCCCTTCCCCCGAGCTCGGGGGAAGGGGGCGGTCCGGTCCTGTCGCCTGGGCGCGGGCGAGGGCGTGGGCGAAGGCGCCTCCCGGGGCGGCCGAGGGGGGGATCGTGCCCAGCCGCTCGGCGAGGAGCGAGAGCTCGCCCACCCGCCCCAGCGCTACCTCCAAGGTCATCGGCTCCCTCCGCTCGCTCGGCGGTAGCGGAGGAGCGTCCCCTCCAGGAGCTCGCGCTCCTTTCGCCTTCGCTCCTCCTGGGCGTAGCCGGCCAGCCGACGGTGCCTCAGGCGCTCGATGACGGCCCGCTCCCGGGCTGCTTCCTCCAGGCTTTTCGCCTCGGCCGCTACCCGCTCCTCCTGGTCTTGGCGCAAGCGGGCGGCCTGCTCCCGCTCCCGGCGGCGACGCTCGAGGAAGGCCTCCCGCGACACGAGGTCGCCTGCCGGCACGGGGCCGGCGGCGAAGGCATCGGCGCTGACGGCCGCCCGCAGGGCGTCCTCGGCCCGGCGCAGGTCGCGGGCGCGAGCCTCGCGGGCGGCGAGCTCGCGGGCCAGGCGCTCCTTGGCCTGGGTCTCGGCGTGCTCGCGCAGGCGGCGAATGCTCTCCAACCGGAACGAGAAGCGGAGCATCGCCGCCGGTAATCGGCGGCGGCCGGCCGGGCTTGAGCGCGGATCAGGGAGCTTGGGCCTCTCCCTCCGGGGGGAGGAAGAAGGCCACGGTCGTCCCCTCTCCCGGCCGGGAGCGGATGTCGAGCCAGCCTCCTCCTGCCTCGGCCCGCTGGCGCATGGCCGAGAGCCCCAGGCAGCTAGGCGCGACGGCGGCGGGGTCGAAGCCCCGGCCGTCGTCCTCGATGCGGCCGGCCACCCCGCCCTCGCCCGCGGTCTCGAGGACGACCGTGACCGAGGTCGCCTGGGCGTGGCGGGCCACGTTGCGGATCGCCTCCTGGACGATGCGGTAGGCGAGAACGCGGACGCGCAGGGGGGGCTCCTGGGTGAGGCGGCAGGCGAAGGAGACGCGGGCGCCGGTTCCCTCCTCCAGCCGGTCGAGGAGGGCCCTTGTCGCCGCCGCCAGGCCGGAGCGCTCGAGGGCGGGCGGCCACAGGTCGGCCACGAGCCCGCGCAGGCGTCGGGTAGCTCCTCTCGCCGCCTGGAGGGCGAGGGCAAGCTCCCCCTGGAGCTCTTCCGGGGGGAGCGTGGAGGCCGAGGCCTGCGCGTACTCGAGGCGCAAGACGAGGTCGGTCAGGTCCTGGAGGAGCTCGTCGTGGACGTCGGCGGCCAGAAGCCGCCGCTCCCGCTCGTGGGCGGCTACGAGCTGGGAGAGGAGGCGCCGTCGCTCTGCCTCCTGCTCCCGGGCCCGGTCGAGGGCCTGCTCGAGCTCCCGCGCCAGGCGCCTTCGCTTGGAGGCGTCGTGGGCGAAAAGGAGCGTCCCCTCTCCCTTCGCCCCGGGGAGGGGAAGGAGCAGGAGGTCGACCTCTATCCGGCTTCCGTCCCTGCGCGCGAGCGCCGTCTCGAGCTCCGAGGGCTCCCCGGCCAGGGCCCGTCCGCGGGCCTCGGCCAGGTGGTCGACGCGCCCCAGGACCGACTGCAGCTCTCGGCCCAGGACCTCGGCCGCGGCCCATCCCAAGAGCGACTCGGCGCCCCGGCTCCAGAAGAGCACCCGATCCTCGCCGTCGACCACGATCAGGGCCACGGGGAGGGCCTCCACCATGCCCGCCACGAGCGAGGGCAAGAGCGGGGTCGCGAGGGAGGCGGCGCTCACGGCAGAGCCCGACTGAGGGCGCCGAGGCGGTGCGCGCGCAGCCCGCGCGCCCCGGCGGCGGCTACCACAGGACGACCTAGCACGAGACGACGGCCGCTTCATACCACGCCTGCGCCGCGGCCGCATCCCCCAACCGGCTTAGGGGCGTGACCCGATCGGGTCGATTCCGGGGCGAGGGCTAAAGGCGAGGGTCAGATGACCGACAACACCGTCGCTGCCGCCATGCGCCTCGTCTGCGTCGAGAACCTGGCCGAAGGGGCCGAGCTTGCCCGGGACGTGTGGGCGGGGAGCGCCGCCATCCCCTTGCTTCGAGCGGGGACGAGGATCACGGCCGAGTACCTGCGAGGCCTGCGGAGGGCTGGGGTGGGAGCGGTCTACATCGAGGACGAGCTGAGCGAGGGGGTGGAGCCGGTGGAGGTCATCCGGGAGGAGACGCGGTCGCGGGCCGCTCAGGCAGTGGAGCGAGCCCTGCAGACGGTGGCCTTGCAGCGCGACCAGGCCTGCGGCCAGGCGGCCCTCGGGGAGGTGCAAAAGGCAGTCGACTTGATCGTGGACGAGATCGCCTCGGTGCCGGAGGCGGTGCTCGCCCTGGTCGACCTCACCACCGCCGACGGCTACACGGTGCAGCACTCGATCGACGTCACCGTGCTCGGGCTGCTCTTGGCTCGGGCTCTGCTCGACGGCGAGGGGCCCTGGGAGCGACCCCTGCCACGGGCGACGTCCCCGGCGCGAGCCATGGAGGAGAGGATGCGCCGCCTGGGCCTCGGCCTCATGCTCCACGACGTGGGCAAGGCCCTCCTTCCCCGCCCCCTCCTCGTCAAGCCGGGCTCGCTCACGGAGGAGGAGTGGGCGCTCATCCGCCGCCACCCCCTGGTGGGAGCAGAGATCCTGGAGGCGTCGGGAGTGGGGCCCCTCGCGCTCACCGTCGTTCGCTGGCACCACGAGCGGCTGGACGGAAGCGGCTACCCCGACGGGCTCGATCGGGAGAGCCTCCCCCTCCTTCCCCGCATCGCCGCCGTGGCCGACGTCTTCGACGCCATCACCTCGGCCCGTCCCTACCGGCCGCCTCGTCCGAGCTGGGTAGGGGTGCGGGAGATCGTGAGCGGGGAGGGTACCCTCTACGACCCCGCCGTGGTCGCCGCCTTCCGCCGCACCGTCGCCCCCTTCCCGGTGGGTACGCTCGTCCAGCTGAGCGACGGCCGTCGCGGCTTGGTGGCGACGCTTCCCCCGGGTCGGCCGGAGCGGCCGGTAGTCCGCCTGCTCCCCGACCCCCAGGGCTCCGTCGGCGGCCCGGTGGAGCTTGCCTTGCTCGACCATCCAGACCTCGACATCGTCGGGGAAGATCGATCGACCCTTGCCCTCGGCTGGGGATCGGCCTAGCCGCCCGCCCGAGTCGACCTGGGCCGACCCGGGCGAGCCTCGGCCTTCCTCTCAGTCGACGATGAAGGTGACCTTGAGGTCGACTCGGTAGGCAGTTACCTGGCCGTCGGCGACCACCACCTGCTGGCCCTTCACCCACGCGGCCTTGATGTTGTGGATGGTCTGGGCGGCCTTGGCGATGCCCTGCTTGATCGCGTCCTCGAAGCTCTCGCTCGACTCGGCGCTGATCTCGATGATCTTGGCGACAGCCATCGCTCCTCCTTTGCGGACAGCGCCCCGAGTATGACCGCGCGGGGCAGGAGGGGAATCAGGGACGACCCGGATCTTCCTCTGCGGGTCGACCCCGAGTCGTCTCGGCCCCAGCCTCCGAGTCGCCTCAGCCCAGGAAGCGGCGCTCCACGTGGACGGTGGGCGCGTGCGCCCGCACCCGAGCCTCCCGGCCGGCTCGCACCGCCGCGGCCTCGAAGGCGTCGACCGAGCTTTGGCCATGGGCCTCGACCCTGGCCCGGCCGCGGGCCACGACCGTGGCCTGGCCGTGGGCGAGGACCAGGGCATCGTCCTCGGCCTCGACCTGAGCGCTCCCGAACGCCTCCACCCGGCTGCGGCCGCGGGCCCGCACACGAGCCCGGTCCGAGCAGGAGACGCGGGCCCGGTCGCCTGCCTCGACCTCGCTCTCCCCGTAGGCAAGGACGGTGGCGCGGTCGAAGGCGACCACCTTGACCTGTCGGAAGGCGAGGACGCGGGAGGTGCCACGGGCTATCACCTGGGCCTCGTCGGTGGCCGCCACCCGAGCTGCGTCGAAGGCCTCCACCGAAGCCCTGTCCCGGGCCACCACCTCGACTCGGCCGAGAGCAAGAACCCGGGCTCGACCGGCGGCGGAGACCGGGGCAGGCCCGCGGGCCACGGCCACCCCTGCCTCGATCGGCCGCGCCTCCGCCCCTGTGGTCGGCACCCTGGGCATGCATGCCCCCTTCCTTCCTCGATGCTGGCGGCGGGCGGGCGCGCCCGCATCGGGGGGCTCGCCGATGGCGCCTTGCGGGAAGACCGCAGCCCTTCCCCTGCCTCGATCCCGGTTGTCCCCGATGCGGGCAGGGCGGCAGGCAGGTCAGGATGTAGAGGTGCCTGAGCGACCCTCCCCCGTGGCGTTGCCGGCCGAGGAGGCCAGGGGTGGAGGCCCCCTCGTTCGGCTGCGGGGGGTGACCCGCCGCTACCGGGTGGGCGAGACCACGGTCACAGCCCTCGCCGGCGTCGATCTCGACATCGCCGCGGGCGAGTTCGTAGTCGTCTTGGGGCCCTCAGGGAGCGGCAAGACCACCCTTCTCAACGTGATCGGGGCGCTCGACGTGGCTAGCGAGGGCACGGTGGAGGTGGCAGGACGAGCGCTCGCCGGCGCCAGCCGACCCGAGCTCTTCCGCTTTCGACGGGAGACGGTCAGCTTCGTGTTCCAGACCTTCAACCTGTTCCCGGGGCTGACGGCCCTCGAGAACGTCCAGTTCGCCGCCGACCTGACCCGGCGCCGAGACGCCGGCCGCGTCGCCCGGGAGGTGCTCGAGCGGGTGGGGCTCGCCGATCGGGCCCACCACTTCCCCCACCAGCTCTCCGGCGGCGAGCAGCAGCGGGTCGCGATCGCCCGTGCCCTCGCCACCGGCAACCCCCTGCTCCTCGCTGACGAGCCGACCGGGGAGCTCGACTACCGCACCGGTCGCCAGATCCTGGCCCTGCTCCACGCCCAGGTGGACGAGGGAGCGACCGTCGTCATCGTCACCCACAACCGGGAGATCGCCCGGGCCGCCGGCCGGGTCATCGAGCTCTCCGCCGGCCGGGTGGTCTCGGACGGCCCTCCCCCGGGCGGGCCGGCCCCGATCTCGACCCTGCGGTGGTAGCCCGCTGGGCCGGGCTCTACCTCCGCTGGTCGGCCCGCGACCTGAGGGCCCGCTGGCTCCAGGTGGCGGCGGTGGCGCTCGTGATTGCCCTGGGCTCGGGCTTCTACTCGGGCCTGAGCAGTACCGCCGACTGGAGGCGCGCCTCCTACGACGCGAGCTACCGGGCGGTGGCCATGTTCGACCTCCGCCTGCGCCTGGCCGGGGAGAGCTACGTTCGCCGAGGCCAGCTCGAGGCTGTCCTCCGCTCCCTCCCTCACCGGCGCTGGATCGCCGCCAGCGAGGAGCGCCTGTGGGGCCCTGCCCAGGTAGATGCCTCGACCGAGGAGCGGACGATCCTCGTCCCCGCTCGGGTGGTGGGGATGCCGACGGGGGCCCGGGTGGCCAAGGTGGCGACCATGGCGGGGCGGGGCCTGCGCCCTGGCGACGCCGGCAAGCCGGTCGCCTTGCTCGACGTCCACTTCGCCCGCCACTACGGCCTTCCCTCCCGAGGCAGCATCTCCCTGGGCCGAGCCCAGCTCGCCTACGTGGGGCTGGGCCTGGGGGCCGAGCACTTCCTGGTCGTGGGGGAGCAGGGGACGCTCATGGCCGAGGCGGGGCTAGCCGTCGTCTTCACCTCCTTGGCCACCGCCCAGAGGCTCCTCGGCAGGCCGGGGCAGGTGAACGGTCTCGTCCTCCGCCTGCGCCCGGGGGCGGACGTGGAGCGGCTGCGGGCAGAGCTGGCCGCCGCCGTGCGGCGGGCGCTGCCGGCCACGGGCTTCCAGATCGACCGGCGCCAGGACGAGCGGAGCTACCGCCTGCTGTACCGGGACATCGACTCCGACCAGCGCCTGTACACGGCCTTCGCCCTCCTCATCCTCGTGGGAGCCTCGCTCGCCGCCTTCAACCTGGTGGCGCGGATGGTGGAGGCAGGAAGGCGCGAGATCGGAATCGGCATGGCCCTGGGCGCCCCTCCCCTGCTCCTCGCCCTGCGGCCGCTCCTCGTGGGGCTGGAGGTGGCGGCGCTCGGGGTTCTCTTCGGCGTGGGCGTGGGCCTGGGGGTGGAGGCGGCTCTGGCGGCGGCCTTCCGCTCCTTCCAGCCTCTGCCGGTATGGAAGACCGAGATCGAGCCCCTCGTCTTCCTGCGGGGAGCCGCCCTGGGGATCCTCCTGCCCTTCCTGGCGGCGACCTACCCCGTGTGGCGGGCCGTGCGCGTGTCTCCGGTCGAGGCCATCCGGGTGGGAGCCCTCGCCGCCTCCACGGGGCGGCTCCTAGCCGCCGTCGGCCGGGTGTCCTTGCCCGGGTCGAGCCTGGCGCAGCTTCCGCTTCGGGATGTCCTGCGCGCGCCCCGCCGGGCGCTCCTCACGGCCCTGGGCGTGGCCGTCTCCATCGCCCTCTTGGTCGGCGTGGTGGGAATGGTGGACTCCTTCCTCGCCACCATCGATCGCGCCCAGCGCGAGGTAGCCCGGGAGAGCCCGGATCGCCTTCTCGTCGGCCTCCGCCTCGACCTCGTGTCCTCGCCCCGGGTCGAGGCCGTCCTCCGCTCCCCCCTCGTGGCCCGAGCCTCCCCCGGCCTGGAGATCCCGGCCCGGGCGAGCCGGGGCGGTCGCTCCCTCGACCTGCTCGTGGAGGTGCTCGACTTCGCCGGGGGTCTGTGGCGGCCGAGCGTGGTCGAGGGAAGCTTGGCGAGCGACCGGCCCGGCCTCGTGCTCTCCCAGAAGGCGGCCCACGACCTGGGCGTCGACGTGGGGGACACGATCATCCTCCGCCATCCCCGACGGGCGGGAGCCTTCTCCTACCGGCTGGTCGACTCCCCGGTGGAGGTCATCGGCCTCAATCCCCTCCCCAGCCGGATCACGGCCTTCATGGACCTTCGCTGGGCAGGGATCATGGGGTTGGCAGGGGTCACCAACCGCCTGTCGGTGGAGCCGGCCCCGGGGGCGAGCGTCGAGGAGGTGGAGCGGGCCCTCCTCCGCCTTCCCGGCGTGACCTCCGTGCAGCCGGTCTCGGCCTTTGCCGACACCGTACGCCAGGGCCTCGATCAACGCCTCCAGATCCTGTACGTGATCGAGGCCTGCGTGCTCCTCTTGGCCCTGCTCATCGCCTTCAACTCGACCAGCATCAACGTGGACGAGCGCCGCCGCGAGCACGCCACCATGCTCGCCTTCGGCCTGCCTGTGCGAAGCGTCCTGGCGGTGACCATGGGGGAGGGCCTCGTGGTCGGCCTCCTGGGGACCCTGGTCGGGATCGGCCTCGGTCGCCTGCTCCTCGGCTGGATGGTGGACACCATCGTCTCCACGGTGGTCCCCGACATCGGGGTGGTGACGGTGGTGGCGGCGCGCACGGTAGGGATCGCCCTCCTCCTGGGCACGGCGGCGGTAGCCTGCGCCCCCCTCCTTCTCCTGCGCAGGCTGACGCGGATGGACATCCCCTCCACCCTGCGCGTGGTGGAGTAGGTCAGTCGCGGAGCTCGGGAGGAACCAGGCGGTGGAAGAGGTGGAGAGCCTCCTCCTCGCCCGCTCGGCCGCCCCCCTTCGCCAGCATCGTGCGGAGGCGAACGAGCCAGGCGACGAGCTTGGGGTCGCCCTCGATGTCGATCCCCAGTCGGGCGAGGGCGCACCCCGGCTCGACCACAGCTCCCCCTTCCTCCCAGAAGGGGCAGATGGGCCCCGCGCAGGCCTCGACTCGGCCGGCGGCGTACTGGAGCTCGCACCGCCCCCGCTCGGCGGAGGGCGCCTCGGCAGTCGCGATCGCCCCTCGCTCCACCGTCTTCGCTCCTCGTCTGTCAGCGGGAAGCGTGCCATGCCGAGGGGGGAATCGCCTGGGCAAGACTGCTCACGGCTCCCTGTCGGGGGAGGTCAGAACTCGCAGGCGTGGGCGGCGCAGCCGCCGGCGTAGAGGGCGTCCACCTGGAGGGGAGGAGCCGGCCGGTCGGGCGCCTGGCCCAGCAAGGTCAGCACCTGCCGCGGCTTGGAGCCGTAGCGGTAGACGGTGATTCCCTTGGCTCCCGCCCGCCAGGCGGCCAGGTAGATGCGGCCCACGTCCTCCACGGTGGCCTCGGCGGGGAGGTTGACGGTCTTGGACACGGCCGCGTCCACGTGCCGCTGCACCGCCGCCTGCATGCGCAGGTGCCACTCCGGGGCGATCTCGAGCGCTGTGGGGAAGGCGCGGCGGACGTCCTCGGGGACGCGGGGGTTGTCGCGCACCCGCCCGCTGGCCACGAGCTCCGCGGCCAGGTCCTCGCTCCAGAAGCCGCGGTCGCGGGCGACCCGCTCGAACAGGGGGTTGACCTCGACCAGCCGGCCGCCGAGGACGTTGCGGACGTAGGCGATGGCGAACAGGGGCTCGATGCCGGAAGTGGTGCCGGCGATGATGGAGATGGTGCCGGTGGGGGCGATGGAGGTGAGCTGGGCGTTGCGGAGGGGCGGAAGCCCGCGGGCGGCGTAGACGCTCTCCGCAAAGAGGGGGAAGGGGCCTCGCCTCTCGGCGAGCTCGGTCGATGCCAGCCGGGCCTGCTCGCGGACGAAGCGGGCGATCCGGGACGCCAGGCGCACCGCCTCCTCCGAGTCGTAGGGGATGCCGAGCAGGGCCAGCATCTCGGCCAGCCCCATCACCCCCAGCCCCACCTTGCGGGTGGCCTTGGCCGCCTCCTCGAGCTCGGGGGCCGGGTAGCGGTTGGCGTCGATGACGTCGTCGAGGAAGCGCACGGCCAAACGCGCCGTCTCCCCCAGCCGATCCCAGCGCAGCGCTCCCTCGCTGACGAAGCGGGCCAGGTTGATGGAGCCCAAGTTGCACGACTCGTAGGGAAGGAGGGGCACCTCGCCGCAGGGGTTGGTGGCCTCGATGCGCCCTCGCCCGGGCAAGGGGTTGCCCCGGTTGACGCGGTCGAGGAAGAGGAGGCCGGGATCGCCCGAGCTCCAGGCCTCCTCGCAGATGAGCTCGAACAGTTCCCGGGCAGGGATGCGGGCCACCGTCCTCCCCGTGCGGGGGTTGACCAGGCGGTGGCGCCCTCCCCGCTCGACCGCCCGCATGAAGGCGTCGGACACGGCCACGGACAGGTTGAAGTTCTCCAGCCGGCCCGGCTCGGCCTTGGCCCGGACGAACTGCTTGATGTCGGGGTGAGAGGCATCCAGGACGGCCATGTTGGCCCCCCGCCTGCGCCCCCCCTGCTTGATCACCTCGGTGGCAGTGTCGTACACGGAGATGAACGACACCGGCCCGCTGGCCACGCCCATGGTGGAGCCGACCACGTCCCCGGCCGGGCGCAGGCGGGAGAAGGAAAAGCCGGTGCCTCCGCCTGCCTGGTGGATGAGGGCGACCAGGCGCAGGGTGGAGAAGATGGAGTCGAGCGAGTCCTCCACCGGGAGCACGAAGCAGCCGGAGAGGAGGCCCAAGCGGGTGCCGGCGTTCATGAGCGTGGGGGAGTTGGGGAGAAACTCGAGGGCCTTGAGCATGCGGGCGAACCGCTCGGCCGCCTCCTCCCTCTCTGCCCCCTCGACCGAGGCCACGTGCAGGGCCACCCGCTCCATGAGCTCGCCCGTGGACTCGGCCACGCGGCCCCGCTCGTCCCGCAGCAGGTAGCGCTCCCGGAGGACGACGGCGGCGTTGAGGGAGAGCTTGAGCTCGTCGCGGATGCCGAGCGCCCGCTTGGCCTCCCGGAGCTCGCTGCGGCGGCGGCGGTAGAGGACGTAGGCGCGGGCCACGTCGGCCAGGCCCATGGCCATGAGCGTCCGCTCCACGGCGTCCTGGATGTCCTCGATGCCGGGGACTCTGCGGCCGAAGCGCTCGGCCAGCTCGGCGACCACCCGCCGCGTAGCCTCGGCGGCGAGCGCCCGCTGGGGGCGCCCCACCTCCCGGGCGGCGCGCAGGATCGCCTCCTCGATGGGCCGGCTGTCGAAGCGAACGATCCGCCCATCCCGCTTGCGCACTCTGGCTGGTTGGGTCACGAGCGACCAGCCTCCTCGCCCCGCCTCTGCTCCGTTCTCGCCGCGAGCGTAGCAGCGGCGACCAGGGGTACGATGGCGGCGGTGGACGCGGCAGGGCTAGACCTGGAGGGCCGGCTGCGAGCCGCCTTGCAGCGGCAGCCGGACGTCCTCGTCGCCTACCTCTTCGGCTCGCGGACACGGGGGTCCGCCGGTGCCCTCTCCGACGTGGACGTGGCCGTTCTCCTCCGCGACGACGCAAGCCGCGATCTTGCCCGTCGCTTGGCGCTGATCCGCGATCTCGCCGCCGCCAGCGGCCGGGACGACGTCGACCTGGTCATCCTCAACGAGGCGCCCGTCTCCCTCGCCTACCGGGTGCTGCGGGAGGGCCGTCTCCTCCTCAGCCGCGACGAGGTGGCCCGTGTCCGCCACCGGGCTCGGACCGTCGACCGCTACCTGGACATGGAGCCCTTCCGGCGCATCCACGAGCAGGGGCTTCGCCGGCGCCTGGAGAAGGGGAGCTTTGGTCGACCCTGAGACCGTCCGCCTGCGCCTGGCCCAGATCGACCGACGGGCGGCCCTCTTGCGCGACATCGAGGCAGGAGGGAGAGACCGATTCCTGGGCGACGTCCACCTGCAGGCGGAAGCCGAGCGCCATCTCCAGCTCGCCATCCAGGCGGCCATCGACGCCGCCAACCACGTGCTGGCGGAGGACTTCCCCGACACCCCCTCCTCCTACCGGGAGGTATTCGAGCTCCTGGCGCGTCGAGGGGTGCTGGAGGCCGACCTGGCGGGGCGCTTGGTGGAGGCTGTCGGCCTGCGGAACATTCTCGTGCACGGCTACCTGGACGTGGACCCCGCCCGGATCTGGGAGGCCCTGGCTCGCCTGGAGGACCTCGAGGCGTTGGCGTCGCGGCTGGAGGGATACCTGAGCGGCCGCTAGCCCCGCTGCCGCGAGGGCGGCCCCTCCTCCTCTTCTTCCTCGGGGACTCCCTCGGCCAGCTCGCGCAGCCGCTCGGCGTACGCCTTGAGCCGCTCGGAGACGAGGGCGTGCACCTCCGGGGCGGGGCGACCGGTGAGGAGCTCGATCCCCTCGTCCACGGTGCTCACCGCCCACACGTGGAAGCGCCCCTCGCGTACCGCCTCGACCACCTCGTCGGCCAGCATGAGGTGGCGGACGTTGGCGGCGGGGACGATCACCCCCTGCCGCCCGGTCAGGCCCTTGGCCTTGCATGTGGCGTAGAAGCCCTCGATCTTGCGGGTCACTCCTCCCACCGCCTGGATCTGGCCGTACTGGTCGACCGAGCCGGTGACGGCGATGCCCTGGTCGAGGGGAAGGCCGGACAGAGCAGAAAGGAGGGCGTAGAGCTCGGTGGAGGAGGCGGAGTCGCCCTCCACCTCGTCGTAGGACTGCTCGAAGGTGAGGGTGGCGGCCAGCGCCAGGGGTGCCTCCTGGGCGTACTGCCCGGCCAGGTAGCCGGCCAGGATGAGCACCCCCTTGGAGTGGATCGGCCCCGAGAGCTCGATCTCCCGCTCGATGGACTGGACGCCGCCCCGGCCGATGGAGACGCGGGCAGACACCCGCGAGGGCCGGCCGAAGACGTAGTCGCCGAGGTCGAGGATGGAGAGGCCGTTCACCTGCCCGACCAGGGCGCCGTCGGTGTCGATGCGGATGGTGCCCTGGGCGATGAGCTCCCGAACCCGCTCCTCGAGCAGGCTGGAGCGGTACTCGCGCTTCTCGATGGCCCGCTCCACGTCCTCCCGGGCCACCACCTGGCGGCCTGCCTGGGAGGCCCAGAAGCTTGCCTCGGAGACGACGTCGGAGATGTCGAGGAGGCGGGTGGAGAGCTTGCCCTGGTCCTCGCGCAGGCGCGCCCCGTGCTCGACCAGCCGGGCTACCGCCTCCCGGTCGAAGTGCCTGAGCCCCGCAGTGCGCACCCACCGGCTGACGAAGGCGGCGTAGCTTCGCAAGTGCTCCTCGCTCCAGTCCATCTCCGGCGAGAAGTCGGCCTTCACCTTGAAGAGCTCCCGGAAGTCCTCGTCCAGGGCGTAGAGGAGGTGGTAGAGGAGGGGCTGGCCGATCAGGCAGACCTTGACCTGGAGGGGGATCGGCTCGGGACGGAGGGTAGCGGTGGGGACGGCGCTCCACTCCTCGCCCAGGTTCTCGATCCGCACCTGGCCGTCGCGGAGGGCGCGCTTGAGCGCCTCCCAGGCGAAGGGGTGGCGCAGCACCTCCAGGGCGTCCAGGAGGAGGAAGCCTCCGTTCGCTCGGTGGAGCGCGCCCGCCTTGATCTCGCGGAAGTCGGTGACCATGGTGCCGAAGGCGGGCCGGTACTCGATGCGCCCGACCAGGTTGTAGTAGGTCGGGTTCGTCTCCACCACCACCGGCGCTCCTTCGCTGCCCCCGTTGTCCACGAGCACGTTGACCCGGTAGCGGGCAAGGTCGGGCGACCGCCTGAGCATGGCTAGGAATACGGGCAGGCCTTCCTCCTCGGGGGCACGAAACTCCTCCACGTGCTCGAGCACGTCGTGCTCCACCTGCTCGAGGTAGGCGACCACCTCGGCGTTGTCGGCGTACTTCTCGTGCAGCTCCCGGAACAGGCGGCCGGTGGCGAAGCGGGCCACCTCCCGCTCCAGCTCGCGCAGCTCCCCTTGGGCCTCCTTCTCCAGCTGGTGCAGGCGGCGCAGGAAGCCCGCCGTCTGCTCCTGGATCTCCGCGTTGGCGCGGGTGATGCGCTCCTGCTCGGGAGCGGGCAACGCTGCGAACTCCTCCCGGGTCAAGGGTCTCCCCGCCCGCACCGGGCTCGTTACCACCCCGGCCGGGGTGAGCTCGAGGGCGAAGCCCCGGTCGGCGGCGAACGACGTCAGCTCCCGGACGAGGGCGTCCCGTCGCCGCTGCACCGCGGCCACGATCTCCCGCTTGCGGCGGTCGTAGTCCTCGCTCTCGAAGGCGCGGGCGAGCTCTCGCTTGGCGGCCAGGACGAACTCGTCCATGTCCCGGGCGAGCTCCTGCCCCTGCCCTGGAGGAAGGCGGATGGCGTTGGGTCGATCGGCGTCTCGGAAGTTGTGGACGTACACCCAGTCGTCGGCGGGAGGCCGGCCGACCGACGCCCGCTCCAGGTAGTCGCGGACGGTGGTGGCCCGGCCGGATCCGGGGAGGCCGGCGACGAAGATGTTGTAGCCGGCGGTCGTCACCTCCAGGCCGAACTCGATCGCGTCCAGGGCCCGGGGCTGGCCCACCGTACCCACCAACGGCTCCACCTCCTCGGTGGTGCGGAAGGGGAAGGCGGCGGGGTCGGCCCGGCGGCGCAGGGCCTCGGGGGGGAGGGCGAGCTTCGACCGGAGCGGGGTCACGACCGAGTCGGACGGGGAAGGAGGCGGGGGCGAGGTATCGGTAGACACGCGGAGGGCGATTCAGGGGCAGTCCCGATGGCAGGCCGCGCCATTGTGGCAATCTGAAGGGAACTCGACAAGGAGGGACCGATGGCGCAGACGAAGGAAGCGTTCCGCGCTCGCCCCGGCGACCTCGTGGTGGTCGAGGGACACAAGGTGGGCGAGGCTCGCCGCGTCGGCGAGATCCTGGAGGTGCTGGGGGAGCCCGGCCACGAGCACTATCGCGTGCGCTGGGGCGACGGCAGGGAGACCGTCTACTACCCCTCGAGCGACGCCACGATCAAGCCGGCCGAGGGCGCCGGCGCCGCCAAGGGCGCCAGGAAGAAGGCGAGGCGGTGATGGTCTCGCCCGCCCTGGCGCGGGCACTGGAGGAGCACGACGTTCGCTACGAGGTCGTCGCCCACCCCCACACCGAGCGCGCCCTCGACGAGGCCCGAGCGCTCGGCTTGGAGCCCCAGGCGGTGGCCAAGACGCTGGTCGTGTCCTCCCCGCAAGGCTACGTGCGGGCCGTCATCCCCGCCTCGGAGCGGCTCGACCTGCACAAGGTGCGCGACCTCCTCGGGGCCGGGGCCAAGAAGGTGCACCTGGCGAGCGAGGAGGATCTCGCCCGCGACTACCCGGAGTTCGAGCTGGGGGCCGTCCCCCCCGTCGGGGGGCGGCCCGATCCGGTGCTCCTCGACCGGCGGGTGGCCGAGCGCGAGGAGATCGTGTTCGAGGCCGGTAGCCACGAGGAGTCGGTCAAGCTCCGCACGCAGGATCTCCTCCGCCTGGCTGACGCCCGCGTCGTCGATCTCTGCCAGGACTGACCAGGCGTGGCCGGCGTCTGCGAGCGCATTCTCGTGGGCGTGGACGAGACGCCGGCCGGCCTGGAGGCGACGCGACAGGCGGCCCGGCTCCTTGCCCCGGGTGGCCTGCTCCACCTCGTGTGCGTCGTCCACCTGGCCCCCGCCGTGTCTGCGGGCTGGGCGGCGGGCCGGCTGGTCGAGGAGCTGGAGCGGGAGGCAGGCGAGGCGCTGCGGCGGGCCCAGGAGCTGGCCCCCCAGGCGACGAGCGCCCTCGTCGAGGGAAGCCCGGTGGTCACGCTCCTTCGCCAGATCGACCGCTTCGGCGCCACCCTGGTGGCGGTGGGTACCCACGGCACCACCCGACCGGAGGGGATCCTGCTGGGCGGGGTCACCACCACCCTGGTGCACGAGGCTCCCTGCTCGGTCCTGGTGGCTCGATCCCCCGCGCGCGACCAGCCTTTCCCCCGGGCGATCGCGGTCGGGGTCGACGGCTCCCCTCACTCCCTGGGCGCCGCCGACGCGGCCGCGGAGCTCGCCGGTCGCCTGGGAGCGCCGCTTCGGCGGGTGGCCTCGCTGCGGGGAAAGCGGGTCGACCCAGAGGCGATCCGGGCCGCCTTCCCTGACGTGGAGCTCGACGGGGAGCGCGACCCGGTGGCGGCGCTCGTGGCCGTGTCCGAGGAGGTCGACCTGCTGGTAGTCGGGAGCCGGGGCCTGCACGGGATCCGGGCGCTGGGGAGCGTGAGCGAGCGGGTGGCGCACAGGGCCCGATCCTCGGTGCTCGTCGTCCGCCGACCTGAGTAGCGGGCCCTCGCCGCCGCTCCCCGGGGCGAGCCGGCAGCCGGCGTGGGCCTCGCCCTCCTCCTCGCGTCGACCCCGGAGGCGAGGACGGAAGCTGGTGGGGCGGCGGGCGCGACGCCGGCGCGTCATGATGTTGCCGTGAGGCTGTGCTTGATGGTGGAGGGCCAGGAAGGAGTCTCCTGGCAGGACTGGGTGGGCCTGGGCGAGGCCTGCGAGCGGGCGGGGCTGGAAGGCCTGTTTCGCTCCGACCACTACTTGCCGACCATCTCCTCCCACGCCGGGGGCGGCCTCGACGCCTGGGCGACCCTGTCCGCGCTCGCCGCCCGCACCCGGCGGATCCGGCTGGGGACGCTCGTGTCCCCGGTCACCTTCCGCCACCCGGCGGTCTTGGCCAAGATGGCGGTCACGGTCGACCACGTGTCCGGAGGGCGGGTGGAGGTCGGCCTGGGGGCCGGCTGGCTCGAGGCCGAGCACGTCGCTTTCGGTCTTCCCTTCCCCGAGGTAGGCGAGCGCATGGCCATGCTGGGCGAGCAACTCGAGATCGTGAGCCGCATGCTGGGCGAGGAGGAGGTCTCCTTCCAGGGTCGCCACTACCGGCTCGATCGCTGTCGGGTTGCCCCCCGGCCGGTCCAGCGCCCGCGCCCGCCCATCATCGTGGGGGGAGGCGGGGGGAGGCGCTCGGCCCTCCTTGCCGCTCGCTACGCGGACGAGTACAACACCTTCCTGGCCACCCTGGAGGAGGTGGAGGAGCGCCGGGCGCGGGTGATGGAGGCCTGCGAGAGGGTCGGTCGCGACCCGGAGACGCTCGTCTTCTCCCTCATGACCGCCTGCGTGGTGGGCGCCGATCGGCAGGAGCTCCTGGCGCGCGTGCGCGAGCTCCTCCGTCTCCTGGGAGCCGAGGGGGAGGATGCCGAGGCTGTGCTCCGCGACCGCTCCGAGCAGTGGCTGGCAGGGACGCCGGACGAGGTCGTGGAGCGCCTGGGGGCCTTGGCCGAGGCGGGCGTGCAACGGGTGTACCTCCAGCACCTGCTCCACCGCGATCTCGACATGGTGGCTCTGGTCGGATCCGAGGTGGGGCCCCGGGTCTCGCCGTGACCTGCCGGGCACGGCAAGGGAGCCGATGGCGGGCGGGGTAGAGGAGCGGGAGGTCGCCTTCTCCTCCCAGGGGGCGCCGCTGCAGGCGACCCTGGCCGTGCCCGCCCGTGCCTCCGGCATCGTCGTCTTCGCCCACGGCAGCGGCTCCAGCCGCTTCAGCCCCCGCAACCGCTACGTGGCCTCGGTCCTCCAGGATGCCGGCATCGCCACCTGCCTCGTCGACCTCCTGACCGGGGCCGAGGAGGAGGTCGACCTGCGCACGGGAGAGCTCCGCTTCGACGTCGAGCTCCTGGCCCAGCGCCTCCTGGCCGCCGGCGACATGCTGGCGGCGGAGCCGGCGACGAGGGAGCTTCCGCTCGGCTACTTCGGAGCCTCGACCGGCGCCGCCGCGGCGCTGGTGGCGGCCGCCCGCCGCCCGGAGGGCGTGAGGGCCATCGTCTCCAGGGGCGGCCGCCCCGATCTCGCCGGCCCGGCCCTGGCCGAGGTGAGGGCTCCCACCCTCCTCGTCGTGGGAGGGCGCGACCTCGTGGTGCTGGAGCTCAACCGGCAGGCGATGGCGGCCATGCGCTGCCCGGTCGAGCTCGAGGTGGTGCCGGGGGCGACCCACCTCTTCCAGGAGCCGGGGGCGCTGGAGCGGGTGGCGGAGCTGGCCCGCGACTGGTTCCTCAGCCACCTGGGGTCGGGGCTCTAGCCGCCGGTCGATGAGCGGGGCCGGCGGCGCGGACGGCGGGGGCCGCCTACCTCCAGCGCCCGCACGAGGTCGGTGATGGAGAGGAAGCCGACCAGGCGACCGCGGTCGAGGACGAAGGCGCGGTTGACCTCGCTCTCCGACAGCTCGGCCAGGGCGTCGAAGGCCCGCTCGTCCTCGCTCAGGATCGGTACCCGCTCCCGGGGGAGCATGCAGTCGCGCACGGTCTTCTCGTCCCACTGCCCCCGGGGTACTTCCGCCACGCACCGGAAGGCAAGGAGCCCCACCACCTCGCCGTCGTCCACCACCGGGTAGGTCGTGTAGCGGCGCGACCAGGCGATCTCGTCCATGAACCGGCCCAAGCTGAGATCGGCGGGCACCGTCACCGGGTGCCGCACCATGAGGTCCCGCACCCGCAGGTCGCCCAAGGCCTCCTGGGCCGCCAGGTAGCGGGCCTCGCTGCTTGCCGCCTGGAGCAGGAACCAACCCAGGAAGGCAAGCCAGGCGCCGCTGAAGGAGCTCTCGAAGATGAAGAGGAAGAGGCCCAGGCCGATCATGAGGAAGCCGAACCCCCGCCCGGTGCCGGCGGCGACCTGAGTGGCGAGGCGGAAGTCCCCCTTGGCCTGCCACAGGAGCGAGCGGAGCACGCGGCCCCCGTCCAGGGGAAGGGCCGGCAGCATGTTGAACACGAGCAGGACGAGGTTGATGTAGCCGAGCCAGGCGGCGACCCCGTCCACCGCCTCCGGGAAGGCGATCCCCCAGGCCCCCAGCGCGAACAGAAGGCCGAGGGCGAGCGAGACAGCCGGGCCGGCGACGGCGATGCGGAACTCCGCCCCCGCGCTCGGGAAGGCCCCCTTGAACTGGGCGACGCCGCCGAACAGCCACAGGGTGATGCCCTCGATCTCCATCCCCTCGCGCCGGGCCTGCAGGGCGTGGCCGAGCTCGTGCAGAAGGAGCGAGGCGAAGAAGAGGAGGGCAGCCACGACGGCCATACCCACGTAGGCTCCGCCCGAGAGCCCCGGGTTCTGACTGGGGAAGACGGCGTCGGCCAGCGTCCAGGCGATGAGGGCGAACACGATCAGCCAGCTCCAGTTGATCCCCACCCGGATGCCGGCGATGCGCCCGATCTCGACGCTCGCGCCCACGGGAACAGCCTAGACGGTGCCGCTACAGGGGGAGGTCGCGGGCGGCGAAGAAGACCGCTTCCGAGAAGGTGGGGAAGGGCTGGATCGTCCGCCGGAGCGTGTCCACCGGGACCTCCGCCTGGATCGCCAGGGTCACCTGCTGCAGCCACTCGCCCGCCTCGGGGCCGACGGCCACCCCGCCGACGAGCACACGCCGCTTCCGGTCGGCCACCAGCTTGAGGAAGCCCTTGCGCTTGGGCCGCTCGTAGGTGGACGCGCGGGAGGTGCGCTCCACCGGCCAGGAAGCGCTGACCAGCCCCTCCCCCGTCACCGTGCCCACCTGGGCTACCTGGGGATCGGTGAAGACGACGGCCGGGATCGCCCTGTAGTCGACGCGGGCCTCCCCGCCGGCGACGTTGGTCGCCGCCACCCGGGCTTGGTACTTGCCCACGTGGGTGAACAGGGCTACCCCGGTGGCGTCCCCCACCGCCCACGTCCCCGGCGCCGCCTGGAGGCGGTCGTCCACCTCGATTCCCCGCTCGGAGAGGCGGGCGCCGGTGAGCTCGAGTCCCAGGCCGCGGACGTTCGGCCGCCGGCCGGTGGCGACGAGGAGCCGGTCGGCCCTAACCTCGCTGCCGTCGGAGAGGCCGAGGAGGATGCCCCCTCCTGTCCGCTCCACCCGCTCAGCGGAGACGCCCAGGCGAAGCTCGATCCCCTCGCCGGCGAAGGTCGCCTCCAGGATCTCTCCTGCCTGCCGATCGAGGCGGGGAAGGAGCGACCGACGGTGCACCACCGTCACCTGCGACCCCAGGCGGGAGAAGAGCTGGGCGAGCTCGCAGCCGGCGACGCCGCCGCCCAGGACGACCAGGCGTCCCGGCACCTCCCGGGCGGCCGTGGCCTGGGCGGTCGTCCAGAAGTCCACCTCCTCAAGACCGGGGATGGGGGGGATGGAGGGGGACGAGCCCGTGGCCACGACCAGGTTCTCGTAGGCGATAGTCGTTCCCTCGACCTCCAGCTCTCCTCGCCCCACCACCCGGCCCTGTCCTCGCCGCACGTCGACGCCCAGGCTTGCCAGCCAATCGGCGTGGGAGGCATCGTCCCAGCCCTCCACCACCTGGTCGCGCCACCAGAACAGGCGCTCGAGGTCGAGGCTTCCCTCCACCGCCTCCGCTACCCCCGGCGCCAGGCGGGCGGCGGCCACGAGCTCGGGCCCGCGCAGGAGCACCTTGGAGGGCATGCAGGCCCAGTAGGAGCACTCGCCGCCCAGGAGGCCGGCCTCGACGAGAGCGATCGACCGCTCCTTGTCGAGTCGGCGCAGGGCTGCGCAGAAGGCCTCTCCGGCAGAGCCTCCGCCCAGGACGACGGTGTCTACCCTCAGCCTGGGCTGGGCGGATCGACCCATGCCCGCAAGAACGCGCTCTTTCCCCATCCCATTCCAGCGCCTAGCATTCCCGGGAGCGTCCATGCCCTCCATCCTTGTCGTGTGCCCGCAGGAGCGGGATCTCCGCGAGATCCGGCTCGCCGGGCTCGATCGCTCCTTCGCCGTCCGCTACGAGGGGGCCGACCTGGACGCGATCGAGGATCCCTTCGATCCTGAGGCCTTCCTCGACCGCTGCCTGGCCCACCCCGTAGACGGCGTGGTGGGAACCAAGGATCGCTCCGCCCTCCTTGCCTCCCTCGTGGCCGAGCGGGCCGGGCTCCCCGGCCCCCGACCGCGGGCGCTCCTCGCCTGCCAGCACAAGCCGATGTCCCGTCTCCTCCAGCGGGAGGTGGCCCCCGAGGCGGTGCCCGCGTTCTCTCTCCTCGACGGCCACCTCTCTTGGCTGCGGGCCCCCTTCGCGCCCCCCTTCTTCGTCAAGCCGGTGGTGGGCCGGCTGTCCGAGAACGCCCGCCGCATCGACGATCCTCGGCAGCTGTCCTCGCTCCGCGAGGACGGGTACCCCCGCCGCTACGCGGCCATCGCCCGCTTGGCCGGGCTGGAGACGGAGCGGGTCCACGGCTTCCTGGCCGAGGAGCTCCTGCGGGGGCAGGAGGTGACCGTGGAGGGCTACTGCTACCAGGGCCGGGTGACGACCGTGGGCATCACCGACTCGGTCAAGTACCCGGGCACAAACAGCTTCCAGCGCTTCGAGTACCCGACCTGCCTCCCCGAGCGGAGGCAGGTCGAGCTCGTCGCCCTCACGGAGCGGGTGGTGCCGGCCTTGGGCTTCGATCACGGCTTCTTCAACGTGGAGGCCTTCGTCCCCGACCGGGGCCCTATTGGGCTGATCGAGGTCAACGGCCGCATCGCCTCCCAGTTCGCCCCCTTGGTGCGGACCCTGCACGGTCGCTCGACCTACGAGTGCCTGTTTCAGCTCGCCTGCGGCCGGGATCCCCGCTGGCAGGCCCGCCCGGCCGACGGGGTGGCCGTCAGCTACTGCCTGCGCGTGTTCTCGGATGCCTTCGTCGAGGCTGTGCCCGAGCCCGCGGACGACCTGGAGATCCTCGTCCAGCCGGGACGACTCCTGTCCGAGCAGGGGGTGAACGACGCCCACAGCTTCCGCTTGGCCATCTTCTACGAGGTAGGGGAGACCCGGGCCGAGGCGGTGGCGCGTTGTCAGGCCCGCGCCCGCTCGCTCGGCTTCAGGTTGCGCCCCCCACGAGAGCGGTCCCTACCTCGTCGGCGTAGGTGATCGAGGTCCGTCTGAGGTCGCCCTCCTCGTCGATCTCGTAGTAGCCCATCCGCCACAGGGCCGGCGAGTAGACGTGGATCGAGGTAGCGGGCTCGCCGCCTCCCGGGTGGCGGACGCGGTGGATGTAGGAGGCATCGAAGTGGAAGAGCGACCCCGCCGGCCGCTCTCTGCTTGTCTCCCGGATCCCCCCGCGTGCCAGGTGGAAGCGGTCCTCGACCAGCGTGCCCTCGCAGACGTACACGGCGCCCGAGGAGAGATCGTGGTCGTGGAAGCCGGTGTCCTGGGCGTTGAGCCAGCAGATGAGCCACACGTCGAGGTGGGGATCCCGGTAGAGCTGGGTGAAGTAGCGCTCGTCGGGGTCGTGGCGCACGAGGTGGCGCCACAGGCTGGGAGCGCCCCCGAGGGCGAGGGCGAGCTCGGCCAGCTCCGACCGATCGAGGTCGCGACCTCGCAGGCGATCCCCGATCCAGGCGACGATCTCGCTCATGGCTCGAGGAGGCGGCGCGGGTTCTCCTGGCACAGCATGCGGGCAACAGCATCGCCGAAGTTCCCCACCGCGCGCAAGCCGTGGGCGGCCTCCACCACAGGGAGGTCGCTGCCGAAGACGAGCGGGCCCACCCCGAAGGTCGAAAGACACAGCTCGAGGGCCCGGCGGTCGTAGGAGGCAGTATCGAGGAAGAGGGTGGGGTGGAAGGCCGGTCGGAGGTCGCCGCCACGGCAGGCCAGCCGCTCGAGCTGGAAGGGGGCGCCGCCGGCGAGGATGGCGAAGAGGACGCGGAGGCGAGGCCAGCGGCGGGCGCCCTCGGCGAGCCAGGCGAAGTAGGCAGCCTGCATCTGGGCGGCGTAGTCCACCACCGCCGGCCACCAGGGGGGTCTCCCCGGCGAGCGGGCAGGGCCGGGATGGACGAAGAGGAAGCTCTGCTTCCGCTCCAGCTCCTGGGCTAGGGGAGCCAGCCCCTCGAGATCGAGCAGGGCCTCCGCCGGCACGGAGGAGCCGACGAAGCCGGGCCGGGCGCAGCCTGCCGCCAGGGGCAGGAGCCGACCGCCCGCGGCCGCCGCCAGCTCCTCCATCCCCTGGTGGTAGGCATCCACGAGATCGGGGGGAAGGCCGAGGGTGGGAGGGAGGGAGACGACGGCGATGTCAATGCCGGCGGCATCGAGGCTGCGCAGGCGCCTCTCGAGCGCGTGGTCGGCGGGGTCGATCTCGGACTCCGGCTCCCCCGGAAGCTGGAGCCGGCGCCCCCGCAGCCGAGGCGGCGAGCGCCGAGCGGCAAGGCCGGAGAGCACCGCCTCGGGGAGCAGGTGCTGGTGGAGGTCGTAGACGGGCACGCTTCTCACCTTCCTAGGCCACGCCGGGAGCGCGGACAGGGCGTCGGAACACGGCCAGGGTGGCCAGGGCAGCCGCTCCCAGGAGCCCGCCGGCCAGGGCGAGGAGGAGGGCCCTGCCGCCCTGGACGTCGAGGAGGTAGCCCCCGGCCAGGGTGGAGGCCGCCATCGCGCCCGGCTCGCGCAGGTTCCAGGAGACGGCGAGGAGGGAGCGCTCGCAGAGCTCGACCCGGGCCAGGGCGCCGTCGACGCAGAGGGGCCAAGCGCCAGCCCCCAGGAAGATGGTGAGGGCGAGAAGGAGCGTGAAGGGCCAGGCCTGGTCGACGACGGTCAAAAGCCAGGCGCAGACAGCCCCTGCCGCCAGCATGGCTCCCACGGTGCGGCGGTTGCCCAGGTGGCGGGCGATCCTGCCCGCGGCCAGGCTTCCCGCCGCCTTGGCGGCGGCCGTGATCGTGGCGGCGACGGCTACGAGAACGGGACTGAGGCGGAAGTCGTGGCGGAGGACGACCGGGGCCAGGGAGCCGAGGGCGCTGAGGCCGGCCACGAGCAGGAAGTCGGGAAGCTGCAGGAGGAGCCCGTGGAGGGGGAGGGGGAGACGCGAGCGGGAAGCTGCCGAGGGCGCCGCCGGCGCCGGCAGGCGAGCGAGGAGGGGAGGAAGGCTGGCCAAGGAGACGACGGCGCCCACGAAGAAGCTCATGCGGATGCTCGTCTCTCCTCCTGCTCCTGCCAGGCGCAGGACGCCGATGACGCCGCTCGTGAGCAGGGCTCCGGCGATCGTTCCCAGCACGTAGAGGGCGTACTGGCCGGCGAAGGCGGCGGCCGAGCCCGGCTCGCCTGCCCGCCGTCCCAGCGCCGACTGGGCTCCCACCCAGAAGAGGCCCATGCCGGCGCCCTGAGCGACCCCGCCCGCCGCGGGGCCGGCCGAGCCCGGGCCGAGCCCGCAGGCAAGCCCTCCTGCCGCCAGGGCTGCCATCCCCCGGCCAGGGCCGCC
>CAZQRA010000026.1:0-35978 GCA_964595575.1 uncultured Gaiellales bacterium
GCAGCTCCTCTCGGCCTTGCGGCGGCTCGACCTTGACCTCAACGAGCTTCGGGCCCACGCTGCGGAGCTCGAGGAGGAGCTGCGCCAGGCCCGGGCCGAGCTCGAGGCCTACCGGGCCCGGGAGGCGAAGCTGGCGGAGACCCTGCGGCGGGCGGAGGAGGCCCTGGAGCGGGCGCGAGGGCTGGCGGGCTCGTCGGGGGGCGACCGGCCCCTACAATAGGCTCCAGGTGGCCACGACCGAGGACCGGCGCGGGCTGGACGCGACCGCCGCCTGGCGTCGCGACGTCTACGGCGCCGCTCCGGAGCGGAAGGACGCCCTGTTTGCCACCATCTCCGGCCTGCCGCTCGATCCCTTGTACTCGCCCGACAACGTGGAGGTCGACTACGAGCGCGACCTCGGCTTTCCGGGAGCGTTTCCCTTCACCCGCGGCGTCTACCCCACCATGTACCGGGGGCGGCTGTGGACGATGCGCCAGTTCGCCGGCTTCGGCACCGCCGAGGAGACGAACGAGCGGTTCCGCTACCTCTTCGAGCACGGGCAGACCGGGCTGTCGGTGGCCTTCGACATGCCCACCCTCATGGGCTACGACTCCGACCACCCTCGCGCCGCCGGCGAGGTGGGCAGGGAGGGAGTAGCCGTCTCCTCGCTCGAGGACATGGAGACGGTGCTCCGGGACATCCCGCTCGACCAGGTATCGACGTCGATGACGATCAACGGCCCGGCGCCGGTGCTGGTGGCCTTCTACTGCTGCGTGGCCGAGCGGCAGGGGGTGCCCTGGTCAGCCTTGAGGGGCACCGCCCAGACGGACATCCTCAAGGAGTACATCGCCCAGAAGGAGTGGCTGTTTCCGCCCGAGCCTTCCCTGCGCCTGGTGGTCGATCTCATCGAGTGGTGCTCGCAGGAGATGCCCCTCTTCCACCCCATCTCGATCTCCGGCTACCACATCCGCGAGGCTGGGGCGACGGCCGCCCAGGAGCTCGCCTTCACCCTCAAGGACGGCTTCACCTACGTGGAGGCCTGTCTCGAGCGGGGCCTTCCCGTCGACTCCTTCGCCCCTCGCCTCTCGTTCTTCTTCAACGCCCACATCGACTTCTTCGAGGAGATCGCCAAGTACCGGGCGGCCAGGCGGATCTGGGCGCGGGAGATGCGCGACCGCTACGGGGCTCGCGACCCGCGCTCCTGGCGCTTGCGGTTCCACGCCCAGACGGCGGGGGTGTCCCTCACGGCCCAGCAGCCGCAGGTGAACATCGTGCGCACGGCCATCGAGGCCCTGGCCGCGGTCCTGGGCGGTACCCAGTCGCTGCACACGAACTCGTTCGACGAGGCGCTCGCCCTCCCCACCAAGGAGGCGGCGAGGATCGCCCTCCGCACCCAGCAGGTGATCGCCCACGAGACGGGAGTGACGAGCACCATCGACCCGCTGGGGGGCTCCTGGCTGGTGGAGGATCTGACCAACCGCCTGGAGCGGGAGGCCTACGACTACTTCCGCCGCATCGACGAGCTGGGGGGGATGGTGGAGGCGATCAAGCAGAGCTTCCCCCAGCGGGAGATCGCCGAGGCGGCCTTCCGCTACCAGTCGGAGGTGGAGGAGGGAAGGCGGGTAGTGGTAGGCGTCAACCGCTACCAGCTGGACGAGGAGGAGGAGATCCCCATCCTCCGCATCGACCCCGAGCTGGAGCGGAAGCAGGTCGAGCGGCTACGGGCCTTCCGCGCCCGCCGCGACCAGGCCAAGGTGGAACGGCGGCTGGCAGAGCTCGCCCAGGCCGCCGCCCGCGACGACGTCAACCTTATGCCCTTCATCGTCGACTGCGCCCGCGACCGGGCTACCTTGGGCGAGATCTGCGACGCTCTCCGCCGGGTGTGGGGGATGTGGCAGGAGACGCCCGTCTTCTGAGGCGGAGCCCTCGGCTGCTCACAGGTCTACAACCAGGCCGTCGCGGGCGACCTCGTAGCCTCTCGGGGAGGGAAGCTCGCCCGGTCGGTGGGTGAGCAGCAGCCGTCGGGCGCCGGCGGCGCGGAAGGCCTCCACCGCCTCCTCGGCCGACAGGTGGCCGCGAGGGCGTCCGTCGAGCTCTCCCCGCTCCAGGGTCGCCTCGCACAGGAAGAGGTCGGCATTTCGCGCCAGCTCGACCAAGCCCTGGTCGGGCCCTGTGTCTGCGGAGTAGGCGACGACCTGCCCGCCCCCGGCGACGCGGAGCCCGTAGGCAGGGACGCCGTAGTGGGAGAGGCGGACGGCCGTCACCAGAAGCCCGGCCGCGGTGGAGAAGGGCTCCCCCTCCCGGTACTCGCGGGCTGCGAACGCCGACTCGAACATGTCCTCCCGGCCCAGCCGGAGGCCGAAGTCGCGCAGGCGCTCGATTCCCTGGGGAGGGAGCCAGAGCTCAGGCCGGTCCCGGTCGCGGCCGGGGCCGGCCAGGTTGCCCCAGGCCCAGGGCACGAGGTCGCCCCAGTGATCGAGGTGCCAGTGGCTGATGACGATGGCGTCCACCCGCGGCCAGCCGCCCCTCGCCGTCCGCAGCCGCGCCAGGACCCCCGGGCCGCAGTCGAGGAGGAGAGCCCCCGGCTGCTCGAGCAGGTAGCCGGAGTGGGCGCCGCCCGGATTGGGCCAGGCAGGGCTCGATCCGACGACGGTCAGGCGCACGGCCATATACTGCCGCCCTGGTGGCCAGGAAGATTCGGGTGGTGATCGCCAAGCCCGGCCTCGACGGCCACGATCGAGGCGCCAAGGTGATCGCCCGCGCCCTCCGCGACGCGGGCATGGAGGTGATCTACACCGGGCTCCACCAGACCCCCGAGCAGATCGTGGAGACCGCCATCCAGGAGGACGCCGACGCCATCGGCATCTCCATCCTCTCCGGCGCCCACATGACCCTGGTGCCGCGGATCCTGGAGCTCTTGCGCCAGAACGAGGCCGACGACGTCCTGGTGGTGGTGGGGGGGACCATCCCCGCCGAGGATGCCCGCGAGCTGAAGCGGATGGGGGTGGCCGAGGTGTTCACGCCGGGGGCGTCCACGACCGCCATCGTCGAGTTCCTGCGGGAGAGGGTCGCGGTCGCGTGATCCGGGTCGAGCGGGAGGGGGCGGTCGTCACCGTCACGGTCGATCGCCAGGAGGCCTTGAACGCCCTCGACCAAGCCCTCCTGTCCGAGCTCCACCGCCGCCTCCACGAGCTGGCGTCGGACGAGGGCGTCCGGGCCGTCATCCTCACGGGGGCGGGGGAGCGGGCGTTCGTGGCCGGCGCCGACATCAAGGAGATGGCGGGCATGGACGTGGAGCGGGCCCGCCGTTGGGGTCAGCTCGGGCACGACGTGGCCACCCTGCTCGAGACCATGCCCAAGCCCACCATCGCCGCCGTCAACGGCTTCGCCCTGGGAGGAGGCTGCGAGCTGGCCCTCGCCTGCGACATCCGCTACGCCTCCACCCAGGCCAAGCTCGGCCAGCCGGAGGTGGGGATCGGCATCATCCCCGGCTGGGGAGGGACGCAGCGACTGGCGCGAGTGGCGGGCCTAGGGGTAGCCAAGGAGCTCGTCCTCACCGGCCGCATGGTCGACGCCGAGGAGGCGCTTCGGCTGGGGCTCGTGAGCGCCGTGTTTCCCCCCCACGAGCTCATGGAGCGGGCCCGCGAGCTGGCTTCGGCCCTGGCGGCGAAGAGCCCGCTCGTCCTGGCCGCGGCCAAGCGCATGCTCAATCGGGCCCTTCAGGGCCAGCTCGAGACCGGCCTCTCGGACGAGGTGGCGACCTTCGCGGAGCTCTTCGCAACCGACGACCAGAAGGAGGGGATGACCGCCTTCCTCGAGAAGCGGCCGCCGGTATTCAAGGGTCGCTGAGCTAGGGCCGTGCCCCCGGGACCAGGGCCACCCGGGAGGCGAGGAGCGCCCCAGGGTGCCCCAGGGCGGCGGGGACCGTGGCCGCCGTGGGCCTCGTGAGCACGAGGACGCGAGCCCCGCGCAGGGCGTCCAGGTCCGCCTGGGCGGCCAGGCGGGGGGCGGCGCCCAGGTCGACCTGGGCGTCCTGGGGCAGGGTCACGGTAAGCGTGCGACCCGCCGCGGCCGTGGCCAGCGGGGAGGGGAAGGCGCGGATGCGCGACGCCCGCAGGGTCAAGGTCTCCTCCTCCGCCCGCTCGACCCTGCCGGCGATGACGAGGGCGACGCTCGTTCCGGGAGCGACCGGGAAGAGGAGCGGACGGGCTCGCCGCAGGTAGGGGAAGGGGTTCACGGCCCTGCCGCCCTGGGGGTGGAGCTCGAAGTGGAGGTGGGGCGAGGCCGAGTCGGCGTCCCCGGAGTTCCCCACGAAGCCCACCGCCTGCCCCGCCTCCACCGCCTGGCCGTCTCGGAGCCCGGGGGCGTAGGCGACGCCGGGGCGGCAGCGCCCGCGGTTGTCGTTGTCTGAGCCGAGGTCGTTGTTCAGGTGCACGTAGAGGTAGGTGGTCCCGCTCCTACCGTGCAGGTAGAGCATGCAGCCGGCAGCCTTGGAGCCGGTCCAGAAGGAGACCGTGCCCGCCTCCGCCGCCACCGCCACTGCCCGGCGGGGAGCGATGATGTCGATCCCCTGGTGGGAGCCTTGCCATCGGGGGTCGCCGAAGTCGTCCCCGTAGCGCGCCTCGCCCACCACCGGGAAGACGAGCCGGGGGACGTCGCTTCCCCCTTGTGCCCACCCGCCGGCGGCCGCCGTAGGGAGCGCCAAGACGACGAGGGCGGTGGCGAGTCCCCGGGCTTTAGGCAGGCGGGCTGTCATCGGTCCGTCAGGGGGCGCGCGAAGGGCAGCACCCTACCAGACGCTCCCCTAGCGCTCCTTAGTCATCGGCGGGCACCCGGCGGAGCGTTAGAGTCTTCCTAGCCTATGAGGATCGCGGTGTGCGTGAAGCAGGTGCCCGGCGCCGGCGCGCCCAGGCGGATTGATCCCGCTACGCGCCGGCTCGATCGCTCGGTCGAGGCCGAGCTGAACCCGTTCGACCTCAACGCCATCGAGGAGGCCCTGCGCATTGTGGAGAGACAGGGAGAGGGCGAGATCGTGCTCGTCTCCGTGGGGCCGGAGCGGGCTCTGGAGGCCCTGCGCAAGGGCCTGGCCATGGGCTGCGACCGGGCGCTTCTCGTGTCCGACGGCGCCATCGCGGGGTCGGATCTGGTCGCCACCAGCCTGGTCCTGGCCAAGGCTCTTGCCCGCGAGGCTCCCGACCTCATCCTCCTCGGGCAGCAGGCCAGCGACTCGGACGGGGCCGTCCTGGGGGCAGCGGTGGCCGAGCGCCTGCGCCTGCCGGTGATCTCCCAGGTCTCGGAGCTCGCCCTGGTCGACGCCAAGGTGGTGGCCAAGCGCCAGACGGAGCTCGGCTACGACCGCATCGAGGCCCCCCTACCGGCGGTGGTGGCCGTCTCGGACGCGATCAACGAACCCCGCTACCCCTCCCTCAAGGGGATCATGGGGGCGAAGAAGAAGCCCCAGCAGACGCTGTCTCTGGCCGACCTCGACATCGACCCTGGGCTGGTGGGCGAGCCGGGCTCCAGGACCGAGGTCTACTCCCTGCAGCCGCCGCCCCCGCGGGGCCAGGGCGTACGGCTCGAGGACGACGGCACCGCGGCCGAGAAGATCGTGGCCTTCCTGGCCGAGAGGAAGCTCCTGTGAAGCTGCTCGCCTTCCTCGAGCACCACGACGGGGAGCCCGTCAAGGGGGCCTTGGGAGCGGTGTCGAAGGCCGCCTCGTTGGGCGAGGCGGCGGCGGTGGCAGTGGGGGCAGGGGCCCGCCAGGCGGCGGCCGAGGCAGGCCGCTACGGGGCCTCCACCGTGTACGTGGCCGAGGGGTCCGAGCTCGACCCGCCCCTTCCCCAGCCGCGGGTGGACGTCATTGCCTCCCTGGTCGAGGCGGAGGGGATCGACGCCGTCCTCTTCGCCCAGTCGGTGCTGGCCGCCGACGTGGCCGCCGGCCTAGCCGCGCGCCTGGGAGCAGGCCTGAACTGGGACCTGGTCGACCTGCGCTCGACGGACGGGGGCTTGGTGGGCACGAGGCCTGCCCTGGGCGACTCCGTGTACGTGGAGGTGGGGTGGCGGGGACGGCCCGCCCTGGCCCTCTTCCGCTCGGGGACGCTGGAGCCGGTGGAGTCCGGGGGCCAGGCCCGGGTCGTCGAGGTCCCCGCCTCCCTCGAGACCTTCTCCACCGCCGCCGTGATGGTGGAGCGGGCCCATGCCGAGGAGGCCGGCCCCTCCATCGAGGACGCGGACGTGATCGTGGCTGGGGGTCGGGGGCTGGGGGGGCCCGAGGGCTTCGCCCAGCTCGAGGAGCTGGCTCGAGCCTTGGGGGGAGCGGTGGCCGCCACCCGGGCGGTGGTCGATGCCGGCTGGTACCCCTACTCGGCCCAGGTGGGCCAGACGGGAAAGACGGTGGCCCCGCGCCTCTACATCGCCTGCGGGATCTCGGGGGCCATCCAGCACAAGGTGGGCATGCAGGGCTCGGGCACCATCGTGGCCATCAACAAGGATCCCAACGCCCCCATCTTCGAGTTCTGCGACCTGGGCGTGGTCGGCGACCTCAACCAGATCGTCCCCAAGCTCACCGCGCTCGTGCGGGCGCGGAAGGGTGAGTAGACCCGCCGACTACCCGCCGCCTTGGTCGCCCGAGGAGGCGATCGGGGAGCCGACCGATCCCGTCGACGAGCGGATCGAGGTGGGAGTCCTCATCGTGGGGGCAGGCCCGGCCGGTCTTGCCTGTGCCATCCGCTTGGGGCAGCTTCTCGAGGCCTCGCCCAGGGTGGCGGAGCGGCTGGGGGAGGTGCCGGTGGCGGTCATCGACAAGGGGGCGAGGCCGGGGGCCCACCTCCTGTCCGGGGCCGTCGTCAACCCCGTCTCCCTCCGCCGTCTCTTCGCCGGCCGCAGGCGCACCCAGGACATGCCCTTCTGGGGAAGAGTCGAGGAGGAAGCCGTCTACTTCCTCACCTCCCGCAAGGCGATCCGCGTGCCCACGCCGCCCCCGATGCGAAACCACGGCAACTACGTGGCCTCCCTCTCCCGCCTCGGTCGCTGGCTGGCCGAGGAGGCAGAGGCGGCGGGCGCCACCATCCTGGCCGAGACCGCGGCGCAGAAGCTCCTCGTCCACCACGGCCGGGTGGTGGGAGTGCGCACGGGCGACCGCGGCCGCGGCCGCGACGGCCGGCCCCTCTCCACCTTCGAGCCGGGGAGCGACGTCGTCGCCCAAGCCACCGTGCTCGCCGAGGGCACCCAGGGCTACCTCACGGCCGCCGCCGTGGAGCGCTTCCGCCTGCACGGGCAGAGCCCCCAGGTGTACGCGCTGGGGGTGAAGGAGGTGTGGCGGGTGCCCCGTCCCCTCCGCCGGGTCATCCACACCCTGGGCTGGCCGCTTCGGCCCCAGGCGCGCTACCGGGAGTTCGGCGGCTCCTTCATCTACCCGATGGGGGAGGAGATGGTGACGGTGGGGATGGTGGTGGGGCTCGACTACCGCGACCTCGAGCTCTCGGTCCACGACCTCCTCCAGGAGCTGAAGACCCATCCCCTCGTTCGGCCCATCCTGGAGGGGGGAGAGCGGGTGGCGTGGGGCGCCAAGACCATCCCCGAGGGCGGCTTCTACGCCCTTCCCCGGCCGCTCCACGCCCCCGGCCTGGTGATCTGCGGGGACGCCGCCGGCATGGTCAACGTGCCCGCCCTCAAGGGCATCCACTACGCGGTGGAGTCCGGGATCCTGGCCGCCGAGGCCATCGTCTCGGCGCTTGAGCCGGGGGAGGCGATCGGCCGGCCGGGGGCTCTTGCCCGCTACGACGAGGCGGTGCGAAGGAGCTTCATCTGGCGCGACCTGTGGCGTGTCCGCAACGTGCGGCAGGCGTTCGGGCGCGGCCTCCTGGCAGGCTCGGCCCTGGCCGCGCTCGCCGTGGCCAGTCGGGGCGCCGTCCCTCGCCGACGGATTCCCGCCGAGCCCGACGCCGCCCACGAGCTCATGCGCACCGGTCGAGCCCGCCTCTATCCGGCCCCCGACGGCAGGCTTACCTTCGACAAGCTCTCCTCGGTCTACCTGAGCGGGAACCGCACCCGCGACGACGCTCCCAGCCACATCCGGGTGCAGACGCTCGTCCCTCGGGAGGTGGCAGAGCTGTGGGCCTCCATGTGCCCGGCCCAGGTGTACGAGGTGGGAGCCGAGGAGGCGGGCAAGGCGCACGTGGAGGTGGCCCCCTCGAACTGCGTCCAGTGCGGGGCGATCACGGCCAAGGGGGGCCGGCTCATCCCGGCCGAGGGAGGCTCGGGCCCCGAGTACTCCCTCACCTGAGTCGGTGGATCGGAGGCCCCAGGACCGGGGGCGGACGCCGTGTCGGCGGTGAGCGCCCTCTCTGACGTGCTCGCCTGGCGAGAGCCCCAAGTCGGCCGGCTGCACCGCACGCCCCTCCTCGGCTCCCGCTCTCTGTCGGAGGAGATCGGGGGCCGTGTGCTCCTCAAGGCGGAGCTCTTCCAGAAGACGGGCTCCTTCAAGCCGCGGGGGATGGTGGCCAAGCTCGCCTCGCTCTCCGAGGAGGAGCGAGCCCGCGGGGTCGTGACCTGGTCGGCCGGGAACGCCGCCCAGGGGCTCGCCTACGCGGCTTCCCTGAGCGGCGTCTCCTGCCGCGTGTTCATGTGGCGGGGGGCGAACCCGCGCAAGGTGGCTGCCGCCCGCGCCTACGGGGCCGAGGTCGACCTGGCGGCGCAGAGCGCAGCTCAGGCCTACGAGCGGGCCCTCGCCTTCGTCGAGGAGGCGGGAGCCGTCTTCTGCCACCCCTTCGACGACCCCGTTCTCCAGGCCGGACATGGCTCGCTGGGCCTGGAGATCGTGGAGGAGGAGCCCGACGTCGACCTCGTGGTCGTTCCCGTGGGCGGCGGGGGGCTCCTGGCCGGGGTGGCGGCGGCGGTGAAGGGGCTTTCGCCGCAGGCCCGGGTGGTGGGGGTCGAGCCGGAAGGAGCGCCGGCCCTGTGGGCGGCGCTCTCGCGGGGAGAGATCGTACGGGTCGAGCCCCGGACCATCGCCGACGGGCTGGCGGCGCCGCTCGCCGGGGAGAGAGCCCTGGCCGCCTGTCGGGCCTGGGTGGACGAGGTCGTGCTCGTCTCCGACGAGGAGATCGCTGCTGCCATGCGCTTCCTCTACGAGCGGGCCAAGCTCGCCTGCGAGCCGGCGGGAGCGGCCGCGGTGGCGGCCCTCCGGAGCGGCAAGGCGGCGGCTCGGCCGGGAGGGACGGCGGTAGCCGTGGTGTCCGGGGGCAACGCCGATCCCCGGGTGGCGGCTGCTATCCTCGCCCAGGCCGATGAAACCTGACATCCACCCCCCGTACGTGCTCGCCACCGTCCGCTGCTCCTGCGGCAACGAGTTCGTGACCCGCTCGACCAAGGCCGAGCTGCACGTCGAGATTTGCTCTGCCTGCCACCCCTTCTACACGGGCAAGCAGAAGCTCGTCGACACCGGCGGCCGGGTCGAGCGCTTCCAGCGGCGGCTCGAGCGGGCCGCCCGGCGCTAGCCGAGGCGGCCTAGCCGCGATGACCATCGGCGGCCAGGCCGTCCTCGAGGGAGTGATGATGCGCACGCCCTCGAGCTGGGCGGTGGCGGTGCGCAAGCCGAACGGCGAGATCGCCCAGGTGTGCCGCTCGATTACGTCTCCCATGGCCAAGCGGCGGGTCTTCCGGCTGCCGGTGGTGCGGGGCGTCATCGCCCTGGGCGAGTCGCTGGCGATCGGCTTTCGGGCGCTGGCCATCTCCGCCCGCTACGCCGCCCAGGGCGAGGACGAGGAGGAGTCGGCCGAGCTTACCCGGGGGCAGATCTTCTTCGCCTTCGCCATCGCCATCGGCTTCGCCCTCATGCTGTTCAAGGTCGGCCCTGCTCTCATCACCAGCCGTCTTGGCCTGGAGACGACGGGGGCCTTCGTCGTCGTGGAGGGGCTGATCCGGGTGGCCATCTTCGTGGCCTACCTGGCCCTCATCTCCCTCCTTCCCGACCTGCGCCGGCTGTTCCAGTACCACGCCGCCGAGCACAAGGCGATCAACGCCTACGAGGCCGGCGACGAGCTCACGCCTGAGCGGGTGCAGCGCCACAGCCTGATCCACGTACGCTGCGGCACCGCGTTTTTGCTGTGGGTGATGGTGATCGCCATCTTTGTATTCGCCTTCTTCGGCCGGCCCGCTTGGTACTGGCTCGTCCTCACCCGCATCGCCCTGCTGCCGGTGATCGCCGGGCTCGCCTACGAGCTCATCCGCTTCGCCGGTCGGCACCGGCGCAATCGGCTCCTCCTCGCCCTCCTCGCTCCCGGGCTGTGGCTGCAGCGGCTGACGACCCGGGAGCCCACGCTCGACCAGCTCGAGGTGTCGATTCGGGCCCTCCAGGAGGTGCTGGCCCGGGAGCGCCGCCAGCAGGCGCCGACGCCGGTCGAGGTCATGGCCTGAGGCTCCTCCCCAGGGAACCCGGGCAGAGGTCGGGGAGGGCCTCGATCCCGGTCCTACCCCTCCGCCGGCGCGGTAGGCTCTGTCGCCGTGCCCAGGATCGAGCGGCAGGCGGAGGCGGTCTGGGAAGGGAACGTCGCCCGCGGCGGGGGGACGATTGCCGCGCGCTCGTCGTCTGCCTTCGAGCTCCCCTACAGCCTCCCCGCCCGCATCGGTCGGCCGGAGGGGAAGACGAGCCCCGAGGAGCTCCTCGCCGCCGCCCACGCCGGCTGCTTCGCCATGGCGCTCGCCTCCGAGCTGACCCAGCTCGGCCATCCTCCCGAGCGGCTGGAGGTGGTGGCCACCTGCGTCGTGGACGAGGTGGCAGGGCAGGGTCACCTCGTCGTCTGCTCGCGGCTCTCGGCCCGGGCCCGCGCCCCCGGCCTAGCCGAGGAGGCCTTCCGCCGGGCGGTGGAGAGGGCAGACGCCGGCTGCCCCCTCTCTTCCCTGATCCGGGGAAGCGCCCAAGTGGAGGTCGAGGCCTCGCTGGAGCCCTGACCAGGCCGACGCCCGCCGCGGGAAGCCCCAAGCGAGGCTCAGGCGACCTCGCGCAGCTTGCCCGTGCGGACGTCGTAGACGAGGCCGCCGGCGGCGAACGAGTCGGGCAGGAACGGGGACTCGCGGATCCGGCGGACGCTGGCGCGCACGCTCTCCTCGAGGTCGGGGAAGGGGAGGAAGTCGATCCCGCTCGCGTCCGCTCCCGTCTCCCTCGCCAGCTTCGCCCGCAGCTCGTCGTTGGTGAAGGTGAGCATGCCGCAGTCGGTGTGGGCGATGACGAGGGCCTCCTGGGTGCCGAGCAGCCAGTGCGAGATGATGAGGGAGCGGAGGGCGTCGTCGCTGACGACGCCGCCCGCGTTGCGGATGACGTGGGCGTCGCCCTCGGTCAGGCCCAGGAACTTGGCCGGGTCGAGACGGGCGTCCATGCAGGTGACGACGGCCAGCCGTCGCGCCGGCGGGAGGGGGAGGTCGGCCTTGTCGAAGGTGGCTGCGTACCGCTCGTTGGCGGCCAGGATCTCCTGGCGTACGGACATGTCGCCTCCTTAGGCTTTAGTTCTTGAAGCCTCGATGCTACAAAAGAGAAAGTATCGACGTCAAGGAGCGGCCGCAGGCTCGTCTACGCTTAGCGCATGCCCGATCTCGAGACCCTCGTCGCCGACCTGGAGCGCTCCTACCGGGAGGCCCAGGAGCGCCTGTCCGATCCTGCCGTCTACAACGACCACCGGCAGGCGGCCGAGGCCGGTCGCCGGTTGAAGGAGCTCGAGGGGCCCTATCGCCTCGCCCACGAGTGGCGACGTGTCAGGGACGACCTGGCCGAGGCGCGGGCCGACGGCGATCTGCGCGAGCTCGTGCCGGAGCTCGAGAGACGGCTGAGCGAGCTCGAGGAGGAGCTCAAGCTGGCCCTGGTCGAGGCCGACCCTGCCGATCGCAAGGACGTCATCGTCGAGATCCGGCAGGGGGTGGGGGGCGACGAGGCGGCTCTGTGGGCGGCCGACCTCTTCCGCATGCTCACCCGCTACGCCGAGCGTCGAGGCTTCGCCTGGGAGCCCATCTCGGCCAGCCCCAACGAGGGCGGCGGCTACAAGGAGGTGGTGTTCGCCGTCAAGGGGGAGGGCGCCTACTCCGTGTTCAAGTGGGAAGGAGGCACCCACCGGGTGCAGCGGGTGCCGGCGACCGAGTCGCAGGGGCGGATCCACACCTCCACCGCCACCGTGGCGGTCATGCCCGAGGCCGAGGAGGTGGAGGTGGCGATCGACCCCGCCGACCTCAAGATCGACGTCTACCGCTCCACCGGTCCCGGCGGCCAGAGCGTGAATACGACCGACTCCGCCGTGCGCATCACCCACCTTCCCACCGGCATCGTGGTGGCCATGCAGGACGAGCGCTCGCAGCTTCAGAACCGGGAGAAGGCCATGCGCGTGCTGCGGGCCCGTCTCTACGAGCTGGAGCGGGCGAGGCGGCAGGCCGAGCTCACCGCCGCCCGCCGGGCCCAGATCGGCTCGGGGGAGCGAGCCGAGAAGATCCGCACCTACAACTTTCCCGAGAACCGGGTCACCGACCACCGGGTCAAGCTGACCGTCCATCGCCTGGACGCGATCCTGGAGGGAGAGCTGGACGAGCTGACCGACGCCCTGGCCCAGGAGGAGCGGCGGCGGGCGCTCGAGACGGCCAGGGCGTGACCATCGGCGAGGTGGTGCGGGCCTCGGCCGAGTACCTGGCCGGCAGGGGCGTGCCCAGCCCCCGGGTCGACGCCGAGCACCTGGTGGCGAGGGCCCTCGGCCTCTCCCGGCTTGACCTCTACCTCAAGATCGACCAGCCTCTGACCAAGGAGGAGCTCGACCGCTGCCGAGCCCTGGTGCGGCGGCGGGGTAAAAGAGAGCCGCTTGCCTACATCCTGGGGGAGTGGGGCTTCCGGCGCCTCCTCCTCAAGGTCGACCGCCGAGCCCTCGTTCCTCGTCCCGAGACAGAGGTCGTGGTCGAGCGCTGCCTGGCGCTCCTGGCCGGGCTCGAGGAGCCGAGGGTGCTCGACGTCGGCTGCGGCTCGGGGGCGATCGCCCTCGCCCTGGCCGACGAGCACCCAGGAGCCTGCATCACGGCCATCGACGCCTCCTCTCAGGCCCTCGACCTGGCTTACGAGAACGCCGCCCGCCTCGAGCTCGCGAGTCGGGTTCGCTTCCTCCGCCACGACCTCTTCCTGGGGCTTCCGGGCGGCCCCTACGACCTCGTCGTCTCCAACCCTCCCTACGTCGATCCCCAGGAGCTCGCCACCCTGCAGCCGGAGGTAAGGGACTGGGAGCCCAGGGAGGCCCTCGTCGGCCGCGGCGCTACCGAAGCCGTCGCCCGCGGGGCCCGGTCGGTGCTGGCCCCTGGGGGCTGGCTCGTGCTCGAGGTCGCAGACGGGGCTGCCGGACGGGTGGCCGAGCTCCTCGCCTCGCTAGGCTTCTCCCACGTGCGCAGGACCGAGGACCTGGCCGGCCGCGAGCGGGTGGTGGAGGGGCAGTGGACGCGGTAGAGGCGGCGGTGGCAGCGCTGCGGGCGGGAAGGCCCGTCGTCCTGCCCACGGACACGGTGTACGGGCTCGTCGCCGGCCCCTACACCGAGGCCTCGGTGCTGCGGGCCCTCCGGCTCAAGCGCCGGCCCCCGGGCCAGCCGGCGGCTCTCCTCTGCGCGGACGTGGACATCCTCCTCGAGTGCGTGCCCGAGCTGCGGGGCAGGGCGGCGGTGGTCGCCCGGGCCCTCTTCCCAGGTCCCTACACCCTCGTGCTTCCCAACCCCGCCCGGCGCTTCCGCTGGCTCTCCGGCGCCCGGCCCGACACGATCGGGGTGCGCGTGCCCGAGCTCCCCCCTGCCGCCGCCGAGGTGATTCGCCGGGTGGGGGCGGTGATGGCCACGAGCGCCAACCTCCACGGCGGCCCCGATCCCCGCGCCCTGGACGAGGTCCCCCCGGAGATCAAGGCCGCCTGCGGCGCTGTCCTCGACGGGGGAGAGCTTCCCGGCGTCCCCTCCACCGTCCTGGACCTCACCGGCGGCGAGCCCGTGGTCCTGCGGGAGGGGGCGGTCTCCGCAGCCGAGGCGCTGGCTCGGGTAGCAGCGGCCCTCCAGGCCTGAGCCTGGCTCCCCCTCCCTCGGGACGGGCGAGTACGATTGGCGGCCATGGCCGTCGCCCAGGAGACCCTCGACCGGCTCCGCTCCGCCCCGCTCGCCGAGGTCGACCCCGAGGTGGCCTCGCTCCTGGGGCGGGAGCTCGAGCGCCAGCGGCAGGAGATCGAGCTCATCGCCTCCGAGAACTTCACCTGGCCGGCGGTGCTGGAGGCGGTGGGGAGCGTGGCCACCAACAAGTACTCCGAGGGCTATCCCGGGCGCCGCTACTACGGAGGCTGCGAGGTCGTGGACGAGATCGAGCAGCTCGCCATCGACCGGGCCAAGGAGCTGTTCGGAGCCGAGCACGCCAACGTCCAGCCCCACGCCGGAGCCCAGACCAACATGGCCGTGTACTTCGCCTGCCTGGAGCCGGGGGACACCATCCTCTCCCTCGAGCTCGCGCACGGAGGCCACCTCACCCACGGGCTCAAGGTCAACTTCTCCGGCCGCCTGTACACCGTCGTCCACTACGGGGTAAGCAGGAAGACGAGCCTCGTCGACTACGACGAGGTGCGCTCCCTGGCCAAGCGGCACCGCCCTAAGCTCATCGTGTGCGGGGGATCGGCGTACCCGCGCACGGTGGAGGCAGACCGGTTCCGGGAGATCGCCGACGAGGTGGGGGCTCTCCTCCTCTGCGACATGGCCCACTTCGCCGGCCTCGTCGCCGCCGGCCTCCATCCCAACCCCGTCCCCTATTGCGACTTCGTGACCACCACCACCCACAAGACCCTGGCCGGGCCCCGCTCCGGCCTCGTCCTCTGTCGGGCCGAGCACGCCCAGGCGCTCGACCGAGCGGTGTTCCCGGGGATGCAGGGAGGAGCCTTGAACCACGTCATCGCCGCCAAGGCGACCTGCTTTCGGATCGCCGCCAGCGAAGCCTTCCGGAGCTACCAGGAGCAAGTGCGGGCCAACGCCGACGCCCTGGCCCAGGCCCTGGAGGAGGGAGGGCTCCCGGTGCTCACCGGCGGCACCGACACCCACCTTCTGCTCGTCGACCTCCGGCAGACGCCCTGGACGGGCAGGGAGGCCGAGGAGAGGCTGGCCCAGGTCGGGATCACGGCCAACCGCAACACCCTTCCCTTCGACGAGCGTCCCCCCACCGTAGCCTCCGGCCTTCGCCTGGGAACGCCGGCGGTGACCATGCGGGGCTTCGACCAGGAGGACGTACGAGAGGTGGGGACGATCATCTGCGAGGCGCTGCGACCGGGGGCCGACCTGGAGGCGCTGCGGGCCCGCAGCCGGGCCCTGTGCGACAGACGCCCCCTCTACCCGGGCTTTCGGGGCTACACCTCCTACCTCGCGTGAGCCAGGTCACCGAGGTCAGGCACCCCCTCGTTCGCCACAAGCTCGGGCTCCTGCGCGACAGGACCACCAGTACCGCCGACTTCCGCCGCCTCGTGAACGAGCTCACGCTCCTTCTCACCTACGAGGCGACCAAGGATCTCGCCACCGAGCAGGCGGAGGTGGAGACCCCGCTCGAGCGCGCCACGGTGGAGCGGATCTCGGGCAAGAAGGTGGCCGTGTGCCCTATCCTCCGGGCGGGGGTGGGGATGCTGGACGGCGTCCTCTCGCTCCTGTCGGGGGCGCGGGTGGGCTTCATAGGCCTCTACCGGGACGAGGCCACCCTGCAGCCGGTGGAGTACTACGTCAAGCTGCCTCAGGACATCGCCCAGCGGGACGTGATCGTCCTCGACCCCATGCTCGCCACCGGCAACTCCACCGCTGCCGCCGTGGACATCGTGAAGCGAGCGGGGGCGACCTCGATCGTGCTCATCTCGATCATCGCCGCTCCCGAGGGCATCGAGCGGGTAACCTCCGCCCACCCGGACGTGCGCATCGTGGTCGCCGCCATCGACCGGGGCCTGGACGAGCGCGGCTTCATCGTCCCCGGCTTGGGCGACGCCGGCGACCGGCTGTACGGCACCAAATGAGTCTTGCCCGGCTCGCGCTGCAGCTGGCCGCAGGAGCGGCGGCGGCGGCGCTGGGCTTGGCGGCGGCGGCGCTGGCGCTGACGGTCTTCGCCCTGGCCTGGCTTGCTGTGGGCCTGGCGGCGGCGGCGGCCATCGTGTTCCTCGTTCCCGCCTGGGCGCTGGCCGTCGGGCTGGGCAGGGGTGGGCGCGGCTACCGCCTCCTTCGCCGTCGGCTCTTCCTCCGCCTGTAGCCGGGCGGGGAGGGGGCAGGCCTGCCTTCGGCGAAGTAGGCTGCCAGGGTCATGCTCCTCCACCGCCTGCTCGACCACCTCGAGGTCGTCTACGGCGCCGCGGTCGCCCTGGGCTTGGTCGTGGTCTTGGCTCCGGCGGTGGGCGGGGTGGCCCGCAGGCTGGGGGTGGTCGATCTCCCCGGCGGTCGCCGCCACCACGCTCGGCCCGTGCCTCGGCTGGGCGGGATCGCCCTCTTCTTGGGGATCGTGGTGCCCGCCCTTGCCTTCCTCGAGCTGGGCCGGGAGACGAGGGGGATCCTGCTCGGCGCCGCCGTCGCCACCGTGGTCGGGGCAGTGGACGACTTCCGCGGCCTCCGTTGGCTGGAGAAGCTCGCAGGCCAGGTAGGCGCGGCTGCCATCCCCGTCGGCTTCGGCATCTGGATCGACCGCTTCACCTTCCCCTTCCTCGGCGTCCATGAGCTCTCGCCCTGGGTGGGCAAGCCCCTCACCGTGCTCTGGATCGTGGCCCTCATGAACATGGTCAACTTCCTGGACGGCCTGGACGGCCTCGCCGCCGGCGTATGCTCCATCGCCGGCGGCACCTTCAGCGTCATCGCCCTGTCGCTGGGAAAGCCCCAGGCGGCCGTCGTCTCCGCCATCGTGTTCGGCGCCTGCCTGGGCTTCCTGCGCCACAACTTCTACCCCGCCCGCATCTTCATGGGGGACTCGGGAGCCCTCCTCCTCGGCTTCTCCCTGGCCACCGTGGCCGTGCAGGGGCTTCTCAAGACCGCGGCCACGGTGGCCCTCTTCTTCCCCTTGCTCGTCCTGGCCGTGCCCATCCTCGACACCGGCTTTGTGGTCGCCCGCCGACTCAAGTACCGACAGCCGATCTACGCCCCCGACCGCGAGCACCTCCACCACCGCTTCCTCCGCATCGGCTTCTCCCAGACCCGCACCACCCTCACCATCTGGCTGTGGTGCGCCACGCTGGCGGCGGCGGCCCTCGCCACCCGCTTCATCCCCTTCCGAGAGCGGGGCGAGTGGCACCTGTGGCCGACGGTGGCGGCGGCGGCCATCGGGCTTCTGGCCCTGGCCACCTCCGTGTACATCGTCTACCTCCTCGAGATCGTGAAGCTGGCCAACCCCCGGGTGCGCCGCCGACGGCAGGAGCAGGAATCCCAGGTACGGGCGCGGGCTCGTCGCACCGCTTGACCCACCGGAGGGCGCTTTCTCGCCGTACAAACTGGCGGGAAATACCCCTTGTTTGTCGCTAGCAGTCGCGAATCGAGGTGTCACAAGGTCGGCCGCCCCTCTGGTATGCTCGCCGGCGATGCAGCGCCCGTCTCGCCCCACCTTCGAGCCTGCCGGCGCGGGCGCCCTGCTCGCGTCCACCACCGCCATCGGCATCGGTGCCGGGGCCCTCATCGGCTGGGCTGCGGGGTCGGTCGGCCTGGGCGCCGGGGTGGGGGCGATGGTGGGCGTCCCCGCCGGCGTCCTCGTCGTCTACCGTCGCTACCGGGGGGCCTTCTAGTGCTCGAGCGCCTGGTGGCGCGGCCGCGTCCGGTACCGGCGCGGAAGGGGCCGGCCCTGGCCGGCACCGCCGTCGTGGCCGTGGCCCTCCCCCTGTTCGTGGCCGCCGGCTGGCCCTTGGCGGGCTGGGCCGTGGCAGCGGCCCTGTGGGGGGCAGGGGAGGCGATCGCCCTCGTCCTCCACCGGCTGCCCCTGGGGGCCGACCACCTGGCCCTGTCGGGCGTGCGGGCGGTGGCGATGACCTTCCGCAGCGTCGCCGTCATGGTCGTCCTCATCGCCGTGGCGGTGGCGGACGAGCCGGTGGGGCTGTCGGCGGCGCTCCTCTACGTGGCCGCCTATACCGTGGAGCTGGCTCTCTCCCTGCTCGCCTACTTCGGGAGCAAGCCCTCCCTGGGGGGGAGGCCGTGAGGAGGGCGGCGGCGGCCCTGGCGGGCCTGCTCCTCCTCGCTCCCCAAGCAGCGCTGGCGAGCACGGGCGACTTCAACCCCGAGGACGAGTTCCGCCTGGAGGAGTGGGTTCCCATCCACCTGGGGCCGATCGACATGTCCATCAACAAGGCCGTCGCCTACCTGTGGCTGGGGGGTCTCGTGGCTATGGCCTTGGGCGTCGGCCTCATGCGCCTGCGCCTGCGCGTCGACCCCGATACCCGCCAGACCATCGGCGAGTCGATCTACGAGATCACCCAGACCCAGATCGCCGAGCAGGGCCTTCCCTCCAAGGCCATGGGGCTGTGGTTTCCCTACGTGGCCTCCCTCTTCCTCTTCATCTGGGCGCTCAACATGGTCGGGTTCATCCCCCTTCCCCTCTCCAACGACACCTTCGAGCTCTTCGGCCTCGACATCCCCACCTGGGGCATCTACGCCGCCACCGCCCAGATCTCGGTGACCTTGACCCTGGCCGTCTTCAGCGTCCTCTTCACGCACGTGGAGGGGTTCCGGCACAACGGCCTTCGCTACCTCAAGAGCTTCGTGCCGGCGGGCGTCCCCGGGGGCCTCGTCCCGGTGATGGCGGTACTCGAGCTCTTCTCCCACCTCTTCCGGGTGGTGTCGCTCTCCGTCCGACTCTACGCCAACATGCTGGCCGGGCACATGCTGATCCTGCTCATGATCGGGCTCATCTTCATCGTCTCCGGCTACGCCGCCGTGCTGACGATCCCGGCCGCCACGCTCTTCTACCTGTTCGAGGTGATCATCGTGGTCACCATTCAGGCCTTCATCTTCGCCGCGCTGACTGCTATCTACATCGGCTCGGCTATCGAGCCGGAGCACTGACAAGGAGGGACGCGTGTTCAACCTGCTCGCTGTTCTGGAAGGCAACGTCGTGGATGCCGGCAAGGCTCTCGGCTTGGCCATGGGCATGGGCCTGGGCTCGCTGGGGGCCGGCATCGGCATCGGTACCGTGTTCGCGTCCATGATCCAGTCGGTCGCCCGCCAGCCGGAGCTGCGGGGCGAGCTGCAGGGGATCATGTGGCTCGGGTTCGCCCTCACCGAGGCGGTCGTCTTCTACGGCCTCGTGGGCGGCTTCCTGGGGCTCGTCCTCGTCTAGCCGATGCCCGCGCTCGTGGCCTCGCTGGTCCTCGCCGCGGAGAACGGCGGCAGCCCGCTGACGAAGATCATCCCCGGCCTCATGATCTGGACGCTGATCGTGTTCGCGATCACTTTGGCCGTCCTCTGGCGGTTCGCCTTCGGGCCGATCCAGCGGATCGTGGACGAGCGGCGGCGGCGCATCCGGCAGGCCCTGGAGGAAGCCGATCGAGCGCGGGCGGAGGCCGCCCGGCTCATGGAGGAGCAGGGGTCGCAGCTTGCCCAGGCGCGCAGGCAGGCGGAGGAGATCCTGGTCGAGGCCCGGCGGGTGGCCGAGGCAGAGCACAAACGGCTGCGGGAGGAGCTGGAGGCGGAGCGGCGTCGGCGCCTCGAGGAGACGCGCCGGGAGATCGAGGCCGAGACCCAGCGCGCCCTGGCCGAGATCCGCAGGGAGGTGGCGGGATTGGCCCTGGAGGCGGCGGAGAAAGTCACCGGCAAGGTCTTGACCGAGGCCGACCATCGGCGCCTCGTCGAGGAGGCCATCGAAGGGCTGGACTTCTCGGTGCTCGAGCGGGAGGCCGTGTAGCACGGTGTCGGTCATCGATCGCGTCTACGCCCGGGCCCTCTTCGAGGCGGCGCGCGACCGGGGCCGCCTCGCCCAGGTGCTGGAGGACGTGGGGGATCTCGTCGCCGCCCTGGAGGAAGTTCCCGAGCTCAAGGGCGTCCTCGCCAACCCCCAGCTCGACCCCCGCGCCAAGGCAGACGTCCTGGAGGCGGTGGTGGGCGAGGCGGACGAGCTGGTCCGCAACTTCCTGCGGCTTTTGGCCGAGAAGGGGCGGGCGGCCCACCTGGAAGGGATCGCGAAGGAGCTGGAGCGCATGGTGGCGGCGGCGGAGGGACAGCTGTCGGTGGAGGTGACCACCGCCTACGCCCTGTCCGAGGAGGAGGCGCGGGCCATCGCCCGCACCATCGAGGAGAGCTCGGGTCGCCGGGTGGAGCTGGCGACGGCCGTCGATCCCTCCCTCATCGGCGGCGTGGTGGTACGGGCGGGGTCGTTCCTCGCCGACGCCTCCGTTCGCGGCCGCCTGGAGCGCCTGCGGCACGAGCTCGCGAACGGAGCCGGCCGCCGCTAGAGGAGTACCACGGCTATGGCACGAGGTAAGGAGAGAACGTGAAGCTACGTCCGGAGGAGATCACATCGATCCTACGCCAGCGGATCGAGCAGCTGGCGGTGGAGACCGACCTGGCGGAGGTGGGAACCGTCCTCCAGGTCGGCGACGGCATCGCCCGGGTGTACGGGCTCGAGAACGCCGTGGCCATGGAGATGCTCGAGTTCGAGCACGGCGTGACCGGCATCGCCTTCAACCTGGAGGAGGACAACGTGGGGGCCGCCCTCTTCGGCGACTGGGAGCTGGTCAAGGAGGGGGAGACGGTACGGCGCACCGGCCGCGTCGCCAGCGTGCCGGTGGGCGAGGAGCTGATCGGCCGCATCGTCAACCCGCTGGGCCAGCCCCTCGACGGCGGCCCCCCTATCGAGGCCAAGGAGCGCCGCCCGCTCGAGTTCAAGGCGCCGGGGGTGGTCGACCGCCAGCCGGTGAAGGAGCCGCTCCAGACAGGCCTCAAGGCCATCGACTCCATGATCCCCATCGGCCGAGGCCAGCGCGAGCTCATCATCGGCGACCGCTCCACCGGCAAGACCGCCATCCTGGTCGACACCATCCTCAACCAGGCCGGGCAGGACATGGTCTGCATCTACGTCGCCATCGGCCAGAAGTCGTCCACCGTGGCCCAGGTCTACGAGCGGCTCAAGGAGGCGGGGGCGATGGAGTACACGATCATCGTCACCGCCCCCGCCAACGAGGCGGCCCCCATGAAGTGGATGGCTCCCTACGCGGGCTGCGCCATGGGCGAGTACTTCATGTTCAACGGTCGCCACGCCGTGTGCATGTACGACGACCTCTCCAAGCACGCCGACGCCTACCGGCAGATGTCGCTCCTCCTGCGCCGGCCGCCGGGACGGGAGGCCTTCCCCGGCGACGTCTTCTACCTCCATTCCCGCCTTCTGGAGCGAGCCTGCAAGCTTTCCGACGAGCTCGGCGGCGGCTCGCTGACGGCCCTACCGGTGATCGAGACCCAGGCCGGCGACGTCTCCGCCTACATCCCCACCAACGTCATCTCCATCACCGACGGCCAGATCTACCTCGAGTCCGACCTCTTCTTCTCGGGGGTACGGCCGGCCATCAACGTCGGCATCTCCGTGTCCCGCGTGGGCGGGAACGCCCAGGTCAAGGCCATGCGCCAGGTGGCCGGAAGGCTACGGCTCGACCTGGCCCAGTACCGGGAGCTGGAGGCCTTCGCCCAGTTCGGGTCCGAGCTCGACCAGGCCACTCGGGATGCCCTTGCTCGGGGCGAGCGCATGGTGGCTACCCTCAACCAGCCCCAGTACCAGCCCTGGCCGCTCGAGGAGCAGGTGGTGGCCATCTTCGCCGGCGTCAACGGCTACCTCGACCAGGTGCCGGTGGCGGACGTCCCCCGGTTCCAGGAGGAGCTGCGCCAGCACCTGCGGGCAGAGGGCACGATCTACGCCGAGATCAGGGAGAAGAAGGAGCTCTCCGACGAGCTCCAGCAGAGGCTCCACGCCGAGGTGAGGCGGTTCGCGGAGCGCTTCGCTCCCTCCCAGGCCGCGGCCTAGCGGGGGACGATGGCGAGCGTCCAGGACCTCCGGCGGCGGATTCGCTCCGTCCGCAACACCCGCAAGATCACCAAGGCCATGGAGCTCGTGGCCAGCGCCCGCCTGCGCCGGGCCCAGGCCCGGATCGAGGCCATGCGCCCCTTCGCCGACCGGACGCTCGAGCTCATGGTCGGCACCGCCCGCGCCGCAGCTTCCGTCCACGGCCTTCCCCTGCTTCGCCGGCGGGAGGTGCGGCGGGCGGCCATCCTGGCCTTGACGGGGGATCGTGGCCTGGCGGGCGCCTTCAACGCCCAGATCCTCCGCCACGCCTTCGCCCTGGAGCGGCAGCTTTCCGGCCAGGGAGTGGAGGTGCGCTGGCTCGTGAGCGGCCGCAAGGGCGTCTCCACCCTCCGCTTCCGCGGCTACCAGCCGCTCCAGGCCTGGACGGGATTCAGCGATCGGCCGAGCTACGCCGACGCCCAGGCCATCGCCCACCGTCTGGCCGAGCTCTACGTGAGCGAGGAGATCGACCGCGCCGTCGTCGTCTACAACCACTTCGTGTCCCCGCTCGTGCAGAAGGTGGTCGAGCAGGACGTCCTTCCCATCCCCGAGGAGATGCTCGGTCGGAGCGAGGAGGAGGCCCGGGCGGCGGCCCTCCTCGGCGACGTCATCTACGAGCCCGAGCCGGAGGTGATCCTGGCCCGGCTCCTTCCCTTCTACCTGGAGACGGAGATCTACCGGGCCCTGCTCGAGTCGGCCGCCTCCGAGCAGGGGGCGCGCATGACCGCCATGCGCAACGCCTCCAAGAACGCGGGCGAGCTGATCGACTCCCTCACCCTGGCCATGAACCGCGCCCGCCAGGCCGAGATCACCCAGGAGATCCTGGAAGTGGTGGCCGGCGCCGACGCCCTCACCCGGTAGGCCTGTCCGAAGGCGTCCCGTCCGGTAGGCGGGGCTCCCTGCGCCCACGCGTACAATCGGGGCGTGGAACCCCTCCAGGCGGCTCCCTCCGAGGAGGCGTCGTCCTTCGACTGGGCCGTGGACGTAGCCAGGCGGCTCCTCGCCAACGTGGAGGCGGTCGTGTACGGAAAGCGGGAGGAGGCGATGCTGGTATTGGCCGCGCTCGCCTGCGGCGGGCATGTCCTGCTCGAGGACGTTCCCGGCACTGCCAAGACCGTCCTCGCCCGGGCCATCGCCCGCTCCATCGAGGGGGCCACGACGTCCCGGATCCAGTGCACCCCCGACCTTCAGCCGAGCGACGTCACCGGGCTCTCCGTGTTCAACCAGAAGACCCGCGACTTCGAGTTTCGCCCGGGGCCGATCTTCGCCAACGTCGTCCTCGTGGACGAGATCAACCGAGCCATGCCCAAGACCCAGTCGGCCCTGCTCGAGGCGATGGCGGAGGGCCAGGTCACCGTGGACGGGGTCACGCGCCGGTTGCCCGACCCCTTCCTGCTCGTGGCCACCGAGAACCCGATCGAGTACGAGGGCACGTTTCCCCTTCCCGAGGCGCAGCTCGACCGCTTCTTCTTGAGGACCGCCCTCGGCTACCCCCCTCTCGAGGACGAGCTCCGCATCATCGAGGAGCAGCGGGTGCAGCACCCGCTGGAGCGGCTGTCGCCGGTCGTGTCCGCGGCGGAGGTGCATCGACTGCGGCGGGCGGTGCAACGCGTGTACGTGGACGCCATCCTCCGCCGCTGGATCGTGGAGCTGGTTCGGGCTACCAGGCTCCTCGACATGGTCGTCCTGGGGGCCTCGGTGCGGGGCAGCCTGGCTTTGGAGCGGGGCGCTCGAGCCTGGGCGCTCTTCCAGGGAAGGACGTACGTCATCCCCGAGGACGTGGAGCGGCTGTTTCCGGCCGTCCTCGGGCACCGGGTGGTGCTCACCCCGGCCGCGGCGGCGCGAGCCCGGGCGGGGGGAGTGGCGGCGGCGGAAGAGCTGCGACGGGCGTGCCTGACGATGGTGCCCCGACCCGGCTCCCAGGACGACGCCCTCTTTCGCTCCTCTCCCCTGGGAGGGGGGAGCGAGTCGACGTGACCGAGGAGGAGCTCACCTTCCCCCTCGTTCCCCGCGGTCGCCTGGTCGGTCTCTCCTTCGGGAGCATGCGCAGCCTGCGCAGAGGGCGGGGATCGGACGTCACTGGCTCTCGTCCCTACGTGCCCGGCGACGACGTGGAGGCGATCGACTGGGGTGCCTCGGCTCGCCTGTCCACGGCTCGGGCCGCCGACGAGTTCGTGGTCAGGGAGCGCCTGGCAGAGGAGGCGCCCCGCGTCGTCATCGCCTGCGACTGCCGACCCCAGATGGTGGGCTTCCCCTCGCCGCTTCCCTGGCTGGACAAGCGTCTCGCCCTGCGGCGGGCAGCGCAGCTCGTGGCGGACAGCGCCGGCCGAGCGGGCGGCTTCGTGGGATATGTGGAGCAGGCCGATGGCTCCACCTTCTGGCAACCCCCGCTCGGGGAGCGGCTCCTGGCCGGCGCCCGGGAGGAGCGCCTCTCTCGCTCCCGCTGGGCGGCGCCGCCCGACTGGCTCGATCGCACCCTCGCCCTCCTCCTCCAGCACCGCCGCGCGGTCACCGCCGGATCGTTCGTCTTCCTCCTCTCCGACTTCCTGCCCCCGAGGGGCGAGGAGGCTTGGCTTCCCCTGCTCGAGCGGGGGATCGACCTCGTCCCGGTGGTCATCCAGGATCCCACCTGGGAGCAGAGCTTCCCCGACGTCGCCGGCCTCGTCCTTCCTCTGCGCGACCCAGCGACCGGCAGGCGCAGGTCGGTACTCCTCAGCCGCCGGGAGGTGGCAGAGCGCCGGCGCGCGAACGAGGAGCGGCTGGCCCATCTCCTCGGCGGCTTCCGCGAGCTGGGGCTGGAGCCCGTGCTCGTCTCCTCCAGCGAGCGAGCCGACATTCTCGCCTCCTTCCTGGCGTGGGCGGAGGCCCGGCGGCGGGCCCGCGTTCCGGGGAGGTGAGGGTTGGGGGCAGGAGGGAGGCTCCTCCTCCTGCTCGGCCTCCTGGGCGCGGCCCTCCTGGCCACCCCGGCCGCGGCTTCCTCGCCGCCCTCCCCGCCGGTACGGGCGAAGGCGACCCTCTCCCCGCGGGTCGTCCTCTTCGGGGACACCGTCACCGCCCGCGTCCAGGTGACCCTCGACGGCCGTCGGGCCGATCCCAGCTCGGTGGCGCTCCACCCCCAGCTCGCCCCCTGGGAGCCGGTGGCCCCGCCTGTGTGGGAGCGGGGTCGGGCGGGGGCGATGGTGGTCCTGCGGGCGACCTTTCGGCTTCGCTGCCTCACGGGGGCCTGCGTCCCGCCTCGGGAGGTAGCTCCGCTCGAGCTCTCCCCGCTCCGTCTCTCCTACGTCGAGCGGGGGACGCCTCCTCGTCGGCGCACCCTCCTCGTGCCGTGGCCGCTGCTCGTGGTCAACACGCGGATCGTGGCCTGGGACTTTCGGCGGGCCGACGCGCTGGCCAGGCCCTGGACGGCCGATCTCGACTCCCTTCCTGCCGTCTCCTACCGCATCGACCCGGGGGCGGGGGAGGCCCTCTTCCTCGCTCTCGCCTCGCTCCTCGCGGCAGGCGGCCTTATCCTCCTCGCGGCGGCGGTGCCTCGGAGACGCGTGCCGAGAGCGGGGCCGGCCGATCCGGTCGAGCCTGCGCCCTCCCCCCTCGAGCGAGCCCTCGCCCTCCTCGAGGAGGCGGCCGGCCCGGACGGCGCGGGGGAGAGACGTCGGGCGCTCGAGCTCGTCGCCGCCGAGCTCTCCCGCCGCGGCGAGGAGGGCCTGGCCGGCTGGGCCCGGGCCCTTGCCTGGTCGAGGGACGAGCCGCCGCTCCAGGCCACGCGCCAGCTTGCCGCCCGGCTGAGGGCGGAGCTGGGGCGGGGGGAGAACGATGTGGCCGCGTAGCTCGACCCGCATCGACAGCGTCGATGCGGGGGCGCTCCGTTCCCAGGCCCTAAGGACGCTCGTCCTTCGCCTGATCTTGGCCGGCGCCTGTCTAGGGCTTCTCGCGGCTACCGTGACCTCTGCCCGCGGCCTCTCCCCTCGACCGCTCGGGCTTCTTCCTGCCGGCTCGAGCGGAGTGGTCGTGCTCGACCTCTCGCTCAGCATCGCCGACCGCGACTACGAGCGCGCCCGGGCCGCGCTCCAGCGCCTGGTCGCGGCCGACGCTGGGGTGGGGCTCGTCGTCTTCTCCGATACCCCGTACGAGCTCTTCCCGCCGGGGACGCCGGCCTCGGCGCTGGTGCCGGTGCTGAGGGCCCTCCAGCCGCCGCGCCAGGGGCAGCCGGCGAGCCCCTGGGCGACGACCTTCCGAGCCGGGACCCGTATCTCCGCCGCTCTCGACCTCGCCGCGGACATGCTCGCCCGGGAGCGGGTAGAGCGGGGCTCGATCCTGCTCGTCAGCGACCTCCAGACGGCGCCCGAGGACGTGCCGGCCCTGGCTCGGACGCTCCGCGGGCTGACGGCGAGAGGAGTACCGGTGCGGGTCGTTCCCCTGTCGCCCTCCTCGGACGGCCTTCGGCTCGTCCAAGGGATCCTGGGGAAGGACGCCTTCGCGACCGAGGCGACGGCGCCCTCGGTCGCGTCGACGCTCCCCCGGGGAGGCCGGCGGGCGGAGGCTCCCACGGGCGTCCTCGTGCTGGGCGACCTTCTCCTTCTCTTCCTGGCTCTCTTCGAGCGGCTCACGGCCCGCCTGGCCCTACCTGGCGGGGAGCGGAGGGGGAGGCGGTGAGACGGCGGCTTCTCCTGGGAGCGAGCGCCGCGGTATGCCTGGCCGTGAGCGCAGGCTCCTTCCTCCTCGCCGCCGATATCGCCGGCTGGCGGCGGGCCCTCCGGGAGGGGGACGTACGCTACCTCCACGATCCCGGCAGGGCCGGCTTGTGGCGCCCGGCCCAGCGTCTGCCCGGGAGCCCAGCCGCTCGCCTCCTCGGCGTGGGCGACGACGTAGCCTTCCGGCGCGCTCTCCAGGCAGCGCGGCTCGCGCTCCCGGGGCAGGGAGTCCTGTCCGACCCCCAGGTGCTCCTCCGTCGCGATCGCGCCCAGGAGATGCTGCAGGCGGTAGCGTACTCGGACGACGACCCCGGCCGGCGCTCGCGGGCGCTCGGCCTCCTGGGTGTGCTCGAGCTGGCCGCCGCCCTCACCGAGGTGCGCGACCGCTCCTCCCTTCTCCGACAGGCAGTGGCGAGCTTCCAGGCCGCGATCGCGCTCGATCCCGAGAACGACGAGGCCAAGGTCAACTTGGAGCTTGCCCTCCAGCGCGGCCGTGGACTCCAAGCAGCCGAAGGAGCAGGAGGCCCCAACCCGTCCCCAGGCGGAAGGGGGGCGAAGGGGGCGGGAGCCGGTACCCCTGGGAGCGGGTACTGAGCGTGTCCCTGAGCTTCCTCTCCCCCCAGGGGGCCATCCTCGCCCTAGCCGCCGCCCTTCCCGTGGCCGCCATCCTGGTCAGCTCGAGGCGGGCGAAAGAGGCGCGGGCGACCCTCGGTCTTCCGAAGCGTCCCGCCCGTGCCTTGGTCATGCCGGTGGGAGCGGCGGTGGCGGTGGCCGGCCTCCTGGCCTTGGCCGCGGCCCAGCCGGTGGTGGAGCAGGTGGGCACGGTACGGGCGCGGGCCGATGCCGAGGTCTTCGTGGTGCTCGATGTCTCCCGCTCCATGCTGGCGAGGCGGGGACCGCACGGCGCCACCCGCTTGGAGCGGGCCAAGAAGGCGGCCTCCCTCGCCCGGGCCGAGTTGACAGGCGTTCCCGTGGGGATCGCCTCCCTCACCGACCGCGTCCTCCCTCACCTCTTTCCCACCGTCGACGAGGCCGTCTACGAGGCCACGCTGGCAAGGTCGGTGGGGATCGAGCGCCCGCCCCCCCAGGGCACCTTCTCGACCACGGCCACGCGGCTGGATGCCCTGACGGCGCTCGCTACCCGGCGCTTCTTCTCCTCCCGGGCCCGCCGTCGGCTGGCGCTCGTCTTCACCGACGGCGAGAGCCAGCCGGTAGCTCCCGCCCTGGTAGGGCGCAGCCTGCGCCGACCCCCTGCCGTCGTCCCCGTGCTCGTCCACGTCTGGAAGAGGGGGGAGCAGGTGTACGCAGGAGGCGTGGCCGAGGCTCAGTACAGGCCCGACCCCTCCGCTCGAGCCACCCTGGAGGTCCTGGCTGCCGCAAGCGGGGGAGTGGCGCTCGGGGAGGACGACGTCGGCGCCGCGATCCGGGCCGCCCGGCGCCTGCTGGGGAAGGGGCCCACCGAGGCCCGCAGCGAGCGCCGCTCCTTCCTCCTCCTCTCCCCGTACCTCGCCGCCCTAGCGGCCCTCCCCCTCCTCCTCGTGCTCGGCGCCAGGACGAGGTAGCAGCCCCAGGTCTTGCAGCTCTCGCTCCACCGCCTCGGGGAAGCCGTTCTCGTCCATGTACGAGATGGCCCTGCTGGCCAGCCAGACGACCGCCTCGGGCCGGGCCTGGGAGAGGGCCAGACGGACGGCCTCGTCCCCGTGCTCGGCCGCTCCCCCCTCGCCTGCCCGGGCTCGGCGCAGGCGGCAGAGCACGAGGGCAGCGACATCGGCAGGGCTGGGCTGCCCATACCACCCTTGGCCGAGTGCCTGGTCGATGCGCTCCACTGCCAGCTCGGCCAGTCTCGCCGCCTCCTCTGTCGCCCCCAGGTGGGGCGACGGCTGCCGCCGCTCCTTGCCCGGAATCCTCACCGGCCTCCTCTAACGAAAACTCTCGACCGACGTCATATGCTATGGCCTGCACGTGACCACGGCCAACGAGGACGACGATCGGTGCCGCGAGCAGCTCTCCCCACAGGCGAGGCGACGGTAGCGAGGCGCCGAGGTCCCGCGGTCGTGGCGAGGGGTGTGCAGGAATGATCGATGTCGACGGAGGGGGATATGCGTAGAAGATCGATCGCGCTCCTCGTGGGGGCGCTGGCGATTGTCGCGAGTCTGGCCGTCGGGCCGGCGGCGTCGGCCAAGCCGCAGCGGGCGCAGGCGGGGACGGTCGTCTTCATCCACGACCAGGAGCCGCCCAACCTGCAAGGACCGTGGGTGGGCAACAACCTGTACGCGACCAGCCTCGTGACCAACAACATCTGGTACGGCTGCCAGATCCGCAACGACAAGGCAGACTTCGTTCCCCGTCTGTGCGTGGACAAGCCCAAGATCGTCAAGAAGAAGCCCTTGACGGTCGAGTTCGAGTACAAGAAGGAGGCGGTCTGGAGCGACGGCAAGCCCGTCACCTGGAGGGACTTCCGGGCCACCTGGCAGGTCTTCATCAACCCCAAGAACAACGTCGTCAGCCGCACCGGCTGGGAGGACATCAAGTCGGTCTCCCGGGTGGGCAAGAACGACAAGAAGGTCCGGGTGGTGTTCAAGACCCAGTACGCCGACTGGGAGTCGGTCGTGTCGTCGGGGCCGTACGCGGAGCACATCATCCGCGGCAAGGACATGAACCAGATGTTCTTGAACGACATCCCCGTCTCTAGCGGCCCCTGGAAGTTCCAGAGCTGGCAGAAGGGCGTCCAGATCACGGTGGTCAAGAACAAGGCGTTCAAGGCCTACAAGCCCATGCAGCTCGACCGGGTGGTGTTCCGCTACATCCTCGACACCAACGCCCGCTTCCAGGCGCTCAAGGCAGGGGAAGGCCAGGTCATGGAGCCCCAGCCCCAGCTGCAGATTGCCGACTTCCTCAAGGACAAGAACTTCGTGGTCGACCAGAAGATCGGCTACGCCTGGGAGCACATCGACATCCAGTTCGGGCCCAAGGGTCATCCCGCGCTCAAGCAGCCCTACATCCGCCAGGCCTTGATCACGGGCATGAACCGGCCGCAGGTGGCAGCGGCCCTGTACAAGGACATCGCCCCCGGCCTGCCGGCTCTGCAGAGCCACATGTTCAAGCCCTTCGAGAAGTACTACAAGGCGAACTGGAAGGCCTACCCCTTCAGCCAGAAGAAGGTCATCCAGATCTTGAAGAGCCACGGCTGCACGGGAGGCCCGGATGCCCCCAACCCCAACAACCAGGACATCTTCTCCTGCCCGGGGGTGGGCAAGCTCTCCTTCCGGTTCGTGACCACGGCCGGTAACCAGCTGCGGGCCCTCACCTTCGAGATCATCCAGCGCCAGCTGAAGAGCGTGGGCATCGAGCTCGTGCCCCGGTTCGGCACCGGCGGGTTCGTGTTCGGCACCGTGCTTCCCTCCGGGGACTGGGATCTCTTCATGTTCACCTGGGTGGGAAGCCCGTCCACCCCGATCACGATCAAGGATCTCTACGCCTGCGGCGGCGACCAGAACTACATGAACTACTGCAACCGCAAGCTGACGAAGATCCTGAACGACGTGGCGGTGACGCTGGATGCCGACGAGCGGGCCAAGATGCTGAACGAGGCCGAGGCCAAGTACATGGTCAAGGACGTGCCCTCCATCCCCATGTACGCGCGCCCCATCTACGTCATCCACAGCGCCAAGGTGAAGGGGCCGGTGGTCAACCCGACGACAGAGGGAAGCCCCTGGAACGTGAGCGACTGGGCGGCCTAGCGAGGAACGGCCGCGGGCTGCCGTTGCGAGTCCCGCCCCCGCCTCCTGCGGGGGCGGGACTCTCCAGTACCATCTCGGGTCTAGGGCTGTGCTCACCTACATCGTCCGTCGGCTGCTCTACAGCAGCGTCGTCCTGGTGGCGGCAAGCTTCCTCGTCTTCGTGTTCGTCGCCAAGGGAGCGGGCGATCCCCTGGCGCCCCTCCGGATCACTCCCAACATCGACAAGGAAGGTCTAGAGCGGATCGCCGAGGAGAAGCACCTCTACGACTCCATCTTCGTCCGCTACGGCTACTGGGTCAGGGACGCCGTCACCAACGAGTTCGGGACGACGCTCCTCACCAACAAGCCCATCCTGCCCGACCTGTGGCGGGTGATGAAGAACACCCTCCAGCTCGTGGTCGCCTCCGAGCTTCTGGCCGTCCTCCTCGCTATCGCCATCGGCGTCTACTCGGCCTTGCGCCAGTACTCGTTCTTCGACTACACGGCCACCACCTTCAGCTTCCTGGGCCTGGCGACGCCCGTCTTCTGGCTCGGGCTCATGCTGCAGGTGCTGGTGGTCCAGATCTACCTGTGGACCGGGCACCGCATCTTGCCCATCGCCAACCTCAACTCGGTCGATCCCGGGCACGGCCTCTCCTTCGTCCTCGACCGAGCCCACCACCTGGTCATGCCGGTGATGGTGCTCATGGTGGCCAGTATCGCCCAGTACTCGCGGTTCATGCGGGCCTCCATGCTGGAGGTGGTGAACGCGGACTACGTGCGCACCGCTCGGGCCAAGGGGCTCCTCGACCGCCAGGTAACCATGCGCCACGCCTTTCGCAACGCCCTCATCCCCCTGGTGACCGTGGTCGCCCTCAACTTCGGCGGCCTCCTGGGAGGAGCGATCGTGACCGAGACGGTGTTCTCGCTGGACGGGATGGGCCTCTACTTCATCAACGCCCTCAACACCGCCGACCCCTACCCGGTCATGGCCTGGCTCATGGTGACCGCCTCCACCATCATCCTCTTCAACCTCATCGCCGACATCCTCTACGGCATCCTCGACCCGCGGGTGCGGTATGACTGAGCGGCCGGCCTCCGACGCCCTCCCCGGCGAGGCGGGGATCCCAGGATCTCCCGGGGCCCGACGAGGAGCGATGGCCGTCCCCGAGGAGGGAGAGGCAGCCTCCGATCTCGTCCTCGTCTACGAGACCGGGGTCGAGATCAAGGCTCGCAGCCAGTGGGCGTACGCGCGCATGCGCTTCCTACGCCACCGCCTGGCGGTGGCCAGCCTGGTCGTGCTCGTCGTGCTCGGTCTCGTCGCCATCTTCGCCCAGGAGATCGCTCCCTACTCGTACGACGCCATCGACCTCGACAACCTCAACCAGTCGCCCACCCTGTCGGGCTGGCACCTGTTCGGTACCGACCAGCTCGGCCGCGACTACCTGAGTAGGGTCATCTTCGGCCTGCAGACGTCGCTGTGGGTGGCCTTCGTGGTGGCGCTCCTGTCCACGGCGTTCGGGACGGCCCTGGGCGCCGTCGCCGGCTACTACGGAGGCTGGATCGACAACCTCCTCATGCGCTTCACCGACCTCATCCTCACCCTGCCCGGGCTGGCCGTCCTTCTGACGGCGGCCAGGTTCTTCGGTCAGGGGGACGTAGACGTCGACCTGGGGCCCCTCTCCTTCGTCATGCCCCAGCCGCTCGTCATCGGCCTTATCCTGGCCTTCCTCTTCTGGACCGGCATCGCCCGCATCGTTCGGGGCCTCTTTCTGTCCCTGCGCGAGAAGGAGTTCGTGGAGGCGGCCCGGGCAGCCGGAGCGGGCGACCTGCGTATCATCGTCCGCCACATGCTCCCCAACACCGTGGGGCCGATCGTCGTCAACGCCACCCTGGTCGTGGCCAGCGCCATCCTGGTGGAGGCCGCCCTCTCCTTCCTCGGCTTCGGCATCCAGCCGCCCAAGGCGGCCATCGGCAGCCTCATCGCCGACGGCCAGCAGCAGGGGATCCAGACGTGGTGGCTCGTCACCTTCCCCGGGGCCGTCATCGTGATCGTGGCCCTGGCCATCAACTTCGTGGGCGACGGCCTGCGGGACGCGCTCGATCCCACCCAGCGGAGAGTGCGTGCCTGATCCTGTCCTCTCCATCCGCGACCTCACGGTCGAGTTCCACACCGAGGACGGCGTCGTACACGCGGTCACCGACGTCAGCTGGGACCTCTACCCCGGAGAGGTCCTGGGGGTGATCGGCGAGTCGGGATCGGGCAAGAGCGTGTCGCTCCTCTCCATCCTGGGCCTGATCCCGGTGCCTCCCGGCCGCATCGTCAAGGGGGAGGCCATCTTCAGGGGCCGCGATCTCCTCAAGTTGCCTGGCCGGGAGCTGCGCGAGATCCGGGGCGGCGCCATCGCCATGATCTTCCAGGACCCCATGACCTCGCTCAACCCCGTGCTCAAGATCGGCGACCAGATCGCCGAGGCCCTCCTTGCCCACCACCCGGACCTGCGCAAGGAGGAGGCGCGGCGGCGGGCGATCGAGCTCCTCAGCCTGGTGGGCGTGCCAGAGGCCGAGCAGCGCTACGACCAGTACCCGCACGAGTTCTCGGGGGGTATGCGCCAGCGGGCGATGATCGCTATGGCCATCGCCAACTCCCCCTCCGTGCTCGTCGCCGACGAGCCCACGACCGCGCTCGACGTCACCATCCAAGCCCAGATCATCGAGGTCCTGCGCACCGCCCAACGGGAGACGAACGCCTCCATCGTCCTCATCACCCACGACCTGGGCCTCATCGCCGAGCTGGCCGACCGGGTGGTGGTCATGTACGCAGGGCGGGTGGTCGAGCAGGCCGACGTGTTCACCATCTTCGACGCTCCCCGCCACCCCTACACCATCGGCCTCATGAACAGCCTGGCTCGGCTGGAGGGAGAGCAGGAGTGGCTCAAGCCCATCCCCGGCCAGCCGCCCAGCCTGATCACGCTGCCGCCCGGCTGCGCCTTCCACCCGCGCTGCCTCCACTCCCGAGGGCGGGCTCGCTGCCGCAGCGAGGTACCCCTGCTCAGGGAGCTGCCGGAGGGAAGAAAGCACCTCTCTGCCTGTCACTTCGCCGAGGAGCTGGTCGGGGCCCAGTACACGGTGGGGGCCGGGGTGGAGAGGCTGACATGACCAGCCACAGCGACCCGGTCAAGGCGGCGGCTGCCCAGCCGGTCGAGGAGGCGGGGGAGATCCTCCGCGTCGAGGGTTTGGTCAAGTACTTCCCGATCAAGAAGGGGGTGTTCAAGCGCACGGTGGGGCACGTGCGGGCGGTGGACGGAGTCGACCTGTCCGTCGTGCGGGGCGAGACCTTGGGGGTGGTGGGCGAGTCGGGATGCGGCAAGACCACCCTGGGTCGAACCATCATCAAGCTCCTCGAGCCCACCGCCGGCCGCATCGTCTTCAAGGGGCGCGACATCACCAAGCTCCGCCGGCGCCAGGTGCGGCCTGTGCGGAGGGAGATGCAGATCGTGTTCCAGGACCCCTACGCCTCCCTCAATCCCCGCATGACCGTGCGCGAGATCGTCAGCGAGCCCTTGCGCATCCACGGCCTCTACCACGGCCGGCAGGGTCGCAAGCGGGTGGAGGAGCTCCTGCAGACGGTCGGCCTCTCCCCCGAGCACGCCAACCGGTTCCCCCACGAGTTCTCGGGCGGCCAGCGCCAGCGGATCGGGGTGGCCCGGGCGCTGGCCCTCAACCCGGAGCTCATCGTCCTGGACGAGCCGGTCTCGGCGCTCGATGTCTCCATCCAGGCCCAGGTCGTCAACCTCCTTGCCCGGCTCCAGAAGGAGCTCGGTCTCACCTACCTCTTCATCGCCCACGACCTGTCGGTGGTTCGCCACATCTCCGACCGGGTGGCGGTCATGTACCTGGGCAAGGTCGTCGAGGTGGGCACGCGGCGTCAGGTCTACGAGACGCCCATGCACCCCTACACCCAGGCGCTCCTCTCCGCCGTCCCCATCGAGACCCCCAGCCAGCGCGGAAAGCGCAAGCGCATCGTCCTCGAGGGAGACGTGCCCAGCCCCGCCAATCCCCCGTCGGGATGCCGCTTCCGCACCCGATGCTGGAAGGCCCAGGCGATCTGCGCCGAGGAGGAACCGCCGCTCGCCCCCCGGGGGTCGGGCCAGCTCGTGGCCTGCCACTTCGCCGAGGTCTTGAGCCCCTTGAAGCTGGTCGGGGAGGAGCGGGCGGCCAAGACGGCCTGAGGAGGTCGGCGCCGGAGGGGCCGACCGGGCGGCGAGGGAAGACGCCGGTCGAGGCTCCCGCGGCCGGCCCTAGGCGGGCCCGGCCGTTTGTGCCCGCGGGCATGGAGGACGGACGCTCGAGCCTAACTCTCCTAGTCGGGGGGCGTCTCATGAGATGTGGGGTCGTCCAGCTCGTCGATCGTGTGCGAGCGCGTGCGCGCGCAGATCTCGCTGGCCCTGGACGGCGAGCTCTCCCGCCTCGAGCAGGCCATGGTCGCCTCCCACCTTGACCGGTGCGCGGCCTGTCGCGCCTACAGGGCGGACGTCAGCGCCTTCACGGAGATGGTGCGGGAGGCCCCGCTCGAGCGCATGGGAAGGCAGGTCCAGGTGCGCCGGCCGCGACGGGCCCTCTCCTGGCCGCTGCAGGCAGGGGCGGCGGCGGCGCTCCTGGCCGTGGCGGCGTTCGGCTTGAGCGCCGAGCTCTCCTCCCGGGGGCAGGGGCAGGAGCGCTTGACCCCGCTCGCCCCGCGCGTAAGCTTCCCGCCCCAGGAGCAGCTCGAGGCCGAGCGCGCCCTGCTCGAGGTGGTGCGGCCGGGGGCCCCGCTTCCTCCTCCAGGACCGGTGATGCCCCGGTAGGAGGCGACCGGCTGCCGGTCAGTGCCGGGCGAGGGGGGGCACCTGGATGCCGCGCCGGCGCAGCCGCTCGATGATGCGATTGGCCCGCGTCCAGCTCTCGAAGCTGAGCCCGCGGGCGCTGGCGAGGAGGTCCTGGAAGCCGGGCTCGCGGACCTGGCTGGCGGTGGCCTTCAGGTCGACCGAGAGCTGGCGCAGGGCAGCGGCCAGGTCGCGGGTGTCGCGCTCGAACCCTTGGGCCGAGCCCTCGCTCGCGAGGTCGTCGGCGGCCTCCTCGATCAGCGCGGCTGCCTCTTCCATGCGGTCGAGGAACTCGTCTAGAGACTGGGCCTGGGTGATACGGGCGAGGGCGAAGTCCACCCGATCGCGGATCGCTCGCACGGAGGCGGCGTAGTCGGCGCGCGAGACCGCCTGGGATTCGCCGCCGCACGCCGAGACCGCTACGGCGAGGGCGGAAGCGACGAGGACGAGGGCGAGGAAGGAGCCCGTCCGGCGGGGAGCCACGCCGGCCAGGATACCCGGCGGCGGGCGGCCTCCGGGGGGAACCGGTCGGCTGGGGCCGTGGCTTGGATAGACTGGCCACCCGGCCGACCACGGCCCTGAGCCTCGTTCCCGACATCCCAGGAGATCTATGTCCCAACTCGGAGCGAATAACGCCAACACCGGCAAGATCGTGGAGATCAAGGGGGTCGTCATCGACGCCATCTTCCCCGAGCGGCTACCCGAGATCTAC
>CAZQRA010000027.1:0-27673 GCA_964595575.1 uncultured Gaiellales bacterium
CGCGAACGAAATGCTGGCGGTTCAAGGCGAACGAAATCCTGGCGGCCGTCAGCTAGCCGGCCTCGTCGCTGGTCGCGAGCTTGGTCTCGATCCGGCGCAGAGCGAAGGCGAGCCGCTCCGCGCGGGGGATGGAGACGTACGCCGAGCCCGACGCGTTCAGCTCCCGCTCCAGCCGGTCGATCCTCTCCTCTAGAGCCCGGCCGCAGGCCTCTGCCGCCGCCTGCTCCTCAGGCGTCAGGAGGCTCCGCTTCCTCCTCTTCTTCCTCTTCATCGTCGTTTCCTTCCAGGAACGCCAGGGTGCGATCGGCTTTGACCCTGATATCGGCGAGCGCACCCATGATGGCCATCACCTCGCCTCGGTAGATCCTCTGCTCCTCGCGCACAACTCCCAGCTTGCCAGCCGCCCCGGGCCGTAGGCGAGGTGTCTGAGAGGCACAGCCGGGGGAGGGAAGGCGCCAGCGGTGCTAGCGCTTGGCCCACTGCGGGGCCTTGCGGGCCTTCTTGAGGCCCGCCTTCTTGCGCTCGACGATGCGGGCATCCCGGGCCAAGAACCCCTCCCGCTTGAGCGCTACCCGTAGGCCAGGGTCTGCCTCGACGAGAGCGCGGGCGATGCCGTGGCGGATCGCCCCTGCCTGGCCGCTGGGGCCGCCCCCCTCCACGCGCACACGCACGTCGTAGGATCCCTCGACTCCGGCCACCCGAAGTGGAGCCAGCACCTGGTGGCGGTGGAGGAGGCGGGGGAAGTACTCCTCCAGGGTGCGGCCGTTGATCCACCAGTTCCCGTCCCCCGGGCGGAGGATGACGCGGGCGACCGACGTCTTGCGCTTGCCGGTGCCGCGGTACTGAGCGATCTCCGTCATCAGGCTCTCAGATCGAGGGGCTCAGGGGCCTGGGCCGCGTGCGGGTGCTCGGGGCCGGCGTAGATCTTCAGCTTCTTGAGCTGCTGGCGGGCCAGGCGGTTGCGCGGCAGCATCCCCTTCACCGCCCGGCGCAGGACCTCCTCCGGTCGCCGCGACAGCTCCTCGCGCAGGGTGCGCAGCTTCAGCCCGCCCGGGTAGCCGGAGTGGCGGTAGTAGATCTTCTCGTCCAGCTTCTTGCCGGTGACGGCGATCTTGGCGGCGTTGACCACGACCACGAAGTCGCCCGTATCCACGTGAGGCGTGAACTCGGGCTTTCCCTTGCCGCGCAGGGTATCGGCGATGCGCGTGGCCAGGCGGCCGAGGGTCTTTCCCTCGGCGTCGACGAGGTACCAGCGGCGCTCCACCTCGTCCGGCTTGGCGTTCCAGGTCTTCGTTCCGGCTCGCATGTCACGTACATACGGCGGACACCCCGTCCGCCGAGCGGGCAGTGTAGCAGCGCCACCTCCGCAGGGGCGCTCGCCCACCAGAGGGTCTGACCCCCGGGAGACAGCGGTCCACCCTCCGCCAGCGCCACCCATGGAGCCCTCGCGCCGCTCAGGCGAGTATGGTGGCAGCCGGTGAGGCGGCTCATCCGGGCGCTCGCTTCTTCGACCTGGGCGCGGGTCCTGGTCAGCGCCGGCCTGCTCGCCCTCGTCCTCGCCCGGATCGACCTCTCCCAGGCCGGCGACCGTCTGACAGGGGGAAGGTGGGGCCTGTTCGGGGCCGCTGCCGCCATCGTCTTCCTCTCCTTCCTCGTTGCCGCCTGGCGCTGGCAGCTCTACCTGCAGGCCGTCGGCCTCGAGGCTCGGATCGCGAGCGCCGTCCGCGCCTACCTCATCGGCACCTTCGCCAACACCTTCCTCCCCAGCCAGGTGGGGGGCGACGTCGCTCGGGCGCTCCTCGCTGGCAGCTCCGGCAGGCGCCTGCGGGCGGCGACCACGGTGGTGATTGACCGGGCCACGGCCCTCGCCTGCCTGATCGGGGTGGGATGGATGGCGGCGGCAGCCGCCCCCGGCACCGTGCCGGCGGAGCTGTGGGGGGCGCTGGCGACAGCCACCGCCGCCACCGCGGCGGCGCTGGTCGGGGCCCTCCTTCTCCTCCGGGGCGGGCGTGCGGCCCGGCTCGTTCCCGGGCGGCTCAAGGACGTAGGGAGCGAGGTCGCCGAGGCTGCCCGCGCCTGCCTGCAGAGAGATGTCCTCATCCGCACCGCGGTCATGGGCATCGCCTTCCAGGGGCTCGTTCTCCTCGCCGCCTGGCTCCTCCTCCGCGCCATCTCCCTCGATCTTCCTCTCTCCGCCTTGGCGGCGAGCCTGGCTCCGGTGGCCTTGGTGTCGCTCCTTCCCATCTCCCTGGGCGGCCTGGGGGTGCGGGAGGGAAGCTACGTCGTCCTCCTCGGCTACGCCGGCGTCGCTCCCGCCGACGCCACCGTGTTCTCCCTCCTGGGAGCCGCCGCCTTCGTGGCGGCCAGTCTGCCGGGGGCTGCGGCCCTGGTCCTGCGCCCCAGGTCGCTCAGCTCCGCCGCCGAAGGCCGATGAGTGACAAGAGGAACGAGGTGAACAAGACCTGCATCCCGATAACCACCAAGGTGACCGCCAGCACGGCCAGGCGCTCCTCGCCCAGGCTGCCCAAGCCGCGATCGAGCCAGCGGGCGAGGACGAGCCCGCCCAGGGCAAGGCCGCCGGCGGCGACGGCGGCGCCGAGGGCGAGCCCGTGCTCCAGCCGGAACCGCCGCTGCATCCGCTCCAGCCACGGGTCGCGGTCGCCGAGCACATAGACTCCGTAGGCCCTCCCGCAGAGACCGAGGCCGACGACCTGGACGCCGACGATGACGAGGGCTGAGCCCACGATGAGGGCGTGCAGGAACCAGGGTCTGCCCAGCACCGCCGTCCCCGAGAAGACGATGGCGACGATGGCCGCCCCGAGCGCCACCGACAGGAGCCCCGGCACGAGGAAGACGAAGGTGGGGCTGTAGACGAGCATGAGGCGGAGGTGGCGCCAGCCGTCCCGAAACGGCGACAGCTTGGAACGGCCGCTGCGGGGGTGGAGCGCGATGGGAAGCTCGGCGATCTTCACTCCTCTGCGGGCAGCTCGGATCACCATCTCCGAGGCGAGCTCCATCCCCGTCGACTGGAGGTCGAGCACAGGCAGGATGTCGCGGCGGAGGGCGCGCAGGCCGCAGTGGGCATCGCCCACCGGCGTGCGGTAGAGGAGGTTGAGGAACCCGGAGAGGAGAGGGTTCCCGATCTTGGAGAGAAGCCCCATAGCCCCCGGCTGCACGCCTTGGAGCCGGTTTCCCATCACCAGCTCGGCGCCGGCCTCGATCTCGGCCACGAAGCGGGGGATCTCGGCGAAGTCGTAGCTGAGGTCGGCGTCGATCATGACGATGACCTCGCCCCGGGCCGCCTGGAAGCCGGCCAGGTAGGCCTGCCCGTAGCCGCGCCGGGGCTCGCAGACGACGGTGGCCCCGGCGGCACGGGCGATGTCGCCGCTTCCGTCCTCGGAGCCGTTGTCGACCACGATCACCTCCCCCGGGATCCCGTGCTCGGCCAGTACCCTCTGGGCCCGGCGGACGCACTCGGCGATGTGCTCGGCCTCGTTCAGGCAGGGGATCACCACGGTGACGGACACGCGCTCTCCCTCGGTCCCCGTGGGGGAAGACGCCGCCGCCACTCCCGGCTCGCCGCGCATGGCCGGGACATAGCACACCGTGTACCACGACACAAGCCCGACGGGCGGCGCCATCCACGCCAAGGGGAAGGACGGCAGAGCCGAGCGGCGGTAGGCTCAGGAGGCGGGCTCCAGCCCCTGGAGCATGGGGAAGTGCCTCACGTTCGTGGTCAGGAGCTCGGCGCCGAGGAGGAGGGCGGTCGCGGCGATGATGTAGTCGACGTCGTCGATGGCTTCGAAGGGCGCGCGGTGGGCGCGAGCCAGCGCGCCGGCGCCCCGTGCCGCCGCCTCGTCGACCGGAGGTCACATGAGGGCCGAGCAGAGCTCCTCGAGCAGCTCGAGCTCGCTCGGCCGACATCCTGCCAGGAGCTCGCAGCGCACCACCTCGCTCGCCGCGAGCTGCTCATCGGCGTCGAGCGAAGCTCGAAAGAGATCTCGCGCAGGCGCCGCCCCGCGGAGGTGGTCGATCGCCACCGTGGTGTCCAGCAGCTTCACTCGAGGCCGAGCCGGCGGAGACGCTCCTCGAGGTCACCGCGGATCGAGTCGACGTACTCCGCCCCTGTGAACCTCCGATCCTTCCACGACCCGAAGCTGCGCTCGAGCGCCCGGAGCTTCTCCTCCTTCGTCAGCTCTCGGCGGTACGCGCTGAGGATGGCACGGCTGATGGGCTCGGAGCGCGCTGCGCCCGTCGCCCGGGCCACGTGGTCGAGCAGGGCGCGCTCCTCCTCGCCAAGGTAGATCTGGGTGCGACTCATCGACCTCCTTATACATCGCTCGATAGTCACAGAGGCAGCGCCCCCTGCGAACGACTTCGCGCCGCCGCGGGCGCGGCGGGGCGCGAAAGACGCCGGCCGTCAGCGTCGCGGCGAGCCCGGGGGTGTCAGGCCGCGGGCTCCAGGGCCTCCGCCGGGCGGCGACGGGCGACGACGAGGAGGAGCGCGGGAAGACCCACGGCGGAGGCGCCCCCGTAGGCGAGGACGTCGGGGCCCAGGTGGCTGTAGGCCACGCCGCCGAGGAGGGCGAGGCCGGCGCCGACGAGGCCGGAGGCGAGGTCGGAGAACCCCACCAGCCGGCCGCGCTCGGAGAGGGCAGCCAGGTCGACGAGCTCGGAGGTGGCGGCCACGTAGGAGAAGACCCAGCCCAGACCCAGGCCGAAGAGGGCCACGCTCATGCCGGCGACGCTGTCGATCCAGGCCAGGACGACCGTGGACGCGGCCATTGTCACCAGGCCCCCGACCAAGGCGAGGCGGCGGCTAAGCCGGTCGATGAGGTCGCCCACGACCAGGACGAGGCCGTACATGCCCACGATGTGGGCCGAGATGACCCAGAAGGTGTCCGCCTGGCTGTGCCCATGGCCCACCACCACGTAGCCGGAGAGGTTCATGACGGCCACCATGACGGCGAAGCTGGCGATGGCCCCAAGGAGCGCGGGACGGACCCCCGGCCGGCGCAGGATCTCGGCCAAGGAAGGAGGGTCCTGGGCGGGGGCCTGGTCCACCAGCGCGTAGCCGAGCGCCTCGCCGATGACGCGGGGGTCGGGACGGACGGCGAGGGCGACGAGGAGCCCGAGAGCCATCATCCCGCCGGCGGCAAGCCAGGGAACGACGAGGTCGGCCGCGTCCAGATGGCGCGCGGCGAAGAGCGGTCGCCACACGAGGGGCCCCAGCGCCGCCCCGAACACGGCGCCGAAGAGGACGAGGGAGATGCCCCGGCCGCGCCGCTCCGGCGGGTACATGTCCGAGGCTGCCGCCCGGGAGAGGAGGACCGAGCCCAAGGCGACCCCGACCAGGGCGAAGCCGACCACGACGAGGGCGCTCGACCGCACCTGGCAGCCGAGGGCGGTGACGAGGGAGGCGAGGATGCCGACGACGAAGCCTCCCCGGATCACGGGCATGCGGCCGAAGCGGTCCATGAGTCGCCCGGCAGGGAGGGCGGCAAGCGCCCCCGAAGCCAGGAAGATGGCCGGGCCCAGGCCCAGGATGCCCTCTACCCCGGTGACGAGGACGAGGGTGATCGTGCCCACCGCCACCGCGAGCTGGAGCATGCCCGAGAGCGCGACCAGCGAGGCGGCCAGAAGGAGGGTGTTTCGCCGGATGGGAAAGGCGGCCTCGCTGGCAGGTGGGGCCATGGTCGGCTCATTCAACCACGCGGCGCCCGCCCCGGTCCGCTAGGTCCGGGCGGAAAAAGCCTCCCCGCCGCCCGAGTCCTGCGCTCGAGCTCGGGCAGCAGCGAAGCGACCAGGGCGGCAAGGCCGGCTCGGAAGGCCCGGGCGCCGCCGTGGGCGGGGTGGCGGACGTAGGGAGCGCCGAGCACCGCCTGAGCCAGCCTGCCCACGGCGATGGGGACGCGCCCGCGCACGACCGCCTCCAGGAAGGGAAGCGAGGCCTCCACCTCCTCCCGCGTGGGCCTGCGGTTGGAGGTCTCGGTGCCGGGATGGGTGGGTACCACGTTCCACAGGAGGACCTGCTCCTCCAACCCAAGCTCGCCGAGGACGCGGTGGACGATGGCGGCCGTCTGCTCCCAGGGACCCGAGCCCGTCAGCTGGCGCTCCGAGGTGAAGGGAATGCCGGATACCCGGGCTCCCCGGTAGCCCGGCGCCTCGCCCACGAGGACGAGGGGGGCGTAGCGGCGGCTCTCGAGGTAGGCGGCCAGCCGCCGGCGCCGGAGCTCGCAGTCCGCGTACTGGTTGAAGGTGTCGCCGATGCGCGCCCGGGCCAGGGAGGCGATGATGGCGTCGATGATCACGGCTCGTACTCTGACCGACGGCGGGCAGCGGCCGGAGGAGATCGGCCGGGAGGTCGCGGCCTTCCTGGGAGAGGCGGAGCGCACGCTCGACCTCGCCCTCTACGACCTCGAGCTGGGCCCGCAGACGGAGGGGATCGTCATCGGCGCCCTCGAGGCTGCGCAGCGCCGAGGTATATCCGTGCGCCTCCTCTTCAACGTCGATCACCGAGGGCCGATCCCGGTGCCCCCGCCCCCCGCGTGCAAGCCCGAGGACCTCGAGCGCCTGGGCGTGCCCACCCGAGGCGTGGCCGGCGTCCCCGATCTCATGCACCACAAGTTCTGCGTACGCGACGGCCGGGCCGTGTGGACCGGCTCCGCCAACTGGACCGACGACTCCTGGTCGCGGGAGGAGAACGTCATCGTGACGGTGGAGTCGGAGGAGCTGGCCGAGGCCTACGCCCTCGCCTTCGAACAGCTGTGGGAGACAGGGGAGGTGGCCCAGGCAGGCCGGGTCGAGCCCCGGCGGGTGCAGGTGGGCGACACCCTCGTGCGACCCTGGTTCTGCCCCGGGTTCGGGGACTCCCTCTCCCACCGGGTGGCCAAGGCCATCGGCCGGGCGCGCAGGCGGGTACGCGTCTGCTCCCCGGTGATCTCGGCGGCGCCGGTGCTGGCCACGCTCGCCCAAGTCGCCTCCGACGGCAAGGTGGACGTGGCCGGGTGCGTCGACCAGACCCAGCTTGGGCAGGTGGTCGCCCAGTGGCAAAAGACCGGCGTCTCGGCCTGGAAGACGCCCCTCCTTGCCTGCCTGCTCGAGCGGGCGCCGTTCTCGGGGAAGCGCTCGGCCCCGTGGCAGCCGGGGGCGGCGCATGACTCCATGCACGCCAAGGTGACGGTGGCAGACGACGTCGTCTTCTGCGGCTCCTTCAACCTCTCCCACTCGGGCGAGCGCAACGCCGAGGACATGCTCGAGATCCACCACCCCGAGCTGGCCGAGCGGCTGGCCTCCTACGTGGACCTCGTCCGGGGACGCTACCCTCCCGCCCAGCTCGCCCAGTAGGGCGCCTGTACGAGCTCGGCGCCGGCCTCGGCCGAGGGGGCTACCGCCGCTTCCCTCACTCCCACTCGATGGTGGCGGGGGGCTTGGAGGTGACGTCGTAGACGACCCGATTGACGGCGGGGATCTCGTTCACGATGCGGCTCGCCACCGTCTCCAAGAGGTCGTAGGGAAGCCGAGCCCAGTCGGCAGTCATGGCGTCCTCGCTCGTGACCGCCCGCACCACGATCGGGTAGCCGTAGGTGCGCTCGTCCCCCTGCACGCCCACCGAGCGAAGGGCAGGGAGGACGCAGAAGCACTGCCACAGCTCCCGGTAGAGCCCCGCCCGGCGCACCTCCTCGAGGAGGATGTGGTCGGCCTCGCGCACGATCTCCAGGCGCTCGGGGGTGACCTCGCCCACGATGCGCACGGCCAGGCCCGGCCCCGGGAAGGGGTGGCGCCAGACCATCTCCTCGGGAAGGCCGAGCTCCTCCCCCACCCGCCGCACCTCGTCCTTGAACAGCGACCGCAGGGGCTCCACCAGCTCCATCTCCATGTCCTCGGGCAGCCCGGCCACGTTGTGGTGGGACTTGATGCGGGCAGCCAGGCCCGCCTCCCCGCCCGACTCGATCACGTCCGGATACAGCGTTCCTTGGACGAGGAAGCGGATCCGCCCCAGCCGCCGAGCCTCCTCCTCGAACACCCGGATGAACTCCTCGCCGATGCGCCGGCGCTTCTCCTCCGGATCCTCGACGCCCACGAGGCGGGCGAGGAAGCGCTCGCCGGCGTCCACGTGCACCAAGGGCACCTGGAAGTGGCCCCGGAACGTCTCCACGACCTGGGTCGCCTCGTCCTTGCGCAGGAGGCCGTGGTCGACGAAGACGCAGGTGAGCTGGTCCCCCACCGCCCGGTGGACAAGGAGCGCCGCCACCGCCGAGTCGACCCCTCCGGAGAGGGCGCACAGCGCCCTCTCGTCCCCGACTTGAGCGCGCACCCGCTCCACCTGCTCCTCGATCACCGCCCTCGGCGTCCAGGTCGGGGCCGCTCCTGCCACCCGGTGGAGGAAGTTCCGCAAGAGCTCGAGACCCCGCGGCGTGTGGGCTACCTCGGGGTGGAACTGGACGCCGTACAGGCCCCGCTCCGGAGCCTCGAAGGCGGCGATGGGGGTGGAGGCAGACGCGGCGGTGACCCGGGCCCCCTGAGGCGGAGCGGTGACGGTGTCGCGGTGGCTCATCCACACCGTCTGCTCTCCCTCCAGCCCCTCGAACAGGCGGCCGTCGCGGACGCGGAGGGCGGTCTTGCCGAACTCGGAGGCCCCCGTGCGCTCCACCCGCCCGCCCAGCTCCTGGGCCATGAGCTGCATGCCGTAGCAGATGCCGAGCACGGGCAGGCCCAGGGAGAAGATCCCGGGGTGGACGCGGGGGGCGCCCTCAGCGTACACCGAGGCCGGCCCCCCCGAGAGGATGAGGGCGAGCGGACGTCGGCGGCCCACCTCCTCCGGGGAGACGCGGTGGGACACGAGCTCGGAGTAGACGCTGCACTCCCGCACCCGGCGGGCGATGAGCTGGGCGTACTGCCCCCCCAGGTCGACCACGAGCACCGGCCTTGCCTCTGCCCGGCCGGCAGGGACGGCGGCGGTGGCGGCCAGGGAGGTCACGGACGGCGGTAGTTGGGCGCGTCCTTGGTGACGGTGACGTCGTGGGGGTGGCTCTCCCGCAGCCCGGCGGCGGTGATGCGCACGAACCTGGCCCGCTTGAGGTCCTCGATGGTGGCCGCCCCGCAGTAGCCCATGGCCTGCCTGAGCCCGCCCACGAGCTGGTTCAGGACCACCTGGACGGGCCCCTTGTAGGGCACCCGGGCCTCGATCCCCTCGGGGACGAGCTTGTCCACGTCCTCCACGTCGCCCTGGAAGTACCGGTCCTTGGAGAAGCCGCGGGCCTTCATGGCCCCCAGCGAGCCCATGCCCCGGTACTCCTTGAACCGCTCCCCCTGGTAGACGACCACGTCGCCGGGAGCCTCGTCGGTGCCGGCGAGAAGAGAGCCGGCCATGACCGTGTCCGCCCCGGCCGCGATGGCCTTGGCGATGTCCCCCGACGAGGTGAGCCCCCCGTCGGCGATCACGGGCACCCCGTGCTCGGCGGCGACCCGGGCGCAGTCGTAGACGGCGGTGATCTGGGGCATGCCCACCCCGGCCACGACCCGGGTGGTGCAGATCGAGTTGTGCACGATGACGTTGTCTGCGATGAAGCTATGAGTGGGGCAGTCCACCTCCAAGTCGTACACGGGGACTGCTGCGCGGAGAGAGAAGCCGCGGAGCCGCTTGATCACCTGGAAGCTTCCGAGGTGGCGCCTTCGGCGGGAGACGTTGAGCCGCGCCCGGTAGGAGAAGGCACAGTTCTCGAGATGGGCGCCATCGAGACCACCGACGCCGGGCGGGTCTACCGTGACGCTGGGGAAGCTGCCGTGCAGTAGGAGACAGAGAATCCCGAAGAGCTCGATCAAATCCTTGGACGTGCTGCGGAACGAGATCCTGCCCGCGCGGTCGACGAAGCCATCGCTGTCGACGAGTCCGTCGAATAGGCCTTGGAGGTAGCGGGAGTTCTTGCACAGGTAGCGGCGCGGCAGGTGCTTGCCGCCACGCTTCCCGAACTCGGACAAGAGGTGAGCCCATTGGAGCGAGAAGAGGTAGACCCGCAGCGTCCTACCCACCCTCCTCGTCTCCGCAGCTACCCCCGACACCGCCTCCAGGCACTCGACCAGCTTCCTGGCCGTCGCCGTCTCTCCCAGCCCGAACGACCAGCACACTCGACCGATCTCGGAGTTGCGCGATCGGGCCCGGAGGACGTCGCCGTCGCCCAGGAAGGCCCCGAAGACGTACCCGAGCTCGTACGAGTCCCGAATCTCGGTGACGTAGCGAGCGAGTTGCTTGTGCTTCCGCACGGCGAACTCGCGGAGGTCGATGGTGAACCCGTCCGGAAGCTCGAAGTCGATGCTCCGGGGCGCGAGGAGCACGCCGCGCTCGAGGAGGCCCACCTGCCGCCAGACCAGCTTCGACAGGCCCTGCCTCGTCGGCCGCTCGAGCACTCTCACGTAGCCATGGCCGCGAACGGTCGCGCGGCTGACGGTCGAGAGATCTCCCACGAAGTAGCGGTGGTCTGGGGTGACGATCGTCTCGCGGTACCAGGCGACGTGGCGGAGGGCGATGACCTCGCGGACGCCCGTGCACCACGCGCGGCGGACGGTAACCGGTCGCCCATGCATGTTGATCACGCGATCGCCCGGTCTCACGTCCTCGATGTTCTTGTAGGTGGCATCGGCCATCAGGACGCGGGTTCCTGCCATCAGGCAGCCGGGACCTTGCCCGACCTTGACCGCGTCGGCCCCGGCCTCGATCAGGGCCTCCGTCGCCTCGGCGGTGGAGACGTTGCCGGCGACGACCTCGACCTCGAACCGGCGCTTGAGCTCCCGGGTCATGGCCAGGACGTTGCGGGAGTGGCCGTGGGCGGTGTCCAGGACGAGCACGTCCGCCCCGGCTGCGACGAGGGCCTCCGCCCGCTCCAGGGCGTCCTGGCCCACGCCCACCGCCGCTCCCACCCGCAGGCGACCCTGCTCGTCCTTGGTGGCGTCCGGGTGCTCGAGCCGCTTGCGGATGTCCTTGACCGTAATCAAGCCCCGGAGGACGCCGGAAGGGTCGACCACGGGTAGCTTCTCGATCTTGTGGCGGTGGAGGATCTCCTCCGCCTCCTCCAGGGTCGTTCCCACCGGCGCGGTGACGAGGCCGCTCTTCGTCATCAGCTCGCTGATCGGCCGGGAGGGATCCTTGTGGAAGCGCAGGTCGCGGTTGGTGAGGATGCCCACCAGGCGGCCTCCTTCGTCGGTGATGGGGATACCGGAGATGCGGTAGCGGCTCATGAGCTCGAGGGCCCGGGATATGGGGGCGTCGGGAGGGAGCGTCACCGGCTCCACGATCATCCCCGACTCGGAGCGCTTGACCGTGTCCACCTCCGCCGCCTGCTCCTCGATGGAGAGGTTGCGATGGATGACGCCGATGCCGCCGGCTCGGGCGAGCGCGATCGCCATCCGGGCCTCGGTGACGGTGTCCATGGCCGCCGAGACGAGGGGGATGGCGAGCTCGATGGAGCGGGTGAGGCGCGTACGGGTGGAGACGTCGTTGGGGAGCACGCTCGACTCGGCGGGGATGAGGAGGACGTCGTCGAAGGTGAGGCCCTCCTTGGCGAACTTCGCCTCGAGGGCGAGCAGGCGCTCGATGCGGCCGACGTCGAGCTCCGTCACCGCTCGCCCCGGCTCGGTATCGCGCTCCTCATCCGTCCCCTCAACTGGAAGCCAAGGGTACCAGCCGCGGGCGAGGGCACCCGCCGGGCCCCGCGCTCGTGACTCCGCCCCTCAGCGCCGGGTTGGCTCCAGCTCGACCACGCGCACGTCGGGCAGGATGCGGCCCACGTCGCGGGGGTCGAACCGGCCCGGGCCCACCTCCAGCGTGGAGGCCGCTCCCGCCGCCACCGCCTTGCGCAAGGCCTCCTCGGCGGTGGCCCCCTCCAGGCTGGCGGCGATGAACCCGGCCAGGAGCACGGCCCCGGCCCCGACCGGCGAGACCGCCTCCAGGCGGGGGCCGATGGCCCGGTAGCGGCGGTGCTGGCCGCGCTCCTCGCGCAAGAGGGCGAAGCAGCCCCCCTCATGGGTGACGATCACGTTCCTCGCTCCCAGGTCGGCCAGGTGGTCGAGGGCGCCCAGGAAGTCCTCCTCCTCGCCCAGCTCCTGGCCCACGATCGCCTCCGCCTCGTGCTGGTTGGGGGAGACGAGGAAGGGCTCCGCCTCCAGCCCCAGCCGCAGAGGCTCGCCCTCCGAGTCGAGGATGGCGGGGACGCCGCGCCGGGAGAGCTCGCGGATGAGGTCGGCGTACAGGCCCTCGTCCACCCCCCGGGGAAGAGAGCCCGCCAGCACCACCATCTCCGCTCCCCGAGCCAGGTAGCCGAGCTTGTCCCGCAACACCTCCAGCTCCTCGGGCTCCACCCGCGGCCCCCACTCCAGGATCTCCGTGTACGTGCCCGAGGTGGGGTCGGCCACAGCCGTCGAGGTGCGTGACTCGTCGCCGATGCGGACGAAGTCGTTGAGGATTGCCTCCTCCGCCAGCTCCTCGAGGATGCGCCGCCCGTTGCGACCGCCGACGAGGCCGGTGGCGACCACGGGCACGCCCAGCCGCTTGAGGGCTCGGGCCACGACCACGCCCTTGCCGCCGGCCAAGGTCAGCTTGTCGCTGGCGCGGTGGCGCCGGCCGAGCTGGAAGTTGGGCACGGTGAGGATGCGGTCGAGCGCGGCGTTCATGGTGACGGTGACGATCACGTGAGACCCCCTAGCTGAACCAGCTCACGACGTGGCGAACGGTGCGCTCAGCGTAGTAGCCGACCCGGCCGAGGAGGTCGGGCCGGGAAACGGAGCGCGCGGCGACCAGGGGCACCCGGGCAAGCAGCCGGCCCCGTTCGTAGACGCGTACCTCGCCCAGGCGCTGTCCCCGGCGCACGGGAAGCGAGACCGCGACCGGGGCCACGACCCGCTGCACGAGCGGTCGCCCTACCCGAACGACCCGGCGGACCTCTCGCTCAGCCACCAGCGCCAAGGGACGCCCGCCGTAGGGCACCTGGGAGGTGGCGAGCGCTCGGCCTCGCCGCACGAGGGTGATCGGCCGGTATTGGGAGAGGCCGAACGCGAGCAGCTCGGCCAGGTCGGCGTTGCGGGAGGCCCGGCTGGGGGCCCCGATCAGGGTGGCGTAGACGACGATCCCGGAGCGTCGGGCCGCGGCCACCTCCGACCAGCCGGCCGCCGAGGTGTGGCCCGTCTTCACCCCGATCACCCCGGGCACCCTGCCCAAGAGGTCGTTCCAGGTGCGAAGGAGGCGGCCTCCGGAGATGGTGGCCCGTCGGGTCCGCACCGCCTCTCGCACCACCGGGCTGCGCATGGCCACCCGTGCGAGGACGGTCACGTCGCGGGCGCTCGAGTAGTGGCCGGGGGCATCGAGGCCGGTGGCATTGACGAAGCGCGTGTCCCGGAGGCCCAGACGTCGCGCCTCCGCGTTCATGAGGGCGGAGAACGCCCGCTCGCTCCCGGCCACGTGCTCGGCCAGGGCCACGGCGGCGTCGTTCGCGCTCTGGATAAGGGCCGCCCGCACCAGCTCGCCCACGGACAGCCGCTCCCCCGGGCGGAGGTAGGCCCGCGATCCCTCCACGCCGGCCGCACGGGGGCTCACGGTCACGAGCTCGTCCAGCCGGGCCCGACGCAGGGTCACGAGCACGGTCATGAGCTTGGTGATGCTGGCAACGGGGAGGCGGGCGCGGGCGTTGCGGGCGAGGAGGACCTCCCCCGTCTGCCCGTTCTCGACCAGGTAGGCCCGCCCCTGGACGGAGGGGGAGGAGGCGGGCGCCGGCGTCGCCAGCGCGAGGAGCGCAGCGAGGAGAGCTGCCCCCAGCTTCACCGCGGACGATGCTAGCCGACGGTACGACACCGCCTCACCACCCGGAGGCGGCCCACACCTCCCGGCGCAGGCGGGCCGCCTCGGCCGCCGCCGCCCGCTGCCAGTCGTCCTCGCGAGCCCGGTAGGCGTAGATGACCGAGCGGGAGGCGGTGACGAGGGCGCTCGCGGGGCCGCTCGTGAACGCCCGAGCGACGTCGGCAGGGGTCGCCCCCTGGGCGCCTACCCCGGGAAGGAGGAGCACCGCTTGCGGGAGCAGCCGTCGGGCCTCGCTCACCGCCCGGGGGAAGGTGGCCCCCACCACCGCCCCTACGCTGGAGAGGCCGCACTCCCCCACCAGCCCCTCGCCCAGCTCGGCTACCAGCCTGGCCACCTGCTGCCACAGGTGGCTTCCGTCGAGGAGGGTCAGGTCCTGGACGTCGGCCCCGCCCGGGTTGGAGGTCTTGACCAGGCAGAAGATGCCCCCCCCGAACCGGCGACAGGCGGCCACGAACGGCTCCAGGGAGTCGCGGCCCAGGTACGCGCTGACGGTGAGGGCGTCGGCCAGGGGCGGCTCCTCCCGGCGGGGCTCGAGGTAGGCGGCGGCGTAGGCGCGGGCGGTGGGCCCCACGTCTCCCCGCTTGGCGTCGACGACCACGAGCAGGCCGCAGGCGCGGGCGTAGGCGCACACCTGCTCGAAGGCGGCCACACCGGCCGCGCCCAGGGCCTCGAAGAAGGCGATCTGGGGCTTGACCCCGACCACGTGGGGACAGACGGCGTCGATCAGGCCCCGGCAGAACCGTTCGTAGGCCTGGGCGGCCGCCTCCCTCCCCCGGTGGGCATCGCCCCGCAGCTCGAGGGGCAGAAGCTCCAGTCGGGGATCGAGGCCGACGACGAGCTGGCTTCGCCTCTCCTCCACGGCCGCCGCCAGCCGATCGGCGAAGGCCCGGGGTGCGACCGCCGTGCGCTCGTCCATGTCTCCTGCCTAAGGCTAGCGCCGGCCGGAGAGAAGAGAGGGCCGCCCCGGGGACGGCCCTCTGCCTCTCGCGCTCCTCAGCCGACCTAGGAGCCTCTGACCGCCTGCTTGAGCTGCGTGCCGGCCGTGAACTTGGGGACGGTGGCGGCGGGAATCTGCACCTTCTGCCCGGGGTTGCGGGGGTTGACGCCCGTCCGCGATGCCCGCCGCTGGGTCGAGAACTTGCCAAAGCCGGTGAAGGTAACCGAGTCGCCACGCTTGAGGGCCTCGGTCACCGTGGCCAGGAAGGCGTCCACGGCCCGGCCGGCGTCGGCCTTGGTCAAGCCGGTCCGCTCGGCCACCTTGTCAACGAACTCCTGCTTCGTCACAGACTACTCCTCCCCTCGGGGTCAGAACACACCGGCGGAGCCTAGCACCGGCGGCGGATCGTCTCAACGATCGATCCGCTCAACCATGCGGTTTTTGCGGACTTCTTGGCGGGGGGCGAGGTCGGAGGCGACAAAGAGCGAGCGCAAGCGCACGCCGGCGCGGGCGAGGGCCTCCGCTCCTCCCTCCTCGCGGTCGACCACGCACACCGCCGCCGAGCAGACGAGGCCGGCCTCCCGCAGCGCCGCCACCGCCTCCAGAGCCGCGCCCCCGGAGGTGACCACGTCCTCGATCAGGCACACCCGCTGCCCCGGGGAGAACACCCCCTCCAGGCGACGGGCGGTGCCGTGCTCCTTGGGACGGCTCCGGACGATGAGGAAGGGGAGGCGGCTGGCCAGCGAGGCGGCGGCAGCGAGGGCCACCGCCCCTAGCTCGGGGCCGGCGAGGAGCGACGCCTGAGGGTCGGCCAGGGCCGCCTCGGCAGCCAGCCGGGCGCCGATCGCCTCCAAGAGGTCGGGCTGCGTCTCGAAGCGGTACTTGTCGAGGTAGAAGCGGGAGCGCCGACCGGAGCGGAGGACGAAGTCGCCCTCCAGGTAGGCCCGCTCTCGGAGCGCGCGCTTGAGCTCCTCGTCGGTCACGGGGCCGGGCACCTAACCAGGGCCGACGGCCCGGAGGGCCTTCTGGGCCAGGAAGAGCATGCGCTCGGCCTGGGGAGAGCCCTCCTCGAAGGAGAGCATGGTGCCGTCCTCGTAGTAGAGGTCGATGCGCGCCCGCCGCCGGGAGAAGCGACGACGGACGAGGACGACGGCCGCGGTCGCCGCCGCCGCCAGCGCCGCCAGGCCCAGCAGCCTACGCAGGGCCGCCACCCTCTCCCTCCCCGCCGGCCTCAGCCTGCGGTCGCGGCGCCGCCTGGGGGCGCGGCCTTCCGTCTCCCTCCTCGGCCGCCACCGCCCTCAGGCAGCTCTTGAGGTCGTAGAAGACGAGACCCGAGGTCGGCTGGGGACGGGTCACGGCCACCACCGCCCGCTCCCGGTCGCAGGCCACGAACACGCTCCCCTCGCCCGTAGCCGCCTCCAGCTGCACGAGAGGAGCCTCGGTCGCGCCGCGAGCCTCCCCCGCCGCCTCCAGGAGACCCCTCCCGGCCTCCACCAGCCGGCGGGTCGCCTCCTCGTCAGCCAGGGTGGAGGCGATGGCGGCGCCCTCCCGATCGAAGATGGCGGCGGCCCGCACCTGGGTCGAGATCTCGGTCAGGTCGCTGAGAGCTCGGGCTGGATCCACCGAGCGTTGACCCTAGCAAAGGGAATACTCCCCCACGTGCTCCTGGGCGCGCGCGAGATCCTGGCCAAGTTCCAAGCCGACCGGGGAACCCAGCTCTCGGCCATGATCGCCTACTACGCGCTGCTCTCGTTCGTGCCCCTGACCTTCCTCGCCCTCTCCCTGCTCGGCCTCTTGGGCCGGGCCGACGAGTCGAGCTACCTCGTCCGGGAGCTGGCCCACGTCTTTCCCCGAAGCTCGGTGTCCACCATCGTCAAGACGGTGCGGGAGATCCAGAAGAACGCGGCGGCCCTGGGGGTGGTGGGGCTGGCCCTCCTTTTGTGGTCGTCCCTGTCTCTGTTCGGGGCCCTGGAGTCGGCCTTGAACGTCGTCTACGGGCGGCCCAACCGACCGTTCCTGCGGGGGAAGGCGGTAGCCGCGGCCATCATGCTGGGCCTGCTCGTGCTCGTGTTCGTGGCCCTCCTCCTTGCCTCCTTCGGCTACAGCCAGCTGCGACGGCACGCCCCCGGCCTGGTCGGCCATCCCCTGGCCGCGGCGGCTCTGCCCGTGCTCAGCTCGGTGGCGGCCTCCTTCGTCTTCGTGCTCGCCGTGTACTACTTTCTGACCAACGTCGATCACACGCTGGCAGACGTCCTACCGGGAGCGGTGGCCGCCACCGTCGTCCTCGGCCTCACCTTCCAGGCGCTTCCCCTGTACCTCCGTCTATCGGCGAGCTCCCCTGCCCTGCAGGCGTTCGGGGGACCGGTCATCCTCCTCGTGTGGCTGTACCTCATGGCCAACGTCATCGTCCTCGGAGCCGAGCTCAACTGGTGGCGGCAGCGCAGCCGAGCCGTGGCCGGAGCGGGGCGCGCTCGCGGTCATGCCTCCCCTCCCTCCCGGTAGCCGAGGGCGGCGAGCAGGGCGCGGGCCGCTTTGGCCCTGTGGGAGTGACGCGCCTTCCAGGCGTCTCCCAGCTCGGCCACCGTCCGCCGCTCCCCCCGGGGCACGAACACGGGGTCGAAGCCGAACCCCTCGTGCCCCCGAGGCTCCTCACTGATCGTGCCCTCCAGGGTCCCCCTCCCTCGCACCTCGCGCCCGTCGGGGGCGATGGCCACGAGCTCGCACACGTAGCGCGCCCGCCGGTCGGTGACGCCCCGCAGCGCCTCCAGGATGCGCTCCACGTGCCGGCCTTGGGCGAAGCGGGCGGTCTCCACCCCGGGACGACCCTGGAGGGCAGCCACCTCCAGCCCCGAGTCCTCGCCCAGGACCCAGGCCTCGGCCGCGGCCCGAGCCCGCCCATAGCGGGCCTTGGCCAGGGCGTTGGCGTAGAAGCTCTCCCCTTCCTCCGGGGGGTAGGCGTCCACCTGGAGCAGCTCGATTGTCCAGCCGGGCAGGGCCTCTTCGAGCTCGCGCCGCTTGTGCTCGTTGCGGGAGCAGAGCAGGGCGACTACCCCCACCTCGCCCCGGCCACCTCCTCCAGCTCGCCCAGGCGCAGGAGCACCTCCTCGGCCCGGGCGCCGTGGGGGACCTCCACCTCCGCGTCCACCGCTCGCTCCTCGCCGTCTTCGGCCACCCGGAAGGAGACCACCCTCAGGCCAAGCTCCTCGAGGGCGGCGATGACGGGGGCCGCAGGCCGCCCTGGGCGGAGCTCGATGGCCAGGCGGCGGTGGCGCGGCCGCTCAAACAGGCGGCGGGCGACGATCCGCAGCGGCCACAGCGTGAACAGGGCGACCGCCGTCCCCAGCACCGCCGCCGAGTACAGACCGGCGCCGGCGGCCATGCCGATCCCGGCCACCACCCACAGCGTGGCGGCGGTGGTGAGGCCCCGGACGGACAGGCCCTGGCGGATGATGGCCCCCGCGCCCAGAAAGCCGACGCCGGTGACGACCTGGGCGGCCACTCGGGTGGGGTCGAAGGTGACGCCCCGGCCGAACACGAAGTCCCCCCAGGCGTAGGCGGAGACGAGGGTGAAGAGCGCCGCCCCCACGGACACGAGGAGGTGGGTGCGAAAGCCCGCCTCCCGCTCTCGGAGCTCGCGCTCGATGCCGATCGCCCCGCCCAGGCCGGCAGCGACGGCCAGGCGCAGGAGCACCTCCCCCCAGGAGATGTCAGGCACGGGGCGCCCCCACTGCCCGCTCCTGCTCCTCGCGGATGCGCTCGATCCCGGCGGCGGCCAGCTCCAGGAGCTGCTCGAGCTGGCGAGGGCTGAAGGGGGCCCGCTCGGCGGTGGCCTGCACCTCGATCAGCCTCCCCTCGTGGGACATCACCACGTTGAGGTCGACGTCCGCCTGGGAGTCCTCGAGGTAGTCGAGGTCGAGCAGGGGCTCTCCGCCCACGATGCCCACCGACACGGCCGCCACCGCCCCCGGCAGGGCCCGGCCCAGGCCCATCCGCTCGAGGGCCCGGGCCCCCGCCACGTAGGCCCCGCAGATCGCGGCGCAGCGGGTTCCCCCGTCCGCCTGGAGGACGTCGCAGTCGAGCCACAGGGTCCGCTCGCCCAGGACGGCCAGGTCGGCGACCGCCCGCACCGCCCGGCCGATGAGGCGCTGGATCTCCACCGTCCGCCCCTGCTGGCGGCCGGCGCTTGCCTCCCGGGGGGTGCGGTCGCCGGTGGAGGCAGGAAGGAGCGAGTACTCGGCCGTGATCCACCCCTGCCCCTGGCCGGACAGCCAGCGGGGGACGCCCTCCACCAGCGAGGCCGTGCAGAGGACGCGGGTCCTCCCCTGGACGACGAGGGCGCAGCCGTGGGGAAGCTCCAGGTAGTCGGGGATGATCTGGAGCGGACGGAGCTCGTCGGGCCGGCGTCCGTCGCTCCGCCTCATGCCGCCGCCCGCGCCAGCTCAGCCAGGGACACGCGCTCCACGCCGTCGATGGGAAGCTGGAGGAAGCGAGCGCCCATTGCCCGAAAGCGATCAGGATCTCCGGTGGTGAGGAAACGGTAGCTCCCCTCCCGCCCGGGGACGTTCTCCATCCGCTTGCGGGCCAGGGTCTCCGCCACCTCCCTGGCCGTCTCCTCGGCGGAGAAGACGAGCGTGACCGCCCGGCCGAACACCCGCTGGAACACAGGCCGGATGAGGGGGTAGTGGGTGCAGCCGAGGATGACCGTGTCCACCCCCGCCTCCTTGAGGGGAGCGGCGTACTCCCGGACGGCGGCGAGGAGCTCGTCGGCGCCGGCGTCGGCCTCGATGAGGGAGACCAGGCGGGGGCAGGCGACCGAGTAGAGGCAGGCGCCGGCGTCGAGGGTGCGCACCAGCTCGGTGTAGCGACCGGCGCTCACGGTGGCCTGGGTGGCGAGGAGGCCGATACGGCGGTTGCGGGTGGCCTGCACGGCGGCGTGGGCCTCGGGGGTGATCACCCCTACCACCGGCACCGACAGGGCGCGCTGGAGCTCGGGCAGGGCGGCCGAGGTGGCGGCGTTGCAGGCGGCCACGATCAGCTTCACCCCCTGGCGCTCGAGGTAGAGGGCGATCTCGTGGGCAAACCGGCGGATCTCGGGGAGCGGTCGCGGCCCGTAGGGAAGCCGGGCCCCGTCCCCCAGGTACACGAAGTCCTCGTGGGGGAGGGTCACCAGGCACTCGTGGAGGACGGTCAGCCCGCCTACTCCCGAGTCGAACACCCCTACCGGCCGCGGATCCACCAGCCGATTGTACGAAGCCCTCCTGTCGACCAGGCCGAGCCCTCGCCCCAGGCCCGCCGGCGCTCTCTATGCTCGGGTGGTGGCCTGCGTGCGCATCGGTATCTGCAGCTTCGCCGACGAGGGCCTGCTCAAGCGCTGGTACCCCCCCTCCGTCCGCACCCCGGCGAAGCGCTTGGCCTACTACGCGGAGCGCTTCGACGTGGTCGAGGTCGACTCCCCCTTCTACCGCCTGCCCTCGCCCGAGACAGCCCGCAAGTGGGCCGAGCGCACGCCGGCCGGGTTCGTGTTCCACGTCAAGGCCTCGGCCGAGATGACGGGGCACAAGGAGGGGGACCGGGAGCTCGCCTTCCGGGCCTTCCGGGAGGCGCTGGCTCCGCTCGAGCAGACCGGGAAGCTCCGCGGCGTCCTCCTCCAGTACCACCCCCGGGTGGTGAAGTCCCGCCAGGCGATGGCCGAGCTGGCGCGGGCAGGCGAGCTCGTGCGCCCGCTCGTCCCCCTGGTGGAGTTCCGCCACCGCTCCTGGATGGACGAGGAGGAGCGCAGGGACACCCTCGCCTTCCTCGAGCGGCACGGCCTCGCCTACGTGTCCGTGGACGCCCCCCGAACGCGGGCCGCCAACGTCATCCCCCCGGTGGCGGCGGCTACCCACCCCGTCGCCTACGTCCGCTTCCACGGCCGGAACTGGCGGACCTGGAACGTCCGCGGCGCCCGCTCCTCCGCCGAGCGCTTCGACTGGATGTACGCGGAGGAGGAGTTGGCCGAGTGGGTGGAGCCGCTGAGGGCCCTGGCAGCCCAGGCCGAGGAGGTGTACGCCCTCTTCAACAACAACCGCTACGACTACGCCCCCCGCAGCGCCGCCCTCCTGCGGGGGCTGCTCGACCGGGCCCACGTGCCCGCCACCGGCGGGGTCGAGCCGGAGGGCCAAGGCCGGTTACAGTTCCAGGCGTGAACGTGCTCGCCCTCGTCCACGGGGCCAACGTCCCGCCTGGGACCTTCGGCGAGGAGGTGGAGAGGCGGGGCCACCAGCTGGACGTCTGGAGCCTCGCCTGGGGGACGCCGCCCCCCCGACCGATCGACGACTACGCCGCCGTGCTCGTCCTGGGGGGCGCCATGCACGCCGACCAGGACGATCGCCACCCCTGGCTTCGCGAGGAGACCTTCTTCCTCGAGCGCCTGCTCGACCTCCACGTCCCGCTGCTCGGGGTCTGCCTGGGATCCCAGCTCATCGCCCGGGCAGCCCACGCCCCCGTGCGCCGCTGCTCCCAGCCCGAGGTGGGGTGGGTGGAGGTGGAGCTGACCAGCGAGGCCGCCGACGATCCCCTCTTCGCGCCTCTACCCTCCCGGTTCCTTGCCTTCCAGTGGCACTTCTACGAGCACGGGCTTCCTCCCGGCGCCCTGGAGCTGGCCCGAAGCCGGGTGTGCACCCAGGCCTTCCGGCTGGGAGATGCCGTGTGGGGCGTCCAGTTCCACCCCGAGGTAACCCAAGAGGTGATCGACTGCTGGATCGAGGAGGCCCCCGAGGAGGTGCCCTGCCCGCCGGAGGAGCTGCGGCACGAGACGAGCCGCAACCTCGAGGGCTGGCAAGAGATCGGCCGCGCCCTGTGCGGCGCCTTCCTAGACGTGGCCGAGCGAGCGCGAGTGCCCGCTTGAGTCAGCGGGCGGCGGGAAGCTCGGGGTGGCGCGACCACTCGTGCCACGAGCCCACGTAGTTGCGGCAGCGGTAGCCGGCGGCCCGGAGGGCGATGGTGGCAAGGGCCGAGCGCGAGCCGGAGTGGCAGTAGGCGACGAGCTCGGCCCCGTCGGGGAGGCCGACCAGGTCGCGCACCTCGCCTGCCGGCCGGAACTGCCCGGGCCCGGCGAGGAGCCTGGTCACCTCCACCAGGCGGGCGCCGGGGATGTGTCCCTGGCGGGGATCGCAGGGGTAGCCGGCCTTGCCGGCGTACTCCTCGGGCCGGCGGACGTCCACCAGCACCAAGGCGGGATCGTCGAGGCGAGCGGCGATCTCCTGGAGCGTCGGCACCGCCTCCAGCCGGGGCGACAGCTCGTGGCGGCTCTTCACCAGCTCGACGGCGCCCGTCTCCACCGTGCCCGGCCAGGCGGCCAGGCCCCCGGCCAGGACCGCCACCCGGGGGTGACCGGCCAGCTCGGCCACCTGGGCCGCCGAGGCCGCGGCCACGCAGTCGCCGCCGTCGTAGAGGACGAGTTGCTCCTCCCCTGTGACCCCGTGGCGGCGGAGGCGCAGCCCCACCTCCTCGGCGAAGGCACGCACCCGCTCGGGGTCGGTGTCCTGGGGCGGGGCGCCCAGGACGAGGGGGATGGAGCGGGGTAGGTGGGCCCGCTGGTGGGCGTTGGGGCCGCGAACGTCGGCCAGGAGCAGGTCCTCGTCCGCCAGGTGAGCGAGCACCCAGGAGGCGTCGACCACCGGGGGGAGGTCAGACACCGGCCAACTCCTTGAGGAGCCGGCCGAGGATGCCGTTGAAGACGTCAGGGCGATCGAGGCTCACGTAGTGGCCGGCCCCGGGGACCACCTCCAGGCGGCCCCTGGGCGCCGACTCGGCCAGAGCCCGGGCCCGCTCGACGGGGATCATCTCGTCTCGGTCGCCGACCACCACCAGGAAGGGCCCCGAGAACGAGCGCACCACCGCGCCCTCGTCGGGCCGGTCGCGGAGGGCCTCGACCACCTGGGCCTTCTCCTCCTCCCCCTGGGCCCGGAGCTCGGCGATCTGCTCTTCCCTCGTCGGCCGCCGCTCCGGCGGGTCGGGCCCGGCGTGGGCTCCGGCCAGGACGATTGCCCCCAGGAACCCCGGCGCGCGCCGCTCCAGGGCGAGGGCGCACCCTCCGCCCATGGACGCCCCCACCGCGAGGTCGAAGGGACCGGAGAGCTCGCTGAGGAGCGACTCCGCCCAGGCGTCCATGCTGTTGCCGCGCCCGTACAGAGACGGAGCGACGACCTCATGACCGCTCAGCACCTCCCGCTGAGCATCCCACATGGCGGGGTCCAGGGGAAAGGCGTGGAGCAGGAGGATCCTCATGCCGGAAGGGAGGCGACGAGCTCGAGCTCGGCGGCTACGGCCGGGCGCTTCGCCAGCCGCTCGAGCCAGGAGGAGAGGTGAGGGTAGGAGCGGAGGTCGACGCCGAAGAAGCGCTCTGCCCGAGGAAGCCAGGGAAACCAGGCAATGTCGGCCAGGCCGTAGCGAGGGCCGGCCAGGAAGGGACGCTCCTGGAGGCGGGCGTCGAGGCCCTGGAGGGAGCGGAGGAGCGCCTCGCGGGCGCCCTCCTCCCCCCGGCGGAGGGCGTAGTAGGCAGAGCCGAGCTCCTCCTCGAACCGCCACACGGCCAGGCGGGCGAGGGCCCGCTCGGCGGCGTCGACGGGGAGGAGGGGCGGGCTCGGGTAGCGCTCGTCCAGGTACTCCATGATCACCGCCGACTCGGCAAGGCAGAGCGTGTCCTCCTCGAGCACGGGCACCTTGCCCAGGGGGTTCTTGGCGTAGAGGAAGGCGGGACGGCGGGCGAGGTCGATGGTGACTGTCTCGTAGGGGAGCCCCTTCTCGGCCAGGACGATGCGCACTCGGGCGCAGTAGGGGCAGCGCGCGGCGTCGTAGAGGACGATGCCCATGGCAGTCGATGCTACCCCTCTCCGCCCCCCTGCTGCGCCCCTGGCGCCGGGGCCGACCCCCCGGCCGGAGCCACGCCCGCGCGGCCGGGCCCCAGGGCCTGAGCGCGGCCTAGCCCGGCGCCACGCCGAGGGCCCTTGCCACCTGGGCGTACAGCTCCTCGGGAGGAGGGAGATCCTCGGGCCGGGAGGCAGTGCGCGCCGCCGCCCGCAGGCGCTCGGGGTCGGCTCCAGTCAGCCTTTGGGCGACGCGGGGGTTGGCCGCCAGCGCCACCACCTCGCCGGGCGGCAGGGGCCCGTAGTACTCCGGCAGGGAGGCGTACTCGTCGGCCACGGAGCCGCGGTCGAAGAGGACGTAGCGCACGACCGCTCCCTCCTCCAGGCCGAGGGCTAGGACGACGCCCCCGGTCCGGTAGGAGAGCTCCTGGGCCAGGCGACGGAGGAGCTTGGGCTCGCGGCTACAGAGCTCGTCCTCCACCTCCACCCAGCCCCCGCGGGGCGGGCTCACGGTCGCTCCCTGCGACCGGCCCAGCCTGGGTACGTAGGCCCGGACGGCCCTCTCCACGGCGACCACGTCGTCCGTCTGCACGTACACGCGGCCCCGGGAGGGCTTCCTCAGCGCCCCCGCCGGCCGGCCCTCCAGGTCGTCGAGGGCGGCCGAGAGGCGCAGGCTGACAGGCTGGAAGCCGAGGCGCTCGAAGGGCCGGCGGGCCTCCCCGCCGTCGGCGGGAAGCTCCACCCCCAAGGCGATCACCTGGAAGGCCCGGCAGAGGCTCGCCGCCTTGGAGAGAAGCCGACGGGCGACCCCCCGCCGCCTCCAAAGGGGCCGGACGTAGATCGCCGTGAGGACGCCCTGGGGAGGCTCAACGACGATCTCCGCGTAGCCGACGAGGTCGCCTGCCTCCTCAGCTACGACCACGATCTCCCGCGCCTTCCCCGCCTCCGGAGAGGCCCCCAACCCCCCGCTCCCGCCGGAGCGCGCAGAGCCGCCCAGCCCCAGCTCTGCCTCCAGCTCGGCCCGGAGCGCCCGCAAGGCCTCGCGGTCTCCTCCTCGCGCCCGGCGCAGGTTCACGAGACCACCCGCAGCCCTACCAGTAGGTAGTGGGCGCTCAGGTTCTGGAAGGGAGAGAGACGCTCGCCCATCGCCCGCACCTCCTCGATCGTCACGGAAGTCCCGCCACGATAGAAGCTGGCGACCGCCTTGCGCAGGCCCAGGTCGCCCGCGGGCCAGGCCTGGGGCCTACCCAGGTGGCGGGCGAGGAACCAGTCGGCCGTCCACTCCCCCACCCCGGGCAAGGCCATGAGCCGGGCCTTGACCTCCTCGTCGGGAAGGAGGGCGAGCTCGCCGAAGTCGATGGGGGCTCGGGCCAGGGCCAGGATGGAGTCGGCCTTGCGCCGGGAGAGACCCACGGCCACGAGCTCCCCGGCCTCCGCTGCCGCCAGCCGCTCGCGCGAGGGGAAGGCCCAGGCTCTCCCCACCCGCTCGCCCAGGCGCTGGACGAGGCGGTTCCTGATGGCGAGCGCCGCCCGCAGCGAGACCTGCTGGGCGGTGATCGAGGTGACGAGCGCCTCCACCGGGTCAGGGGCGAGCGGGGGCCGGAAGCCGCGTAGGCGGCGGACGAGCCGAGCGAGCACCGGGTCGCCCCCGCGAGCGAAGGCGTAGAACCCGGCCAGGTCGAGGTCGAGGCCGAGCAGGGTCCGTACCGCCTGCTCGACCGCGGGGTCGAGGGGCTCGACCTGAACGCCTCCGCAGGCTGGCCGGATCGACACCTCGCGGCCGGCCACGACCCGGTACAGGCGGCCGTCCACCCACCGGTTGGCAAGGTCGGGGCCGAAGGCGCGGAACCGCTCGGTGGAGAGGGCGAAGTCGTAGGGGGAAGGCACGGCCAAAAAGCCCACGCCCTGCCCCTTTCCGCTACCCCCGGCGGAGGGCGGAGACGATGTCGTGGAAGTCGGAGAAGGGCTCGTAGGGGACGCCGCGCTCCTCCAGGTAGCGGGCAAGACCGCGGGTGGCGAAGACGCGCTGGCAGGCGAGGGCGGCGCAGCGATCGGAGATCCCGTCCCCCACGTAGATCACGGCATCGGCCGAGGGCAAGGAGCCGCGCTTGCAGGCCTCCCCGCAGGCCGGGCACAGGCGCCCGTCCCGCCAGCGCACGCGCCAGCCCAGGGGGGAAGGATCGACGCTGTTCGCCCGAACCTCGAGCTCGAGTCCCTCGCGGACGAGCACCGGCTCGATCAGCTCCCGAAAGCCGCTGGAGAGGACGACGAGCGGCCACCCCCTTTCCTCGGCCAGGGCCACCAGCTCCGGCAAGCCCGGCCGCAGGCGGACGCGGGCGAGCACGTAGTCGACCACCTCGTCGAGCGGCGCCCGCACCGGCTCGAGCTCGCGGGTGATGCACTCCTGGAGCGTGAGCGTGCCCCCGTGGAGACCCTCGTCCACCTGGCGGTAGACCTCGGGGTCGCCGAAGACGCGGGCGATCTCGTCCAGGAGGTCGCGCTCGGTGATGGTGCCGTCGAAGTCGACAGCGATGGCGACCGTGGGCCTGGCCCCGCCGCCGGTCATGCGCTCGGGCGGGGGCCCACCACGTTGCGCAGCACCCCGATCCCCTCCACCTCCAGCTCCACCACGTCCCCAGGCTGGAGCCAGCGGCCGTCCCCGTGCTCGAGGATGCACCCCGACCCCACCGTTCCCGAGCCGAGGATGTCCCCGGGGAGGAGCCGGGTGTTGCGGGCCGCCTGGCGGACGATGGCCTCCCAGGAGTGGAACATGTCGCGCAGGTTCCCCCGCGAGCGCTCTTCTCCGTTCACCCGGGCCACCATCTCCGCCTCGCGCCCCTGGAACTCGTCCACGGTCACCACCACCGGTCCCAGGCTGGTGGCGAAGTCCTTGCCCTTGGCCGGGCCCAGGCCCGCCCGCATCTCCTTGCGCTGGAGGTCGCGAGCCGACCAGTCGTTCATGATGGTGAAGCCGGCGATCGCTCCCTCGGCCCCGATCACCGCCGCTACCTCGAGCTCGTAGTCGAGCTCCTGGGTTCCCTCGGGATAGGGGATCTCCTCGTCGGGCCCGTAGATCGCGGCCGGGTTGGAGAAGTAGAAGACCGGCATCTCGTACCACTCCCGGGGGACCGTCCGGCCACGAACCTCGCAGGCCCGCCGCACGTGCTTCTCGAAGGCGGAGAAGTCCCTCACCGAGGGGGGATGGAGGACGGGGGCAAGGAGGCGCACCTCCGACAAGGGGTACTCCGCGTGCTCCCGCGCCTTTCCTCCTCCGGTGAAGAAGGCCTGCAGGGTCTGGGCCGCGAGCTGGATCACCCGGTCGCCCTCGATCCGGCCCGGCCAGCCCCGCTCCAGCCGGCGGTCCTTGGGGGAGAACATGCACAGGCGCATGCCCTAAGCCTACGGCTCGGTGTGAAGCCTACGGCTCGGTGTGCACGTGCACCTCGGCGATGTCCGGCTGCTCGCGCCGGATCCGCTCCTCGACGGCGCTGGCGGTGGCGTGGGCCAGGACGAGGTCGCTTCGGGGGTCGAGCCCCAGGGCGAGGAAGACGACCAGGCCCTCGTCCGTCTCCAGGAACCGCAACGAGCGGGGCGGCCGGCCCGTCTCCTCGCGCACGATGCGGAGCACCGCCTCGGCGTGGCGCTCGATCTCCCCCGCCTGCGGCCGGCGCCCGGCGGCAGCCTCTGCCAGAGGCTCGAGGTGGGTCTGCACCGCGTCCACCTCGGGCAGGGCGTCGAGGATGGCCCGCTCTACCTCCTCGGCCACGGCGTGGGCCTCCTCCAGGGACAGCGAGCCGGGGAGCTTGAGGTGGAGCGAGATCTCGGTGCGCCCGTCCACGGTGAGCACGTTCACGTTGTGGATCTCCCGCACCCGGGGCACGTGCAGCGCCGCCGTGTGGGCCCGCTCACGCAGCCTCGCCTCCGCCACCGGCTCGGGCTCCACGTGGACGACCACGTCGGCGCCGGGGAGCGCCCGCCGCACCGCCTCCTCCACCGCGTCGGCGGCCGCGTGACCCTGGGCCACGGCTGCCTCCGGAGGGACGG
>CAZQRA010000027.1:27693-35954 GCA_964595575.1 uncultured Gaiellales bacterium
ACCACGTCCACGAAGTGGCGGCCGGCGGCGGCGCGCAGGCGCAGGCGCCGGAGGGCGACGTCGGGCACCTGCTCGCGGATGGCGCGCCGGGCGGCCTCGGTGGCGTCGGCAGGAGCCCGATCCATGAGCACGTCCACGTTGCGGCGCATGAGCCGCGTCGCCGCCGCCACCACCAGGAAGGCGACGAAGAGCGCGGCCACCGAGTCGCCCCGGGGCTCACCCAGGGCCGCCGCCACCAGGCCGGCCAGGACGGCCAGGGTGCCGACCAGGTCGCTTCCGAAGTGGAGGGCGTTGGAGAGGAGGGCGGCGCTCTGGTAGCGCCTGGCGGTGCGCAGGGAGACGGCCGTCCGGGCGAGGTCGACCGCGATCACGGCCGACACGGCCAGGAACGTCCACCAGCGCGCCTCGACCTCGATCTCCACCGCCCCCGCCAGCCGAGCGGCGGCGAGGGCGGCGATGCCGAGCGACACCACCAGGAGGACCGAGGCCTCGGCCAGCGCCGCCAGGTGCTCGGCCTTGCCGTGGCCGTAGGGATGGCCGCGATCGGCCGGGCGCCCCGCGTAGCCGACGGCGAACAAGGTGAGCAGCGCCGCCACCAGGTCGGTGGCCGAGTGCACGGCCTCGGAGACGAGGCCGAGGCTTCCCGAGGCGATGCCCACGGACAGCTTGATGCCGATCAAGAGGCAGGCGGCGCCCACCGAGGCAAGGGCCGTGCGCCGCTGCGGGGTCATGCCGCGAAGGCTAGAGCCCGCGGCCGGGGAGGGGCGCTACCGGCGACCGCCCAGGTGCTCCACCGTCCGCCAGGCGGTGGGAAGAAGCGCCCCGGCCAGGTAGAGCTTGAAGAGGTCGCCGGGGACGAACGGGTAGAGCCCAAGCTCGAGCGTCTTCTCCAGGTCCGTGTCGAGGACGACCGCCAGCCAGGGCAGCCCCACGAGGTAGATGACCACGTTGCCGGTGAGCATGGCCGCCACCGAGGAGGAGAACCGCCGATCCCAGCGCCGCTCGGCCAGGTAGCCGGTGAGGGCGGCCGCGACCACGAACCCCACGATGTAGCCGCCGCTGGCGCCGGTGATCACCTCCCAGCCGTGCCGGCCGTCGGCGTAGATGGGGGCCCCGGCTACCCCCAGCCACAGGTAGAGCATGAGCGAGGCGGTGCCCCGCACGGCCCCCAGCGAGGCCCCCACCAAGACCACCGCGAACGTCTGGCCGGTGATGGGAACGGGCGTGAACGGAAGCTTGATGGAGATCTGGGCGGCGGCGGCCACGAGCCCCGTACCCGCCAGCACGAGCAGGGCGTCGGCGGCAAGGCCCGCTCGGGGGAAGACGGCGAACCGGAGGGTGGCGGCGTCGGCTCTCATCGCCTGTCTTAGACGGGCGGCCTCCCGCGACGGTTTCACCTCTCCGCAGAGGCGGGCACACCCTTCCTAGTCCGCGGGGGCGGCGACCGGCGGCCGGCCGGCGAGGACGATGCCGACGGCGATCGCCACCCCGCCTCCGATCTGGAGCAAGGACAGGCGCTCGGAGAGGAGGAGGAAGGCAAAGAGGGCGGCCACGAACGGCTCCAGGTTGGCAAACAGGGTGGCGTGGGAGGGGCCCACGCGATCGATGGCCGTGAACCAGAGCACGTTGGTGAGCACGAGCGGCCCCAGCACGGCAAAGGCGAGGAGGAGCCAGATGTCCCGGTCGAGCGCCCCGTAGTCTTGAGCCTGAAGCTGGGGGGCGCTCGTCGCCGCCAAGGGCACCCACATGGCCAGGAGGACGACCGCGCTGATGCGGAAGGGCGAGTACCGGCGCATGAGGGGAGCCACGGTCACCGAGTAGCCGGCCCAGGTGGCCGCCAGGAAGACGGAGAGGAGGACGCCGCCCAGGTCGCCTCCCAACCTTCCTCCCGAGCCCAGGGCGACCAAGGCCACCCCGGCGAAGGAGACGAGCAGGGCGGCCCAGAACCGGCCCGTCAGCCGCTCCAGGCCTACAAGGGAGGAGAAGAGGGCAGCGAACACGGGCGTCGTCCCCAGGACCAAGGCCACGGTGGTGGCCGTGGTCAACCGCAGGGAGTAGACGAAGGCGACCTGGTTTCCCCACAGAAGGAGCACGGCCAGGCCCACGAGGAGGAGCGAGCGGCGGCCGCCGATGGCGAGCGTACGCTCCATGGCCAGGGAGAGGGCTGCGAACACGGCCGCCGCCAGGCCGTAGCGAAGGGAGCCGTAGGCGAGGGGCCGGAAGCCGTGGGTGAGGACGTAGCGGGTGACGCTGATGTTGAGCGCCCAGATGACGACGGTGAGGAGGAGCAGCCCGTCCGTCGAGAGCCACGCCCGGCGCACCTTGCGACCCTATCCGCCGGCCTCGCCCGAGGCCAGGGGTACAGGCGATCGTCTAGATTTCCCACCGTGCGCGACCCTGTGATCGAGGAGATCGACCGCCTGGTGGGCGCTGCTACGCCCCACTTCGCCTACCAGCTTCGAGCTCGCGTGCGCGAGCTTATCGAGGGGCTGCCCCAGGACCACCCCACCCGCCCCTACGGGGAGGAGAGGATGGATCTCCTCGACCGCCTCGGCCACGCCTCCTCCAAGGCGGAGCTGGGAGGCCTGGAGCCGCGCACCCGCATCGGCTGGGAGGAGATCCCAAGCTCGGCGCCGGCGTCGCACCCGCTTCCCCGCCGGCGATGAGCCGTCCCTTCGCGGGGGCCTCGGTCCTCGTCACCGGAGGCTCGCGCGGCATCGGCCGGGCCATCGCCCGTCGCTTCGCGGAGCTGGGCGCCGGTCGCGTGGCCATCGGCTACCTACGCAACGATCGAGCAGCCGAGCACGTGGCGGGCGAGCTCGAGGCTCTGGGCGCCGAGCCGGTGCTCGTGCGCGGCCACGTCGCCTCCCCTCGGGTGGCCGAGCAGGTGGCCGCCCTGGGGCCCCTCGACGTGCTCGTCCACAACGCCGCCACCGGCGTCGCCCGCCCGGCCTTGGAGGCCGAGGACAAGCACTTCGACTGGACGCTGGCCGCCAACGCCCGCGCCCTCCTCTCCCTGACTCGATCCGCCTGTCCCTCCATGCCCGCGGGAGCGTCGATCGTGGCCGTCTCCAGCCTGGGAGCCCAGCGGGTGCTGGAGAACTACGCCCTGGTGGGGGCCTCCAAGGCGGCCCTGGAGGCCATCGTGCGCTACCTGGCGGTGGAGTTGGCCCCACGCGGGATCCGCGTCAACGCCGTGTCGGCAGGGGTGGTGGAGACGGAGGCCCTCGCCGCCTTCCCCAACAGGGAGCAGATCGTGGCCCTGGCCCGAGCCCGCACGCCGGCGGGCCGGCTGGTCGAGCCCGAGGACGTGGCCGACGCCGTCTGCTACCTCTGCTCCCCCCAGGCGACGATGATCAGGGGCCAGACCATCGTCGTCGACGGCGGCTTCTCGCTCCTTGCCTGAGCCATGCGGATCGTGTCCCTCCTTCCCAGCGCCACCGAGATCGTGGCAGAGCTCGGCCTCGGGGGCTCCCTGGTGGGCCGCTCCCCGGAGTGCGACTGGCCTCCGGAGGTAAGGGAGCTGCCGGTCGTCACCGCTTCCCGGGTGAGCCCGGCCACCCTGGAGAGCGCCGCCATCGACCGAGCCGTCCGGGAGGCGCTAGAGCAAGGCCTGTCCCTGTACGCGGTCGACGCCGAGCTCATCCGCCGCCTGCGCCCCGACCTCATCCTGACCCAGGACCTCTGCCGGGTGTGCGCGGTCGCGAGCGAAGACGTCCGCTCGCTCGTCGGGGTGGAGGCGGAGGTGATCTCCCTGGAGCCGCGTACGATCGTCGAGATCGAGCAGTCGGTGCTCGCGCTGGCCGAGCGGCTGGGGGTGGAGGAGCGGGGCCGCAGGGTGGTGGCGACGATGGAGGAGACCCTGCGCTCGCTGCGCCAAGCGGTGGACAGGCGGAGCCGCCGGCGGGTGTTCGTCAGCGAGTGGCTCGATCCCCCCTTCGCGGCCGGCCACTGGGTTCCCGAGATGGTGGAGATGGCCGGGGGCGAGGAGGTGCTTGGCCGCCCCGGCGAGCCCTCGTTCCCGACCACCTGGGACGAGGCGCTCGCGCGGTCGCCGGAGCTCGTCGTCCTCGCCCCCTGCGGCTTCGACCTGGCCCGGACGGTGGCGGAGGCGCGGCACCTCCGCCTCCCCTCCCCCGCCGTGGCCGTGGACGCGGGCCGCTACTTCTCGCGCCCGACCCCCCGCGTGGCCGAGGGAGCGCTCCTCCTCGCCTTCCTCCTCCACCCTGAGGCGGTCGCCGACCCCGGCCTTCCCTGGGCCCCCATCCGCTAGTGGACCCCCACGAGGCCTACCGGCGGGCCTGGGACGAGCTCCACCGCCTGCGCGTCGAGACCACCAGGGAGCGGCCCGGCATCCCCGAGCCGATCCGAAACCTCCTCCCCGACCTCCGCGGCAAGCACGTCCTCCACGAGCTGTGCGGGACGGGCGAGGCGAGCGCCGAGCTGGCCGCCATGGGCGCCCTGGTCACCGCCATCGACGTCTGGGAGCCGCCCCTCGCCGCCGCCCGCGAGCGGTTCCCCAACGTCGCCTTCCTCCAGGCCGACCCCCACGAGCTGCCCGTGCATCTGCGTCGGCGCCGGTTCCACCTCGTGCTCGCCGGGGGCATCCTCCCCTTCCTCCACGACTTGGGGGCCTGGGCTTCGGAGGCGACGGCGGCCCTGCGCGAGGGAGGGAGTCTCCTCCTTTACGACCTCCACCCGGCCGCCGCCTGCGTGGACCCGGTCTCCCTCCGCTGGCGGGAGGACTACTTCGGCGGCGCCCTGGTCGTGGGCGGGCGCCTGGGGCCGGCGCGGGCCGTGCGCCTGTGGCAGCTGGGGGAGGTGGTGACCGCCGTCGCCGGCGCCGGCCTCGTCGTCCGTCGCCTGGAGGAGCTTCGCGCCCTCTCCCCCGTGCGCCGCCACGACCCCCGCGTCCCCACCGCCTTCGCCCTCCTGGCCGACAAGCCCACGGCTCGTGAGTCGCGAGGCGAGTTGGGCTAGGATGATCGATGATCGATCATCCGGGCGGAGCTTCTGTGCGGGCTCAGGAGGAAGCGACCATGGCAAGCGCGACCGAGACGGTACTCGACAGCTTCTACGGCGACGCTACCTTCCCCATCGACTGGGAAGAGGGAGAGCGGGAGCTCTTCTGGGTTCTCGACGACCTCCACTGTCCCAATCCAGTCTCCCCCATGTTCTTCGACATCGGCGGCTGGTGGTTGACCTGCGACCACATGTTCCGACGGTTCGGTACGCCCTTCGCCTGCGACTGGATCGCCAAGCGCATCAACGGCTACCTGTACACGGCAGCGATCCCAGCCCAGCCCGACCTACGGGTGGAGGCGACCGAGTACGAGGCCCGCTACGTGCCCCGCGTGCCGCGCAGCGCCGCCTACCCGGAGCGGATCGGAGGCTACCTGGAATGGGTACTTCCCCACTATGCAACCAACTTCCTGGACTGGTGGCGCGACCGTCTACGCCCGGAGATCGAGCGCAACCTCGCCTCCATCGAGAGCAGGTTGGAGGCTAGCCCTCGCCTCCTCGACCTGGCCGTCCTGCTCGAGGACGCCATGGACATCCACGACCGCCATTGGAAGATCCATTGGATGCTCAACTTTGCCCAGTTCTCGGCCACGATGGGGCTCAACGCGACGGTGCAGGAGGTGCGGGGCGAGGTCGACCCCGCCCTCATGGGCCGCTTGCAGAGCTCTGTCGCCGACCGCAACTGGGACTCGATCGAGGCCCTGTGGCGGATGAAGGAGGAGGTGAAAGCCGACCCTGAGTTGCGGCGCGCCTTCCAGGGCGAGACCGCGGCGGACGTGCTTGCCCTGCTCGAGGGGTCCGAGCGAGGGAGCCGCTTCCTCTCCGAGCGGCTCGATCCCTACCGCCGCGAGTTCGGCAACAAGGCCATTTGGTCGCACGAGTTCGTCTACCCGACGTGGCGCGAGAACCCGGCCCCCATCGTCGAGGCCCTCCGCGGCTACCTGGAGACCGACTACGACTATCCCAGCACGCTGCAGGCAGTCAAGGCCGACCTGGACGCTGCTGTCCGCGAGCTCATGGACGGAGTCCCGCCGGGTCCGGGTAAGGAGAAGCTCGAGCAGGCGCTCGACTTATCGCTGCGGATGAATCCGCTCACGCCTGACCACCACTTCTTCATCGACCAGGCCACCAATGCCTACCTCCGGCTGGTCCTGGTGGCGATCGGGCGCGCGCTCGCCCAGGCAGGCGCCCTGGACGACCCCGAGGACGTGATCTTCCTCCGCTACAACGAGCTCCGCGTGCTCATGGCCGACCCCAAGGCAAGCGGGTACAAGGACCTGGTCTCCGCCCGCCGCGACGAGCGCCAGCGCCAGGCAGCGATCCGCCCTCCGGCGTGGGTGGGAACCGCTACTCAAGCGGCCCTCGACTTTCCCTACTGGACCCTGTGGGGCTTTCCGGAGAAGTTCCACCGCAAGCCTGCCAAGACCGGCGAGGTGCGTGGCTTGGGCGGCTCGCCGGGCGTGATCGAGGGCACCGCCCGCGTCGTCGCTTCCCTCGAGGAGGCCGACCGGGTGCAAGAGGGGGAGATTCTGGTCTGCTCCATGACCAATCCTGCCTGGGTCGTCCTCTTCACCAAGATCGGCGGCCTCGTGACCGACGCCGGCGGCGTCGCCTCCCACCCTGCGGTGGTGGCCCGCGAGTTCGGCCTGCCGGCGGTCGTGGGCACCGGCGACGCGACCGAGCGCATCCGGACCGGCGATCGGGTGCGGGTGAACGGCTCCGCGGGACTCGTCGAGATTCTCGCCTGAGCTACCGCCGATGACCGTCGACCGCGTCGTCCTCCGCGAGCAGGTGAAGGAGCTGATTCTGTCCCGCATCCTGAGCGGGGAGTACGAGCCCGGCCAGCGCCTGGTAGAGACCCGGATTGCCCAAGAGCTGGGAACCAGCCAGGCACCGGTGCGGGAGGCCCTCCGCGACCTCGAGCTGTTGCGGTTCGTGGAGTCGGTGCCGTTTCGAGGCGCCCGGGTGAGGGCAGTGTCCAAAGAGGAGCTGGCCGAGATCTACCCCGTGCGGGCGGCCATCGAGGAGGTAGCGGCCCGGGAGGCAGCCCAGAGGATGACGTCGAAGCTCGAGCGGGAGCTGGAGCGCGAGCTCCAGGCAATGCGCGAGGCAGCTGAGGCCGGCGACCTCCACGACCAAGTCGAGCACGACGTGCGCTTCCACCGACTCATCGTCGAGGCTTCAGGCAACAGCATCCTCATCGACGTGTGGCGCTCGCTTCGGGTCGAGGCACGCACGCTGATCACCGCCCTCAAGGCAGGCCTCGACAACGAGGAGATCGTGGCCATGCACGAGCCGGTGCTCGCCGCCTTGCGAAGTCGGAATCCGGAGCAGGCCGGCCGCGCCCTCCGCCACCACGTCGAGCGCTTCGGGGAGCTCTTGAGAAGGGAGAGGGAATGACACGCCTCGTCGATCTATCCATGCCCGTGCACATGGACATGCTCACCTTTCCCCGCGTGCCTCCGCCGGTTCTTGTCATGTACGAGAGCTGGACCGAGTTCGCCGAGCGCATCGGCGCTGCCCAGTACGGGGCTACCTCGCTGACCGCAAGCTACATCGTCATCCAGAACGACCACGTGGGTACCCACGTCGACGCCGTCAAGCACATCCGTGGCCCGGACGCTCCGGGCGTCGAGGGAATCCCGCTCGAGTACTGCTTCTCCGACGGTGTCGTCCTCGACTTCCGCCACAAGGAGCCGGGCTCACGCATCTTCCCGGAGGAGATCGACCAAGCCCTGGCGGCGATCGACTACGAGGTCAAGGAGCGAGACATCGTCCTCATCCACACAGGGGCAGGCGCCTACCAGAGCGAGGAGCGCTACAGGACCGACTTCCCGGGCATGACCGCGGAGGCGACCCGTCACCTGATCTCCAAGGGGGTGCGCATGATGGGTTGCGACGCGATCACGTTCGATCCTCCGGTGTGGGCGATGTTCGAAGGTAGGCACTTCTGGGAAGCGCACCTCGTCATGAACGACGAGGATTACTGGCACCTCGAGAACCTCACCAACCTCGACCAGCTCCCTCCCCACGGCTTCAAGCTGGCTGTGTTCCCCGTCAAGTGGATCGGGACGACGGCAGCCCCCGTGCGGGCGGTGGCGATCATCGACGAGTAGTACATGGAAGGCGCCAAGGAGAAGATCGACATCGTCTGGCTGCACGAGGAGGCCTGTCGTGACGTCGCCGTAGCCGGCGGCAAGGGCGCCAGCTTGGCAAGGATGGCGCAGGCCGGCCTTCCT
>CAZQRA010000028.1:0-257 GCA_964595575.1 uncultured Gaiellales bacterium
GCCAGCGCAAACGCTCCCCCTGCAACACACGCAACTCGTCACGGCTCATGGTCTCGATCTGCGGCTGGAGATAGGCGCCGACCTCGTGCGCGAGCATGGGACCAAGCATAATTCTCGCTCTAGTCAGATGGACATCGGTCTGACCATGTCAACACACGGCCTCCTCACCCGGGACGAGCGAGATTTCTTCCTGCAGAAGCTCGACCCAGTGGAGATGCGGCCCGTGGAGCTTGCCCAGCTCGCCGAGAGGCTCGACT
>CAZQRA010000028.1:289-35363 GCA_964595575.1 uncultured Gaiellales bacterium
CACGTGGTCATGGGGCGGGATCTCTCGACACGGCACACCGCCAACGAGTCGGGTACCCGCGCCTACCCCGAACGGCCGACCATGCTCGATGTCGTTGCGACGATGGGCGCGCTCTGCGCCACCACAGAGCGCATTCGCATGGCCCCCTCCGTCCTGATCGCGCCGTACCGGCACCCGATCACAGTCGCGCACCAATTCGCCACGCTCGACGTGCTCTCGCACGGCCGGCTGATCATGGGCGTCGGCTCGGGCTGGGATCCTCAGGAGTTCGCAGCGGTGGGCGCTGATTACGAGCGCCGGGGTGCCGTGACAGAGGAGTGCATCGAGATCTGGAGGCACGCCTGGACAGCTGATTGGCTCCACTTCCGTGGCCGCTTCTACGAGGTGCGCGACGTCTCGCTCGAGCCGAAACCCGTCCAGAAGCCGCATCCTCCCATCGTCTTCGGGGCGGTCACTGAAGCCGGCGCTCGCCGCGCAGCCCGCACCTCCGACGGCCTCTACCCCATGTTTCTCGACACGTATGCGGACCCCGGCCGCTTCGATCACCTGCGCGAGGCTGTGCTGCGGGAAGGCGAGCGCGTCGGCCGTGACCTGTCGGGCTTTCGGCTCTACGCCTTCGCCTCAGGCCTCATCACGGACGCGGATGACGAGCTTGCCCGACGGAAGCCGAGGCCCACGCTCACCGGGACAGCCGAGCAGATCGTCAGCGACCTCGAGCGCTTCGCTGCACACCGGTACTCCCACGTGACCATGCACTTTCACGTCCGATCGGGCTCGATCACCGAACTGTTCGAGATCGTCGAGCGTTTCGGGAAGGAGGTGCTTCCCGGTGCCCGCGAGATCACGGTGCGACCCTTCGCTTGATGGGCGGTACTGGGCTCGAACCAGTGACCTTCGGCTTGTCGAGCCGACGCTCTCCCAACTGAGCTAACCGCCCCGGTCCGGGGATTGTAGCCGGATCGACCTCAGCGGTCGCCCGGCGTCAGGCGAGGACGAGCGACACGCCGCCGTCAATGAGCATGACCTGACCGGTGAGGAACGACGCCTCCTCGCTTGCCAGATAGAGGAACGCGTAGGCGATGTCCTCCGGCTGGCCATTTCGACCAACAGGAACCCGGGAGGCAAACGCCTCGACTCCCTCCGGGCCGAGCGAGTTCACCGGATCGAGGCTCTGGGGCGTCACGATCACGCCAGGCGCGACAGCGTTGACGGTGATGCCGTGAGGCGCGACTTCCACGGCAAGACCGCGCACGAGGCCGACGATGCCAGCCTTCGCCGCCGTGTAGTGGACGTGGCGGGCCCAGCCCTGGAACGCTCCCGCAATCGAGCTCGTGGCGAGAAGCCGCCCGAAGCCCTGATCGATCATGTACAGCAGAGCGGCGCGGAAGCAGCGAAACACGCCAGCTAGGTCGACCTCGATCAGTTCCCCCCAACGCTCGTCGTCGAGCTCAGTGGACGGCACGTCCCGGGCAATCGCCGCGTTCGCAATCACGATGTCGACACGCCCAAGCCCCTCAACGGCAGCGCTGATCAAATGTTCGACCGCCGGTGTCTTCGAGACGTCGACCTCCACAACCAGGCAGCGGCGACCTCTCTCCTCGACTGCCTCCCGAACAGGCTCGACGTCATGCGGATCGCCCGCATACCAGCCGAGCACGAGGTCAGCACCGGCGTCGGCAAAAATACGCGCGGTCGCAGCCCCGATGCCTGACGCGGCGCCGGTAACGACCGCAACCCTACCGTCGAGCCTAAACATAGTCGAGCCTAAACATAGAGGTGACCCTAGAAAACCTCCGGGCACCAGGGGGCGCGATCGGTGCGGAACAGGGCATCGGCCCGGGCGGCGGCGCCGGGGCGAAGCTCCTGCGCTCGACCCGCGCGCGCCAGCTCCGCGAAGGTGAAGCCGCCCAGGTAGGCGGAGGCGAGGGCGGACGCGTCCAGGGCGAGATCGGCCGCCCGGCGTGTCCGACGGGCTCCGGCGCCGCCCCCGACCTGCCAGCGACCCTCGTTCCAGGGACAGAAGGCGTCCTCGACCTGGAGCACGACCGCCCCGTCGGAGGCGTACGCTCGGGCCGACAGCGCCTCCCCTACCTCCACCAGCCGCACCCACAAGCCGTCCCCGACCCTTAGCCTCATCCGCCGCGGCTCGGCCAAAAGCAGGAGGAGCGGGTGGTCGACCGGGAGCGCGAAGCAGGTGATCTCGGCCGTCCAGTCGACGTCGAGGAGGTAGCGCCAGATCTCCGCCGTGGGCGGGCCGTCGAGGGCGACCGCCTCCAGCACCTCCAGCTTGGTCGTGGAGACGCCGTCCTGCCAGCCAGGACGGTGTCGGTAGACGGCGTACCCTTCCACCCTCCCCTCCCGCTCGAGTACCGCCAGCCGCTTGGGGCCCGCCCTGTCGCGGCGATCCGGGGCGTCGAAGACGATGCGTGTCTCCCACCAGTCGCGCGAGCGGCTGAACATCCCCGGGACGAGGGGGCGCATGGCCTCCCACACCCTCGGCATGAGGGCGAGGGCCTCCTCACTCGACACCAGGCGCACGCGCCCGCGCTGCTCGTGCGGCCGGGCGTAGGCCGCGTGCTCGCGGGGCAGAGCCATGGAGCAGTTGAGGGAGGCCATGCCGTAGCCGAAGCGGCCGTAGATCGTCTCCTGCGAGGACCACAGGCAGGCGAGCGGCTCCCCCCGGGCCCGCAGGTCGTCGAGCTGAGCCCGCATCAGCGAGCGCAGGACGCCCCGCCGGCGGTGGGTGGGATAGGTGCCGACCACCGTCACCCCGGCCGCGGGCGCCGTGCCTCCCGGCACCGTGAGCCGGAGGGAAAAGGAGCCTGCCCCGCCCACCACGGCCCCGCCCTCGCGGGCGGCGAGCATGCGCTCCGGGGGCAGGGTCCTGGCGAGGCGCCGCAGGCGTTCCTCGGTCGGCTCCTCGCCGAGGTACTGGCCGATGGCGAGGAATGCCTGGCCGTACTCCTCCAGGTCGACGCAGGGGGAGACCTCGAAGCTCACCCGATCTTCTCCAGGGGGGCGTAGTCGAGCATGAGCCTGCGCTCGGCTCCGTCCTCGGCGAAGCGGACGGTGACGATGCCGCCCGGCTCGACACCCAGCACGATCCCCTCCCCCAGGGTGCCGTGCCGAACCGAGTCGCCGGGAGCGAGGAGAGGAAGGTCGACCTTGGGGCGCGCGAGCGAGGGCTCGGGGGCCCCGTAGCCCATCCAGGAGAAGGGGCGGAGCCGCTCCCGCACGATCTCCGCCTGGGGGAGCTCGTCCAGGAAGCGCGAGGGGAGGTTGTGGGCGTGGGCGCCGAACAGCCGGCGGGTGGCGGCGTGCGTCAACGTCAGCCGCTCCTTGGCCCGGGTCATCCCCACGTAGCAGAGCCGACGCTCCTCCTCCACCCCCTGCTCCTCGATCGAGCGGACGTGGGGGAAGATGCCCTCCTCCATGCCGATGATGAACACGGCTCCGAACTCGAGCCCCTTGGCGTTGTGGAGGGTCATGAGCGTGACCAGGCTCTCCTCCTCCCGGAGGGCGTCCTGGTCGGAGTAGAGGGAGATCTCCTGGAGGAACCCGGACAGGCTCGGCTCCTCTGCCCGATCGACGTACTCCCTGGCCACCCCCACGAGCTCGCCCAAGTTCTCGATCCTGCCGCGCGCCTCGATCGTTCGCTCGGCCTCCAGGGCGGCCAGGTAGCCCGACTGCTCCAACGCCCTCTCGATGAGGTCGGGCACGGGCAGCTCCTGGGCCTGGGCCTGGAGCGAGAGGAGGAGGTCGCGGAGCGCCTGGACGCCTCGGCGGGGAGCCGGAGCGATGCCGGCCTCCTCCGCCCGGCCGAGGGCCTGGAAGAGCGTGATCCCCTCCACCTCGGCGTACGCAGCCAGCCGAGCGAGGGTGGTATCCCCGATCCCTCGTCGAGGCCGGTTGGCGATGCGAAGGAGCGACAGGTGGTCGGCCGGGTTGTCGATCACCTTGAGGTAGGCGATCGCGTCCTTGATCTCGGCCCGATCGTAGAAGCGGGGCCCGCCCACCACCTGGTAGGGAATGCCCTGGCGGACGAGGACGTCCTCCAGCACCCGAGACTGGGCGTTGGTGCGGTAGAAGACGGCGATGTCGCGCCCCGAGTACCCCTGCTCGATGAGCTCCGCGACCTCGGCGGCCACGAAGCGGGCCTCGGCGTGCTCGTCCTCGACCTCCACCACCCGCACGGGAGGCCCCTCGCCCAGCTCGGAGAAGAGGGTCTTTTCCTTGCGCTCCCGGTTGTGGACGATGAGGGCGTTGGCCGCCCGCAGGATGGTGTTGGTGGAGCGGTAGTTCTGCTCGAGGGCGATGACCCGAGTGCCGGGGAAGTCCCGCTCGAACTCGAGGATGTTGCGGATGTCGGCCCCCCGAAACTGGTAGATGGACTGGTCGGGGTCGCCCACCGCGCACACGTTCCGGTGCTCGCCGGCGAGCAGCCGAAGCAGGCGGTACTGGGCGTGGTTCGTGTCCTGGTACTCGTCCACCAGCACGTAGCGGAACGCCCTCTGCCAGCGGCGGCAGGCCTCGGGGAAGCGCTCCAGCACCTCCACGGCGAGCATGAGCAGGTCGTCGAAGTCGACCGCGTTGGCGGCGTGGAGGCGGCGCTGGTAGAGGGCGTAGACGTCGGCCACCGTTTGGTCGTAGAAGGACTGGACGCGGCCGCGGTACTCGTCCGGGCCCACGAGCTCGTTCTTGGCCTGCGAGATCTGGGCGTGAACGCCCCGGGGCGGGAAGCGCTTGGGGTCGCGCTGGAGGTCCTCCAGGCACTCCTTCACCAGCCGGATCTGGTCGGCCTGGTCGTAGATGGTGAAGTTGGAGCGGTAGCCGAGGCGGGGGGCCTCCCGACGGAGGATACGCCCGCAGGCGGCGTGGAAGGTGAGGATCCAGACCGCCCGGACGGCCCGGCCGAGCAGGCTCCCGAGGCGACCCCGCATCTCCTCCGCCGCCTTGTTGGTGAAGGTGATGGCCAGGATCTCCTCGGGCTTGGCCCCGCAGGCGGCGATGAGGTGGGCGACCCGGCGGGTGAGGACGCGGGTCTTGCCCGAGCCGGCGCCGGCAACGACGAGGAGGGGCCCTTCCGTGAGCAGCACTGCCTGCCGTTGCACAGGGTTGAGGTCGGCTAGGTACCGGTCGGGATCGAGAGCGAGGGCAGGGTGGCCGGACACCTGACCGATGCTAGCGGCGGCCGCAGCCCGGAAGCCCCCGCTCGGGAAAGGGCTCAGGCGCGGGCCAGGGCGGCCCGGGAGAGCTCGGCGAAGCGGCGGCCGTACAGGGCCAGGCCGGCGAGGGCAGAAGCCCCGGTGACGACGGCGGCGAAGACGGGGGCGACGAGACCCACGGCCAAGGCCCTCTCCCCCGCCTCGCCCACCAGGGCGAGCGCGCCCACGGCCGCCCCCTGGTAGAGGCCGGCGTTGCCGGGAAGGAGGGGGGCGGCATTGGCAAGGCCGGTCACGACCAGGTAGACGAGGGCGGCACCCAGGCTCACCCTCACCCCCAGGGCGCCGAGAAGGAGCGCCATGCCCAGCCAGCGCACGATCCAGGTGGCGAGGAGGAGGGCGCCCGCTCGGGCGAGGACGGCGGGCGGCGCCGAGGCCGAGGCCAGGAAGTGCTCGAGGCCATGCGGGAGGAAGCGACCCACCGTAGCCCGCAAGGCAGGGGCCAAGGCCAGGCCGAGGGCAGCGAGGCCGAGCCCTGCCGCCATCGTCCAGGCCGCCCAGGAGGGCAGGGGCAGGAAGCAGAAGGAGACCGCCCCGAGCACGAGGAAGGCGATGGCCTCGACCAGGTGGGCGCAGAGGAGGCTACCGGCGGCGCGGGGAAAGCCTGGCCAGCTGCCGCCGGCGGAGACCCGGAGCACGGCCACCTTGGAGGCCTCGCCCAGGCGGGCGGGAAGCACCGTGTCCAGGAAGGAGCCGAGGGCGCTGGCCGCGTACACCGCCCGCATGCTTACTGAGGAGCGCAGGGTCTCCCTCCAGGCAAGAGCACGAAGCGGCTGGGCCGAGGCCATGACCACGAAGGCCAGGGCCAGGAGCGGCCAGTCGGGGCTGGCAGCGGCAGCCAGCGCCTCCCGGCTAGTACCGGCCGCTACCGCCGCCGTGGCCCCCAAGGTGGCCAGGGCGACGGCCCCGGAGAGGAGGAGGGTGCGTCCCACGGCTTGGGCATCGACTGCTGTCCACGAAGCCGCGCCCCCCGAACCGGGGATTGGCTACCGGATGGCCTTGGCCAGGGCCGCCTCCAGCCAGGAGGTGGCGGCAGAGAGCTTTGCCGGATCGGCCGACTTGACCACCACCTCGACGCGGCTTCCGTCCGGCTGGAAGCTCGGGTAGGAGCCGACGAGGACGCCGGGGTAGCGGGACTCCACCTCCTCCAACACCGCCACGATCCGGCTCTCGGTGGTGCTGTAGGTGCGCCTCCAGGTGGAGATGGGGGCGCCGCGGCGAAGCTCGTCGGCGATGGTCTCGAACATGGCCTCCATCTCGGCAGGAAGCCCGGGGAGGACGTAGACGCTGCCGATGCGGAAGCCGGGCGCCCCGCCCAGGGGGTTGGGAAGCGGCCGCGCCCCCGCCGGGAGGTTGGCCCAGCGGGCGGCGTAGTCGGGGTCGCCGGGGAAGCGGGCCCGAAGCTCGGCCGCCAGGGACGGGACCTCCTGCTGGGGCACGGCGAACGCCGCCGCCAGGGCCTCCCGGGTGATGTCGTCGGGGGTGCCCCCCAAGCCGCCGGTGACCACCACCACGTCCACGGCCTGAGCCTCCTTCCGCACCCAGGCCGCCACCCGCTCGACCTCGTCGGGGAGAGCTGCGATCTGGGTCACCCGCAGGCCCAGGCTCTCCAGCCGCCGGGCAAGCCAGCTGCCGTTGGTATTGACGACGTCGCCGCAGACGAGCTCGTTGCCGATGGTGAGGATCGCCGCCGTGGCCACGAGCCGAGTATAGGAGCCCCCCGCGCTACGCTCGCGGCGTGGTGGACCTGCTCGTTCTCGCAGCCCGCCTTCTCCTGGCCGGTGCCTTGGCCCTGGCAGGGGCAGCCAAGCTCGCCCGGCTGGACGAGGGCGAGCGAGGAGCCCGCGACCTGGGCGCTCCTCCCCGGCTTGCCCGCCCGCTCGTGGCGGCGATCTCCCTGCTCGAGATCGCCGCCGCCTCCCTCCTCCTTCCCGCCGCCACCGTCCTTCCGGGAGCGGCGCTCGCCCTGGCCCTTCTTACCGTATTCTCGCTCGCCCTCGCCCTCGCGCTCGTCCGGGGAAGACGCGTCCTGTGTCCCTGCTTCGGTCCCCTCGCAGCCGGCGGCGGGTCTGCCTTGGCCCGTAACGGGCTCCTGGTGGCGGCTTCCTCGCTCATCGTCGTCCGCGACCAGGGAGCCATCGACGCCGCTTGGGCTCTCGTCGGGCTCGCCCTGGTGCCGGGCGCCGTCCTCCTCCTCCGCCGGCGCGGAAGGCCTGTCCCCGGAGATCTCTCGTCCCTCGCTCCGGGAGCGAGGCTGCCCTCCCTCCAGGTCTCCGTCGGCGGCCGCCGCCTTCCCCTCTCTGAGCTCGTGCGCGGCCAGACGGTGTTTCTCCTCTGGCGGCCCGGCTGCCTCCCCTGCCGGGGCCTGTACGAGGAGGTGCGCGCCTGGGAGAGGGAGCCTCCCTCCGGCGCCCCCTCCCTCGTCGTCGTCTCCTACGGCAGCGCCGCCGACGCCGTCGAGCGCTTCTCCTCCCCCGTCGTCTTCGACGAGAGGCTCGAGGTGGCAGAGACGCTCGCCCACCTGCGAGCCCCGGCGGCGGTCAAGGTGGACGAGCGCGGCCGTGTCGCCTCTTCCCTGGCGACGAGCGCCGAGGAGGTGATGGCGCTCCTGCGCGGCCCGGTCCCGCCGGGAGAGGGAGCGAGGGGGAACGGCTTGCCGTAGAGAGCCGGCAGGACCTGGGCGGTCACCCACACCGGCGTCGTGGCGTAGCGGGAGGAGTAGCGGTAGGAGCCGTCGGGACGCCGCAGCCGGCGGAGGAAGGCGTAGGCGCCCCGAGGGGGCCGCTCCCCTGCCGCCAGGAAGGCCTGGATGGCCCAGGCGGTGGACTGGGCGTCGGGATCCCGCCCCGGGGCCAGGCGGAAGCCGCCGTCCCGGGCCTGGAGACGCCGCAGGTAGAGAAGGGCGCGGCGGACTGAAGCCCCGCCCGCGGAGACCGCGCGGAGCGCCTGGACGGCGGCGGCGGTGTCGTTGGAGTCGGGGGCGACTCCCTCCGCCCAGGCGAAGCCGCCCGAAGGCCGCTGCTGACGGAGGAGGTAGCGCACGGTGGCGGGAGGGACGGGCTCCCCCAAGGTCCGCAGGGCGAGGATCCCCCAGATGGTGGAGTTGACGGCGGGACCGATCCTGCCGCTGGGATGGATCGCCGCCCGCAGCCGGTCGAGCAGGGCCTGTGACCGCCGGCCCAGGGCGGCTTGGGCGAGGAGCACGAGCTCGACGTCGGTGACGCTCTCCAGCCGCTCCTCGGTCGCCACCAGGTAGCGGAGGGTGTCCTCGCCGGGCGGCTCCCCGGCGGAGACCAACCCCAGGGTCGCCCAGGCGGTCAGCCCCACCGAAGGACGCCCTCCCGGCTCGGCGAAGGAGCCGTCCGCCTGCCGGTGGGAGGCGACGAACTGGGCGGCAGAGGCCGAGGGAGAGGCCAAGGCCGCCGCCGCGGCAGCGACCGCGAGAAGCCTCATCCCCATGCCACCTCGGGCCGCAGCCGCCGTCCGTAGCGCTCCAGCAGCCGCCGTAGCTCCGGCCCCGCCGCGGCCGCGATCACCAGGTTACCGAGGGCGTGAGCCGCGTCGAAGGGAAGCCCGCGACCGATCACCGCCAAGGCGGCGGCGGCGGTGTGGGGGTAGAAGCTGAGCCAGAGCCACACGTCCATGAGGGCGCTGAAGCCGAGTCCGAGGAGGGAGGCGACGAGGGCGAAGGCGAGGCGGCGGCGGAGGAGGGGTCGGGCGAGAGCGCCGACGACGCCGCAGGCGCCCCAGCCGAGCATCTGCCAGGGCGTCCACGGCCCCTGGCCCAGGAACAGGTTGGACACGAGGGCGGCCACCGCCCCCACGGCCATGCCCGCCCGCGCCCCCAAGCCGGCGCCGGCGGCGATGGCGATCACCGTCACCGGCTGCACGCCGGGGACGGCGGCGAAGAGGACGCGGCCGGCGGCGGCCAGCCCCCCTAGGGCTCCGATGAGGGCGAGCTCGACCGCCGATCCCGGCCCTGACTCGAGCCAGGCGAAGCCGGCGGCCACCAGGGCGAGGGCGACGAGGAGAAGCGACAGGCCGGCCTGGGAAGGGCTGAGGGCCGTCCACGTCCCGGCCGCGAAGGCGACCGCGGAGGCGGAGACGAGGGCAATCCTAGGCAGCGACACGGTCATTCAAGGGGGGGAGGGAGATGAACCTGTCGGCTGCCGCCTGGGCGAGCTCGAGGTCGTGGGTGACGAGGAGCGTGGCCCGGCCGGCCGCCTGGCGGCGAAGGAGGGCCACGAGCTCCCGGGCCCGCTCCCGATCCATCCCCCGCGTGGGCTCGTCCAGTACCAGCAGGTCGGGTTGGGCGGCGAGGACCGCCGCCAGCGCCAGACGCTCCCGCTCCCCGCTCGACAGGTCGCGGGGGTGGCGCTCCGCCAGGTGGGCCATCCCCAAGGCGAGCAGGGCCTGGCGGGCCTGGGCTCGGTCGCCGGCCCCCAGGGCCACCTCGTCCTCTACCCGCTCGCAGACGAGGTAGCGACCGGGATCCTGGCACAGGTAGCCCGCCCGCCCCCGGCGGGCGACCGTGCCTGCCTGCGGCTCCAAGAGGCCGGCGGCGATCTTGGCCAGGGTGGTCTTGCCGCTGCCGTTGGGCCCGGTCAAGGCCACGACCTCCCCCCGCCGCAGAACCAGGCTGACCCCGCGGAGGACGGGGCGTCCGGGGTAGGAGAAAAAGACCCGATCCAGCCGGGCCACCGGCTCGCCCGAGGACGGGCGCTCGGCCCGCTCCAGCTCCAGGGAGAGGAGGCCGGAGCGGCGGGCGGCGAGCCAGGCTTCCGCCTCCTTGCGACCGGCGTCGAGGAGAAGGCCTCCCTCCTCGAGCACGAGCACCCGGTCGGCTAGGGGCAGAAGCCCCTGCAAGCGGTGCTCGGCCACGACCACCGCCGTGCCCCGCTCCCGGGCCAGGCCGCGGAGGAGGGCAAGGAGCGACGATCGGCCCTCGCCGTCGAGCTGGGAGCAGGGCTCGTCCAGGAGAAGGAGGGCCGGCTCGAGGGCCAGCGTCGCCGCCAGGCACACCCGCTGCAGCTCCCCCCCGGAGAGCTCGGCCGTGGAGCGATGGGCGAGGTGGGCCGCGCCCACCCGGGCCAAGGAAGCGAGGGCCGCGGGCTCGAGCTCGGCCGGCGGCCGGCCCAGGTTCTCGAGACCGAAGACGACCTCCGCCAGCACGCGCCCGAACACGAGCTGGTCCTCGGGATCCTGGAAGAGGATGCCCACGGTACCGGCGAGATCCGCCGGGCGCGTCCGGCGCGTGTCCAGGCCCCCTACTTCCACCCGCCCGCGCAGGCGGCCGCCGTGGAAGTGGGGCACGAGGCCGGCGAGGGCGCGAAGGAGCGTGGTCTTGCCGCTACCGGAGCGACCGACCAGGAGGACGACCTCGCCGGGATCGATGGTCAAGGAGACGTCCCGCAGGGCCTGGCGGCGGCCGGGGTAGGAGAAGGACAGCCCCTCGACCCGCGCTACAGCCACCGCACCGCCGCCACCAGGAGGAGGACCGAGGCGAGGAGGCCTACCCGATCGAGCGCGCTCCAGGGCGGGGCCGGAAGCCGGGTGGCCCCGGGGCGGCCGAAGCCCCGGGCCTCCATGGCCTCGGCCAGGTTGACGGCGCGCTCGAGCGAGCCTGCCACGAGCGGCGACACCAGCCGGGCCCGACCGCGAAGGCCGCGCACCTCTACCCCCCGCCCCCGCAGGGCCTCCACCAGCCCCGCCGCGTCCCGCTCGAGGGTGGGGACGAGACGGGTGGCGAGGGCCACGACCAGCGCCGAGCGGCGGGCGAAGCGGGCGGCGCTGAGCAGCCGGTCGTGGTCGAGGGCCAGGGCGTAGACGGCGAAGGCCAGGGTCACCGCGCCCAGCCGCAGCGCCTGGACCGCGGCCTGGCCGAGCTCCTCCTGGGTCAGGTCCACCCGGCCCAGCACGGGCACCACCGGCCCCGCCCACACAAGGTGGGAGCCGCGCGCCACCAGGAGGGGCGTGAGCACGAAGACGGAGCCGGCGCCGATCACGACTCCGAGGAGGTAGGGACGGCGACGGCCGGGCGGGGCCCTGAGGCAGAGGAGGAGAAGGAGCGAGGCTATGGCTGCGGTCGCCTGCCAGCGCTGAGCGAGGAGGGCGCTCGCCGCCAGGCTGGCAAGCGCGGCCAGCCCCACGGCCGGCCGCAGCCCCCGTCCCCCCGCTCGCCGCCCGAGCAGGCCGGCGCGAGCCTGCCCGGGGCCGAGGACAAGGAGATCGCGGGCCGAGCTCCTCATTCTCCACGCCGTGGGCTCGCGTCGGCGCAGGTCACGGCGCAAGCCCCTGGTAGCGGTAGCGGGCCAACGTCGGGTCCTTGATGAGCTGCTCGGCGTCGGGCAGGGAGATGCGGAAGAGGACGGGAGACCCGGCGCTCCCGCTCGCCCGCCGCAAAGAGGCGGAGAACGGCACCGGCTCCGACACGACCAGGAGCAGGTTCGCCTCCGGGTCCGAGGGGACGCCAACCCGCTCCACCGAGCGGGCGCCGATCAGGGAGGCGAGAGCCAGGGCCGCCCCCCGCATGCGGGTCGTCTCGTAGCGCACCTCGGCAGGGCGCCTCCTCCCCCCGTAGCCGTGGAGGAAGGGCTCGGGAAAGGCGCCCACCACCACCGGCTGGCGCATGCTGGAGGCCCAGGAGCGGTAGTCCCACCAGATGATGTCGCCCGGCCGCACCCGGTACTCGGCGGCGCCCCGGTCGGCCTCGATCCCGTTCACGAAGTAGAACCAGTCGCGCCGCTCGGCCAGGCTCCCCTCCACGCCGTCGATCGCCTGCACGAAGCGGCCGCCGTAGCGGGTCTCGACGTCGGCCACCCGCTCGAGCGCCTGCATGGCGGTGAGGCCGGCGGGGACGCGCTCGGTCAGGATCACCTGCCGGCCCCGGCCCTTCGTCACCCACACCTCCGCCTCGCCCCGGCCCTGCCCGCCGCCGCAGCCGGGCGCGAGGAGGGCGAGGGCCAGGGCGAGGAGGAGGGAGGCCCGGCGCACGGCCGCCTAAGGGAGGGCGTTCGAGCGCACCGCGCCGGGGGCGACCGCCCGCACCAGCCCGTGGGGACGGGGAACGCAGGTCGTAGCGCCGGGCTTCACGGCCAGCGCCTTGCCGTCTACTCGCAGGGTGGCAGCCACGGTGGTCGCCTTGCCCTGGTCGTCCTCGGCCGTCACCCGGTAGCAGTCGGGCTTGACCCGAACGAGGCGGAGCGTGCGCGGCCCGCCCGACTCGGAGAAGGTCGCCCAGTACCAGAGGACGCGGTCTCCGGGACTCAGGGTGACCTGGTCGGCGCCCACAGGGGGCATGGCCCCGTTCACCTTGAACACCCAGCCGCTCGTCCCGGCGGCGCGGTAGCGGCCGATCTGGTCGACGTAGGGCCCGAACGAGGTCTCCTGGACGTGGTAGTAGAGCTCGCCGGCAAGCGCCGCCTGCTCCAGGGCTTGGAGGGGGGTGGCGGCTTGGGCCCGGGGCTCGGTGGGGCCGAAGAGGGTACGGGTCTTTCCCTCTACCCGCACCCGCACCAGGGGAGCGGAGTCGGCCCTGGGCCCGGCCGTGGCCAGAGCAGCAGGGAGCGTGGCCAGCACGGCGACCGCCGCAGCGGCGAGAGCGAGAGAGCGTCGATTCACGAATCCTCCTTCCGCGAGGGGTTCGGGTCGACGGGCGGCAGGTCTTCTGGCTTGGGGTCCCCTCCTCTGCCGCCTTCCCAGCTCGCAAGCCAGTGGCCTCGTGGCGGAGGAGCATCTCCCCTCACAGCGGCGGGACCGCCCCGGACTCGCACCGGAGTTCCCTTCACCACCCGCCTATGTCGGGCTAGAGCCTATCATCGCCGCGTGACCCGCGCCCTCTCCGCGTGGGGCCCGGTCGTCGCCTGGGCCGGCCTCATCTTCGCCTTGTCCTCCGTCCCCGACCTCGGCACCGGCCTGGGAGGATACGACCTGGCGCTGCGCAAGCTCGCTCACGCCGGCGAGTACCTGGTCCTGGCCGCCCTCCTCTTCCGAGCCCTGGGCCGGGAGCTTCCCTCCCTCCTCCTGGCTGTCGCCTACGCAGCCAGTGACGAGCTCCACCAGGCCTTCGTGCCCGGGCGGCAGGCGGCCGTGTACGACGTGGCCGTGGACGCGGTGGGAGCTATCCTCGGCCTCTACCTGGGACGACGCCTGCTCCGTCGCGCCCCGGCATGAGGGCCCTAGCCATCGACTTCGACGCCGTCCTCGGCGACACCCATCCTCTGTGGCAGGCGTGGCTGGCCGAGACCACCCGCCGGCTACGGGTCTCGCTCGATCTCCCCAGCGATCGGGGCGCGGCCGCCGCCCGCCTGACCCAGGCTCTGGGGGCGTGGGAGCCCCTCCTCGAGCGGTTCGCCGAGGAGCACGCCCCCCTGTACCTGCGGCCCAGGGCCGACGTCAACGCCGCGCTCCGCCGCCTGCGGGAGGCAGGGGTGGCGCTGGGAGCCTACACGGACGCCCCCGAGCCCCTCGCCCGGGTGGCCGCCCGCCAGCTCGGCGTGGCCCGCCTCCTCGACCTGGTGGAGGCCGGAGCAGGAGCGCGGGAGCGCCTGCTCCGGGCGCTGGGGCGCGAGGCAGTGGTGGTCGAGGGGCCAGCCCAGCTCGTCGCCGCGGGGACGTACAATCGAGAGCGTGGAGCCGAAGGAGGTCGGTGACCGGCAGCTCGACGCCCTGCTCGAGCGCCTCGACCGCCTGAGCGGCGAGCTACGGGCGCTCAACCGTCGGCTCGACTCGGGCGAGAACTTGGCCCCGCTCGTGCACGAGCTGAGGCGGCTCAACGAGTCCCTGCAGGCTCTTGCCTACGCCGCCCTGGGCCGCCAAGGGCCCCACGTGCGGCGGCGAAGCGCCTGACCTCGGCAGGGGCCGCCCCTACCGCCTCGGCCGCGGTACCAGCCGGTAGATGTCGCCTTGGTGGGAGACGAGGTAGAGCTCCCCCGTCCCGTCCTCCCCGAAGGAAGAGAGGGCCTCCACCCGGAAGCGCTCCTGCCTGAGATCACGCGCCCGGCCCCCCTCCACCCGTAGGCTCCAGACCCTGCCCGAGCAGTAGTCGCCGAAGAAGTAGCGCCCACGGGCGGCCGGTACCGCCTTGCCCCGGTAGACGTAGCCACCCGTGATCGAGCATCCCTGGGAGTGCCCGTACTCGAAGATGGGGAAGACGAGGGGGGCGCTGCCGGCGAGGGGGGTGTCCTTGAACAGGTGGCGACCCTCGTAGCGGGCCCAGCCGTAGTTGGCGGGGGGCGCTCCCGGGGGCCGGTAGTCGACCTCCTCCCAGGCGTTCTGGCCTACGTCGGCGATGTACAGGGCCCCCGTCGAGCGGTCGAAGGAGAAGCGCCAGGGGTTGCGGAGGCCGTAGCCGGCGATCTCCCAGCGCGGCCGGAGAGGGTCTGCCCGCAGGAGCTTCCCGAGGCGGGAGGAGAGGTCCTGGGCCCGGTTCTCGGGGTCGCCGGCCGCCCCTCCGTCCCCCATGCCCACGTACAGCCTGCCGTCGGGGCCGAACTGGAGCTGGCCTCCGTTGTGGTTGGCGTAGGGCTGGTCGACGGAGAGGATCTCCCGGGCCGTCTGAGCAAGCCCCCTGCGCCCGTCGGAGCGGAACTCGACCACACGGGTGTCGCCTCGGCGGTCCGTGTAGTCGACGTAGAAGCGGCGACTGCGCCCGTAGTCAGGGGGGAAGGCCACCGAGAGCAGGCCCTGCTCGCTGGCCCCGCTGCCCACCCGATCGCGGATGTCGAGGAAGACGCGGGCCCGGCCCCGCTCGACCACCCGGATCACCCCCTCCTGCTCCACCACGTACAGGCGGCCGGGCTCGCCGGGGGCGGCGGCAACGTAGACGGGGCGATCGAAGCCGGAGGCGACGCGGACGATGGCGTAGCCGGGCCCTTGGCCGCCTCCTGCCTGGGCTCCTCCCGCGACCAGGACGAAGGAGGCGAGGGCAAGAGCGCCCACCGGCCGCCTCATCGGCGCAGGAGGGCCCGCCGCACCTCCTCCTCCACCCCTCGCCTGAGGACCGCCAGGACTTGGTCTCCCGGCTCGAGACGCAGGGCCCCGTCCCCCAGCCGGGCCTGGCCTCCTCGCACCACCGAGATCACCTGGGCCCCCTCGGGCAGGCGCAGGTCGGCGATGCGGGCACCTACGCTGGGGGAGTCGGGCTCGATCTGCACCTCGACCACGGCCAGGTCCTCCCGGCGCAGGTCGAGCAAGTGGACGAGACCGTGCTCGGGCACCTCGTGCTCGACCAGCGCCAACAGGTTGAGGGTGGCGCAGACCGTGGGGCCGATCCCGAGGAGGTCGAAGTGGGGCTGGTTGCGAGGGTCGTTGACCCGGGCGATGACCTTGGGCACTCCGTAGCGCTCCCGAGCAAGCTGACAGATCACGATGTTGTCCTCGTCGTCGCCGGTGGCGGCGATGACGATGTCGGCCGGCCGACCCACCCCGGCCCGCTCCAGCACCCACACCTCGGTCGCGTCCCCGTGCTGCACCTGGTGCTCGAGCTCCTCCTCTAACCGCTCGAAGCGGTCGCGGCGCTGCTCGATCAGGGTCACCTCGTGACCCATGGCGATGAGGCTGCGGGTGAGGTTGGCCCCCACCTTGCCCCCGCCGGCGACGACGACGTACATCAGGCCGTCCCTTGGGTGGGCGCAGCCTTGCAGGACCGAACGGCCTCGGTGAGCACGGCGATGGCGGTGGCGGTGGGGCAGACGGTGCGCACGCCGCGGGCGGCGTAGAACTCGGCCCGGGCCGGATCGAGCACCCGGGCTACGACGCAAGGCACTCCGAACCGACGCTGGGCCACCTGAGCCACCACCAGGTTCGTGTTGTCGCCGTCTGTGGCCACCACCACTGCGTCCGCCTCCTCGATCCCAGCCCGGCGGAGGACGTCCAGGTCCATGCCGTGGCCCACCACGAACCCCCCTTGCCAGTCCTCTCCCAGCTGGACCAAAGCCTCCTCCCGCTCGTCCACTGCCACCACCTGCCAGCCTTCCCGGTACAGGGCCCGAGCGACCGCCGAGCCCACCCGACCACAGCCGATGACGAGCGCCCTCACGACCCCGAGGGTAGCGCAGGCACCGAGGGCCCGCTCCCTACCTTGACCTCCTCGTCTACGAGCGCCGCCTCCGGGAAAGCTACCACCAAGACCTCGCAGGGAGCCTTGCGCAGGACGTACTCCACGGTGGGGGAGAAGAAGCGCGACTGGCGTCGCCAGCGGGGAGCGGAGCCGAGGACGATGAGGTCGGCTCCGACGCGGCGAGCCTCCTCCACGATGGTCTCGCCGATGGCCCGTGCCCGCACCACCCGCCCGCTCACAGGAACGCCGTGGTCCTCCCCCAGGAGTCTTGCCTCGTCGAGGGAGGCTTGCGCCTGGGCCTCGTGGTCGGGAAGAGGGGCGTCCAGGGGCTTGTCGAGCGGCACCCGGATGACGTACAGGGCCTCCACCGCGGAGCCTCGTTCCTGGGCCAGCTTGACCGCCGTGGCCACCATCTCCTCCCCGATGGGGCCGAGCTTCATGGGCACCAGGATGCGGGCAACTACCGGCTCTCGCGCCTCCCGCTCGTCGGGAGAGACGACCCGCTCCGTCAGCCCCTTCCCCCGACGAGCGCGCACTACCGCGTAAACGAGGAGCCCGCCGGTCATCCAGGCAAAGCCGGCGTAGCGGGCCTGGGGATGGGTGACGAGAGCCGTGATCCAGGCGGCCAGGGTGGCCGCCACCCCCACGAGGACGAGGACGGGAAGGGGGACGCCCCGCACCGGGACCGAGAGCGGCACCCGGTAGGGCCGGGGAAGGTCCGGGAAGCGAGTCCGCAGCCGGAGCACCGCGGCCTGGGTGGCGGTGAAGGCAAGGAGGATGCCGAAGCTGTAGAAGCCGGCGAGGAAGTTCACGTCCTCGTCGGCCGCCGCTCCTGCCACCAGGAGGAGGCAGGCGGAGGCAAGGCAGGCTGCGGCGATGGCCTGGTGGGGCACGAGCGTCCTGCGGTCGAGACGCCCGAACCCTCGCGGGAGCATGCCGTGCTCGCCCAGCGAGTACGCAAGGCGACCGAAGCCCGAAATCGAGGTGGCAGCCGCGGCAGCCAGTACCAAGGCGCCCGAGACGCCCACGAAGGCGCGAAGCAGGTGGTCGAGACCGACAGGAAGGGGACCAAGCAAAGCCTGGACGATGCCGATCAGGGGCGCCTCCCGCCAGGTTGTCCCCAGCTCGCTCGTCCCCTCCGTGGCAGGGTAGGCGGACAGGCCGACCAAGGCGATGGCGACGTAGAGGACGACCACCATCGTCACCGCCGAGAAGAGACCGCGGGGAAGATCGCTCCCCGGCCGCCGCGCCTCCTCGGCCAGGTTGGCCACGGTCTCCAAGCCGGTGTAGGCGAGCATGGCCAAGGGAAGGACGAAGGCCAGGTCTCCCCAGGATGGGCTCGTCCCCAGCTCGACCGAGGCGGCCAGGGCCCGGGGCGAGAAGACAAGGGCAAGCCCGAGACCTACGAGCAGAAGCTGGGTCACGAGGTCGAGCACGGCCACTGCCACCGAGGCTGCGTAGAAGCGGGGCCGGCGGACGAGCCGCCCCAGCCCCAAGGCGGCGATTACCCCCAGCCCGAAGACGACGTCCCAGGGGCGAGCGGCCAAAGCATCGACCTGGATCGCCGCCGCCAGGTAGTGGGGAACGAAGAGGGAGGCCAGGCTGACGACGACCAGGTAGTCGAGGAAGAGGGCCCAGCCGGCGAGGAAGCCGGCTAGGTCGTTGAAGGCCTTGCGCACCAGGGTGGCGCCCCCGCCGGCCTCAGGGATCGCAGCCATGCCCTCGGCGTAGGCCATGGCCACGAGCACGAAGAGGAGCCCGGCCACGAGCAGGACGACGGGCGTCAGTCCCAGGGCGTGGGCGGCCACGATGCCCAGGGCGAAGTAGATCGAGGAGGCGATCTCCCCGTAGGCGACGGCAAAGAGGCTGGGCGCCCCCAGCACCCGCTGGAGAGAGGGCAGCCTGCGGGCCACGAGCGAGGAGGTTAGCGGCGGCGCAGGAGGTAGAGTCGACCCAGCCCCAAGGCGAGAAACAGCGCCCCCAGGAGGTAGCCGACCCCGCCCCCGGCTCGGGCGGTAGCGACGAGCAGAGCAGCCCCGAGGGCGAGGAAGGCGCAGGCGAAGAGGGCGATCAGCCGGCGCCGCAGCTTAGGCAGCCCTCCTCCCCGCTCCCACCATCACCCGGCAGGGGGCGTGGCGGAGGACGTAGTCGACGGTCTTGCCGAAGATGGCGCTGCGGCGGGTACGGTGGGGCAGGCGGGGAGCGCCCATGACGATGATCTCCGATCCCCGCCGCAACGCCTCCTCCACGATCGCTCGACCGGCGTGGCGGGCACGCAGCAGCCGCTCGACCACGTCCACCCCGTACAGGTCGGCGATGTCGCGGGCCTCGTCGAGCAGGCGATCGGCGAGCTCCTCCTGCTCTGGGAGATCGGCGTCAAGGGGGAGATCGAGGGGGACGACGATGACCCGCAGGGCGACGATCCGCGCTCCCCGCTCAGCAGCCAGGCGGGCAGCGACGTGTACGGCCTGCCGCGACTGGTCGCTGTCCACGACGGGAACGAGGATGTTCCGGTACTCGAGAGGAAGCGCCGGCCCCAGGAGAGGGGGAGCCCGCAGGGTCACGGTCAGGGGCTGGCCCAGGACGCGGCGGCGGTAGAGGGCGTACCCGACGAAGCCCACGGCCAGCCAGCCCATTCCCGCGTAGCGGGTATCGGGGCTCTGCACCACCACCACCACCCAGGCGGCCAAGGTCGCCGAGCCCCCGAAGCAGGCAAAGAGCGGCCAGCGCACCCCGCCCAGGCGGAGGCTGGGACGGGCGACGAACAGGGCTTCCTCGTCGGGAAAGCGGCGCCGAAGCTGGATCACCGAGGCGTGGGCGACGGTGAAGGAGAGCATGGCCCCGAACGAGTACATGGTGCCCAGGAAATCCGTCCGACCTGGCAGGAGGACGAGAATGGAGACGAGGCCGGCGAACACGACCAGGGCCACCCAAGGGGTCTTGAAGCGGGGGTGGAGGCGACGAAAGACGTCGGGAAGCTGGCGGTAGGAAGCCATGGAGTAGGTGATGCGGGAGGCGCCGATCACGCCGGCGTTGGCGGCGATGACGAGGATGGTGGCGGCGAGCAGACCCACGTACACCTCGAGGACGTGGCGGAGAGTCCCTCCCAAGCCGAGGTGGCGGACGATCCCGAGCACGGGGTCGTTCTGGAAGCCGTGGCGCTCGGGCGGAAGGGCAAGGAGAGTGGTCAGCTCGCCGCCGATGGGCCGTACCGGCAGGGCAGACAGCGCGACGAGCGGCAGCGTGAGGTAGATCGCGAACACGGCCGCGGCCACGTAGGCGATCGAGCGGGGGATGGTGCGGGCCGGGTCGCGCGCCTCCTCGGCCAGGTTGGATACGGTCTCGATGCCGGTGTAGGCGATCATGGCCACAGGGATGGAGAGGAGGAAGCTGCTCCAGGTGGGCGCAGTTCCCCAGTGGACGTTGGCGGCGAGGGTCGAGGGGCTGAGGATGAGGACGACGCCCAGGAGGACGAGGAGCACCTGGGTGGCGAAGTCGACCAGGGCGAGTAGGACGTTCACCCGGGCAGACTCCTTGATCCCGACGATGTTCAGGCCCACGAGCACGGCGATCACCGCCGCCCCCACCGCGATGTCCCAGGGGTTGTCCTTGAGCGGCTCCCAGAAGATGGACAGGTAGTGGGGCACGAAGAAGGCGGAGATCGCGATCGTAATCACGTAGTTCAGCATCTGGGCCCAGGCCGCCCCGAAGGAGACGAGCTCGTTGAAGGCGTGGCGGGCGAAGCTGGCTGAGCCGCCCGCTTCGGGGTAGCGCACCGTGCCCTCGGCGTAGCTCAGCGCCGTGGCCGCGAAGAAGAGGCCGGCGATGACGAAGACGAGCGGGGTGAGACCGAGAGCGAAGGCGGCGGTGACGCCCAGCGCGTAGTAAATGGAGGAGCCGACGTTGCCGTAGGCGGTGGAGAAGAGGGCCGGCGTCCCCAAGACCCGCTCCAGCCGGTGCTCCCGCCGACGACGCCTGGCCACGGCGCTACCTTAGTGGGGAGAGGCCTCAGCAGCCGACGTTGGGGCGAGAATCGGGGCGAGAACCATGCGGGTAGTGATCATCGGTGCCGGCCAGGTAGGCTCGACCATCGTCGAGGCCCTCCACGCCGAGCGCTTCCTCACCGTGGTCGACCTCGATCAGGCCCGTCTCGACGCCCTTTCCCACCAGTACGACGTGGCCACCGTGCACGGCAACGGGGTCAGCCGGCGCACCCTGCTCGAGGCCGGGATCGAGAAGGCCGACCTCCTCATCGCCTGCACCTCCCGGGACGAGATCAACATCGTGGCCGCCATCTTCGCCAAGAAGCTGTCCCCCACCACCCGCACCATCGTCCGCGTGTCCAACGTCGAGTACCTCGAGTTCTGGCAGAACCGCCAGCTCGAGGCCGACTTCGTCGTTTCCTCCGAGCTCGAGGCTGCCCACACCATCTCCCGCCTCCTGGGCGTCCCCGCCGCCAGGCAAACCGACGTCTTCGCCGAAGGGCAGGTGCAGATCGTGGAGTTCGACGTCCCCGCCGACATCGAGCGGGGAGAGGTGGTGGGGCCTCAGCTCAAGGAGGCACGGATCCCCCCGGACTCCAAGGTGGCGGCCATCATCCGGGGAGGGCGCATGATCATCCCCCGGGGCGAGGCCACCATCATGGCCGGCGATCGCGTCGTCGTCATCGGCTCTCCCCAGGCGGCTCGGGCCTGGAGCAGGATCCTGAGCCACGGGGAGAAGCCTCCCACCGACGTCGTCATCTACGGAGGCGGCCGCATCGGCCTGGTGGTGGCCCGTGTCCTCCTCGAGCAGGGGATCGGCATACGCATCGTCGAGGCCCAGGCTGCCCGCGCCCGCGAGATCGCCGAGCAGCTCCCCCGGGCTCGCGTCTACCACGCCCTCGGCACCGATCCCGAGTTCATCGAGCGGGAGCGGATCGGGGCCGCCCAGGCGGCCATCTTCGCCATGCGCGAGGACGCCAAGAACCTGTACGCGGCTACCTTGGCCAAGCTGAACGGGGTCGGCTTCACCATCGCCGTCGTCCACGACGCCGTCTCCATGGAGGTGTTCGAGAAGGCCGGCATCGACGTGGCCATCAACCCCCGCCAGGTGACGGCGGAGGAGATCGTGCGCTTCGCCCGGGACCCCCGGGTGCGCCAGGTGGCGATGCTGGAGGGCGATCGCTACGAGATCCTGGACATCACCTGCCGGCCCGAGAGCGGCCTCGTCGGCAAGCGCTTCCGCGACCTACCCATGACGGGCTCCCTCATCGGCGCCATCGTCCGCAACGGCAAGGCCATCTTCCCCCGCGGCGACGACGTCCTCCAGGCGGGCGACCGGGCCATCATCTTCACCGAGTCGAAGCGGGTGCAGGAGGTCGAGCGCGTCCTTTGAGCACCCCGGCGCAGGTCGCCCGAGGAGCGCTCGTCCCCCGTCCCCGGCTGACGGTGGTCGACGTCCCCGCGGCCCTCAACCTGGTTGGCACCCTGGTCAAGTACCTGAGCCTGGCCTCCCTCTTTCCGGTCGCGATCGCCCTCGCCTACTCGGAGCCTCCCTGGCCCTTCCTAGCGGCCGGGGGAGCCGCCGCAGGGACCGGCCTTCTCCTGGAGCGCATAGGCAGGGAGCGGCCCCGGGTCGGCTTCCGGGAGGGGTTCCTGGTCGTCTCCCTCACCTGGCTCCTCGCCGCCGGCTACGGCGCCCTCCCCTACCTCTTCTCGGGAGAGCCCCAGCTCTCCGACCCCATCGACGCCTACTTCGAGTCCATGGCCGGCTTCACTACCACCGGCTCCAGCGTGCTCGTGGACGTGGAGGCGCTCAACCACTCGCTGGAGATGTGGCGTCAGCTCACCCAGTGGCTGGGCGGCATGGGCATGATCGTCTTGGCCATCGCCGTCCTTCCCCGGCTGCGGGTGGGGGGCCGCCAGCTCGTCGAGTCGGAGATGCCAGGGCCGGAGATCGAGCCCTTGGCCATGCGCATCCGGGACGTCGCCCGCCGGCTGTGGGTCTTGTACGTGGCCCTCACCTCCCTGGAGGTGGCGGTCCTCTCCATCCTCGTCTGGACGGGCCTCGACGACCGCATGAGCGTGTACCAGGCCTTAGCCCATGCCCTCTCCACCATGCCCACCGGCGGCTTCTCCACCCAGAACGAGTCCATCGCCGCCTTCGGGCCGGCGACCCAGTGGACGGTGGCCCTCTTCATGGTGCTGGCGGGGATGAACTTCGCCCTCATGTACCGGGCCTTCGTCAGGCGTAACGCGCGAGCCCTCCTGCGGGACGAGGAGCTGCGCGCCTACCTTGCCCTCCTCGCCCTGGGGGCCGCCATCCTCCTGGCCGAGCTCGTGGGCGAGGGCATCCTCTCCGGTGAGGCCGCCCTTCGCCACGCGGTCTTCCAGGCGGTGTCGATCATGACTACCACCGGCTTTGCCACCGCCGACTTCGCCCAGTGGACGCCGCTCGCCCTCATCATCCTGCTCGTGCTCATGTTCGTGGGCGGCTCGGCCGCCTCCACGGGCGGCTCGGTCAAGGTGGTGCGGCACCTCCTCGTGTTCAAGACCGTGCGCCGAGAGCTCGACCAGGCCCTCCACCCTGAGCTCGTCTCCCCCATCCGCCTGAACGGGGTGAGCGTGGACGAGCGCACGCTGCGGGCGGTCGTCACCTTCGTCCTCCTGTACGTGGTCGTGTTCGCCCTGGGCGCCCTCGGCATCGCCGTGGAGTCGGCCCGCACCGGGGCCGGCCTGGCCCCGGTGGACGCGGCCGCTGCGGCCGCCACCGCGCTCGGCAACGTGGGGCCGGGGTTCGGCCAGGCAGGCCCCTTCGGCTCCTTCGCCCACCTGAGCGACCTCTCCAAGGCGATCATGGTCGTCCTCATGTGGCTCGGCCGGCTGGAGATCGTCCCCGTGGTCGTGCTCCTCACCCGCGCCTACTGGCGGGCCTGACCCGCCGGAACTCGACCCTCCAACCCGTAGACGGCCGGCAGGCGCTGGGAGAGGAGCCGGAGCACGAGGCCGCCGGGGAGACCGACCACCGTCAGGTAGTCGCCGTCGATCCGCTCGACCAGGGAGGCTCCCAGCCCCTGCACCGCGTAGCCGCCTGCCCGGCCTTGCCACTCGCCCCAGGCGACGTAGGCGTCGATCTCCCGACGCGAGAGAGGCCGGAAGAGAACGCGGGCCACATCGTGCTCGACCACCTCTTCACCGCCCACGAGGAGGCACACGGCCGAGACGACCTCGTGCCAGCGCCCGCTCAGCAGGCGAAGCATGGCCCGGGCCTCGTCGGCGCCGGCCGGCTTGCCCAGCGGGCGACCGTCCGCCACCACCACGGTGTCGGCGGCAAGGAGCGGCCCCTCCCAGGGGCCCCCTCGCGCCGAGCGGGCCTTGCCCTGGGCGTGGGCGCGCGCCAGCTCCACGGGGCCGAGCCCGGTCTCCTCGCCTCCTTCCCGGTAGCGGTGGGGGACGATGCGGAAGGGAACGCGGAGCTGCTCCAGGATCGCGCGCCTCTGGGGGGAGCCCGAGGCGAGGAGGAGCGGCCTAGGAGACGAGCTCACCCGCCGAGAACCACAGGGCGATCTCCCGCTCGGCCGACTGGGCGGAATCGGAGCCGTGAACGAGGTTGTTGGGCATGCTCAGGGCGAGGTCGCCCCGAATCGTCCCCGGCGCCGCCTGGGCGGGGTTGGTGGCCCCCATCGTCGCCCGCACCACCGAGATCGCCGACTCTCCCTCCACCACCAGGGCCAGGGTGGGAGCGGAGGTGATGAACTCCACCAGCTCGCCGAAGAAGGGCTTGCCCGCGTGCTCCGCGTAGTGCTCCTCGGCCAGCCGGCGGTCGGCTCGGAGGAGCTTGGCCGCCCGCAGGACGAGGCCCCGGGCCTCCAGGCGGCGCAGGATCTCGCCGGCGAGACCGCGGGCCAGGGCATCCGGCTTGATGAGGACGAGGGTCCGCTCGACTGCCACGGGGCGAGACTCTACCCGCCGCTCGGCCTCCTTCGGCTGCGAGAGGTGGTGCGGGGCGGACGGGTCGAGGTCGGCTGGGCGAAGTCGAGCGGAGGCCGACGCACGATCGGCGTCTCGCAGTACGGGCACACCTGCCACAAACGGTCGAGCGGAGCCTGGCAGCTCACACACGCCTCCCTCAGCCGGGTGGTGCAGACGGGACAGACGAGGAACGAGGGCTCCACGGGCGACCGGCACACGGGGCAGCGCTCCTCGGGCCCGTGCAGGCGCTCCAAGGCCTGCATCTCCAGCTCCCGCTCGCGCACCTCGTCCAGGTATTCAGGGGGGCGAAAGAGCATGTACACGAGGGCGCCCAGGAACGGAGGAAGGAGGCCGAGGAGGGTCGCCAGGGCCACGAGCCAGCGGGACTGGATGCGCCGGCGCGCGTCCTTCAGCGTCCAGTAGCCGACCCCCAGCCAGAAGGTAGCGGCCACGCCCAGGGCGACGTTGCGGGCGAGCGTCCACCCGGACTGGTCGAGGAGGAAGGCGACGAGGGCGCGCTCCATGCCCAGAGTTTGCCCGTTTCCCCGGCCGAAGCAAGGGCGGCTGGCCCCAGGCCCCGCTACGGCCCCTCCTCCTCGACCTCGTACAGGTCGGCGAGGAGGTACAGGGAGCCCGTGACGAGGACGGGGCCGCCCAGCTCTCGGGCCCGCTCCAGGGCGGCGAGGGGATGCTCGTAGCTCTCCACGAGGGGGAAGAGGCCCTGGGCCAGCGCCGCCAGCTCGCGGGGGGCGCGGGCCCGTGGGCTCGACGACGAGGTGGCGAGGAAGCTCGAGCCTACCTGGGCCAGCCGGGCGAGCATGGCGGGGGCATCCTTGTCCTCCAGGATCGAGCACACGACCATCCAGTCGCGACGGGGAAGCCGGGCGAGGAGCCAGTCCAGGCCCTCGGGGTTGTGGGCCCCGTCCCAAAGCTCCTGGGGCGAGCGCCAGTCCAGCCGCCCGGGAAGCGACACCTCGACCTCGCCGGGGAGCGGCCGGCCTAGGAAGGCCTCCGCCGCCTCCCGGGCGCCCCCCGGCCGCGTCGAGCAGTGGGGCACAAGGAAGGCCCACTCCGGCTCGCCCAGGACGACCGTGGCCCCCGGTCGAGCCACGGCCAGCTTCTCCCGGGCGATCGCCTCTCGGGTCGGGCCCAGGACCTGGGCGTGGTCGAGGCCCACGTTGGTCAAGTGGACGACGGGGGCGTCGAGCACGTTGGTCGCGTCCAGGCGGCCGCCCAAGCCGGCCTCCACCACCGCAACGTCCACCTGCCGACAGGCAAACTCGGCCAGGGCGGCGGCGGTGAGAGCCTCGAACTGGGTCGCTCCCACCGCCTCCGCGGCCGGCCGCACGCGGGCGACGGCGGCTCGAAACGACTCCGGATCGGTATCCAGGCGCTCGTGCCAGCCGAGGACGTGGGGGGAGGTGTAGGCCCCCACCGAGAGCCCCTCCCGGCGCAGGTAGGCGGCGATGGTGCGGGTAGCAGTCGACTTGCCGTTCGTGCCCACCACGTGGACGGCGGGGAAGGCCCGCTCCGGGTGGCCGAGCTCGGCCAGGAGCGCCCGCATGCGGTCGAGCCCGAGCTCGGCAGGCCAGGGGCTGAGCGACCGCAGCCAGTCGAGGGCGTCGACGGAGCCCGAGGGGCGGCTCCTAGCCACCGGCCGGGGGCTGGTCGGCGCAGCCCAGGGCCTCGCGCTCCCGCTGGTAGCGGGCGAGCTTGGCCCGCTCCGCCTCCACCACCGCGGGCGGCGCCTTGCGCAGGAAGCCCTCGTTGGCTAGCAGGCGCCGGCAGCGCTCGATCTCCTTGCGTAGCCGCTCGCACTCCAGCTCCACCTTGCCGTCCACGCGCAGGCGCTCCGGCCGCACCACCGCCTCGAAGATGCGCAGCTCCTCCCCCTCGAGCGGCACCCGCACGCCGCTCCGGCGGAACACGGTGGCGGCCTCCTTCACCCGCTCCAGGGCGTTCTCGTCGGCGGCGAAGCGGCCGTCCGGCTCCGGCCAAGGGGAGACGATGAGCCGGCGCTCTCGGGCCGGGAGGTAGGACCAGATCTCCTCGCTCACGTGGGGGAGGAAGGGGTGGAGGAGGAGGAGCAATCGCTCCAGGGCGAAGAGGGCGGTAGCCCTGGCGTCGGCGTCGCCGGCGTACAGCCGGGGCTTGATGGCCTCGGCGTACCAGTCGCAGAAGTCGTCGAAGGTGAGGTGGTAGAGGACGCCGGTCGCGCGGGCAAGCTCGAACCCTTGCAGGGCCTCCTCGACCTCCGCCCGCGCCCGATCGAGGCGGGCGAGGATCCAGCGCTCCTCGAGGGAGGAAGGACGCGCCTGGGGCAGGGCCCGGCCGGCGTTCCTGAGGATGAGCCGGGACACGTTCCACAGCTTGTTGGCCAGGCGCCTTCCCTCCTCGATCGCCCCTTCCGAGAAGCGCACGTCCTGGGCCGACGACATCTTGAGCAGGCCGTAGCGGGTGGCGTCGGCTCCGTACCGCCCCACCAGCTCCAAGGGATCGATGCCCGTGCCTAGGCTCTTCGACATCCGCCGCCCGTCGGGGGCGAGCACGGTGGAGTGGATGACCACGTGGCGGAAGGGAACCTCGCCCCGGAGCTCCAGCCCGGCCATGATCATGCGCGCCTCCCACAGGAAGATGATCTCCCGGGCGGTCGAGCTCACGTCCCCGGGGTAGAAGTAGGCGAGGTCCTCGGTCTCGTCCGGCCAGCCCAGGGTGGCGAGCGGCCACAGGGCCGAGGAGAACCAGGTATCGAGGACGTCCTCCTCCTGGCGAAGCTCGGGATCGCCGCAGGCCGAGCAGCGATCGGGCTCGGTCTCGGCCACGATCTCGGCTCCGCAGCCGCAGTACCACACCGGGATGCGGTGGCCCCACCAAAGCTGGCGGGAGACACACCAGGGCCGGATGCTCTCCATCCAGTCCAGGTACACGCGGGCGAAGCGCTCAGGCCAGAACCGGACGCGGCCCTCCCGGACGGCCTCGATGGCGGGCCGAGCCAGCTCCTCCATCTCCACCCACCACTGCAGGGTGATGAGCGGCTCGACGCGGGTGCCGCAGCGCTCGCAGTGGCCCACGGCGTGCCGGTAGGGCTCCGCCCGCTCCAGGAGGCCTTCCCGGTCGAGGGCCTCAGCCATGCGGGCCTGCGCTTCCTCCTGGGACAGGCCTGCGTAGGGTCCCGCCTCCTCGCTCATGCGCCCGTCCAGGGCGATGACGGTCAGCTCGGGCAGCCCGTGGGCCCGCCCGATCTCGAAGTCGAGGGGATCGTGGCCGGGGGTGATCTTGACCGCCCCGGTCCCGAACTCGCGATCGACCCGCGCGTCGGCGATGATGGGCACCCGTCGGCCGGCCGCCGGCACGATCGCCTCCTTGCCCACGAGCGTCCGGTAGCGGTCGTCGTCGGGGTGGACAGCCACCGCCACGTCGCCCAGCATGGTGGGGAGGCGGACGGTGGCCACGGGCACGAAGCCGCCGCCGTCGGCCAGGGGGTAGCGGACCGTGTAGAGCGTGTCCTCCACCTCCAGGTGCTCCACCTCGAGGTCGGAGATGGCGCTCGAGCAGCGGGGGCACCAGTTGACGATGCGGTTGTCCCGGTACACGAGGCCCCGCTTGTAGAGGTGGACGAAGAAGCGCATCACCGCGCGCACGTAGCCCTCGTCCATGGTGAAGCGCTCCCGGCGGTAGTCGAGGGAGCAGCCCAGGCGCCGGAGCTGGTGCATGATCACCCGCCCGTACGTCTCCAGCCACTCCCACACCCGCCGCTCGAACGCCCGCCGCCCGAGGTCGTGCCGGGTCTTTCCCTCCTTGGCCAGCTCCTTCTCCACCACGTTCTGGGTAGCGATCCCGGCGTGGTCGTACCCGGGCTGCCACAGGCAGTTGAAGCCGCGCATGCGGTGCCAGCGGATGAGCACGTCCTGGAGCGTCCCGTTGAGAGCGTGGCCCATGTGCAGCTCCCCGGTCACGTTGGGCGGGGGCAGGGCGATGACGTAGGGACGGCGAGCAGGGTCGGGGTCGGCGGAGTAGTGACCCTCCTCCTCCCACACGCGCTGCCAGCGCTCCTCCACGCCCTGGGGCTCGTACAGCGGATCCACGCAGGTGATTGTACGGACGGGGATTGGATCCACTGGTCCAGCTACTTGGATCCAATGTGGCGCTTGTTACGCGATTGACGTCGCCTACAAGCTCATTTAGGATCCAAGATCGTCAATACCGTACCCGACCAGGAGGCGCAATGAGCACGAACGGACGCGTGGAGGAGATCGTCAGGCCCTACAGCGCAGAGGACGTCGCTTCCCTGCGCGGCTCGGTCAAGGTCGAGTACACCCTCGCCCGCCTGGGGGCCGAGCGCCTGCGCGAGCTCCTCGACAGCGAGCCGTACGTGGCAGCCTTGGGCGCCCTCACCGGGGCCCAGGCGGTGCAGATGGTCAAGGCCGGCCTCAAGGCCATCTACCTCTCGGGATGGCAGGTGGCGGCCGATGCCAACCTGGCCGGGCACACCTACCCGGATCAAAGCCTCTACCCCGTCAACTCGGTGCCGGCGCTCGTGCGCCGCATCAACAACGCCCTGCTGCGCGCCGACCAGATCCACTGGGCTGAGGGCGACCGCTCCCAGCACTGGCTGGCCCCCATCGTGGCCGACGCGGAGGCCGGCTTCGGGGGCCCCCTAAACGCCTTCGAGCTGGCCAAGGCCCTGATCGAGGCGGGGGCGGCAGGCGTGCACTTCGAGGACCAGCTGGCCTCGGAGAAGAAGTGCGGCCACCTGGGCGGCAAGGTGCTGGTGCCGACGAGCCAGTTCATCCGCACCTTGGTGGCGGCGCGGCTGGCCGCCGACGTGCTCGACGTTCCCACCGTGATCGTGGCCCGCACCGACGCCTTGTCGGCGGCCTTCCTGACCAGCGACATCGATCCCGCCGACCAGGAGTTCGTGACCGGCGAGCGCACCCCGGAGGGCTACTTCCGCGTCCGGCCGGGCATCGAGGCGGCCATCGCCCGCTCCCTCGCCTACGCCCCCTACGCCGACCTCCTCTGGTTCGAGACCTCGACTCCCGACCTGGAGGAGGCGCGGCAGTTCGCCCAGGCGATCCACGAGCACTACCCGGGCAAGCTCCTCGCCTACAACTGCTCCCCTTCCTTCAACTGGCGACGGCACCTGTCGGAGCGGGAGATCGCCTCCTTCCAGCGGGAGCTGGGGGAGCTCGGCTACAAGTTCCAGTTCGTCACCCTGGCCGGCTTCCACGCCCTGTGCGCGTCCACGTTCGAGCTGGCTCGGGGCTACGCCGAGGAGGGCATGAGCGCCTACGTGCGCTTGCAGCAGCGGGAATTCGAGTTGGAGACGGCCGGGTACACGGCCACCCGCCACCAGCGCGAGGCGGGGGCGGGGTACTTCGACCGGGTGCTGGAGACGATCTCGGGCGGCCAGGCCTCCACGCTCGCGCTCAGAGGGTCGACCGAGGAGGAGCAGTTCCAGGAGACGGAGGTGCAAGCAGCATGACAGTCGCGATCGAGCTCACCAGAACCTGCGACGCGCCGGACATCGCCCGGGCGCTCGCCGCCCGCGGCCTGGATGCTCGCCCGGCGCCGGAGAACGGGCACATCCTCGTCCGCGGCAGCGACCTAGCCGAGGTGGAGCATGCCCTCGACGCCTGGGTCGAGGAGCGGGGGCTTCCCTTCGTCCCCTTCCACGTCGACGAGCGCACCGTCTGCCTGGCGCCGCCGCCGGCATAGCTCTCCTGCCACCGCGTACACTGAGCGCGTGACCACGGTCGGCACCAAGGCCGACGACATCGCGCTCGCGCTGGAGGAGGCCATCGTGTCCGGGGAGATCGCCCCCGGCACCGTGCTGCGCCAAGAGCAGCTCTCCGAGCGCTTCTCGGTGAGCCGTACCCCTGTGCGCGAGGCCCTGCGTCGGCTGGCGGCGCTGGGGCTCGTCTCCTTCGTCCCCAACCGCGGGGTGCGGGTGCGCACCGTCTCCCGGGAGGAGCTCCGCCAGGCCTTCCTGGTGCGGGCCGAGCTGGAGAGCCTGGCCACCGAGCTTGCCACGCCCCGCATAAGCGAGGAGGAGCTGGCGGCCTTGGAGCAGGCAGAGAGGAGGTTCGGCGAGCTCACCTTGACCCTCCGCGAGAAGACCCGCGCGGGCACGGTGGACACGGAGCTTATGTCGGCCTGGGTGCGGGCCAACCACGGCTTCCACGACATCATCTACGCCGCCGCCGGCGCTCCCCTCGTTGAGCAGATCGCGAAGAGCGCCCGTCGCACCTTCTTCAGCCAGGTCGTGTGGGGGGCAAGCCCGGAGCTGGACGAGCTGTACGCCCAGAACGACCTCCAGCACCGGGCCATTCGCGCCGCCATCGCCGCCCGCAACCCGGCCGGTGCCAGGGTACTTGCCCGCGAGCACGTCCTCCACTCGGGGCGGCTGCTCGAGGCCATCCTCGACTTGGTGCAGGCCCGCCCGCCTGAGCTTCGCACCGCCTAGCGCGAAGAGCCCAGACCTCGAGCCCGGCGGGCAGGCTCAGGCCGACTCTTCGGCCGGCTCGTCGTAGTCCCGGGCAATCGTACCGCCCCGGGTGACGAGGGTCGGCCGAAGCCCCTTGGCAATCGTCTCCTTGGTGATCACGCACTTGGAGACGTCCTTGCGGGAGGGAAGCTCGAACATGACGTCGAGCAGGGCGCCCTCGATGATGGAGCGAAGGCCGCGTGCCCCCGTCTCCCGCTCCAGGGCCCGGTCGGCGATCTCCCACAGCGCATCCTCGGTGAACACGAGCTCGATCGAGTCGTAGGCGAAGAACCGCTGGTACTGCTTGACGAGGGCGTTCTTGGGCTCGGTGAGGATCTTGACCAGGTCCTCGCGCTGGAGCTGGTGGACGTAGGAGATGACGGGCAGACGCCCGATGAACTCCGGTATGAGCCCGTAGGCGAGGAGATCCTCGGGCATCACCTGGGACAGAAGCTCGGAGGTCTCGAGGGCGTTCTTGGAGTGGATCTTGGCCCCGAAGCCGACCGCGTTGCGGCCGATGCGCTTGGCCACGATCTTCTCCAGGCCGGCGAAGGCCCCGCCGCAGATGAAGAGGATGTTGGTGGTGTCGATGGACAGGAACTCCTGGTGGGGGTGCTTGCGCCCGCCCTGGGGCGGCACCGACGCCACCGTCCCCTCCAGGATCTTGAGGAGGGCCTGCTGCACCCCCTCCCCGGAGACGTCGCGGGTGATCGAGGGGTTGTCCGCCTTGCGGGCGATCTTGTCCACCTCGTCGATGTAGATGATCCCGGTCTCGGCCTTCTTGATGTCGAAGTCGGCCGCCTGGATGAGCTTGAGGAGGATGTTCTCCACGTCCTCGCCCACGTACCCGGCTTCGGTCAGGGCGGTGGCGTCGGCGATGGCGAAGGGGACGTTGAGGATCCGGGCCAGCGTCTGGGCGAGGTGGGTCTTGCCGCAACCGGTGGGGCCGAGGAGGAGGATGTTCGACTTCTGCAGCTCGACGTCGTCGTCGCCGGCCCCCATCTTGACCCGCTTGTAGTGGTTGTACACGGCCACCGACAGGGTCCGCTTGGCCTCCTCCTGGGAGACGACGTACTCGTTCAGCTGCCGGTAGATCTCCTTGGGTCGAGGTAGGGCATCGAAGTCGAGCTGAGCGGGGGTGGTCAGCTCCTCGTCGATGATCTCGTTACAGAGATCGATGCACTCGTCGCAGATGTAGACGCCGGGCCCGGCGATCAGCTTCTTCACCTGGCGCTGGCTCTTGCCGCAGAAGGAGCAAAGGAGCTGCTCGTTGCCGTCGGTCGCCCGAGCCATGTCCGCTCTCGTTGTACCTCGAAATCGTCGTCGGCGCCAGCGCTCGATCTAGCGATGCTCGATGACGGTGTCGATGATGCCGTACTCCTTGGCCTCCTGGGCGGTCATGAAGAAGTCGCGCTCCATGTCCTTGGCCACCTTCTCCAACGGCTGTCCGGTGTGCTTGGCCATGATCTCCTCCATCTTGCGCTTGAGGGCGATCGTCTCCCGGGCGTGGATCTCGATGTCCGTCGCCTGCCCCTGGAAGCCGCCCCACACTTGGTGGATCAGGATCTTGGCGTTCGGCAGGGCCATCCGCTTTCCTTTGGCCCCGCCCGCCAGGAGGAGAGCCCCCATGGACATGGCGATACCCACGCAGATCGTCTGGACGTCGGGCTTGATGAACTGCATGGTGTCGTAGATGGCGAGCCCGGCGTAGACCGAGCCCCCCGGCGAGTTGATGTAGAGCGAGATGTCCTTGTCAGGGTCCTCCGACTCCAGGTGGAGAAGCTGCGCCACCACCAGGTTGGCGATCTGGTCGTCGATGGGGGTACCCAGGAAGATGATCCGCTCGTTGAGGAGGCGCGAGTAGATGTCGAAGGCCCGCTCGCCGCGCGAGGTCTGCTCGATCACCATGGGGATGAGGGGGCTCATGCTCGGCACCGGCCGGGGCACCCTCCAGTCCCAGCCGGCTCGCGGGGACGCTGTCTCGTACGCGGTCATCGTCTCTCCTCCTGACCCGGGGTCCACAACTTCGGATCGCCGGGCCCCTTCTCCTTCCCGGGCGTCCACAGCTTGGCGCGGGCGTGGGCAAGCTCGGGCGAGATCCGGCGCACCTCCGCCGCCACCCGGTCGAGCGCCTTGCGCAGGCGGAGATCCTCCCGCAGCGACTCCGCCCCCGGGCCGCCCGCATGGCGCTCCACGAAGGCCTCGGGATCGCGCTCTCCTGCCTCCTCGGCCTGCCGGCGCAGGAAGGCCTCGAGCTCCTCGTCCGTCACCTCGAGCTGGAGCTGGTCGGCTACCGCCTCCAGCACCAGCTCCCGAGCGAGCGACCGCCGGGCCTGCTCCCGCAGTCGGTCGCGGAGCTCGTCGGCCGTCCTGCCGGTGACGGCAAGGTAGGTGTCGAGCGAGATCCCACGCCGCTCCAGGGAGCGCACGAGCCCGGCCTTGAGATCGCTCGCCCGCGCCTCCACCAGCGCAGGGGCAGGGGTGACGCCCGAGGCCTCGACCAGGGCGTCCACGGCGGCCGCCCGGAACTCGGCCTCCGCCTCCTCCTCGAGCTGGGAGCGCAGGGAGCGCTCGATGTCGGCGCGGAGGTCGGCTAGGGTGTCGTGCTCGCTGGCGGCCTTGGCCAGCTCGTCGTCGAGGGGAGGGAGGACCGGCTCCTTGACCTCCTTGACGGTCACCTCCACCGTGGCCGTCGATCCGTCGGCGAGCTCGTGCTCCACCGCCTTCGTGTCGCCGGGGGCCATGCCCACGAGCGCCTCTTCCAGCTCCTCCACCATGCGGCCGGCGCCGACCTCGACCACGACGTCCCGCCGCGCCTCCCCGGAGGGGCTCACCAAGTCGACCACCACCACATCCCCCTGGCGGGCTGCCCGCTCCACGGGGGCGAGCTGGGCGACAGCCCGGCGCAGACGGTCGAGCTCGGCCACGATGAGCTCCTCGCTCACCTCGACCTCGGCCGCGGGCACCTCGAGCTGGGTCCAGTCGGCCACCTCCACCGGCGGCTGGACGGCCACGGTGGCGGTGAAGCGGAAGGGGCCCTCGGCCGACTCGGGGAGCTCATACTCGTACTCGGGCCTGGACACGGGCCGGATGCGGGCCTTCTCCGCGGCGCTCACGAACCAGCCGCCGATGTGGCTCTCCACCGCCTCGCTCAGGACCCGCTCCTTGCCCAAGCGCGAGACGAGGACGGGGAGGGGCACCTTCCCCTTCCTGAAACCGGGGACCTTCACCGTCCTCGCCAGGTCGGAGGCCGCGTGGTCGACCGCGTGCCGCAGGTCGTCCCGGGGCACCTCCACGCTCAAGCGCACTCGGTCCTCCCGCAGCTGCTCGACCGTCGTCTCCACGAAGCCCATTCAAGCAGAAGCCAGAGGCCTCTCCGAGCGAGAGAGACCCCGGCGAGGTGCGGGCGAGAGGGCTCGAACCTCCAAGGGCCTTCCGGCCCAGCGGGACCTAAACCCGCCGCGTCTGCCAGTTCCGCCACGCCCGCGTCCCCGACAGGATACGCCCGTCAGGCGGCTGCCCGGAGCTTGGCCAAGGCCCTCCCCTCGAGCTGGCGCACCCGCTCGGCGCTCACGCCCAAGCGGGCTCCGATCTCGGCCAGCCGCTGGGGACGGCGCCCGTCGAGGCCGAAGCGGGAGGCGACGATCTCCCGCTCCCGCTCGCTCAGGTGGGCGAGGAGCGCTCGCAGCTCGTCCACGGCGATCTCGTCCAGCACCTCCTCGAACGCCTCCGCCGACATGGGATCCTCGAGCAGGTCGCCCAGGACCCCGATCTCGCCCTCGGCGCCCAGGATCGGCTGCTCCAAGCTCCGGGTCTGGGCATCGGCGCGGACGAGGGCCTCCGCCTGGTCGCGGGCGATCCCCGTGCGCTGGGCCAGCTCCTCGAGCGACGGCTCCCGGTGCTCGAGCGCGTACACCCGATCGTGCTCGGACTTGAGCTGGGCGAGCTGGCGGAGCGCTCGCGGCGGCAAGCGAAGGGGGCGCAAGAAGTCGCTCCGCAGCTCCTGCAGCGCCTGCACGATCCACCAGCGGGCGAAGGCAGCGAAGGGGACGCCCCGGTCAGGCTGGAAGCGGCGTAGGGCCCGCAGCACCCCCACGATCCCTTCCTGGATCAAGTCGGCCAGCTCGAGCCCGTCGACCCGATACTCGCGGGCCGTGGCCACGATCAAAGGCAGGAGCGCCTCGATCAGCTCCTCCCGGGCGCGCTCGTCACCCGCCTGGGCCGCCCGCACGAGCCGCTCCTCGTCATGGGAACCGAGCGGGGGTCGGCTCGCCAGGCGGGCGACGTAGGCCCCCACCGAGGGGGCGACCCGCCGAGGCCGCCCCAGGCGCGCCCGAGAGCGCGACGCCGCCCG
>CAZQRA010000029.1:0-32245 GCA_964595575.1 uncultured Gaiellales bacterium
GGGAACGCGCGCCATCAGGGGCGCTCACTCACCCACACGAACGGCAGAAGCGCCGTACTTGGCCTCGAGCGTCGGTAGCTGCGTGTTCTGGCTCGTGACGATGATCCCCGCCTTCTCGGCCTAGTCGACCCACGGCTCGAGCGCCGCGTCGACTTCTTCAAGATCGCGGTGCGCCGCGACCCCCGCGCGGTGCTCGACTTGCTCGATGTACGCATGGCTCTCGAGGTGCACATCGCCGCACTGGCAGCCAAGCGCGCGACCACGGCCGACGTCGCCGACATGGAGATGTTCATCACCGCTATGCGGGCAGCCGCCCACGAGCCGGAGGCCTTCCACGCAGCCGATGTGCGCTTCCACGAGAAGCTGGCCGCAGCCTCGAACAACCGTCTGCTCCTGTTCCTGATCGAAGCGCTGTCGGGGCCCCTTTGCGAGAGCCGGCTGCGCAGCTTCGCCGGCCATCAGGCGCGCGGGCGGGGAGCCGAGGACGTGATCGAGCAGCACGTGGCGATCCTCGACGCGGTGAGGAGGCGGAACGCGAAGGCGGCCGCGGCGGCCATGCGCTACCACCTCCAGCAGACCGAGAGAGACCTGCGCGCCCTGCTGCGGGGCGCCTCGGCCCGCCCTCAGACTCGCACGCCGGCGAGCGGAGACACCATGAGCGGCCGTCGATGAAGATCGTCGACGTCGTCACCACGGTGGTGGGAACCCCCTGGCGGGAGCTGACGTTCGTCGAGCTCGTGGCCGAGGACGGCCGCCGCGGGGTGGGCGAGGTGCGGATGATCAACAAGACGGACACGCTGCTTGCGTGCGTTTCCGAGCTCGCGGAGCGGCACGTGATCGGCATGGATCCGTTCGACCGCGAGCTGCTCGCCTTCAAGATCCAGCGAGCCCACTACGGCAGGCCGGGTGAGGTAACACAATCGGCCCTGGCCGCCTTCGACATCGCCTGCTGGGACCTCGTCGGCCAGAAGCTGGGCGTGCCAGTCTGGAAGCTCCTCGGCGGCCGCTACCGCGACCGGATTCCCGCCTACGCCAACGGCTGGTACCAGACCGACCGCGACCCGGACGCCTTCGCCGCCCGCGCCCGCGAGGTGGTGGCGAAAGGCTACCGGGCGCTGAAGCTCGACCCGTTCGGCGCCGCCGTCGTCGACCTCTCCCCGGCCGAGCGGCGCCGCGCGCTCCAGCTCGTGGCGGCCGTGCGCGAGGCCGTCGGCCCCGACCTGCAGGTCATGCTCGAGATGCACGGGCGCTTCTCGCCTGCCGCCGCGGCGGCGATGGCGGCGGAGCTGGAGCCGTTCGGCCCGGCATGGATCGAGGAGCCGGTCGCCTTCGACAGCCCGACCGCCCTGGCGCGCGTGCGCTCCGCAACCCGCTTGCCCATCGCGACCGGCGAGCGGATCCACCTGTTGGCGGACTTCCGGCCCCTCATCGAGCAGGGCCTCGTCGACATCCTCCAGGCCGACCTCAGCCACTTCGGCGGCTTCACGGGCCTGCGGCGCCTTGCCGGCTGGGCAGACGCGTACGAGCTGCCGCTTGCGCCCCACAACGTCTGCGGCCCGGTGGGGACCGCGGCCAACGTGCACTTCGCCGTTGCGACCCCCAACGTCCTCATCCTCGAGCACTTCAACGACTTCGCCGACCCGTGGGTGCGCGAGATCGTCGACGAGGCGCCGTCCGTCGACCCAGCCGACGGCCGCTTCCCGGCGCCGACCGCACCCGGCCTCGGCGTCCGGCTCGACCACGACGCCTGCGCCCGCCATCCGCGCACGCACGGGCGGCTGTTTCTGTTCAGCGAGGGCTGGGAACGACGCGGAGCGGACTCCCCGGCCGCGACATGACCGTAGGCTCCGGAACGCTCGAGGGGAAGGTCGCACTCGTCACCGGAGCGGCGCTTGCGCGCGGTATCGGGCGCGGCATCGCCCTCACGCTCGCCGACCGCGGCGCAGACGTCGCCATCAACGACGTCGGCCACGACGCCGAGGCCCAAGAACGCGTCCGCGAGATCGAAGAGCGGGGCCGGCGGGCGACCTTCGTCAAGGCCGACGTCGCTGTTCCGGGGGAGGCCGAGCGGATGGTCGCCGAGACGGTGGAGCGGCTCGGCCGGCTCGACATCTTCGTGAACAACGCCGGCGTGCAGACCTGGCAGGAGTTGACGGAGGTCACGAAGGAGGCCTGGGAGTGGATCACCGGGGTCAACCTGCACGGGGCGTTCTCCTGCTGCCGAGCGGCAGCTGAGCAGATGCGCCGTCAAGGGAGCGGCGGCCGCATCGCCGTCATCTCCTCGGTGCACGCGGTGATGCCGTTTCCCAGCATGGGCGTGTACGGGGCGACCAAGCAGGCTGTGGGCCTACTCACCGGCGTGATGGCGCGCGAGTGGGCCCGCTACGGCATCACCGTCAACCACGTCGGCCCGGGATGGGTCGACACCGACATCAACCGCGATTCGCCAGGCCTGCGCACGGAGGAGGCGCGGCGGGCGACGTTGGCCTCGATACCCCTCTGGCACCGCCCGGCCGAGCCGTGCGAGATCGGTGAGGCGGTGGCCTTCCTCGCCAGCGAGGCAGCCTCCTCTATCACCGGCGCCTACCTCCGGGTCGACGGCGGCCTCGTGATCGGGAAGTACTGATGGCGGCTCCACTCCAAGGCATGCGCGTTTTCCTTTTGGCACGCGATGCCGCGGGGCTTGCGACGGCCCTACGCGAGCGAGGCGCGGCGGTGAGCGTGACCAGCGGCCCCTTCGGCTTCGACGAGCGTCCAGCCGCAGCCGTCGAGTCGGCGCGGGCCGAGCTGGGGGGCTTGGACGCCGTCGTGACCGTGGCCCCGCCGGTCACCCTCGAGCTGCTCGAGAACGTGAATCTCGGCGACTGGAGGGAGCGCTTTCGCCGCTACGTCGAGGAGCCGTTCTGCCTCGTGCAGGCCTGGCTGCAGGACGCGCTGGCGCGGGCGGTGCCGGGACGATGGGTCGCCGTCACCTCCAACCTCGGCACGCAGCCCTTCCCGTCCGGAGGCGCCGTCGGGGCCGCGGCGGCGGCGCTGCACACGCTCGTCCGCATCGCAGCGGTGGAGTATGGCCCGCACGGCATCCGGGCGAACGCCGTCGCCGTCGGCTGGTACGAGGGAGCGCTCCCCGCAGCGCTGGGAAGCGATGGCGCGGCCCTCGCCGTCGAGGACACGCCGGCTCGCTGGCTCGCCGGCTTGGACGACGTGGCCGGGACGGTGGCCTGGCTGCTTTCGCCGGACGCCGCCTTCGTAAACGGCGAGGTCGTGCGCGTCGACGGCGGCTACACGATCACGCGGTCGAGCCGCGCCGCGCCTTCCCAGGCGCTCGAGCGCCGGCTGCTCGACGAGACGTGGTGGGGGGTGGGGCCGTGACCGAGGAGGTCGCACGCGGCATCTTCCGGATCGAGTCCGACCTCGGTCAGCGATTCATGTGTCAGTACCTGCTCGTGGGGGAGGACGCAACCTTGCTCGTCGACACCGGCCTGGCAGAGACGCCGGTCGAGGTGATCGAGCCTGCTCTTGCCGAGCTCGGCGTCAGCCCGGCGTTCGTGCTCGTAAGCCATGCCGACGTCGACCACTGCGGCGGAAACCGGGCCCTGCGGGCAGCGCATCCCGATGCGCTCTTCGCCTGCCACGAGGGCGACCGCCGCTGGATCGAGCAGAACCTGGCCATGTTGCACGAGAACTACTGCTGGTACGAGCAGTACGGCTTTACCATCCCTGGGCCGACGAAGGAGTGGATCCTAGGTCAGCTCGGCGGCGATTCCCCCATCGACCTCGGGCTCCGAGGCGGCGAGACCATTCGCCTCGCCGCTGATTGGCGGGTGGAGGTGCTCCACCTTCCCGGTCACACCCCCGGCCATCTCGGTCTGTGGGATCGAAGGAGCGGAGCCGTCATCGCCATCGACGCCGTCCTCGAGTCGGCGATCTACGACCGGGCCGGGCGCCCGCTTATCCCGCCCCGTATTTACCACATGGACGCCTATCGCCGCACCATACGGCTTCTCCGATCCCTCGACCCCGACCTCCTTCTCACTGCCCACTACCCGGTCATGGGGCGCGAGGCTGCTCGAGCTTTCCTGGAGCGCTCGCTTCGCTTCAGCGAGGACCTGGAAGCGGCCGTCCGCGAGGGGATAGCCGCCGGCCTCACGAGCCTGAAGGAGCTGGCGGAGCGCGCCGTCGAGAAGCTGGGGCCGTACCCCGAGTTCTCGGTGGAGCTCGCCGCCTCCGTGAGAGCCTGTCTTGCTCTCTAGCTTCCGGCGGGTCTCCAACCGAGCTGGCGGGAGATGGCCTCGGTAGCGGCGAGGAGGGTGGGCAGGGCTCGGCGCACCGCGGCCCGGCCGAAGCGGGGGATGGGGCCCTGGAGGGCGACGATCGCCTCCAGCTGGCCTCGACTTCCCAGCACGGGGGCGGCCACGGCGTTCAAGCCGGGCTCCCGCTCCTCGTAGGCCTCGGCCCAGCCCTTGCGCCGCACCTCCGCCAGCTCCTGCTCCAGCCGTTCCGGGTCGGTGATCGTCCGCTCCGTGTAGGCGGCGAGCGGGGGCCGAGGGCGGCGGCCGGTGAAGGCGAGCATCACCTTCCCGGCGGCGGTGGCATGGCCGATGGAAGGACGGCCGAGGCGGGTCACTCCCTGCACGTAGCGGTCGGTGGGGACGAAGTCGACCGTGATGGCGTCCACGTCCCCGGGGACGGAGAGGGTCGCCGTCTCCCCCACGGTGGCCACCAGCTCCTCGAGGTGGGGTCGGGCCACGTTGCGGACGTCCAGCCGAGCCAGGACGGCGTTGGCGAGCTGGACGATGCGGATGCCCAGCCGGTACTGGCCCGTCTCCTCCACGTACTCGACCAGGCCCCGGTCGAGGAGGGTGCCGAGCTGGCGGGAGACCGTGCTCGCCGAGACGCCCAGGCGGCGGGCGATCTCGTTGGTTCCCAGCATCCCCGCCTCCGCCAGGAGGTCGAGGACGAGGAGGGAGCGGGCGGCGGAGGCGACGCGTCCCTGCGAGGGTTGACCTGTACGGGCCATCGGTGTAGTATTGCGCATACCAGGACTAAGTTGCAAATAAAGGAATTATGTCCTTCCTGCTTCCCTGTCCCCGCTGCGGCCCCCGCGACGTCAACGAGTTCGCCTGCACAGGCGAGGTGACGACCCGTCCCGCCCGCTCGCCGAGCTTGCGGGAGCTCACGACCTACCTCTACTTCCGGAAGAACGCCGCCGGGCCTCAGCGCGAGTGGTGGTACCACCGGCTCGGCTGTCAGGCGTGGTTCGTGGCCGAGCGGGACACCCGCACCAACGAGATCCTGAGGGTGGAGCTGCCGTGAGGCTGCCACCGCGGGACGGCGAGCGGCTCGACCGGGGGCGCGAGCTCCTCTTCTGGCTGGGAAGCCAGGAGGTGCGCGCCTTCGAGGGGGACACCATCGCCTCCGCCCTCTACGCGGCCGGGCGCCGGGTCTTCTCCCGGAGCTTCAAGTACCACCGCCCCCGGGGGCTTCTCTGTTGCTCGGGCTGGTGCCCAAACTGCCTCATGCGCGTGGACGGCGTCCCCAACGTCCGGGCCTGCCTGGAGCCGGTCCGGGAGGGGATGCGGGTGGAGGCCCAGAACGTGCTCGGCTCGCTCGATCTCGACCTCATGGAGGTGGTCGACAAGCTCCCCTCCTCGCTCCTCCCCGTCGGCTTCTACTACCGGACGATGATCCGGCCGCGGCGGGCGTGGCCCTACTACGAGCGCCTTCTCCGTCACGCCGCCGGCTTGGGGCGGCTGGACGAGCGGACTCGCCGGAGCGGCCGCTTCGACGTCGAGCACCGCCGCTGCGACGTCCTCGTCGTGGGAGGCGGGGAGGCGGGACTGGAGGCGGCCCGGCGAGAGGCGGCGGCGGGCCGTAGCGTCCTCCTCGTCGACGACGGGCTCAGCCTCTCCCGGCTGGAGGAGGCCGGGATCGAGGTGCTCGCTCCCGCCACCGCCATCGGCGTCTACGAGGGGGGGCTCGTCCCGGTGGCGGCGGGCACCATCCTCTACCGGGTGCGAGCCGGCCGGGTGATCGTGGCCGCCGGCGCCGTCGAGCAGCCCCTCGTCTTTCCCGGGAACGACCTGGTCGGCGTCATGCTCCCCCGCGCCGCCTGCCGGCTGGTACGGGAGTGGTCGATCAAGCCGGGAGAGCGGGCGGTGGTGGTCACCGCCGACGATCGGGGGCTCGACGCCGCCCAGGCGCTCCGCGAGGCCGGCACCGAGGTGGCCGAGGTCGTCGACCTGCGGACCCACGCCCCTCGGCAGATCGAGGCCAAGGGACGGCGGGGCCGGCTGGTCGCGGCGGAGATCGACGGCCGGCGGATCGCCTGCGACCTCCTCGTCATGTCCGGCGGCGCGCAGCCCGCCTACTCGCTCCTCGCCCAGGCCGGGGCCCGGGTGGAGTACGATGCCGGCGCCTCGGTCTTCGTGCCCAGGGACCTGCCGCCCGCGGTGGAGGCGGCCGGGACGGCGGCCGGCCAGGGCCTCGTCCAGGCCAGCCCTCCCCCTGCTTACGAAGGCAAAGGCAAGAGCTTCGTGTGCATCTGCGAGGACGTGACTACCAAGGACATCGACCGGGCCATCGCCGAGGGCTTCGACTCGATCGAGCTGGCCAAGCGCTACACCACGGTCACCATGGGTCCCTGCCAGGGCCGGCTCTGTCACCGGGCGGCGGTGCGGCTGTACGCGGAGAGGACGGGGTCGGATCCCGGGGCCATCGGCACCACCACCGCCCGCCCGCCCTGGTCGCCGGTTCCGCTCGGCCTCCTCGCCGGCCGCCCTCACGAGCCGGCCAAGCGCACCTCCATCCACCACCGCCACAAGGAGCTGGGGGCGACCATGATGTGGACCGGTCCCTGGCGACGTCCCCACTCGTACGGCGACCCCGAGGGCGAGGTGCGGGCGGTGCACGAGGCCGTGGGCGTCATCGACGTCTCCACCCTGGGCAAGCTGCTCGTGTCGGGGCCGGACGCGGCCTCCTTCCTCGAGCGCCTGTACCCCAACCGCTTTGCCGACCTCAGGGTGGGGCGGATCCGCTACGGCGTGCTCTCCACCGACGGCGGCCGGATCATGGACGACGGCACGGTAGCCCGCCTGGCCGGCGACGTCTTCTACGTGACCACCACCTCCACGGGGGCGGCTGGGGTGCTCGAGTGGATGGGCTGGTGGAACGCCATCTGGAAGATGGACGTGGTCGTCGAGGACGTGACCGGGGCGCTAGCGGCCGTGAACGTGGCCGGCCCCCGCGCCCGGGAGCTCATGAGCCGGATCAGCGATCTCGACGTCTCGCCCGAGGCTTTCGTCTACCTCGACGCCAAGCAGGGCTCGGTGGCCGATGTCCCGGCCCTCGTCCTCCGCATCGGCTTCGTGGGGGAGGTGGGCTACGAGATCCACTTTCCCAGCCCCTACGGCGAGCACGTGTGGGACACGATCCTCGACCAGGGCCGCGACCTCGGTATCCGCCCCTTCGGCCTGGAGCCGCAGCGGGTGCTCCGGCTGGAGAAGATGCACATCCTCGTGGGCCAGGACACCGACTCCGAGTCGAACGTGCTCGAGGCGGGCATGCCCTGGATCGCCAAGCTCGACAAGGAGGACTTCGTGGGCAAGTGGGCCCTCGAGCACGTCCAGGCCCGCGGCTTCCGGGCCCAGCTGGTCGGCTTCGAGATGGCCGACACGGTGGTGCCTCCGGAGGGGGGCGCCGTGGTGGTCGGCGGCCGCCCCGCCGGCCGGGTGACGAGCGCCCGCTGGAGCGAGGCCGTGGGGCGCTCGATCGGCATGGCCTGGGTGCCGGCCGAGTTGGCCGAGGAGGGAAAGACGATCGAGATCAAGGTGGGCGACCGCCTGGAGCGGGCGACCGTGCGCCTCAAGCCCTTCTACGACCCCGACGGGGAGCGCCTGCGGGCATGACCGAGCTCGAGTTCCTCGTCGCCGATCCCTCCCATCCCGCCTGGCGCTCCCCCCTGCGTCGGGCCCTCAGGGACGCTCCCGCGGGAGTGCGCGACGTCACCGCCCAGGCGGACGCCGACACCGTGCGCCCGCTCGGGCCTCCTGCCGGCGTGGCCGGGATCGAGATCGAGGCCCCCTTCGCCCGCACCGTGCTCGCCCGCCTGACCGACCTCGACCTCGACCGCCTGCCCGCCCTGGGGCCGGTCGCCCACGTGCGGGCCCTCGTCACCCGCGAGGGGGACGACCGCTACCGCATCTGGTTCGGCCAGGAGTACGCCGACTACCTGGCCGAGGTCGTGATCGACGCCTGGGAGGGAGTGGCAGGATGAGGGATCTCTTCAGGGTGGAGCGCATGTGGCGCCCGCGGTCTGAGCTCAAGCGCCGCTACGACGTCGTCATCATCGGCGGCGGCTCGCACGGCCTTGCCACCGCCTACTACCTGGCCAAGAACCACGGCGTGAGGGACGTGGCCGTGCTGGAGAAGAGCTACATCGGCTCCGGCGCCGCCGGCCGGAACACCACCATCATTCGCGCCAACTACCGCACCCCCGAGGGGGCGGAGTTCTACCGCGAGAGCCTCAAGCTCTACGAGGGCCTCTCCATCGACCTCGGCTTCAACCTCCTCTTCTCGCAGCAAGGTCACCTCACCCTGGCTCACTCCGACCGGGCCATGATCACCATGGCCGAGCGGGCGGAGGTAAACCAGCTCCTGGGCATCGACAGCCGCGTCATCTACCCGGACGAGATCGCCCGCCTCTGCCCCCAGCTCAACCTCTCCGACGACGTCACCTGGCCGATCATGGGAGCCCTCTACCACCCCCCCGGTGGCATCATCCGCCACGACGCCGTCGTCTGGGGGTTCGCCCGCGGCGCCGACCGGCGGGGCGTCGAGATCCACCCCTACACGGAGGTCATCGGCATTGACCGCAAGGACGGCCGCGTCGTCGGGGTACGGACGACCCGGGGCGACATCGAGTGCGACACCGTGGTCAGCTGCGCGGCCGGCTGGTCGTCCCTGGTGGGCGAGATGGCTGGGGTACCCCTCCCCATCACCACCCACATCCTGCAGGCCTTCGTCACCGAGCCCATCAAGCCGTTCCTGGACGTGATCATCGTCTCGGCCCAGATGCACGTGTACGTGTCCCAGACCGACCGGGGCGAGATCCTCATCGGCGCCGAGATCGAGCCCTACACCACCTACAGGGGGACGAGCACCTTCTCCTTCCTCGAGTACTCGGCCCGCCACGCCCTCGAGCTCTTCCCCCAGCTCGAGCGGGTGAAGGTCCTCCGCCAGTGGACGGGGCTCTGCGATCTCTCGCCCGACTACAGCCCCATCCTGGGCAAGACCGAGCTCGAGGGCTTCCTCGTCAGCTGCGGCTGGGGGACGTACGGCTTCAAGGCCGCCCCCATCGTGGGCACCACCCTCGCCGAGCTGATCGCCACCGGCCGGACGCCGGCCCTGATCGAGCCCTTCGCCCTCGAGCGCTTCTACACGGACACGCTCGTCTCCGAGCTGGCGGCGGCGGCGGTGAGCCACTGATGCTGTCGAGTCTCGAGATAGCCCAGCAGGCCCGGCTTCGCCTCATCGCCGAGGTGGCGGAGGAGGCGGGGCTGGAGCCGGACGAGGTGGAGCTCTACGGCCGCTACAAGGCCAAGGTGTCGTTGTCGGTGCTCGAGCGGCTGCGCGACCGCCCCGACGCCAAGCTCGTGTGCGTGACCGCGATCACCCCCACCAAGGCGGGCGAGGGCAAGACCACCACCTCGGTGTCGCTGACCCAGGGGCTGGGGGCGATCGGGCGCAAGCCCGTCCTCTGCCTGCGCGAGGCCTCGCTCGGGCCCGTGTTCGGCATCAAGGGAGGGGCCGCCGGAGGGGGGTACGCCCAGGTCGTGCCCATGGAGGACCTCAACCTCCACTTCACCGGCGACATCCACGCCATCGGCGCTGCCAACAACCTGCTTGCCGCCATGCTGGAGGCCCACCTCCTGCACGGCAACCGCCTAGGGATCGACCCCCTCACCGTCAGCTGGCGGCGGTGCCTGGACATGAACGACCGGGCCCTGCGTCAGATCGTGGTCGGCCTGGGCGGCCGAGCCAACGGCTACCCCCGCGAGACCGGCTTCGACATCACCGCTGCCTCCGAGGTGATGGCGATCGTGGCCGTAGCCCGCGATCTCCACGACCTGCGCCGCCGCCTGGGGGCGATCACCGTCGCCCACACCTACGAGGGCGAGCCGGTCACCGCCGAGCAGCTCAAGGCGGCAGGGGCGATGACGGTCCTCCTCAAGGACGCCATCAAGCCCAACCTCGTCCAGACCCTGGAGGGGCAGCCTGCCTTCGTGCACTGCGGCCCCTTCGCCAACATCGCCCACGGCAACAACTCGCTGGTGGCCGACCTCGTCGCCCTCAAGCTGGGCGACATCGTCGTCACCGAGAGCGGCTTCGGCTCCGACATGGGCATGGAGAAGTTCCTCAACATTGTCTGCCGAGTGGGAGGCTTGCGCCCCAGCGCGGTCGTGGTGGTGGCCACGGTTCGCGCCCTCAAGCACCATGCCGGCGATCCCGACGGGGGGCTGGAGGCGCTGGAGCGGGGCGCCGACAACCTGGGCCGCCACCTCCAGAACGTGGCCGGCTTCGGGCTCAGGGCGGTGGTGGCGGTCAACCGCTTCCCCGGCGACCGAGACGAGGAGGTCGAGGCCTTGCGCCGGATCGCCCTCGAGCAAGGGGCCTACGCGGCCGAGGTGAACGAGGGCTTCGAGCGGGGAGGCCAGGGGGCGGCAGCTCTGGCCGAGGCGGTGGTAGAGGCGGCGGAGCAGGGAAGCGAGTTCCGCCATACCTATCCCCTGGAGGCCTCCATTCCCGACAAGATCGAGGCGGTGGCGCGGAAGGTGTACGGAGCCGAGGGGATCTCGCTCCTGCCGGCGGCGGAGCAGGCTGTCGAGCGCTTCAGCGCCGCCGGCCTCGACCGCCTGCCCATCTGCATGGCCAAGACCCACCTCTCCCTCTCCGACGACCCCGCCCTGCTCGGAGCCCCCACCGGGTTCACGATCACCGTCCGCGATATCCGCGCCTACACGGGGGCGGGCTGGCTCGTCCCCCTGTGCGGCACGATCATGACCATGCCCGGCCTGAGCGCCGCCCCGGCTGCCATCAACGTCGACATCGACGAGGCCGGCCGCACCGTTGGCCTCTTCTGAGCGCGAGCGGAGGGAGCGCCCGGCCGGGCCGGCGACCGCCGCCACCATCGTGCTCGCCGCCGACCTGGCTGCCCTCACGGCCCGGGTGGCAGGAGACGAGGATCTCGTGGAGCGGGCTCGGGCCCTCGCCGCCCAGGCCGAGGAGCTCGCCCGGGCCGACGAGGAAGCCTACGCCGAGCTCCTGGCCGGAGGCGGCCCGGAGGTCCGCGAGCGCACGGTCGAGCTTCCCGCGCGCATGGCCGAGCTGGCGGCCGAGGCGGCCGAGCTGGCGGCCGCGGCGGCAGAGCGGGGGAGGGGCCCTGCCCGCTACGACGCGGCGGCGGGGGCGCTTTTGGCCGAGGCGGCAGCGCGGGCAGCCTGCCTCCTCGTCCGCGTCAACCTGGCCGGCGCCGTCGATCCGCGCCTCGGTCAAGCTCGGGAGGGGGTCGCTCGGGCTCGAGCCGCCGCGGCCCGCGCAGCCCAAGCCTAGCCCCCGCTCCGCGACCGAGAGGCTGCCTGGCGGAGGCCGGCGTGGGTCAGTGCACGATGAGGACGTCGCAGTGCGCCCGGCGCTGGACGTGCTCGCTCACGCTGTGTCCGAGCTGGCGCTCGATGAGGCTGGGCTCCCGTGTGCCCACCACGATGAGGTCGGCCCCCCGCTGCTCGGCCACGGTGCAGATGACTTCGGCCGGGTCGCCTGCCCCTTCCACCACCTCGGCCTCGATCCCCCGGCCGGCCAGGCGCTCCGCCAGCCCGCCGTCCTCCAGGCGCGCCTGCCCTCCTTCCAGGATGAGGACAGGCACCGCGCTCGCGACCACCAGCTTGGCGCCGTACAGGCGGGCAAGCTCCGCCGCCCGCGCCAGCGCCCGCTCCGAGGGCTCGGTCTCGTTGTAGCCGACGACGATGGTCCTCACATCGCCTCCGCCTGCCGGCGGAAGCCGTTGTAGTCGGCCAGGCCGAGCGAGATCGAGAGCTGCTCCTGCCAGTCAGGATGCCGCTGCATGCAGGTGGGGCAGGCGCGGAGGACGGTCCCGCGCAGCGCAGGATGGTCGACGGCGACGCCGGGAGGAAGCTGGAACCGCCCCCAGGAGTTCCCCGAGATCAGCCCGTCAGCCTGCTGGCGGTCGCAGAGGGCACAGCGCAGGTACAGCCGCGACATCGCTTTCCCTAGTTCCAGGGGCCGATGAACTTGCCCTCGACGCCGGTCACGAGCAGGAGCACGACGACGAGAATGCAGACGCCGCACAGGACCAGCATGAACGGCGTGAACCACCGTACGTGGGTCTGCTCGGGGGGAAACTCGACCTGGCGTCCAAGAGCCATCGCATCCTCTCCTTTCTCTCAGGTACCGATGTCCACTGCTTACGACCCGCCGGCCTGGGAGGAGCCGCCGCCCTCGCCGGGCAGGGGCATGCCCATCTCCCGCAGGCGTCGTGCCTGCTCGGTCACCTTCCTGTGCTCAAGCCACACGAAGCCGACGAAGGAGACCACCATGAGGAGCATGCCCAAAGCGGTGAGGACGAAGGTGCCCACCGACTCGGCAGGCCCGAACGTCCAGAAGTCGGTGACCTTGTCGCTCCAGGACTCGAACCCGCGGAAGGCATCGAACATGTCAGATCACCCCTTCGCTCGCGACATCGAAGACTACCTACACCCGCTCCCTGGCTCCAGGGCGACCCCCGTTCAGCTGGGCGTAGGAATCGAGCAGCACCTGGGCTGACTCCACCTCCTCGCCGGTGGGGAGCACGACCACCTCGGGCACGCGCTCGAACTCGGGGAAGAAGTCCTGCTGGAACTCGGCCATGTCCAGGCCCTCCAGCTCGACCTCGGGCGGCACCCGAAGCAGGTTGAACTTCTTCAGGATCCAGCTGGCGATGAACCCGGGGAGAAAGCCCAGGGGCAAGAAGGCCATGAGGCCCATGAGCTGGCCTCCGAACGAGCTCTCGATGTTGTTGATCCCGGTGGGGTAGCCCCCGGCGAAGATGCCCACGAGCATGATGCCGTAGAAGCCGCACACCCCGTGCACGGCCACCGCTCCCACGGCGTCGTCCACCCGCAGCTTCTTCTCGATGTAGTTCCCCGACCACACGGCGAGCATGCCCCCGGAGGTGGAGAGGAGGTAGGCGAGGGAGGGGTGGTAGACGTCGGCCCCCGCCGAGACGGAGATCACGCCCGCCAGGCCGCCAGACAGGGTCCAGAAGGGATCCCCCTTGCTGGCGAACCAGCCCCCCGTGAAGCCGCCGGCAAAGCCGATGGTGATGACCATGGCGATGGTGCCCAGGGTGGTGGGCGAGAGGTAGATGTTGAGCCAGCCCGGGAACACGGTGGACTGGATGACGAGGCAGGCGGCGTAGAAGCCGTAGAAGCCCGTGAAGATGAGCATGAGGCCCATCAGAGTGAGGTGGATGTTGTGGCCCCGGAACGTCCTCGCCCGTCCCTCCCGGTCGTACTTGCCGATGCGCGGGCCCAGGTTGAGGAGGACGCCGAGAGCGAAGGCCCCGGCCACGCCGTGCACCACCGCCGAGGCGATGGAGTCGTGGAAGCCGAAGCGGGTGGTGAGCCAGCCGCCCGCGCTCCAGCCCCAGGCGGCGTCCATGATCCACACCGCCGAGCCCAGGATGGCGGTCAGGATCAGGTAGGCGGACAGGCGAATGCGCTCGATGACCGCTCCGGACATGATCGACCCGGTCGTCCAGGAGAAGAGGAGGAAGGCGAGGAAGAAGACGAGGCTGATGTGGTCGGTGAGGTTGGGCCCTAGCCCCGAGCTCCAGGGGGCGGTGAGGCCGCAGAAGCCGGGCACGGCATCCGGGCTGGCGTGGCCGCTCTTCGGCCAGCCCTCCTCGAAGCAGCCGTAGATGTACCAGCCGAAGTAGTAGAAGGTGGGAGTGACGACGGCGATGGTGAGGATGTTCTTCATCGCCGTCGACATGATGTTCTTGCGCCGGGAGGCGCCCGCCTCGTACGCCATGAAGCCGACGTGGATCAGCCACATGACGACGACCGTGTAGTAGTAGAACTGCTCCGCCAGGACCTTGGAGTCCAGGTCGAGCGCGGTCTTCAGCTGATCGGCTTGGGCGAGCAAAGGCGTGAACCAATGCATGCGGAACCCTCCCGGCTTGAAGGTCGCGGAACGACGCGGCGGCAGCTTACGAGATGACGCCTATGTGCTTATAGGTGCGAGGCCGCCATCTTTTCGGCCTCGATGTGTACGCTCCCTACACAGGAGAGGCGCACTGGGCGGCGGTGAAGGCGAGGCGGGGACGGCGGTCGACCCGGTCGACCCGGCCGGTCTCGGCGTCGACCACGACCAAGGCCACCTTGTCGAAGGCGCCCTTGGCCGTTAGCGTCCACAGGGAGACGGCCCAGAAGGAGCGGGCCTTGATCCCCGCCCGAAACACGCGCGCCTGGTAGCAGCGGGGCTGGAAGTCCACCTGGCGCAGGGCGATCGCGAGCGCCTCCTCCTTGTCCAGGGCGACCCCAGAGGAGCCGCAGCTACGGGACACGAGGAGCGCCGCCGCCAGGACGAGGACGAGCAGGGCCAGCTTCCCGAGCGGGCGATCCCTAAGCCCGCGCCCGCTTGGCCTCTCGGCGCCGGTAGTAGAAGGCATAGGCTCGCAGTATGAGGTAGCCCGCGAAGTGGGCCAGGAACACGAACAGAAGCCACCATATCCACCACAGGTAGTGGGGGCGGAGCTCCCGCAGCTCGACGACGGTCAGGTACAGGGCCAGGGCCAGGGCGACGAGGAGGGGGATGGGAACCCCGTCGAGGAGGAGAAACAGGATCACGGCGTCATGGTGCGCGACAGGAGCGCTCCGCGCAAGGGCGAAGGCCGACCGCGATCCCTGACGTGACGTCGCAAGAGGTCATCCTCGATCTCGCCCTCATGCTGGGGAGCGGCCTTCTCTGCCAGGTCGTGGCCGAGGTGGCGCGCCTGCCTCGAATGCTCGTCCTCCTTGCGGGCGGCACCGTCCTTGGGCCATCCCTCCTGGGGGCGGTCCGCGTCCCGCTCGATTCGGTGGGCGCCGACCTTCTGCTCACGCTGGGCGTGTCGTTCATCCTCTTCCACGGGGGCCTGCACCTGTCGGCGCGCGTGCTCCGGCCGGTGGCGGCGGGGATCGGCCTCTTGGCTATCCCCGGAGTCGTCCTCACGGCCGCGGTGACGGGAGCCGTGGCCTCGGCGGCCTTCGCCCTTCCCCTGTCGAGCGGCTTCCTCCTGGGAGCGGTGCTCGCCCCCACCGACCCCGCCATCCTCGTCCCCTTGTTCGAGCGGATGGGCCTTCGTCGCAAGGTGAGCCAGGCCATCATCGCCGAGTCGGCGGTCAACGACCCCACCGGGGCCGTGCTCGCCCTCACCCTGGCGGGGGTGGTGACGAGCGGGCACGCCTCCCTGGGCGGGCCCCTTCGCGACTTCGTGGTCGATCTCGCCGTCTCCTCCGCTCTTGGGGTCGTCTTCGGTGTCCTTTTGTCGCTGGCCGTGTCCAGTCACTGGGCAGGCATCTGGCGGGAGTCGGCGGCAGTGGCGGTCATGGCCGTGGTGGCGGGGAGCTACTTCTCCATCGGTGAGGCGGGGGGGAGCGGGTACCTGGGCGCCTTCCTCGCCGGCTTCATCGTCGGCAACATGGACCAGCTGGGCCTGGCCATGCACAGCCACCACGAGCGCGACATGCGGGTGCTCGTGGCCGTGGTCGCCGATGTCATGGTCATGCTCGTCTTCATCACCTTGGGTGCCAACCTGCCCTGGGGAGACATGGTCGCCAACATCGGTCCTGCGCTGGCGGTAGTCGCCGCCCTCATCCTCGCCGCCCGCCCCCTGACCGTCTTCGCCTGCCTCCTCCTCGACCGCTGGGGCCGGTGGACGCGGCAGGAGCTTCTCTTCCTGGCCTGGACGCGGGAGACGGGCGTGGTACCTGCCGCCCTGGCCGGCATCGTGGTCGCCCAGGGCGTCCCTCGGGCCGAGCTCGTCGTCTCCACGGTGGCGCTCGCTTCCGTGGTGACCCTCGGCCTCCAGTCCACCACCAAGCGCTGGCTGGGGCGCCGGCTGGGCTTGATCTCGGAGCCCGCTCCCCGCCGGCGCCGTTCTGCGGAGGAGACGATCCCGGCCGGTCTTCCTGGGTCCTGAGCCGAGGTGGCCGGCTTCCTCATGGGGGCGGCAGGGATGCTGGCCGTCATGTACTCGACCCAGGCCATCCTTCCCGATCTTGCCGCCACCTTCAGGATCTCCCCCTCCACCGCCGGCCTGACCGTGTCGGTGGTGGTCGTCTGCGTGGCGGCGGGGGCTTGGGTCTGGGGGCCGGTGTCCGACCGCTACGGGCGGAAGCCGACCCTCGTGGCCGCGAGCGCCCTCCTCGTCCTGCCCACCGTGGGGGCGGCCCTCGCCCCCACCTTCGAGGCCCTCCTCGTCTTCCGCGGCCTCCAGGGCCTGGTCATGCCCGGCCTGCTCGCCGTGGGCCTTCCCTACGTGGCCGAGGCCCTCGTGCCCAGGCACGGCCAGCGGGCCATGGGCTACTACGTGGCGGCCTTGATCGGGGGCGGCCTCGTCGGCCGGGTGGGGGTGGCCCTCCTGGCCGAGGTGGCAGGCTGGCGCCTGGCCGTGGGGGCGATGGGGCTCCTCCCCGCGGCGGGGGCGGTGGTCATGCGTCGGGGCCTTGTCGACCTTCCCCTTCCCGAGCGGAGCGAGCACCGCTTCCGACGGGTCAGCGCGCAACTCGCCAACGGCCGTCTCCTGCGGGCGACCGCGACCGGCAGCGCCTTCGCGTTCACGTTCGTGGGGACCTTCTCCTACGTCACCTTCCGCCTCGAGGAGCCCCCGTTCGGCTACGGAACCGCCGCCTCCAGCCTCGTCTTCCTCCTCTGGCTCCTCGGTGCCCTCGTTCCCCTGGCGGGGCGACTGGCCGAGGAGCTCGGGTGGCGGCGCCTTGCCTTCCTCGCCCTGGCCACGGCCGCCTGCGGCCTCCTCGTGAGCTTGCCCAGCTCCCTCGTTTCCCTGGGCCTCGGCCTGGCGTTCGTGGCCTTGGCCAACTTCGCCGGCGTCACCGCTGCCCAGCTGGGCGTGGCCGAGGCGAGCGCGGTCGACCGGGGCGTGGCCAGCGCCGTCTACTTCAGCATCTACTACACGAGCAGCGCGGTGGGCGGCTACCTCCCCGGCCTCGCCTGGGAGGCGTGGGGATGGCCGGGGGTGGCCGCCCTGGCGCTGGCTGTACTCGCGACTGCGGCTACATTGCTCCTCGCAGCTTCGCCCGTCAGGACCAGGGGTAGGGCGAGTGGGACACGGGGTGGAGGTCGCCGGTAGCGAAGCGCTCGAACCGGAAGGGGTAGAGGAGCGAGGAGTGCTCCCCCACGATGACCCGCGCCACCTCCTTCCCCACCGCGATCATCTTGTAGCCGTGGTTGGAGTCGAAGATCCCGTAGACGTTGGGCCTCACGTAGTCGAACACCGGGAAGTTGTCGACGGTAAAGGCCCCCACCCCGCCCGAGCGGGCGTTCTTGTACACCGCCCGGCAGCCCTGGAAGCGGCTCATGGCGTGAGAGAGGGCGGCGCACCACATGTCGGGAAAGCCGGGATCGACGGTGGTGGTCTGCGGATAGGGGTCGAGCTCGATGTCGTTGCCGACCACGATGGGAGAGGCTCCTCCCTGGACGCCGTGGCGGTCGCGCTTGAAGTAGATGCCCCACAGCTCGTCGGTGACGAGCTTGCCCTCGTCGGTGTACAGGGGGGCGTCGGAGTCGAGGTGGATGACGGGTGGGTAGCCGCCATCGGCCGTCACGAAGATGGCGGGATCGACCGTGACCTCTCCCTCTTGGAGGTTCCAGAAGGTCCACATGGGTTGGTCGCGGAGCACGTCTCCCGAGGGAGTGTGGACGTCGATCGTCAGGGGCAGCTCCAGCATCGTCCACAGGCGCTTGGCCCAGGGTCCAGGGGCGACCACCACCTGCTCCTCCACCTCGATCCGGCCGCGGTTGGTGACGACCGCCTGCACCGAGTCGTCGGAGGCGGGCTCGAACCCCTTCACCTCGACCCCGGACAGGATGGTCACGTCCTCCTCCTCGCACTTGGCCACGAGCCCCATGACCGAGGCCAGGTTGAAGGCGAAGCCTCCTTGCCGCTCGTGCAGGCACACGGTGACTCCCTTGGCCCGCCAGTCGGGGAAGAGGGCCTTCATGTGGCGCTCGACCTCCTTCTCCCCCACGATCAGCTCCGACCGGTAGCCGATGCGCTGCTGGCGCTCGAAGGTCTCGACCAGGTCGGGCTCCTGCACGGCGGCGCCCAGGGCGATGTAGCCTACGGGGTGGTAGCTGAGGGCATCGGCGTTTTCTTCCCACACCTCCACGCACGCCTGCATGAGCTCGCTCATGGCAGGCTGGTAGTAGTTGTTGCGCACCACTCCACAGGCGATGCCCGAGGCGCCTGCCCCGGGGGAGGACTTGTCCAGGACGAGGATGTCGGCTCCCGAGCCACGACCGCGGGAGCGCAGCTCCTTGGCCAGGTGCCAGGCGGTAGAGAGGCCGTGCATGCCTGCACCGACGATGAGATACGGAGTACGCTTAGGGAGAGTCATGTATTGCCTCCTGGGCAATGGTGTATCAAAATGATGCCCAAAGGGTAGCGCGATGCCCACTCCAGGTCAACCCGCTGCCCGTCGCGTGGCCGCCGTGGAGCGGGCGGTACGGGTGCTCGACGCCCTGGCCGAGGCCGGCGGCGAGCTGGGGGTGAACGAGATCGCCCGGCGGGGGGGTATGAACCCCAGCACCGCCTCCCGTCTCCTTGCCACCCTGGCCGCCACCGGTCTCGTCGAGCGGATCGACGCCAGCGGTCGCTACCGGCTGGGCCTCCGCCTGGCCCGTCTGGGGCACATCGCCCTGGCCCGTCTCGACCTGAGGGAGGCGGCGCGCCCCCACCTGGAAGCGCTGGTGGCGGAGACGGGGGAGACGGCCACCCTGTCCGTCCCGGGCGATCCGGACGCGATCACGGTCGACTTCGTCCAGAGCCCCTCCTCGGTGCAGAGCGTCGCCCGGGTGGGGCGGCCTAGCGTCGCCCACGCCACCGCTGTGGGCAAGGTGGCCCTCGCCTTCGGCCGGCAGTCGCCTCCCCGCCCGCCCCTCAAGGCCTTCACCAGCCGCACCATCACCGACCCGGCCCGGCTGGCCCAGGAGGTGTCGGAGGTCAAGGCCCGCGGCTGGGCGCAGGCCATGAGCGAGCGCGAGGTGGACTTGAACGCGGTGGCCGCGCCGGTGCAGGGCCCGAGCGGCGAGCTCATCGCCATCCTGGGCGTCCAGGGGCCGGCGTCGCGCTTCGACCGGGAGGCCATGGAGGCCGCGGTCAAGCTGCTCCTCGACCACGCCTCGGCGCTCTCGGCCGCCCTCGGCTCTCCCGTCTAGGCCTCAGTGGACGATGAGGACGTCGCAGCGGGCGTGCCGCTGCACGGCCTCGCTCACCGACTGGCCCAAAAGCCGCTGGAGCAGGCTGGGCTCGCGGGTTCCTACCACGATGAGGTCGGCCCCGCTGGCCTCGGCCACCTGCACGATCGTCTCCGCCGGCTCCCCCAGGGCGGGCTGGTACTCGGCCTCGATGCTCCGTCCCCGCAGCTTCTCGTGAGCTTGCTTGAGCTCCTTCTCGTGATCCTCGGGGGTGTTGGTGGGATCGATGGGGCCGTAGGTGCCGCGTACGGCCGGGATGGCGAGCGGGGCCACGCTGGTCACGACCAGCTTGGCCTTGAATGCCTCTGCCAGCTGGGCGGCGCGCTCAAGGGCCCGGTCGGCGGGCTCGGTGGCGTCGTAGCCGACGACGATGGTCTTCATGGAGCCTCCTTCCCTCGTTCGTCGAGAACAGTGTCCCACGGGCTCTCGCCCCTCGGCAAGCGTAGATTCCCGCGTCTTTGGGGGTCCCTTTCTACGGACCGAGCTACGGGCGAATCAGGAGCCCTCCGTTCCTCCCTGCCCCCTCCAGGAACGCGAGCCAATCCCGCCACAGGGAGTAGCTGACCAGCGTTCGCGGCTTGGGCGAGGCCACCTCGAGGGCAGCGGCGATCTCCTCCTCGCTGATCGTCTGGGGCTGGGAGGAGAGGAGCTTCGCCGCCGGGATCCCCCGCCCCTCGCCTTCCTGCTCGACCGCCATTCCCTGCTCGAGCATCTCCTCCCGCAGGGCCAGCATGTCGGCCATGCTCAGCCAGGCGTGGCCGCCGATGCCGTCGTTCTGGCGCCAGTAGAGGTTGAAGCTCATCGCCCGCCGCGGCATTGTAGAACTATCGATCCGAAGCCCTGCGACCGAGAGAGGAGTCCCCATGGCAGACATCGTCAAGACCGCCTTCGACCGACCTCAGCGCGAGCTCGGCTGCGAGTTCACCGAGTGGGAGGGCTGGTACTGGCCCAACCACTTCGGGGATCCTGTGGCCGAGCACCAGGCGGTGCGCACCGCCGTGGGGGTGTGGGACGCCTCGCCGCTCCGCAAGTGGGACTTTCGGGGGCCCCAGGCCCTCGCGGCCGCCGACCGCATCTTCACCAACGACATGCTGGGCCTGGAGGTGGGCCAAGTCCGCTACGGAGCCTTCTGCGACGAGAACGGCAAGATGGTGGGCGACGGTACCGTCTTCAAGTTGGCCGAGGACCACGCCTGGGTCATCACCGCCCTCGACTCCGACCTCGACCACTTCCGCGAGGTCGTGGGCGACATGGAGGTGGCCATGGAGCCCATTACGCACCGTCTGCCGCACGTGCAGCTCCAGGGGCCCGGCTCCCGGGAGCTTCTCGTTGGGCTCGCCGACGCCGACGTGGCCAGCCTTCGCTACTTCCGCTTCTTCCCCAAGGAGGTAGCCGTGGGGGGAGTCCCCTGCTACGTCTCTCGTACCGGCTACTCCGGGGAGCTCGGGTACGAGATCTTCTGCGCCCCCGAGCGGGCCGAGGAGCTGTGGGCGACGCTGGTCGGGGCGGGAGCGAAGCCCTACGGCCTGGCGGCGGTGGAGACGCTGCGCATCGAGTCGGGACTCATCTTCATCGGCTACGACTACTTCCAGCACGAGACCGATCCCTTCGACGTGAGCTTGGACCGGGTCATCCGGCTCGACACCGGCGACTTCGTGGGCAAGGCGGCCTTGATGGAGACGGCCAAGCACCCGCCCCGACGGATGGTGACGCTAGTCGTGGAGGGGGAGGAGGTGCCCGAGTACGGAGCCGCGGTGACCAAGGATGGGGAGCCGGCGGGGACGCTCACCAGCCCCTGCCTCAGCCCCACCCTGGGCAAGGTCATCGGCCTGGCGGTACTCGACACCCGCTTCGCTGTGCGTGGCGAGAAGGTGGAGGTGGCAGTCGGCTCTGGACGAGCGGCGGCGACGGTGGAGTCCCTGCCCATCTACGACCCGGAGAAGAGGCGACCTCGCAGCTAGCCGGATAGCATGGGTCGATGGCAGTCGTGCGCGACCACATGTCCTCCGATCTCGTGACGGTGGAGCCGGGGACGTCCCTGCGCGAGGCTGCGGGGCGAATGAGCGAGCGGGGAGTGGGGGCGGCGCTCGTCCTGGAGGGCGGGCGCCTCCTCGGCATCGTTACCGAGCGCGACGTCCTGCGGGCCGTAGCCTCGGGCGGCGAGGACGACCCGGCTGCCAAGTGGATGACCCACCATCCCGACACGATCGAGCCCCAGGACTCGATGGAGCACGCGGGAACGCTCATGATCCACGGGGGGTTCCGCCACCTACCCGTGGTGGAGGGGGGCGGGCTGGTGGGCATCGTCTCCCTTCGAGACGTGATGCGGGTGGCGCTGGCCGACCACGCCCCCCGCGGGGTGTAGGGAGCCTCCTCCCAGGAGGGAGAGAGACGCCTCCTAGTCGGAGGGGACCCACACGAGGCAGGGAGCCTCCTCGCGGACGCGGCGGGCGGCCCGCGCGAGCGTCCGCCGGGGGAGGAACGCTCGGTCGGGCCCGAGCACGAGCAGCCCCGGCTCCCGCTCGGCCACGAGCTCGAGGAGCGCTTGGAGCGGGCGGGGGCTTCGTACCTGCACCCGCTCGACCGTCACTCCCAGCGAGCTGGCCAGGCGGGCGGGGGCAAGGAGGGCCTGGTCGAGCTCGGGGTCCTGGATCTGGTCGTAGCCCATGCGCACGGACATGGGAAGCGGCGGCAGCTCGACCACGTTGGCCACGATCAGCGGCTCCCCTGCCTCCACGCAGGCATCGACCGCGAAGGCGGCCGCCTGGGGGTCGAAGGGCACGCCCAGGGTGGCCAAGAGTACGGGTCGGGGGCCGGCCCGAGCCGGCGTCGAGGCCTCGGGAGCCCTTACTCGGGGCGTAGCTGCCATGTCGGCAAGCTGCGCGCCCGACGACGCATGCGGCGCCGCCACCAGGGCATGAAGACGAGGAACCAGCCGGCCAGCACGATGGGCAGAAGGACGAAGGCAGACTGGCCTACGAGCAGGCCGAGGAGGACGAAGACGAGGGCGATGCCGGCGGCGAGGGCGATGACGACGATGCGGAAGCGCCGCATCTCCCGGATGATGGCCTCGTACTCCGCGGCCGGGATCTGGGCGGTGTTCCAGCGCCTCCCGCACCCCTCGCACTGCCAGATCTCGCCGTAGGGGACGTGGCGGGCCCGGCCGCAGCGGCAGGAGACGGTGATGGGGGGGCCGGCCATGGCCTCGATTGTATGACCTCCAGGGGATTTGTATAGGTCGTGAACATTGAATCCGGCCGAGAGGAGTGGTACGTTCGCGCCAGTCGAACCGCCGGCAGGCAGGCACGCGGCGGCGTGTGCCGGGAAGGAGGTGTCGTGGCTGAGGCAGTAATCGAGGAACGCCAGCTTCTCAAGGCGCTTCGTTGGTACGACGGCTTCGTCGTCGCGCTGGCCAACCCCGGCTTCCTCATCGGCTCGCTTGGTTACTCCATCGGCGCCCTGGGCGGCTGGGGGGCCATGTTCTTGTGGGGAATCTCCATGGTCCTGGGGGTCCTCCAGAACTGGGTCTACGCCGAGTCGGCGTCGATGTTCCCAGAGAAGCCGGGCGGCATTTCGCTCTACGCCCACGAGGGGTGGCGGAGGTACTTCACCTTCGTCGGGCCGGTGGCCACCTTCGGCTACTGGTTCGCCTGGTCGAGCGTGCTCGCCCTCTTCGGCATCGTCATCGGCGGCCTCATGCGGGCCGAGTGGTTCCCGAGCCAGGACTGGACGCTCGACTACGGGACGTCGACGCTTCCCACCCTGACCATCGACCACTTCATCGCCGCCGGCCTCATCTTCGCCGTGTGGCTGTTCAACGTGTTCGGAATCCGCCCGGCCGTCTGGGTGGGATATGCGACCGGGATCATGCTCATGGTGCCGCTCGTCGTCTTCATCGTCGTCGGTTACGCCACCGGCGACTGGTCGAGCTCGCGCATGGAGTTCGGGGTCGACTCCTGGGAGGAGGCGGTCGCCTGGCTCTACATCATGGGCTGGTCGGCCTACGGGGTGGAGACGTGCGCCGCCTTCGCGCCCGAGTACAAGGACACGGTGCGCGACACCACGCTCGCGCTCCGCTCTGCCGCCCTCTTCTCGCTGGTCGTCTACATCTTCCTGCCCATGGGCATCGCCGGCGTGACCGGCACCAAGACGGCCGCCGACGACCCCATCGGCTTCTACATCACCGCCTTCAACAAGATCCTGGGCGGGGGCTCGGACGTCATGGTCGTCTTCCTCATCGCCAGCCTGCTCCTCTCCATGAACACGGCCACGGCCGACGGCTCTCGCGCCCTCTACGGGATCGCTAGGGACGACATGACCATCAAGCAGCTCTACCACCTGAACAGGTTCCACGTGCCGGGGCGAGCGATGACGATGGACATGTTCATCAACCTGCTCCTCGTCTTCTTCGTGGGTAACGTGCTGGCCATCCTGGTGGCGGGGAACCTGGGCTACATGTCTGCCCACTTCTTCGCCCTGACCGGCTTCCTGCTCCTCCGCAAGGATCGGCCTAACTGGCCGCGGCCGATCAAGATGGCTCCGGCCTGGCTTCCGGTGGTAGTGCTGCTGGCGGCGATCAACGCCTTCTTCATCGTCTACGGCGCCTCCCACCCCGAGCAGACGGGCTACGGGGGCACCAAGGAGACCTGGATCGGCGTCGGCATCCTCGTCTTCTCAGCCGTGCTCTTTGCCTTCCGGCGGATCGTGCAGGACCGGGAGATGGTCCACTTCCGCGAGGAGACACCGACCATGCCCGAGGCACAAGCAGCTCCGGCCACGCCTACGAGTTGAGCCCGAGGGGGAGGGGCGAGGCCTCGTCCCTCCCCGCTCCCTAGTCAGCTCTGGCGGTTGCCGAGCCGCTCGCGGCCCCGCACAATCGAGAATCGTCTAGCGTCGACAAGGAGGCTCCGACCATGGCCCGCGATCCCAAGTACGACATCCTCTTCGAGCCGATCAAGATCGGCCCCAAGACGATGAAGAACCGCTTCTACCAGATCCCCCACTGCAACGGCTTCGGATCCGAGAAGCCCTTCAGCCAGGCCTTCTTCCGCGCCCTCAAGGCGGAGGGGGGCTACGGCGCCGTCTCCACCGAGTACTGCTCCATCTCGCCCGAGTCGGACGACGTCCACCGAGTGTCGGCCCGGATCTGGGACGACGACGACGTGCGCAACCTGGCCCTCATGTGCGACCTCCTCCACGAGCACGGGGCCCTGGCCGCCTGCGAGCTGTGGTACGGGGGGCCTCATGCCCCCTGCATGGAGTCGCGCTGCGTGCCCCGGGCGCCGTCGCAGATCCCGAGCGACTTCGAGCACTTGACCTACCCCATCGAGATGGACAAGGACGACATCCGCTACGTCCAGAACCTGTACGTGGAGGCAGCCAAGCGAGCTCGGTCGGCCGGGTTCGACATCGTCTACGTCTACGGCTCCCACTCCTACCTGCCCCAGCAGTTCCTGACGCCCTACTACAACAAGCGGACGGACGAGTACGGGGGCTCGTTCGAGAATCGGGCCCGCTTCTGGCGGGAGACGATCGAGATGGTCAAGGAGGCGGTGGGCGACGACACCGCCATCGCCGTGCGCATGTCCACGGACATGTTCATGGGCGAGGCCGGTACCCAGCTCGAGCGTGACTGCGTGCCCTTCGTGGAGCTCGTCGACCACCTGGTCGACGTGTGGGACATCAACGTGTCCGGCATCTCCGAGTGGGGCGAGGACGCCACGCCCTCCCGCTTCTACCCCTCCGGCCGCCAGCTCCCCTGGCAGGCGCGGATCAAGGAGGTGTCCAAGAAGCCGGTGCTCGGCGTCGGCCGCTGGACGAGCCCCGACCTCATGGTGGAGGCCATCAAGAGCGGCAAGCTGGACATCATCGCCACCTGCCGACCCTCCATCTCCGATCCCTTCCTCCCCAAGAAGATCGAGGAGGGCCGGCTGGACGACATCCGCGAGTGCATCGGCTGCAACATCTGTATCTCCCGCTGGGAGATCGGGGGGCCGCCCCTCATCTGCACCCAGAACGCCACCGCCGGCGAGGAGTACCGGCGCGGCTGGCACCCGGAGAAGTTCACCCGGGCCAAGAACGCCGACAACGATGTGCTGGTGGTGGGCGCGGGGCCGGCGGGCATGGAGTGCGCCATGGTCCTGGGCAAGCGGGGCATGCGCCGCGTGCACCTGGTCGAGGCCCAGGACGACATGGGCGGCATCATGCGCTGGATCCCCCAGCTCCCCGGCCTGGGCGAGTGGGCGCGGGTGGTGAACTACCGCAAGATCCAGATCGACAAGCTCGACAACGTCGAGTTCATCCCCTCGACCAAGCTCACGGCCCAGCAGGTGGCCGAGTACGGGGCCGAGATCGTGGTCATCGCCACCGGGAGCTACTGGGCTACGGACGGCCTCAACGGCTGCACCCACGACACCATCCCCGGGGCCGACGCCTCGCTCCCCTGGCAGCTCACGCCCGACCAGATCATGGCCGAGGGCAAGGAGGTGCCCGGCGAGCGGGTGGTGATCGTGGACAACGACGGCTACTTCATGGGGGTGTCCCTGGCGGAGAAGCTGGCCCTGGAGGGCAAGAAGGTCACCATCATGACCCACCTCGGCCACATCGCCCCCTACATGCACTTCACCCTGGAGGCCCCCAACCAGCACCGCAAGCTCCACAAGCTGGGCGTGGAGATCGTCACCTACCACATGCCGGCTCGCATCGAGGAGGGAGCGGTGGTCGCCACCCACGTCTACGACGAGGAGGGACACGAGAAGACCTGGCCGGCGGACGCGGTCGTGCTCGTCACCCAGCGTCGATCCAACGAGGCCCTCTACCGCCAGCTCAAGGACGAGATCGGCCTGGACAAGCTACGGGCCGAGGGCGTGGTCGGGCTGTACCGGATCGGCGACTGCGAGGCGCCGCGGCTCATCGCCGACGCCATCTTCTCCGGCCACCGACTGGCGCGGGAGATCGACTCCCCCAATCCCGCCATCCCGCTTCCCTTCAAGCGCGAGCGGCGGGTGGTCGACCCGGAGACGGTGAGGCGCGAGCTGGAGGAGCACAAGGCCAAGATGGCGGAGGCGGTGGCGGTCTGAAGCTGCTCGTCTGCGTCAAGCAGGTCGCCGTCCTCGGCGACGAGGTCGAGCTCACCCCCGACGGTCGGGACGTGGACCCCGACTACCTCGACCGTGCCCTCAACGAGTGGGACGCCTGCGCCGTGGAGGAGGCGCTGCGGCTCCGGGAGCAGCAGGGGGGCGGCGAGGTGGTAGTGGCAACCGTGGGGGACAAGGAGGCGGAGCCAGCGCTCCGCCGCTGTCTGGCCATGGGAGCCGACCGGGCCGTGCGCGTGGAGGCGGAGGCGCGCGACCCGGTCGGCACCGCCCGGGCGCTGGCGGCGGTGGCCTCGGCCGAGGGGGCGGACCTCGTCTTCTGCGGCGTGCAGTCGAGCGACAGCGTCCAGGCAGCGACGGGCACCGCCCTGGCCGAGCTGCTCGGCCTCCCCCGGGTGGCGGTGGTGACTCACGTCGCCTACGACTCCGAGGCCCGCCGGGCGACCGTGCACCGGGAGCTGGAAGGCGGCCTCGTGGACGTGGTGGAGGTAGACACGCCTGCCCTGCTTACCATCCAGACCGGCATCAATACTCCCCGCTACGCCACCTTGCGGGCGATCAAGCAGGCAGAGCAGGTCGAGATCCCGGTCGTCCAGGCCGATCCCGGCGAGCCCTGCTACCGGGTCCGGCGCATGTTCGCGCCCCCGGAGGCTGGGCGGGCCCAGATGTTGGACGGAAGCCCAGCCGAGATCGCAGCCCGTATCGCCGAGATCGTCCGGGAGCGGCTGGCGTCGTAGGATCCTCGAGGAGGGTAGGAGCGGTGAGCACTCTCGTCGTCTGCGAGCACCTCCAGGGGACGCTCAGGGACGTGAGCCTGGAGCTCGTGAGCGCTGCCCGCGAGCTCTCGGGGCCGGTGGCGGTAGCGGTGATCGCCAAGGATCCCGCGCCTCTGGCGGAAGCGGCCAACGTAGCCGGCGTGGACGAGATCGTGGCCGTGCCCGTGGAGCAGGAGGAGTTCGAGAGCGACGTCTACCAGCAGGCGGTAGAGGCGTTGATCCGGGAACGAAAGCCCCGGGTTGTCCTGCTCGGGTTCACGGTGAACGGTATGGGCTACGGCCCTGCCCTCGCCGCCAAGCTCGGCCTCGGCTTTGCCAGCGACGTCTTCGCCCTGCGCGAGGACGTAGAAGGCCTCGTGGCCACCCGCGCCTTCTACGCCGGCAAGGTGCACGCGGAGGTCGACTTCCCGAATAAGGAGACGGTGCTCCTCATGCTCCGGCCCACCGTCTGGCCGCCGGCGGAAGGAGCGGGCTCGGCCACGGTAACGGAGCTCCGCGTCGAGGTGGGCCCTTCCCGGGCCCGCCACCTCGCCTTCGTGGGGCAGGAGAAGGGAGACGTGGACATCACCACGGCCGACTTCCTCCTCTCCATCGGGCGGGGCATCGGCGACAAGGAGGAGATCCCCCGCTTCGAGCGTCTGGCGGAGAAGATGGGAGCTGTCCTCTCCGTCTCCCGTCCCCTGGTGGACGCAGGCTGGATGCCGGCTGCCCGCCAGGTGGGCCAGTCGGGGAAGACGGTCAAGGCCAAGGTCTACCTCGCCTTGGGCATCTCCGGAGCCGTCCAGCACCTGGCCGGGATCAAGGGCTGCGGGACGATCATCGCCGTCAACACCGACCCCGAGGCCGCGATCTTCAACGCGGCCCACTACGGGGCCGTGGCCGACTTGCACGAGGTCGCGGACGAGCTCGAGAAGCTCTTTTGACCGCCACTCGCGAGACCTTCGCCGGGCTCTCGACCTGGCAGATCGTTCTCTGGTACTGCCTCATCGGCGTCTCGGTGGCCGTCTTCGCCGCCGGCGTCGTCCTGCTCGTGGCCAAGTACCGTAGGGGTCGGGGGGCGTTCGGTCGCATCGACCGTCCCCTCGCCCGGCTGGGAGAGACGGCCTGGATCGTCCTCACCCACGCCTGGATCCGGCGTCGCGACGGCGTAGCCGGCCTCGCCCACGCCCTCGTCTTCTACGGCTTCCTGGTGCTCTTCCTGGGGACGGTCATCCTCGCCTTCCAGGACGACATCGCCAAGCCCCTCTTCGGCTTCGACTTCTTCCGGGACGACTTCTACCTGGGCTACTCCCTCTTCCTCGACCTCTTCGGCGGGGCCCTGCTCCTCGGCCTGGCCGTTCTAGCGCTGAAGCGGGGGATCCTGCGCCCAGCCCGCCTCGACTACCGCCGGCCCGATCGGGAGGAGGATCGCACCCGGTACGTGGTGGGAGATTGGGTCTTCCTCTCCTCGCTCGTGTTCCTGGGGGCGACCGGCTTTCTGCTCGAGGCCTTCCGCATCGCCGAGACCGACCCTCCCTTCGAGACCTGGTCGCCGCTCGGCTGGCTGGTCGGCCAGGGCCTTCGCGACGCAGGCCTCGTCGGCTCCGCGGCCGCCGATGCCCACTTCGCCCTGTGGTGGGTGCACGGGATCGTGGCCCTGTTCTGGGTCTCCTCCATCCCGTTCACGAAGGCGGTGCACATGCTGGCGAGCCCGGCCAACGTCCTCGTCCGCGACCGGCGGGCGGGAAGGCGCCTGCCCCTGCTCGAGGCGAACGCCGAGCCCGAGGAGGTCGGCTACGGGCGGATCGGCGACCTGACCTGGCAGCACCTGCTCTCGCTCGATGCCTGCACCAAGTGCGGCAAGTGCCACGCCGCCTGCCCGGCGACGGCGTCGGGCTATCCCCTGTCTCCCCGCGACCTCGTCCTCGACCTGCGCGAGGTGGCGGAGGGTGCCATGGGCATCCGGCGGGCCCTGGGCCTGCCGCCCCTCTACGACGCGGAGGCCGACCTGGTCGGTAACCCCATCCGGCCGGAGACGGTGTGGTCGTGTACCCAGTGCATGGCCTGCGTGGAGATCTGCCCGGTGGGGATCGAGCACGTGCCCATCATCAACCAGCTCCGCCGCCGGCTGGTCGAGCGGGGAGAGATGGACCCCCTGCTCCAAGAGACCCTGGAGACGATCTACGAGAGCGGAAACTCGTTCGGGGAGGCCAAGCGCAAGCGAGCCCGGTGGACGAGGGAGCTCGGCTTCGAGGTCACGGACATCCGCAAGGAGCCGGCAGAGCTCCTCTGGTTCGTGGGCGACTACGCCTCCTTCGACCCTCGAAACCAGCGGGCCACCCAGGCGCTGGCCCGCGTCCTTCGCCAGGCGGGGGTCGACTTCGGCATCCTGTACGAGGCGGAGAGGACGGCCGGCTGCGACGTCCGCCGGGCGGGCGAGGAAGGGCTGTGGAGAGCGCTGGCCGAGGAGACGATCGCTCTCCTCTCCGGCTGCGAGTTCGAGCGCATCCTCACCTCCGACCCCCACACCTTCCACACCCTGCGGAACGAGTACCCCGACCTGGGCGGAAGCTGGCAGGTCGTCCACCACTCCCAGCTTCTGCTCGAGCTCATCGAGGCAGGAAGGCTTGCCTTTCCCGAGCCGCTTCCCTACAGGGTCACCTACCACGACCCCTGTACCCTGGGCCGCTACAACGGCGTCTACGAGGAGCCCCGGCGGGTGCTGCGGGCGCTCGGCCTCGAGCTGGTGGAGATGCCCCGCAACCGGGACAACTCCTTCTGCTGCGGGGCGGGCGGCGGCCGCATCTGGATGAAGGAGCTCCCCGGCACCCGCCGGCCCAGCGAGGCGCGCATCGAGGAGGCGGTGGCCCTGGGCGGCATCGACTACTTCGTCGTCGCCTGCCCCAAGGACGTGACCATGTACGAGGACGCCATCAAGACCTCCGGTCACCAGGGCGATATAGCGCTGCGCGAGCTCTCCGAGCTCGTGCTCGAGGCCCTCGCCCTCGAGCCCCTCGCCGCCGCCGTGGAGCCTGCGACGAGCTGATGGCAGGCTGCCCCCTCCTCTCCTTCCCAGAGCTCGAGGCCCCGGCCGGCATGCCGGTGGCCTACTCCTCCGCCTCTCCTTCCCCGTACCTTTTCCATCCCTCGACGAAGGAGGCACCGTGAGCAAGGAGACCGCCTTCTACCCCCGCCTGCGCGCTCTCACCGACCAGTGGATGGACCTCTTCGGCTACCTGGCCCCTACCGTGGTCACCGACCCCCTCGAGGAGTACCGGGCGGTGCGCGAGGCCGCCGGCCTCATGGACTTCTCCATGCTCCGCAAGATCGACCTGGACGGGCCGGGGGCGCAGGCGTTCGTGAACACCATCGTCGCCCGGGACGTGGCCAAGCTGCCGCCCGGGCGCATCGCCTACGGGCCCCTCTGCGACGAGGACGGAAAGATGGTGGACGACTGCACGGTCATGGTGCGCTCGCCCGAGTCGATCCGCTTCTGCGGGGCCTCCGACCGCGACCTCGAGATCTTCGCGGCCAAGGCCCCGGCCGGGGTGCGGGTGCGGGAGCTCACCGACTCCCTGCCCCACCTCTGCCTGCAGGGCCCCAAGAGTCGCCGATGGCTGCAGGAGCTGACCGACGCCGATCTCTCCAACCAGGCCTTTCCTTACTACACCTTCCGCGAGGACGTGGAGATCGCCGGAGTGCCTGTGTTCATGACCCGCCTCGGCTACACCGCCGAGCTCGGCTACGAGCTTTGGGTCGAGCGGGAGCGGGCTCTCGAGCTGTGGGACGCCCTCGTGGAGGCGCTCGCTCCCCAGGGGATGAAGGTGATCGGCATGACTGCGCTCGACCTCTTCCGCATCGAGGGGGGCTTCATCATCGGCGGCGTCGAGTACGACTCCACCGTCTCGCCCTACGAGTGCGGCCTGGGCTGGGCGGTCGAGCTCGACAAGGGCCACTTTCAGGGGAGGGATGGCTGCCTGCGCGACCGAGAGGCAACACGCCTTCGTCTGGGCAGCGTGACCCTGGAGAGGGGGGGAGAGAGGGCAAGCGGGGCGTCCCTCTTTGTCGAGGGCAGAGAGGTGGGCCTCGTCACCCAGGCGATCGTCTCCCCCTACCTGGAGGGAAAGACGCTGGGCCTGGCCAAGATCGACAAGGACGTGAACGTCCCCGGCACCAGGGTCGAGGCCCGCGTCGAGGGCGAGCTCGTCCCCGGCGAGGTGGTACGGCACCCCGTGTACGACCCGGAGCGAAGGCGCGTCAAGAGCTGAGGCTCAGCGGTCCCCGGGCCAGGGCCGGTACGGCCCCCCGGGGACGCCGCCGACCATGAAGAGGACGGTGGGGGTCTCGAGGGCTCGGGCCTCCCGCCGGACCTGGGGCCGCACGAACAGGAGCTCCCCCTCCTCCAGCTCGACCTCCCGGCCGTCACAGAGGAACAGGGCACGGCCGCGGAGGACGAGGTAGAGCTCCTCCTGGCCGCCGAAGTCGAGCTCGTGGTGGGGGCAGACGAGCTCCTCGCCGGCCTCGGCCTCCACGGCGTTCACCCCGAAGGCGGTCAACCCGAAGTAGTGGCGGATGGAGCGCCAGGTGCGGGGATAGCCGGGATCGCGGGCCCACTGTCGCCAGTAGTTGCGGTCGGCGGCCAGGCCGCCGGCGGGAATCTCGTCCAACCGAGCCCGCTGCCAGCCCTGCTCGGTCACGGCTACCGCCTCTTCGTGGGGACGAGCCCGGCCGGAGCGAGCTCGGCCACGCGGGCGACCAGGGGCGACGGCCGGCGACCTGCGTCCTCGGCCTCCTCCTTGACGGCGACGGCCTTGCGGACGAGGAGGCCGCCCAGGTAGCGAGCCGGCTCGGGGGGGAACT
>CAZQRA010000029.1:32266-34165 GCA_964595575.1 uncultured Gaiellales bacterium
CCCGGGGGGGCCGGAGGCGAGCGGGGAGGAGGAGAGCTCGTCCTCCTGCTCCAGGACGAGCGAGGCCAGGATGCGGCCGCCGAGGAGGGTGGGGCCCACCCCGTTTCCCGAGTAGCCGAGGCCGTAGACGACGTCCGGCCGCCCTCCCAGCCGGCCGAAGAAGGGAAGCCCGGTCAAGGAGCGATCGATGGGGCCGGTCCAGCTGGCGACCACCGGGAGGTCGGAGAGGGCAGGGTAGATCGCCCTCAGGCTGGCGGCGACCTCGGCTGCCCGGGGCGAGGGCCCGTCGAACCGGGATCCCACCCGGCCGGCGAAGGCAAGCGTTCCTCCCCCCTTGCCGAAGACGACTCGCCCGTCGAGCGTCGTCCGGTAGTAGTTGACGAGCATCCGCGAGTCGGAGATGCACACGCCGCTCGTCCAGCCGCAGGCCCGTAGGCGGTCGGGGGCCGGCTCGGTGGCGACCACGTCGCTGGCGATCACCGCGATCGCCCGCCGCAGCTCCCGCAGCTCGGCTGCCCAAGCCCCAGTGGCGAGGACGACCCGTTCCGCGCGCACGACCCCCGCCGGCGTGTGGACGCGAGGGGGGCGGGAGCGCTCGAGACGGGCCATGGGCGAGCGCTCGTAGATCCGCACCCCCTGCTCCTGGGCTACCCGCCGGAGCCCGAGGGCGAGAAGGGCGGGCTGGACGGTGGCCGCGGTCCGCTCGAAGATCCCGGCCACGTGGCGATCGGAGCCCGAGCGCCTCGCCACCTCCTCGGCGCTGAGCTCCTGGAAGGGGCGCTCGCCCAGCTGCTCGAGCTGCTGGATCAAGGGCCGCCAGGCCCCGACCTGGGCCCGGCTGGTGGCCGTCCACAGCCACCCATCGGGCCGGTAGTGGCAGTCGATCCCGTGGTCGGCGCAGAAGCGACCGATCTCGGCCACCGCCTCGGCCGAGGCTCGGGCCAGGTGGAGGGCCTCGCCGCTCCCGCACAGCTTGGCCAAGGAGCCGAACTTGGCCCACCAGGAGAGGACGAACCCTCCGTTGCGGCCGCTGGCCCCGGCCCCGCAGACCCGGGCCTCGAGGACCACGACGTCGAGGGAGGGCTGGCGCCGCTTCAGCTCCAAGGCCGTCCACAGCCCGGTGTAGCCTCCGCCGACGATGCAGACGTCGGCGCGCTCGGCCCCCTGCAGCGGGGGAGCCTCGATCGCGCTGGGAAGCGCCTCTTCCAGCCAGAGGCTGATCGAGGCTAGGGGGAAAGCGTGGGGATCGGGCATCTGGCGCCAGGAAGGACTGACAGCGTAACCGTACAGCGACCGAGGGCCGGCTGGGAGAGGAGGATCCCCGAGCTCTCGGTGAGCGGGCGCCTCGACCCTTCGCTCTGTCCGCCGGTTACGTCTCCGGCAGCCGGCAGGGACCTAGGTCCAGGGGTAGGGGCTTCGCGAGGCGGGGTGGAGCTCCGCTCGGGCGAACCGGTCGGGGCGGAAGGCGGCGAGCGCCTCCTCCTGTCCGCCCAGGATCTCGTTGGCTGCCAGCTTGCCCAAGGCGAGCATCTTGAACCCGTGGTTCGAGTCGAGGACGGCGTACACGTTCTCGCGTACGAAGCCGCACACCGGGTAGCCGTCGGGCGTGAAGCAGACTTGGGCGCCGAAGATCCCACTTCGCATCTCCGCCGTCCGGCCCCGGAAGCGCCCTAGGGCGACGGCCAGGCCGGAGGTCAGCCACTCGTCGAAGCCGGGCTCGACCAGGCCGTGGACCGGGTGGGAGGGCCCGTAAGGGTCGAGCTCGCAGTCGGGGTCGAGCTGGGCGGGTAGCCCGCCCACAGCGACGTTGGCGAAGGGGGTGGGGCGGAAGTAGATGCCCCAGGGGCCGGGGTCGAGCAACCTCCCGTCCCGGTCGGAGTAGAGGGGCTCGTGGAGATC
>CAZQRA010000030.1:0-30158 GCA_964595575.1 uncultured Gaiellales bacterium
GCCGCCAGGCGCTCTGGGGCCGCTTCCTTGCCACGGTCACGCTAGAGCGTGAGACTGCACCGGGCGATCTTGCGGAGTTCACTGCACGTTCCTCGCTCTCGATTGATGACCAGCTCCGTCTTGCCAACGGTCGGCTTCTGTTGTCGACTCTCCGGGGAGGCCTCACCGAGGCGGTGGACGCTGCCCAGGCATTAGTTCCCCTGGCGACACGCGCCGAGGATCCGCTCGTCCACTCCTCGTTCTTGAACTCGTACGCCAGCGCTGTCGCATTGGCAGGTCGATACGAGGAAGCAGACCGGATCGTAGATGAGGAACTTGAGCTAGCCGAAACCTATCGCTTAGTCTTTGTCATTCCCCACGCTTATGTGTACAAGGCGCTCGCTATGTGGGGACTGAGAAGATTCAAGAAGTGCGCGACATATATAGAACGAGCTCACAAAGCCAACAAAGATCCTAACGACGGCTTTTTAATTATGAATAGTGGGACAGTGCTCGTTCGGCTTCATCTCTCTTTGAAGCTATGGGATACTGCGCTAGAAGCATTGGAACTTCATGACCATCCGACATCTACCAAAGGGATGGAGGCGGAGTACTTAGCATGGTGGTCTCTTGCCTTAGCGTGCGCTGAGAGGTATGAGGAGGCGCTTTCGACAGCCAAACAGGCCGAGAACCTCTCGACCAGGGTCGAGGTGTCGGGACTTATTCCTTGGACTCTCGCGATAGTCGCGGTGAAGTGCCAGGATCAAAGAAGTACGGAGGCGGTTCAGGCTGCGTTTGACACTTCCCTACAGTTGGGAAATGTTGATAGCTTCGTCGTAGCCTACCGATCCTGTCCTGAAATACTTCTGCTCTTGGGTGCTGAGGGGGCGAATCGTGTCAAGCTAAAGAAGATTCTCGCGCTCAGTAGAGACCAGGAACTCGCGCGCAAGGCCGGGCTCAAAATATCGTCTACTATTATAAAGGTCAGGCAAACGGAGCTTTCGCGAAGAGAAAGAGAGGTTCTTGATCTTTTAGCTCGAGGGTTGACGAATCGCGAGCTTGCACGAGCGCTCTTCATCAGTGAGGCCACTGTTAAGGTACATCTGCGCCATATTTATGAGAAGCTCGGAGTCCGCTCACGAACAGAGGCAGTGGTGCGAGCTATGGAGCTCGCGGAGGACTAGGCGACTTCAGCTTCGACTGGATGTACGGTCGCGTCGCGCTCGGAGTACCGATCCTGCTCCTGGAGAGTGAAATCTGACCGTCGCCCCTCGCGGTACTCTTCGCTCGCTCCCGCCAGTACTGCTTCGAAGGCAGCCACGACCGTCGTGTCAAACTGGGACTCGACTCCCTGTGCCAACCGTAGGCGGGCGACACGGCTGGGCATAGCGTCGCGGTAGGGCCGGTCGGAGGTCATGGCGTTGTACGCGTCGGCGACAGCGATGATTCTCGAGATCAGCGGGATCTCCTCCCCTGCGAGGCCATCGGGATACCCCTGGCCATCCCATCGCTCGTGGTGGTGCCGAACGATCTTGGCGATCTCCGCGTAGTCCTCTACCTTCGCAAGGATCCGCTCGCCGATCTCGGAATGCTTCTCCATCTGCCGACGCTCGGCAAGAGTAAGAGCCCCCGGCTTCTCGAGGAGGCCCGGTGGCAGACCGATCTTGCCAATATCGTGGACAAGCCCACACAGATGGGCCAATTTCTGCTCTTTCTCAGTAAGTCCTAGTCTCGCCGCTATATCTCGTGCATAGATCGCTACAGCCGCCGAATGGCCAGCAGTGTACCGGTCACGCGCGTCAAGCGTTGCAACGAGAGCGGTTGCAAATGAAAGATTAGCTCTCTCAAGTCGAACGTTTGCAGCCGCCAAATCTTCTGCCAGTCTCCGCTGATCCTGGTACATCCCGAAGAGACGCTGAGCTGCGAGAGCTGGCACAAGGAACAGCGGAAGAGAAAGCGGAGACACTTCATGGTAGGCCACGACCAGCAGCGCGATCAGAGGCCCGTAGAGGAGAACTGACGCAGACGCAAGGGGAGCGAGGATGCGCACGGCCTGCGTCCCACTCTTCCCACGCAGTGTCATCGTGAGGGCCACGAAGCCCACCGAACTCGCTTCCGCGACAAGTGACCCCGCTCCGGTTCCAACCACGCTAGCTGTAAGCTGGTTTGGAGTGAATCCCGCGGCAGCATTCGCAGCGAAACCACTAAGTGCTCCGGTGATTGCTCCAGCTGCTGTGTAAACAGCCCACTTCATATACGGACGCTCAAACGTCCCGAGCCAGGACGCTGCGGCAACCACCATACCTGCCAAAGGTCCAAACAAAACAGCAGCGAACAATATGGGGATGAGGGAGATCGACGCATGAGCGTTCCTGTCGATCCAAACCCGCTGCCGCTCAGAGATAGCTGCAGCAAGCGCGAGAATGGCCACAACCCACGGGGTGCCGAGCGAGTGGCCTGTAACCAAGCTCACCGCCGCCAGGCCAGCTGCCAAGATGCAAAGGGCCGCAAGGTAGACACCCATCACTCCGCGCAGCTCGCGAGCAGCGGTCCCCGCTGCGATCGGCCATTTCGATGGACGTGCTTCTTGCACTCGGAGGCGTTCTGGGGTATAACCGGCCTTGCCGTTAGTCCCTCGAGAGAGGAGTTCGCTCATGCGGAAGCGCATCAGGCTGCCTTTGCCAGGCGGCTACGCCGGCTGGTAGAAGGGTTCTCTCATAGCTTGCGTCTTCCACGCCGTGGTGGCATCCCCCTGTTGAGGGATTTCCACGCGGCGGGGAAAACCCCTCTAGAAGCTGCATGGGAAGGCCCGCGCCGGCTCGACAGGGCCGGCGTGGGCCTTCCCGGCGTCGGCGCCGTCCCTAGGTGAGGATGCCGCGACGGAAGCCGATCGCCACCGCGTGGGCGCGCGAGCGGGCCTGAAGCTTGGCAAGGAGGTGGCGTACGTGCGACTTGACTGTCTCCTCGGAGAGGTAGAGAGCCTTGCCGATCTCGCGATTCACCAGGCCCTCCGAGATGAGCTGGAGCACCTGGATCTCGCGCGGCGTGGGCTCCTGCTCGAGCTCGCGGAGGGGGCCTGTGAAGGGGATGATCTCGGCCGAGCGGCCGGTCCGGCGGGCCGCGGCGGCCTCGAAGCGGCGCACGTGGTCGGCGTAGCGGGCCAGGATCTCGTTGCGCTCGGCGGCGTCCACGCTCAGCCTATCGGCCTTCACCGGAGGCCCCTTTAGCTCACATCCCCCGTTTAGAGGAGGCGTGGAGTCGCCCGAGACGCAGCGCGGCCCGGATCCCGCACGCGGCCGGCTCGACGGGGGTCTCGGGGACTTGACCTCGGACGCCACATGCGCTTACCTACTGCCCCGGCACGTGGGCAACGAGCGAGCTCAGCGGGAGGGCACGGCCGGCCGCACGCACGGGGCGGCCGCCTCCACGTCCAACACCTGCGTGCCGAGACACACGCTCGCGGGAGCGACCCTCCCCGCGAGCCGGGGAAAGGGGGACACATGAACTGGCGGAAAGCTGCAACGTGGCGGCCGGCCGCGGCGGCGGCGCTCGTCCTGGTGACCGTGGCCGTGCTCGGCCCCAGCGTCGGTCAATCGGCTCGCGCCGGCGGGGACCGCGCCGCAGCGAGCATCATCGTCAACGGCACGACCGACTCCGTCACCAACCTCGACCCAGCCGGGAACTACGACTTTGGGTCGTTCACCCTCGACGCGCTGATCTTCGAGCACCTCCTCGACTTCAAGACCGGGGCCACCCTCCAGCCCTCGCTCGCCACTCGCTGCGCTCCGGTCGGCAGCGTGCGAACCTGGCGGTGCACCCTGCGCAGGGGGGTCAAGTTCCACGACGGCTCTAGCTTCGACTCGGCCGACGTGAAGTGGTCGTTCGACCGGGTGCTCAAGATCAAGGACCCCTCGGGCATCTCCTCGCTCCTCGGCAACCTGAGGAGCGTCACCACCAACGGCCCCTACGGGGTCACCTTCCACCTCAAGTCGCCCCAGTCGACCTGGCCCTTCATCCTCGCCACCGGGGCGGGCTTCATCGTGCCCAAGGGCATGTACCCCGACACCAAGCTCCAGCCCAACACGAGCCCCCAGGTGGGCACCGGCCCCTACAAGCTCGTCAAGTACACCCCCGGCCAGCAGGCAGTGTTCGAGAAGTGGGACGGCTACTGGGGCCCCAAGGCAAAGAACGACCAGCTCATCGTCCGCTACTTCTCCAAGTCGTCCACGATGAAGCTGGCCCTGGAGCGGGGGGAGATCGACATGGCCTTCCAGACCTTCACCCCGACTGAGCTCGACTCGCTCAAGAAGGCCAAGGGCATCAAGGTTTACCAGGGGCCGGGCGCGGTCATCCGCTACCTTGTGTTCAACGTCGCCCGGGAGCCCACGCGAAACCCGGCGGTGCGCAAGGCGATCGCCTACCTCATGCCGCGCCAGACGATCGCCAACCGCGTCTACCGCGGCTACGTGAGGCCTCTCTACTCGATGGTGCCGGCCGGACTCCCCGGTCACATCGACGCCTTCGCCACCGTCTACGGGACAAGGCCCAACCCCGCGGCAGCCAAGAAGGTCATGCGGCAGGCAGGCTTAGAGATGCCTTTCCCCATCGAGATCTGGTGGACCCCCACGCACTACGGGGACGCATCTGCCGACGAGTACGCGGAGATCAAACGGGCGCTGGAGTCCTCCGGCGTGTTCAGGGTGACGCTCAAGTCGGCCGAGTGGGCGCAGTACTCCGATGCCCTCGGGAACCAGTACAACGCCTTCCAGCTCGGCTGGTTCCCCGACTACCCCGACGCCGAGAACTACGTCGTGCCCTTCTACCGCTCGGATACGTTCCTGGCCAACGGCTACAAGAACCCCAAGATGGACGCCCTCATCAGAAGGGAGCTTGCCGCTAAGACCACCGCTCAACGCTTGAGCGCGATCCGGCAGGCGCAGCTCCTGGCCGCGAGGGACGTGCCCATCATCCCCTACTGGCAAGCGAAGATGATCGCCGTCGCCCGGGACCCCATCAAGGGCATCCCCAAGACCCTGGACGCGGCGTTCATCATGCGCTTCTGGCTGCTCTCCAAGTCGTCGTGACCGAGAGGGAGCGGGCATCCCAGCCCGCGGATGCCCGCTCCCGTCACACTTACGGCAGCCTCCATGCCCACCCAGGGAAGCTCGCTCAAGCGCTACGCCCTCACCCGCCTGGCGCTGGTCCTCCCCATGGTGCTCATCCTGCTCACCCTCGTCTTCCTGCTCATGCGGGTGGCGCCCGGCGACCCCATCTCGGCTGCCCTGGGAGGCCACGTCCCTCGCCAGGTCATCGACCAGATCAAGGGCGAGCTCGGCTTCGACAAGCCGCTGTACGCCCAGTACGGCGACTACCTGTGGGACATCCTGCGGGGAGACTTCGGCACCACGATCACCGACCGCCGTCCCATCGCCGACATCATCGCCGTCAACGGAGCGGCCACTCTGGAGCTGAGCCTGGCCGCCATGGTGGTCGCGGTGACGGTGGGAGTCCTGCTCGGCCTGCTCACCGGCCGCTTTCGGGACACCCCCGTCGACGTGGGCGGTCGCCTGTTCGGGATCGTCGTCTACGCCACCCCGGTCTTCTTCCTCGGCCTCCTCGCCCAGCTCTTCTTCGGCTCATACCTGGGCCTGCTCCCTACCTCCGACCGAGCTAGCCCCATCACGCAGGCGACCCTCCCAACCCACACCAACCTCCTCACCGTCGACGCCCTGATCGAGGGGGACTGGAGCGCCCTCGCCGACGTGGTCAGGCACCTCGTCCTTCCCGCCCTCACCCTCGGCCTCGTCATCGCCGGCGTCTTCATTCGCCTGATCCGGGTGAACGTCATCCGGACGCTCAAGGACGACTACGTCGAGGCGGCCAGGGCCCGCGGTATCAGCGAGCGGGCGGTGGTCTGGCACCACGCCTTCCGGAACGCCTTGGTGCCCGTCGTCACCGTGGTCGGGCTGCAGCTCGCCCTGCTTCTCTCGGGCGCGGTGCTGACCGAGACCACCTTCAACTGGCCGGGCATCGGCCACACCCTGATCGTCTACCTCCAGAACCGCGACTACACGGCCGTGCAGGGCATCATCGTCGTCTTCGCCCTGGTGGTGGTGGCCGTGAGCCTCGTCATCGACTTCGTCAACGCCTTCATCGATCCCCGGGTGAGGTACTGACATGGCCGTCTCAGCGCGCGCGGGGAGAGCCGGAAGGGCGCGACCCCTCTTTCCCGGCTTGCGGCGGGCGCTGGCTCCTATCCGCGAGGCGCGAGGCCTGGCCCGGGCGATGCTCGTGGCCGGGGGCACGATCACCGCCTTCTTCGTCGCCGTGGCGATCTTCGCCCCCCTCATCTCGCCCTACGACTTCGACCAGTACCGAAGCGAGGGCAGGCGCTTTCCCCAGCTCGCCGGCCCCTCCTCCGACCACCCCATGGGCACGACCGTGCAGTCGACCGACGTCCTTGCCCGAGTCGTCTGGGGAGCCCAGACGGAGCTCGAGGTGGTGGCGGTCGCGCTCCTCCTCTCCCTCCTCGTAGGCGTCCCCCTGGGCCTTGTCTCCGGCTACGTGGGCGGAGTCCTCGACCGGGCCCTCGTCCTCCTCATGGACGCCCTCTTTGCCTTCCCCTACCTCCTCCTGGCCATCGTCGTCGCCTTCCTCCTCTCCGACACGGTGGGGAGGGGAGTGTTCAGCGCCGCCGTCGCCATCACCGCCGTGTACGTACCCCAGTACTTCAGGGTCGTCCGCAACCACGTGATCAGCGTGCGCGAGGAGCCCTACGTGGAGGCGGCGCGAGCCCTGGGAGCGGGGCCCCTCACCATCATCGGTCGCTACGTCTTCTTCAACGTCGTCCAGAACGTCCCCGTCATCGCCACCCTCAACGCGGCCGACGCCATCCTCACCCTGGCTGCCCTCGGCTTCCTGGGCTACGGGATCCAGCCCACCGAGGCTGCCGAGTGGGGCTACGACATCCAGCGAGCCGTGTCGGACGCGGCCTCGGGGATCTGGTGGACCGGGCTCTTCCCCGGCCTCGCCATCGTCCTCCTCGTCACCGGCCTCACGCTCCTTGGGGAAGGGCTCAACGAGACCGTGAACCCCGTTCTTCGTCGACGGCCGCGAGCCACCATCGAGCTCGAGCCGCTCGACGCCGGGCGATGACGGCCGACCCCCTCCTCTCGATCCGCGACCTCCGCGTCTACTACTCGGCGCGGCCGGGGCCGGTGCGGGCAGTCGACGGTGTCTCCCTCGACATCCGCGCCGGCGAGGTGGTAGGGCTGGTGGGAGAGTCGGGCTGCGGCAAGTCGACCTTGGGACGGGGCATCCTCGGCCTGCTCCCCGAGGGTGCCGTCGCCCACGGTCAGGTCCTCTACCAGGGACGCAACCTCCTCGACCTTCCCGAGCGGGAGGTGCGACGGCTGCGCGGCCCTCACCTGGCGCTCGTCTTCCAAGAGGCGACCACCCGCCTCGACCCCCTCATGCGCATCGACCAGCACTTCCGCGAGACCCTCGAGCAGCACGAGCCGGGACTGGACGGCCGGGAGATCCGCCGCCGCTCGCTGGAGGCGCTGGGCGCCATGGGGATCCCCCCCACCCGCTTCCGCCAGTACCCCCACGAGTTCTCGGGCGGCATGAGGCAACGGATCATGATCGCCCTTGCCCTCGTGCTCCGTCCCAAGCTCCTCGTCGCCGACGAGCCCACCACGGCCTTGGACGTGATCGTGGAGGCCCAGATCTTGGCCATCCTCGCCGACCTGCGTACGAGCTTCGACACTGCCCTTCTCCTCGTCACCCACAACCTGGGGATCGTGGCCGAGTCGTGCGACCGGGTGGCGGTCATGTACGCCGGCCAGATCGTGGAGGACGGACCGGTGACCGACGTCTTCCTCCAGCCTGCCCACCCCTACACGCGAGAGCTCCTCCGCTCCACCATCTCCCTCGACACCCGCGAGCTGCACTCCATCCCGGGAGCGCCCCCCGACCTCGTCGATCCTCCCCCCGGCTGCCGCTTCCACCCCCGCTGCCCCCAGGCCATGCGCGCGTGCGCCTCCCTTCCTCCGCCCGCGCAGGAGCTGGGGCCGGGCCGGCGGGTGCGCTGCTGGCTGCACGGGCCCAAAGAGGACATCCCTGCCAACGGAACCCTCCCTCTGGAGCGACCGATCCCCGTGGGCGATGCGCCCTGAGCCCGTCGCCCATGAGGCCCCTCCGGGCAGGCAGGACGAGGTGCTCGTGTCCGTCCGCGGCCTCAAGACCTACTACCCGATCCGGGGAAGCTTCCTCGACCGCCTGCTCGGCCGCGAGGCGGGGTACGTGAAGGCAGTGGACGACGTCTCCTTCGACATCCGCCGGGGCGAGGTACTCGGCCTCGTCGGCGAGTCGGGCAGCGGCAAGACCACCCTCGGCCGCACCCTGCTCGGCCTCGTCCCGGCCACGGCCGGCAGCGTCGTCTTCGAGGGACGGGACATCACCCGCCTCCCCGAGCGCGAGCTCCGCCCGCTTCGCCGGCGGATGCAGATCGTCTTCCAGGACCCGCATGCCTCGCTCAACCCGGCCATGACCATCGAGCAGGCGGTGGGGCACCCTCTCTCCATCCACGGAGTCGAGCGCCGCCGCGACCGCATCCGGGCCCGGGTAGCGGCCGCGCTGGAGCAGGTAGGCCTGGCGCCGGCCGAGCAGTTCCTGGACAAGTACCCGTCCGACCTCTCCGGCGGCCAGAGGCAGCGGGCAGTGATCGCCCGGGCCATCATCCTGGGGCCGTCCCTCCTGGTGGCCGACGAACCCGTATCCATGCTGGACATGAGCGTCCGGGCCAAGATCCTCGAGCTCATGCTCCAGCTCAAGCGGGAGCTCGACCTCACCTACCTGTACATCACCCACGACCTGGCCACGGCCAAGTTCTTCTGCGATCGCCTGGCCATCCTCTACCTGGGGCGCATCGTCGAGATCGGCCCCTCCCGAGCGATCTACGAGAGCCCCAAGCACCCCTACACCCAGGCCCTGCTGCGGGCCATCCCCCAGCCCGACCCTCGCCGCCAGGTGCCCCGCGACCTCCCCCGCGGGGAGGTGCCGGACGCCTCCCGTCCCCCGCTCGGGTGCTCCTTCCACCCCCGCTGCCCCTTCGCCTTCGAGGTCTGCGGCTGGGAGGCGCGCGACCTCGCCGACCTCCTGGGGAGGCGGTGGGCCCGCCTGGGCGAGCAGGCGTACGAGGAGGAGCGCGCGCTCCTCGGCGACCTCTCGCTCCTCGACCAGCCGGCTACCCGCGCCCGCCTGCCGGCGCCCCGGGGTGCCCAGGCCCTCCTCGCCCTGCTCGAGCGGGCCCGCTCCGACGATCCCGCCGATCCCTTCTGGAGGGGCGTGCGACGGATGGCTGCCCTCGAGGACGGGGTGGAGGTGGAGTGGCACCAGCCGCGCCCCCTGCGCCCCCTCCGCGTGGACGAGACCGTGGTGGAGTGCCACCTCTACGACGAGGAGGCAGGGGAGCGACCTGGGGCCCCCGCGCTGGGAGGGGATAGACGCGGCGAGGGGCGGGCGAGCGCCCGCCCCTCGATCGGCGAGAGCGGCGCCTCCTAGGCGGCGACCGTCTGCAGCTCGCGCAGCGCCGCCAGCCGGGCCAACGCCTGGCTCTCCAGCTGGCGCACGCGCTCCCGCGTGAGATCGAGCTCGTTACCGATCGCCTCGAGCGTCCACGGCTCGCCCTCGAAGCCGAAGCGGAGCTCGAGAATGCGCCGCTCGCGCTCCGGCAGGGCGTCGAGGGCCTTGCGGATGCCCTGTCGCCGGAGCGACTCCTCGGCCTCGTCGAAGGGATCGGCGGCCTCCCGGTCGGCGAAGAGATCACCCAGCTCGCCCTCGTCGTCCGCCCCCACCGTCTGGTTGAGGGAGACGGACGCCTGGGCGGCCCCCAGGGCCTCGTCGATGTGCTGCATGGGCAGGCCGGTGGCCTCGGCCAGCTCCTCCTTGGTGGCCTCTCGCCCCAGCTCCACCTCCAGCCGGCGCGCGGCCCGCCCCAGCTTCTGCTGGCGCTCGACCACGTGGACCGGCACCCGGATGGTGCGGGCGTGGTTGGCGACCGCCCGCTGCACCGACTGGCGGATCCACCAGGTGGCGTAGGTCGAGAACTTGTACCCCCGCCGCCAGTCGAACTTCTCCACCGCCCGGTTGAGCCCGAGCGTCCCCTCCTGGATCAGGTCCAGGAAGGGCACCCCCAGGCCCCGGTAGCCCTTGGCGATGGAGACGACCAGGCGCAGGTTGGACTCGATCATCTTCCGCTTGGCGACCGGGTCGCCCCGCTCGATCCGCTTCGCCAGCGCCACCTCCTCGGCGGCCGTGAGCAGCTTGTGCTTGCCCACGTCGGCCAGGAAGAGCTGGAGGCTATCGGCAGCCCCCGACACCTCCTCGGGCTCGAGGTTGAGGGTGGTGGGATCGACATCCGGCTCCTCCGCCGGCTGGCGTATCTCGATGCCCATGGCCTCGAGCTCCCGGGCCAGCGCCTCTATGTCCTCCTCGGACAGGTCGTGCTCGACCGAGAAGGTCTCCAGGTCGGCCGGCTCGAGGTAGCCGCGCTCCTCAGCCACGTCCAGAAGGACGCGTCCCTGCTCGCTCTCCAAAAGCTCCTGGACTTGATTGTGCGTCAACGAACTCAGCTCGTCCTTTCCTTCGCTCGTACCGTCGTGTCCTCTCACGCCTTCTGACTGTATGACCATTTTCCTCGTTTGACCACGGGATACGCCGCTCCGTCCCCGGGCGGCACGGCTGCCAACGGCGGGCGCCGCTGGAGTATTCCGCGCCCCCCGGACGCTCGGTCCCGGCGCGCCGGGACGCCTTCCTCGCTAGGAGAAGACGCTCGACGCCGCCAAAAGGTTTGCACACCTGCGGTTAAGCAGGTGCTGAGCGAGTGTAAACCTTTCTTGAATCCTGATCGCGCCCATCCTAGCGGCGGCGGCGAGCCCGCGCCGGGACAGCCCCCCGGGCGCGCCTCTCGGCCAGGAGCTCGAGGGCCCGCTCGAGCGTGATCGACTCGGGCCGGTCCCCTCCCCGCAGGGAGGCGTTCGTCTCCCCGTCGGTCACGTAGGGCCCGAACCGGCCGCTCTTGACCAGGACGGGGCGGGCGGTCTTGGGATCGACCCCCAGCTCCCTCGCCGGCGCCGACGCCCGCCTACGCCGGCCCTGGGGCTGGGCGAACAGGGCGAGCGCCTCCTCCAGGGTGATGGTGAAGAGCTGCTCGGGCCGCTCTAGCGACCGGGTCTGGGAGCCTTTCCTCAGGAAGGGCCCGAAGCGGCCGCTCGTGGCCACGATCTCCTCCCCCGTCTCCGGGTCGAGCCCCACCACCCGGGGCAGGGAGAGGAGCCGCAAGGCCTCCTCCAGCGTGAGCTCGTCCGGCGAGATCGAGGGGGGAAGGGAGACGGAGCGCGGCTTGCGGTCCACCCCGTCCGGGAGCTCCTCGGTGAGGTAGGGGCCGTAGCGCCCCTGGCGGAGGACGATCAGGGAGCCCTCCTTGGGGTCCCGTCCCAAGGGGCGACCGTCGTCGGGACGGCGGAGGAGCTCCTCTGCCCGCTCGGGAGTGAGCTCGTCGGGGGCGATCCCCTCAGGGAGCGGCGCCCGCTCCTCGCCCCGCTCGAGGTAGGGCCCGTAGCGGCCCACCCGCACGACGACGTCGCTCCCGGGGATGGGGATGGAGTTCACGGCTCGGGCGTCGATCTCGTCCAAGTGCTCGGTGACGAGCTGGCGCAGGCCGGGCTCGACCCCGTCGCCCTTGTAGAAGCGGCTGAGCCAGGCCACCCGCTCCTCCTCGCCGGCGGCGATGCGGTCGAGGTCGTCCTCCATGCGGGCGGTGAAGTCGTAGTCGACCAGCCGCTGGTAGTGGCGCTCGAGGAGCTGGGTCACGGCGAAGGCGAGGAAGGTGGGCACGAGGGCGGAGCCGCGCTTGAACACGTAGCCGCGCTCGAGGATGGTGGCGAGGATGGCGGCGTAGGTGGAGGGCCGGCCGATGCCCCGCTCCTCCAGCGCCTTGACCAGGGTGGCCTCGGTGTAGCGCGGGGGCGGGGTCGTCTCGTGGCCTCGCGGCTCCAGCTCGAGCGCCTGCACCCGGTCGCCCTCTCTGAGGTCGGGAAGGCGGGCCTCCTCCCCCTGCTCGTCCTCCTCGTCTCGGCCCTCCTCGTAGACAGCCAAGAAGCCGCGGAAGGAGATGACGGTGCCGGAGGCGGCCAGCTCCACCTCCTCCCCCGCCTTGGCGGTGGCGCCGATGCGGAGCGACACCGTCCGACCTTGGGCATCGGCCATCTGGGAGGCGAGCGTGCGGGCCCAGATCAGCTCGTAGAGCGCGAGCTCGTCCCGATCGAGCTCGGCGGCCACCTCCTGGGGAGGCCGGAACCGCTCCCCGGCAGGCCGGATCGCCTCGTGCGCCTCCTGGGCGTTCTTGACCCGCCGGGCGTAGCGGCGGGGGGCGGCGGGCAGGTACTCCTCCCCGTACAGAGCCGCCACCTGGGCCCGCGCCTGCTCCAGCGCCCACTCCGACAGGGTGGTGGAGTCGGTGCGGACGTAGGTGATGTAGCCGCGCTCGTACAGGCGCTGGGCCACCCGCATGGTGGTCTGGGCCGAGAAGCGGAGCTTGCGGCTTGCCTCCTGCTGGAGGGTGGAGGTGATGAACGGCGGCGAGGGCCGGCGGGTGTACGGCCGCTCCTCCACCGAGCGCACGGCGAAGGCGGCCCCGAGGAGGCGCTGGGCGAGGCCCCGGGCCCCTTCCTCGTCCAGCACAAGCACGTCCGCCCGCAGCCGACCGTCGGGCCCGAAGTCCTTGCCCTGGGCCACCCGACGGCCGTCCACGGCCACCAGGCGAGCTCGGAAGGGGCCGGGATCGAACAGGCCCTCCAGGTCCCAGTAGGAGGCCCGACGGAAGCGCATCCGCTCCTGCTCTCGCTCCACCACGAGGCGGGTGGCGACCGACTGCACCCGTCCCGCCGACAGCCCCTGCATCACCTTCTTCCACAGGACCGGCGATACCTCGTAGCCGTAGAGGCGGTCGAGGATCCGCCGCGTCTCCTGGGAGTCGACCAGCCGCTCGTCGATGTCCCGGGTCTCCTCGAGGGCCCGCCTGATCGCCTCCCGGGTGATCTCGTGGAACACCATCCGCCGGACGGGCACCTTGGGGCGAAGCTCCTGCACCAGGTGCCAGGCGATGGCCTCCCCTTCCCGATCCTCGTCGGTGGCGAGCAGCACCTCCTCTGCCTCCTGGAGCCGCTTCCGCAGCTGGGCCACGATCTTGCGCTTGGCCGGGTCGACCACGTAGTAGGGCTCGAACCCTTCCTCCACCGCCACCCCCAGGGCGCCGTACTTGGCCCGCTTATCCTTGGGGATGTCGGAGGCCCGCTCGGGGAGGTCGCGGATGTGGCCCACGCTCGACTCGACCACGAAGTCGCTCCCCAGGTAGCCGGCGATGGTCTTCGCCTTGGCCGGCGACTCGACGATGACGAGCTTGCGCTTTCCGTTGGTGCGTGGGGGCATGGCGCGTCGGCTCGACACCTTAGCGGGCGGCGGCGGCGACGCCGCGACCGGGAGCCATCTTGGTGCTCGCTCGGCACCATCGCGGATACTTGGAGGAGCGGTGGCCACGCCCTTCTACACCTTCCTCGCCCTCGTCAGCCGGCCGGTGCTGCGGCTCGTCTTCCGGCTGGAGGCGAGGGGCCTCGACAACCTGCCCGCCCAGGGGGGCTTCGTCCTGGCCGCCAACCACACCTCCAACTTCGACCCCTGGCCGCTCGGGGTTCCCCTCTGGCCCCGCCAGCTCCACTTCATGGCCAAGTCGGAGCTCTTCAACCCCATCCTCGGCCCCTTCCTGCGGGCGGGCGGAGCCTTCCCCGTTCGCCGGGGCGAGCACGACGCCCAGGCCATCGAGACGGCGGTGCGGCTGTGCCGGGAGGGCAAGATCGTGGCCATGTTCCCGGAGGGCACCCGCAGGTCCAAGGGCTTGGTCAAGAAGTTCGAGCACCGGCCCCGCACCGGCGCCGCCCGCATCGCCTTGGCCGCCCAGGTCCCGCTGGTGCCGGCGGCGATCAAGGGCACCGACCGCCTCACCCGCCTTCCCAAGCTGAAGGTGGCCTACGGCTCCCCCGTGCCCCTCCACGACTTGGCCCATCTCGCCCCCCGCGAGGCCGCCCGCCTTGCCACCCAGCGGCTGATGGAGGCGATCTACGCCCTCTACGCCCTCCTCTAGACCCCTGCTCGCGGTGGACGGCGACTCCCTCGCCCACCGCGCCTACCACGGCCTCCCCAGGACGGTCAGGAGCTCGCGGGGAGCCCCGGCCGGGGCGATCGTGGGCTTCGCCGGCTTCCTCTTACGCCTGTGGGAGAGGGAGAGGCCGCGGGCGATCGTGGTGGGCTGGGACACCCTCGATGCCCCCACCTACCGCCACCGGCTCTACCCCGGGTACCAAGCCGGCCGGCGATTCGACCCGGAGCTCGTGGAGCAGCTCGCCCTCCTGCCCGAGCTCGTACTCGCCTTCGGCTTCGCCTCGGCCAAGGAGCCGGGCTACGAGGCCGATGACTTCCTAGCCGCGGCGGCGGCGCTGGAGCGACGGCGCGGGGGCTCCACCCTCCTCGTCACCTCCGACCGCGACGCCTTCCAGCTGGTCGACGAGCGCACCACCGTCCTTCGGCCCCTGCGGGGGGTGAGCCGGCTGGAGCGGGTGGGGCCGGCCCAGGTGCGCTCCCTGTACGGGGTCGATCCCGCCCAAGTCCCCGACTTCGTGGCCCTGCGAGGAGACCCCTCCGACCGCCTGCCCGGGGCCCGGGGCGTGGGAGCCAGGACGGCCGCCGCCATCCTCGCCCGCTACGGCTCCCTGGAGGAAGCCCTGGCGGCAGGACAATTCGCGGAGCAGGAGGAGGAGCTCCGTCTCTATCGGCGAATAGCCACCCTGGACGCCTCCGCCCCTCTCCCCTCCCTTGCCGACCAAACCCTCGACCGGGCGGAGGCGTCCCGCTTCCTCGCCCGTCTCGGCCTCGAGGCCGTGGCCGAGCGGGTAGCCCAGGACGAGAAGGAGGCCGCGTACTAGGATCTGCGCGTGGACGCCTGGCTGGCCCGCGCTCGCGACACCCTCGCCCAGGCGGCGGGCCTCGACCCTGCCGCCCTCGAGCTGGACGAGGAGGCCGAGGCGACCCTCCTCGACCTCGCCCGCATCGCTGCCCACGACAGCGGCCAGCGGACGAACGCCCCCCTCCTTTGCTACCTGGTCGGCCTCGCCCAGACGAGGGGCGCCGACCTCGCCGCACTGGCCGAGGCGGTACGGCGATCAAGCTCGTAAGCCACGCCGACCTCGCCCGCCTCCACCCCACCGGGCACCACCCCGAGCGGCCCGAGCGCATGGCCGTCCTCCATCGTGCCTTCCCGGAGTGGGTCGAGGCCCGGCCGGCGGAGGAGGTCGACCTCCTCCGCTGCCACCAGGCCTCCTACCTGAGGCTCCTCCGCTCCATTGCCGAGCCCACCTGGTTGGACGCAGACACGCCCGCCTCGGCCACGAGCTACGAGGCCGCCCTGCTTGCCGCCGGGGCCGCCCTCCAGGCGGCGGAGCAGGGGGGCTTCGCCCTGGTGCGGCCGCCCGGCCACCACGCCTTGGCCGATCGGGCCATGGGCTTCTGCTTGGTCAACAACGCCGCTGTAGCCGCCCGCTACGCCCAGGCGGAGCTGGGCCTGGCGCGGGTGGCCATCCTCGACTGGGACGTCCACCACGGCAACGGCACCCAGGCCATCTTCTGGGACGACCCCACCGTCCTCTACGTGTCGCTCCACCAGTGGCCCTTCTACCCGGGCACGGGGGGCCCCACCGAGCAGGACGAGACCGTCCTCAACGTGCCCATGTCGGCCGGGTCGGGGGACGAGGAGTACCTGCGGGCCTTCGACCACACGGTGGCCCCGGCGATCGAGCGCTTCCGCCCCGACCTCCTCCTCGTCTCCGCCGGCTTCGATGCCCACGTGGACGATCCCCTCGCCCACATGCGCCTGACCGAGGACGGCTTCCGCGAGCTCGCCCGTCGAGCGGGGGGCCTGGCCCCCCGGGTCGCTGCTGTGCTCGAGGGCGGATACAACCTCGCCACCCTGCCCCGGCTCGTTCGGGCTGCGCTCGAGGGCTTCCGCGCGCCGGCGTAGGCCGACGCCGCGCTGACCCCGACCCCCTCGAGCTCCCTGAACTCGCGCTACGACAGTGCGTGGCCGCGATCCCTCCTCTTGATGCTAGTATGCACGTATGAAGCGCACCACCATCGCCCTCCCGGACGAGCTCGCCGCCGCCCTCGAGCGCGAGGCCCGGCGGCGCCGCGTCTCCGCTTCGCACATCGCCCGCGAGGCGCTCGCAGCCCACCTGGGCCTGGGCGAGAGGCGCCGCCACCTCCCCTTCGCCGCGCTCGGCGCCAGCGGTCACCGTACGACGGCGCGCGACCTCGAGGACATCCTCGCCGCCGAGTGGATACGTGCTGGCCGTCGTTGACTCGGGCCCCCTCTACGCGGTCGCCGACACCGACGACGTGGACCACGGGCGCTCGCTGGCGACGCTCGAGCGGGCTGACCTCCAGCTCGTCATCCCTGCTCTCGTCGTCGCCGAGGTTACCTACCTCATTCACAGCCGGCTTGGCCCCCAGGCGGAGGCACGCTTCCTGCGCGGGCTCGCGCAGCTCGAGGTGGAGGCGCCGGCGCCGGAGGACTGGCTGCGCATCGCCGAGCTGGTCGAGCGCTACCGGGAGCTCCCGCTGGGCGGCACCGACGCCTCGGTGATCGCCATGGCCGAGCGGCTCGACACCGACGTCATCGTCACCCTCGACCGCCGCCACTTCGCCGCCGTCGCGCCGCGCCACTGCGCCGCCTTCCGCCTGCTCCCGGAGTGACCCCGAGCCTCGGGTCCGCTCGAACCCGTGGACGAGGCGGGCGTCGATCAGGACGCGGGGGAAGCGGGTCGGGGGAGAGCCTGACGTGCCGGAGCCCCGCTCGCGGCGGGGCTCCGGGGTAGCAGGCCTGTAAGCCGGATTCTGTCGAGGGTGACCATCTATCTAGGCCGCCGGTTACCCGGCGGCTCGAGCGGCGTACCCGGCCCCTCGGCGGGCCGCGTCATCGGGGCCTGCTTCGCCTTGCACCGGACGGGGTTTGGCAAGCCGCCGTGTCACCACGACGCTGGTGGGCTCTTACCCCACCTTTTCACCCTTACCGCCGGCGTCTCCGGAGATTCCGTTCGCCGGTGGCGGTATGTTTTCTGTGCCACTTTCCGTCGGCTTTCGCCGCCTGGGATTTCCCCAGCGTCCTGCCCTGCGGTGTCCGGACTTTCCTCGGACCGGCGCTGGCCCGCGGTCACCCGGCCTGCATCGGTAATTGTAGCGTCGACTGGGACTCTGGCAGGGAGCGGAGGCTGGCACCGCACTGGGGGCAGGAAAGCGAACCCTCGTCCAGGCGCACGACCTGCCCGCCGCAGACCGGGCACTCCGCGCTTTCCCCCCGCACGAGGGCGAGGAGCTCGCAGTCGAGGGTCCAGGCAAGGGCGGTCAGCACCCCTCACAGCCTCCGAAACACGCCGATCACCCGGCCCAGGATCCGCACGTGCTGGGGGTAGATGGGCCCCATGGCCTCGTTCTCGGGCTGCAGCCGCACCCGACCCCCCTCCCGGAAGTAGCGCTTCACGGTTGCCTCCTCGGCCGCCTCGTCCTCGCCCGCCAAGGCCACCACGATGTCCCCGTCGCGGGCGTCGGGCTGGCGGCGAACGACTACGAAGTCGCCGTCGAGGATGCCGGCCCCGACCATGGAGTCGCCCTTGACCCGGAGCACGAAGTCGGCCGGCCCCATGACCTCCGGCACGCTCAGGTAGTCCTCGATGTCCTCCTCAGCCAGGAGCGGGCCCCCGGCGGCGATGGCTCCCACCAAAGGCAGGGCCTGGGGCCCCCCAGCCCGCCGCGGCAGCGCAGGACGGCGGGTCAGCTCCAGGGCCCGGGGCTTGCTCGGGTCGCGGCGCAGGAGCCCGGCCCGCTCCAGGTTGACGAGGTGGGCGTGCACCGTCGAGGGCGAGGCCAGCCCCACCGCCTCCCCGATCTCGCGCACGGTGGGCGGGTAGCCGTAGCGATCGAGGTACTCGCCGAGGAAGTCCAGGATCTGCTGCTGACGGGGCGTGAGCATGGACCGGGCCCTCCTTGTTCGAACACGTGTTCGCAAACAGCGTAGCCGCCCCGCCGGACGACGTCAAGGGCGGAGCGCTCCGCCCTCGACCCGTCGACACGAGGTGCGCTGGAGAGGACTTGAACCTCCACGGCCTATGCGGCCACTAGGCCCTCAACCTAGCGCGTCTACCAATTCCGCCACCAGCGCAGGCGCCTCCCATTCTAGCGACACCCCGGCCGCCTCCGAGGCCGGCCTCCTGGAAGAGCCGGACCGGCTACTGGAAAAGCTGGAAGAGGGCGATCGAGTTGAGGAAGAAGAGCACCGCCACCACCACCGTGAGCCGGGTCAGGTTGCGCTCGACGATGTGGGTGCCCCCCTGGGAGGCAGGGGTGAAGCCCATGCCCCCGAAGCCTGTATCGCGGCCGGAGTGGAGGAGGACGAGCCCCACGAGGGCGGCGGCCAACAGGACCTGGGTCACGGCCAGGGCGGCGACCATGCCGATAGGCTAGCCGACGTGACAACCGAGAGGGCGCGCCTGCAGGTCCAGAGGCTCCTCGTCCTAGGGGACAACCGGCTCAAGCAGGGGGTAGCGGCGAGCAAGGTGCGGGAGACCTACGAGCAGGCCTTGGCCCTGGCCCGCCAGGCCGGCCTGGAGGCGTGGGCGCGGCCGCTCGTCGAGGCCCGCCTGGCCGAGCTCGAGCGCCTGGGGAAGCCGGGCTCCTGACGCCGTCCGGAGGCGCTGTCACCCTTCCCTTCCGTCTTCTCGGGGACGACGTCCCCGGCGCTCGCAAGGAGGGATTGTGACCATGAAGCGGTGGCAGGTGTTCTTGGCTGAGCTCTTCGGCACGTTCACGCTGGTGGCGGTGGGCAGCACCTCGATCCTGGCCGCCATCCGCCTGGGAGGAGGCGACACGGGAGCGGTGGAGCTGGTCGCCCCCTTCGGGTTCGGGCTTGCCCTCCTCGCTGGGCTGTACGCCTTCGGCGAGGTCTCTGGGGGCCACTACAACCCCGCCGTGTCGCTGGCCATGTACCTCGACCGGCGGTTGTCGGCGCCCGAGCTCCTCGCCTACTGGCTGGCTCAGTTCGTGGGGGCCATCCTCGCCTCGGCGGTGCTCCTCCTGCCCTTCACCGACGACGACGTGGCCAACACGGCCACGGTACCCGGGGTGGGCGACGGGGAAGCCTTCGCCATCGAGGTGCTCATGACCGCCGTCTTCGTCGCCGTCATCCTGCAGGCGACCCGCAGCCCCGGCTACCGGTCGAGCGCCCTCGTCGCCATCCCCCTCACCCTGCTCGTCATCCACTTCGCCGCCATCCCCTTCACGGGCTCGTCGGTGAACCCGGCTCGCACCCTGGGGCCGGCCCTGGTCGGGGATCACTGGGATAGCGAGTGGGTCTACTTCCTGGGGCCGGCGGTGGGCGCGATCATCGGCTGGCTCGTGCACAGCGTGGTCGTGCGGGGGGACACGAGCCTGCGCGAGGACGCGCAGCGGATCAAGGAGGACGTGGCCGGAGGAGGTACCACCGCCTAGCCGGAGCCACCTAGCAGCCAGGGGCGGCCCGGGGCCTACCCCCCGCCGGCAGCGCGGGCGAGGATCGCCTCCACCCGGGCTGCCTGCAGGCGAAGGTCGTGCCTCTCAGCCGCCGCCCGAGCGGCCGGGTTGGGGCAGGGGAGGGAGGCCGCCCGGCACAAGGCCTCCGCCAGGGCATCCTCGTCCTCGGGATCGACGAGGATGCCCGCCTCGGGGGGCACGATCTCCGCCGGTCCCCCCACCCGGGTCGCCACCACCGGTCGGCCGCAGGCCATGGCCTCGAGCAGGGCCTGGCCCAGGGCCTCGCTGCGGCTGGGAAGGCAGACGACCCGGGCGGCGGCGATGCGGGCAGGCACCTCCTCGGGGGGGACCCTCCCCGCCACGACCACCTGGGGCTGGCCCTCGAGCGCCGGCCGCAGGGGCCCGTCTCCCACCAAGGTGAGGGTGGCCCCGGGGAGGGAGAGGCGTCGGAAGGCGCGAGCAAGCGCGAGGACGTTCTTCTGCTCGCTGAGCGCGCCCACGAAGAGGTACGAGATGGGGCCCTGGGGGGCGGGCAGGACCGGGAACCGGTCGAGATCGACGCCGCAGCTCACCACCTCCGTCTTTCCCCGGGCCTCGGGGACCTTCGCCTCCAGCTCCCGGCGCAGGTAGTCGGATACGGCCACGACGGCCGCCGCCCGGCGACAGGTCCAGCGGGTGGCGGCGCGGACCCCGGGAAGGGCGCCCACGTTGCGGACGTCCTGGCCGTGGGCGGTGACGACCAGGGGGGCCCTGCCCACGACGCCGGCCAGGGCGCCCGCAAGCCCTGCCGGGACGAGGAAGTGGGCGTAGACGACGTCGGGCCTGAGCCGGCGGGCGGCGGCCAGAGCCTCCCCGAGCAGGGAGAGGTGGCGGCGGAAGCCCCCCGCTCTCCGGTCGACCACGGCCCGGGCGACGACGTGACCGCGCTCGACGAGGGCCCGTTCCAGGTCGCGCACGAACGGCCCCAGGTCGGGGTCGCAAGGCCCCGGGTACATCTGGGACACAAGCAGGATGCGCACGGCCTGGGCCGGGCCGCTCGGCTAGGCCCGCCCCGCCTCGTAGGTGCCGAACACCTGGCGCAGGACCTCGCACACCTCCCCGATCGTGCACCGGGCCCGCAGGGCCTCCCGCATGGGTAAAAGCAGGTTTCCCGTCCCCTCCGCCGTCCGGCGTACCGCCGCCAGGGCCGCCTCCGCCGCCCTCGCGTCCCGGCCCGCCCTGACCTTGGCCGTGCGCTCCCGCTGCCGGCGCTCGAGCTCGGGATCGATGCGGTGGAGCTCGATGTCCGGCTCTTCCGGCTCCACGAACGCGTTCACTCCCACCACGATCCGCTCCCCCGACTCCACCGCCCGCTGGAAGCGGAAGGCCGACTCCTCGATGGCCCGCTGCACGAGCCCCTGCTCGATGGCCGCCACCGCCCCGCCCATCTCCTCGATCTCGTCGATCAAGGCCTGGGCCCGCTCCTCCAGGGCGGCGGTGAGGGCCTCGATGAAGTAGGAGCCGCCCAGGGGGTCGGCGGTGTCGGTCGTCCCCGCCTCGTGCTGGAGGATCTGCTGGGTGCGGAGGGCGATGCGGGCTGCCCGCTCGCTCGGCAAGGCCAGGGCCTCGTCGAAGGCGTTCGTGTGCAGCGACTGGGCCCCTCCGCACACCGCCGCCAGGGCCTGGACGGCCACCCGCACGATGTTGTTCTCGGGCTGCTGGGCGGTCAGGGTCGACCCTCCCGTCTGGGCGTGGAAGCGGAGGGCCTGGGCCCGCGGGTTCTCCACCCCGAACCGCTCCCGCATGATCCGGGCCCACAGCCTCCTCGCCGCCCGGAACTTGGCCACCTCCTGGAAGAAGTGGTTGTGGGCGTTGAAGAAGAACGACAGGCGCTCGGCGAACACCTCGGGGGCGAGGCCCGCCTCGATGGCCGCCCGGCAGTAGGCGATGCCGTTGGCCAGGGTGAAGGCGAGCTCCTGCGCCGCCGTGGCTCCTGCCTCCCTGATGTGGTAGCCGGAGATGGAGATGGTGTTGAAGTTGGGCAGCCGCTCGGCGCAGTAGGCAAAGAGGTCGGTGGTGATCCGCATGGAGGGCCGGGGCGGGAAGATGTAGTTGCCCCTGGCGATGTACTCCTTGAGGATGTCGTTCTGGACCGTGCCCCGCAGCTTGTCGCCCGGCACTCCCTGCTCCTCGGCCACAAGCTCGTAGAGGAGGAGGAGAAGCGCCGCCGGGGCGTTGATGGTCATGGAGGTGGAGACCCGATCGAGGGGGATGTCCCGAAAGACGATGCGCATGTCCTCCAGGGAGTCGATGGCCACCCCTGTCCTTCCCACCTCGCCTCGGGCCAAGGGATGGTCGGAGTCGTAGCCGAGCTGGGTGGGAAGGTCGAACGCCACCGACAGCCCCGTCTGGCCCCGCTCCAGGAGGTAGCGGAAGCGGGCGTTTGTCTCCTCGGCCGTGCCGAAGCCGGCGTACTGGCGGATCGTCCAGGGCCGGCCCCGGTACATGGTGGGGTAGGGGCCGCGGGTGAAGGGGTACTCCCCCGGCAGCTCCAGGGACAGCCCCTCCACGTCCTCGGCTGTGTAGACGGGCTTGATCTCGATCCCCGAGTCGGTCTCCCTCCGGTCCTCGGCCGTGGCCACGGGTTACATCGTACGCGGCCGCCTAGGGGCTAGCCCGTACGCTACCGGCATGCGCGTCACCGTGAGGCTGTTCGCCGGCCTGCGCGAGCGGGCAGGGACGGGGGAGCGACGGCTCGAGCTTCCCGCCGGCGCCCGGGTGGCCGACGTCTGGCCCCAGCTGGGCCTGGGCGAGGAGCCCGAGGGCCTCCTCTACGCCGTCAACCGCCGCTACGCCGATCCTGCGGCCGAGCTTCGCGACGGCGACGAGGTGGCCCTCATCCCCCCTGTCTCGGGAGGGGCCTTCCGCCTCAGCGGGGAGCCGCTCGATCCCTCCGCCGTCATCCAGGAGGTGGCCGACGAGCGCGCAGGCGGGATCGCCACCTTCATCGGCACCACCCGCCTCCACTCCCGGGGGCGGGTCGTCCGCTACCTCGAGTACGAGGCCTACGAGGGCATGGCCGAGGAGATGATGGCCGAGCTGGCCCAGGACCTCGCGCGCCGCTACGACCTGTGCCGGGTGGCCATCGCCCACCGGGTGGGCAGGGTGGAGGTGGGCGAGTCGTCGGTGGTCATCGCCGTGTCGGCTCCCCACCGGGCCGAGGCCCTGGCCGCCTGCAAGGAGGCTATCGACCGCCTCAAGGAGACCGTGCCCCTGTGGAAGAAGGAGGTCTACGAGGGCGGCGAGGAGTGGATCGGGCGGGGCTCGTGAGCGGAGGCTGGCAGGAGAACGTGCTGAGACAGGCCGCCCTCGCGCCCGGGGAGCGGCTGCTCGTGGTCTGGGACGAGCCGCTCCAGGCCGAGGCCGCCGAGCTGGCGGAGGCGGCGACGGCGGCGGGGGCGAAGGCCGAGCGAGCCCCCTGGAGCGGACGGCGCCCGCTCGCCGCCCCTCCTTCTGCCACCCTGGCCGCCGCCTCCCGCGCCGACGTGGTCGTCTTCCTCCACCACCGCCCGCTGGCCGAGGAGGCCGAGGCCCGGTTCGCCCTCATGCGGGCCGTCACCGACCGCGGCGGCCGCTACGTCTACCTCGCCTTCGTGGACAGCTCCCTCCTCCGGAGCGAGCTCTCCTCGCCCATGCCCGACCTGGAGCCCGCCGCCCGTCGGCTCCTCGACCAGCTCGAGGGAGCCCGGGAGCTTCGCCTGCGCGGGGCCGCCGGCACCGACATCCTCCTCCGCGTGGAGGGCCGTCCCTGGCTCACGGACGCCCTCCCTGCCCGGCCGGGCCAGATCGTCAACGTGCCCGGAGGCGAAGTGTTCGCCGCCCCCCACCGGGACGGAGCCGAGGGGGTGGTGGTGGTCGACCTCACCATCCCCTACACGGTCCCGGGCATCCTCGCTGACCCCGTCACCCTCCGCTTCCAAGCCGGCCGCCTGGTCTCGGTGGAGGGAGGGGAGGCGGCCCGCCGCCTGCGGGAGATCGTGCGGAGGGCAGGGCCGGGAGCGGACGTCATCGCCGAGGTGGGCATCGGCATCAACCCGGCGGTGAGGCCCTGCGGCCACGTGATGCTGGACGAGAAGGCCCTCGGCACCGCCCACGTGGCCGTCGGACGCAACACCGGGCCCTACGGGGGCGACAACGAGGCCGCCATCCACGTCGACTGCGTCTTCTCCCGGCCCAGCCTGGTCGCCGACGGCCGCTCGATCGCGCTACCGTAGCCCCGTGGAGGAGCTGCCCCGCCCCCTGCGCGACTACGAGCCCATCCACCCTCGGGGTACCGACTGGCGGCGGCTGGCCCGCCTCGTTCTCGCCCCCATCGCCGCCCTGGTCGCCCTGGCGCTCAAGTTCGGGGTCGCCGTCGCCAAGCTGGCCTCCATCTTCGTGGCCCTCGGGGGCTACGCCCTCATCTGGGGCTGGCGGTTCGCCCTCGGCTTCGTCCTCCTCATCCTCGTGCACGAGCTGGGCCACTTCTTGGAGGCGCGCAGGCTCGGCCTGCGGCCCTCGCTGCCCGTCTTCATCCCCTTCCTGGGGGCCTACGTGGCCATCAAGGACGCCCGCCTCACCCCCTGGCAGCACGCCCGGGTGGCGCTGGCCGGGCCTGTGGCGGGGGCGCTGGCGGCCGTCGGCTTCCTGGCGGCGGCTGAGGTCTCGGGCTCTCGCCTCCTCTCCGCCCTCGCCTACAGCGGCTTCCTCCTCAACCTCCTCAACCTCGTCCCCATCGGCTTCCTCGACGGGGGACAGATCGCCCGCTCGTACCGCTACCTCCGCCTGGGAGGAGCCCCTGGCCGCGCCTACGGCCTCCTCGCGGCGGCGGTGGCGGTGGCCGGCCTCCTTGCCCTGGGCATGGCGGCCACCCACGTGGGCCAGGATCGCCTGTAGTGGGGGACGACCGCGGCATGCTCGAGCGCCTGGAGCGGGCCCTCGAGGGCCACGTCGCCCTCATCGCCAACGAGTTCCGGGCCGGCTTCGCCGCCGTGGAGGAGATCGACCGCCCCGCCGTGACCATCTTCGGCTCGGCCCGGGTGGACGAGCGCCACCCCGTCTACCGGCAGGCCCGGGAGGTGGGCAGGCTGGCGGCCCTCGCCGGCCTTGCCGTGGTCACCGGGGGCGGCCCCGGGGTCATGGAGGCGGCCAACCGCGGGGCCAAGGAGGGAGGAGGGCTGTCGGTGGGCTTCAACATCGAGCTTCCGGCGGAGCAGCTCCCCAACCCCTACCTCGACATCGAGCTCACCTTCCGCCACTTCTACGCCCGCAAGACCATGCTGGTGAAGGCGGCGGAGGGCTTCATCCTGTTCCCGGGAGGGCTGGGCACCCTGGACGAGCTGTTCGAGGCCCTCGTCCTCATCCAGACCCGCAAGATCCTCCACTTCCCCGTCGTCCTCTTCGGCCGGGAGCACTGGCGCGGCCTGGCCGCCTGGGTCGAGGGAACGCTCGTAGGCGGCGGCTTCGTCTCCCGGGACGACCTCCAGCTGGTCTCGATCACCGACGATCCCGCCCAGGCGGTGGAGACGGTGCTCGCCTGCTCCGAGCGCCGCTGCTCCCACGTCCTCCCCGACGGGGCTGAGAGTCAGCCGCGGCGGGAGAAGCCGTAGTCGAGGAGCCGGGTGGCGTCGCCGTAGATGTCGGGGCTCGCCAGCACCACCGCGATCAGGCGGATCCCGTAGCGGCGGGCGGAGGCGACCAGGCACCCGCCCGCCCGCGACGTCCAGCCGGTCTTGACCCCGTCTGCCCCCGGGTAGCGCCACAGGAGCTTGTTGTGGTTTCGGTACAGCTTGGCGTGGACGGGCGCAGGCCAGGAGACGCGCTTCTCCTTGGTGCGAACGACGGCCCGGAAGCGGGGCTTGCTCATGGCGTACCGGGCGAGGGCGGCCAGGTCCCAGGCGGTGGAGTAGTTCCCCTCGTCCAGGAGCCCGCTGGGGCTGGCGAAGTGGGTATCGCTCAGGCCGAGCTCGCGCGCCTTGGCGTTCATGAGGGCCAGGAACCGCCCCCGGGAGCCGGCGGCGCCCACGGCCAAAGCGACGGCGGTGTCGTTGCCGGAGGAGAGGAGGAGGCCGTAGAAGAGCTTCCAGGCCGGCACCCGCTCGCCCCGGCGGAGCCCCTCCTTGAACGGCTCCACCCGGGTGGCCGCCGCCGGCACCACTACGACGTCGCGCGGACGCAAACGGCTCATGGCCACGATGGCGGTCATGATCTTGGTGGTGGAGGCGATGGGCCGGCGAACGCGGGCCCCCTTGGCCCACAGGACGACCCCGCTATCGGCGTCCACGAGGATGGCAAAGGGAGCCCGGATCCCGAGCGCCGGCCGAGGGAGGGGCCGGCGGGCGGTGAGGAGGGGCGGGGCAAGATCTCCGGTCTTCCCCGCGGCTGGGGCCGCCGCGGTCGCGGCCGCCGAGACGGAAGCGGCGTTCTTGCCCGGCTGGGAGGCGAGGGCCCAGGCCGCGGCCGCTAGGGCCCAGGCCAGGCAGACGGCCACCCCGATAGCCACGCTTGATGGCGGCCCCCGGCGCCTCGGTCTTCGGCTCCACGCGGGCACGGCGGGGCGAGTGTAGCGCCGCCTACGGCCGGCGCGACGCCAGGGAAGGCTGCGTCCGTCGCCCATCGCCTCCCTACACTTTCTGCCGTGAAGCTCCGCGACCTGCCGTCGGTGGACGAGCTCCTCCGCCATCCCCGGCTGGCGGGGGAGCCCCGGCCGCTCCTCCTGGAGGCAGCGCGGGCCACCCTCGCCCAGGCCCGGAGGGAGATCCAGGCGGGCGGGGAGCCGGGCGACCTCGTGCAGCGGGTGGAGGAGGCCGTCCGCCGGGCCCAGGCTCCCTCCCTGCGGCGCGCGCTCAACGCCACCGGGGTCATCGTCCACACCAACCTGGGCCGCTCCCCCTTGCCCCGGGCGGCCCTGGCCCGGGTGGCGGAGGTGGGTGGCGGCTACTCCAACCTCGAGTACGACCTCGCCCAGGGTAGGCGTGGCTCCCGCCAGGACCACGTGGCCCCCCTCCTGCGGCAGCTCACGGGGGCGGAGGCGGCCCTGGTGGTCAACAACAACGCCGCCGCCCTCCTCCTCGCTCTGGCCGCCCTGGCAGAAGGGCGCGAGGCCCTCGTGTCCCGGGGGGAGTTGATCGAGATCGGGGACGGCTTCCGCATCCCCGAGGTGCTGGCCCGCTCGGGAGCCCGCCTGGTGGAGGTGGGGACGACCAACCGCACCCGGGCCTCCGACTACGAGCAGGCCGTCGGCCCCGACACCGCCCTCCTCCTGCGCGTGCACCAGTCGAACTTCCGCCTGGTCGGCTTCGCCGACCGGCCGGCCCTGTCCGAGCTGGCCGCGGTGGCCCGCCGGCACGGGCTGGCGCTCGTGGACGACCTGGGATCGGGGGCCCTCGTGCCCCTGGGCGACGAGCCCCAGGCGGCCGAGAGCGTGGCCGCCGGCGCCGACCTCGTCTGCTTCTCGGGCGACAAGCTCCTGGGCGGCCCCCAGGCGGGCATCGTCGTGGGCCGGGCCGAGCTCGTGGAGCGGCTCCGCCGCCACCCCCTGCAGCGGGCCCTGCGCGCCGACAAGCTCACCCTGGCCGCCTTGGAGGGGACGCTCCGCCTCTACCTCGATCCCGAGCGGGCCCGGCGCGAGATCCCCGCCCTGCGCATGGTGGAGGAGCCCCTGGAGGTGGTGCGGGCGCGGGCCGAGCACCTGGCCTCGCTGGTGGGAGGTACGGTGGAGGAGACGGTGGCCAGAGTGGGCGGGGGCGCCCTTCCTCTCCTCGAGCTACCGAGCGCCGCCTGCGCCCTGGAGGAGACGCTCGCCGTCCCCCTGCGGATGGGCGATCCGCCGGTGGTGGGTATCGTCCGGGACGGGCGTCTCCTCCTCGACTGCCGTACCCTCGCCGACGCCGAGGTCGAGGAGGTGGCTTCGTGCGTGGCCGCCGCCTCCGCCCGCCTCGCTCCCTGACCTGCCGTGCCCGTCCCAGTTGCCGCTTGCCAAGCCCCGCGTCCCCGCCTCGCCCCTCCCTGCCGGCACCGAGGGGAGCGCGGAGGGAGGCACGAGCGGTGAGCCCCCTCGTCGTCGGCACCGCCGGCCACATCGACCACGGCAAGACCTGGCTCGTGCGCGCCCTCACCGGCAAGGACACGGACCGCCTGCCCGAGGAGAAGGCCCGGGGGATCTCCATCGAGCTCGGCTACGCCCCCCTCGAGCTCCCCGGAGGGCGGCGGCTGTCACTGGTCGACGTGCCCGGGCACGAGCGCTTCGTCCGCACCATGGTGGCCGGGGCCAGCGGCATCGACCTCTTCCTGCTCGTGATCGACGCCGCCGAGGGGGCCCGTCCCCAGACCCACGAGCACCTAGCCATCCTCCGCCTGCTCGGCATCGACAAGGGAGTAGTGGCCGTGACCAAGGCCGACGCCGTCGACCCGGAGACCCTGGAGCTGGCCGTGGAGGAGGGCCGCGAGCTCGTCCCCGGGGCCCCCGTGGTCGCCTGCAGCGCCAAGACCGGCCTTGGCTTGGAGGAGCTGCGGGCGGCGTTGGCGGCGGTGGCGGAGGAGGTCGAGCCTGCCCATGGGTCCGGCCCCACCCGCCTCTTCGTCGACCGCGTATTCACCCTGCGCGGCATCGGCACCGTGGCCACCGGCACCCTGTGGTCGGGCCGCATCGCCGTCGGCGACGAGCTGCGGGCCGAGCCCGGGGGGCTGGACGTGCGCGTGCGTAGCGTGCAGGTGCACGACCGCCCGGTGGAGGCGGCCGAGGCCGGCCAGCGGGTGGCGGTGAGCCTGCCCGGCATCGAGCGCTCTCAGCTTCGGCGAGGGCACGCCCTGGTGGCGCCTGAGGCCTACCCGGTCAGCTACCGGCTGGACGTGGCGCTGGAGGAGCTCGAGCCCATCCCCGACGGAGCCCGCCTCCACGTGCACCACGGCACCGCGGAGATCTACGCAGCCGTGAGGCGCATCGGCGAGCGCTACGCCCAGCTTCGGCTGTCCGCCCCGGCCGTGGCCGCCCGCGGCGACCGGGTCGTCCTCCGGGGCCAGACCACCGTGGGAGGGGGGCGCGTCATCGACCCCGCTCCTCCCCGCCACCGAAGCCTGGAGCGGCTGCAGGCCATCGAGCGGGGGGAGGTAGCCCTCACCGTCCACGCCCCCGTGCCCCTGCGGACGATCCGCCACCTGCTGGAGGGCGAGCCGAAGGGCCTGCTCCAGGCAGGAGGCTGGATCTTCTCGAGCGGCTGGCTGGAGGAGCTACGGGCCGACCTCGAGCGGCGGCTGGACGCCGCCGACCCCCTCGACCCCGGTATCGCCCCTCCCAGCGCCCCCTGGGCGGCCGACATCCTCCCCCTCCTCGGCCTGGAGCGGCGGGGGGGCAAGCTCTACCGCCCCGGGGCGCGGGCGTCCCTGGGGGAGCGAGAGCAGGCGGCGGCCGAGCTGGAGGCCCGGCTGGGCCTGGAGCCGGTGCGGGTGGAGGACCGGCTGCTCGCCCGCGTGCTCGAGGAGCAGGGTCGGCTGGTGCGGGTGGGAGACGGCTTGGCCGTGTCCCCCCAGGCCTACGCCCGGGCTCGAGAGGTCCTGGTCGAGGAGTGCGGGCGGGCAGGCTCCATCACCCTCGCCCGCTTCCGCGATCTCCTGGGGGTGGGCAGGCGGGCGGCCCAGCTCCTGCTCGAGCGCTTCGACGCCGACGGCCTCACCCGTCGAGTCGGCGACACGCGGGTGCTCCGCCGCCGAGCCCTCGAGAGAAAGTGAGACGGCGCCGAGCACGCCGCCTCCTTCCCAGCCTCGTCCTGGCGGCGGCCGTCCTCTTCTTCCTCGCGTACGGCTCCCTGGAGCGGCGAGGCCCCTACCCCCGCCTGGCCGGCCTGGGAGGGGGCGCCGCGAAGCAGCTTCTCTTCTCGGCCGTGGCCGAGGTGGTGGACGGGGACACGATCCGCCTGGGCGACGGACGGTCGGTGCGGCTGGTGCAGATCGACGCGCCCGAGCGGGAGGGCGAGTGCTACGGAGCTGAGGCACGGCGGCTCCTAGAGCGGCTTCTCCCCCGCGGCTCCCGGGTGAGGGTGGAGGCTGACCCCGCCCTCGACCGCGTCGACCGCTACGGCCGGCTGCTCGCCTACGTCTACAAGGGCCACCTCAACGTCAACCTGGAGCTGGTGCGTAGAGGGGCGGCCGCCCCCTACTTCTACCGCGGCGACCGCGGCCGCTACGCCCCCTCCCTCCTCGCCGCCGCCCGCCGGGCGCGGGCGGAGGGACGAGGGCTGTGGGGCGCCTGCCCCCAGGCTCGCCTGAGGCCGGGAAGGGCCCTCGCCACCGGCGGCTCGTAGGTCTCGACGGAGATGCCGGCTCGGGCCCTCCAGGCCCGTCCCCGGCGAGAGCCCCGGGAGCCGAGGGCGCCCTCGAGAGCGCGCCCTAGGAGAGGGTGGCGGTCCAGGTCACGACGCCCGAGGAGCAGGTGAGGCTGCCCGAGGTGTCGAGCCGCAGGGTGCCGCCGGCAGTGGCCCCGGAGATCCTCCCCTGGA
>CAZQRA010000030.1:30173-31829 GCA_964595575.1 uncultured Gaiellales bacterium
GGCGGGATAGGTGGCGCCGCCGGGGTCGACGTAGGTGGTGTCGAAGGTGACCGTGCGCGAGAACCTGCCCTCGCTATCGACCGCGGCCACGATCCCTGGCCAGTCGATCCGGTTCCGGTAGGTCGTGCTGCCGTCGGTGCAGCTCTCGTTGATGTCGTTGACGTAGAGGTTGGCCAGGCCGCGGCTATCGGCGGTGACGTCGAAGGAGATGCGCTCGTTCTGGGAGGTCACCCCCAGGTAGTGGCCCGGGCGGGCGACGGGAGGAGGCGGGGAGGGAGGGGGAGCAGGAGCCGGAGGCGGGCTCGGCGGCGGGGTGGTGGGAGCCGGCTCCGGCGGAGCCTGCCTGCCGCCGGGGCAGTCGGGGATGCCGCCCCGCGGGTAGGCGCGGCACAGGTCGCGGATGATGGACGGCCCCCACCAGCGGACGAGGTTGATCCCCCACACCAGGCCCTCAGCCGGGCTCACCAACCCCTTCTCGCCGGGGCCGGACACGACCCCCGCCTGCAGGATCCCCACCACGTTCCCGGCCGAGTCGAGGAAGGGCGAGCCGCTCGACCCCTTGGCGGTGGCGATCCGTACGGCGAGGAGGGGAACCCCCTTGACGCGGGGCGTGGCGACGAGCGGACCCTGGTTGAGGCTCAGGGGCCCTCCCAGGGGGTAGCCGGCGACCGCCACCGTCGCCCCCAGGCGCGGCGTCCTCTTGGCGAAGGAGAACACGAACCCGGGCGCGCGCCGGCTCAGCTTGAGGGTGGCCACGTCCGCCGCCTCCTCGTCCCGGGCTCCGGCCGTGTGCCAGAAGGCGATGCCGGCCGCCGAGTACGACCGGTTGCGGGACACGACCCGCACCGAGCGGCAGCGGGCGACGACGTGGCGGGCGGTCATGACCAGCTGCTCCCCGATGAGGAAGCCGGTTCCCTGGCCCGCTGCCCCGCCCGGACACCCCCGCACGAGCACCCTGACGATGCCGTCGGAGACGGCGGCGAAGGTGGCGGGGTCGATGGCGGGCGCGCGCGGGGATGCGGGCCTGGCCGGCACGCGCGCGCTCAATGGGAGCGAAGCCCCGCCGGCGCCTGCGGAGGCGCCGAGGCCGGAGAGGGTAAGCCCCGAGAGGAGGAGCGCGAGGCCCGAGGAGACAGATCGCCGACTCATCCTCTCCTCGTCGCCTGTTTAGCCTCCGTCTCTTACCCGCCGCTCAAGGTCATGATCGCGGCGCAGTACGTGCCCAGGCGCGCCTTGGCCGGAGCGGTCAGTCGCCCCTCGTCTCGTGCCTTCGCGCACGACCCTGCCGAGCCGGGCCCTGGGCGGACAGATCGTCGCAGAACGGCTCCTCGCGGCGCATCACGACGTGGCTTCCGGACTGGCGCTTCTGGTAGAAGCCGGCGCGCTCGAGAGCGCGCATGCACGCGCGGCCCGAGATCCGTGGCAGCCTCGTCAAACAGCTACGACGATCGTCTCGAACTACTCAGGGGGGACGCGGATGCCGTCTTGCTCGAGGGCCTGAACGTAGACGGCGATGGCGTCCCTGATGTTGGCGATGGCCTCTTCCTTCGTCTTGCCCTGGCTGAGGCAGCCCGGCAGGCTGGGGCACTCGGCCGCCCACCAGCCATCCTCCCCGGGGTGCAGCATGGCTTGTCGCAAGGGCGGCTCCACCGAGAC
>CAZQRA010000031.1:0-30077 GCA_964595575.1 uncultured Gaiellales bacterium
CGCCGCTCGAGCCGTCGACGCGGACCCGCTGCCCCGTGCGGATCTCGGCCGTCGCCCGACCGGTGCCGACCACGGCCGGAAGGCCGTACTCCCGGCACACGATCGCCGCGTGCGACATCACCCCCCCGATGTCGGTCACCACGGCCTTCACGCTGGAGAAGATGGGCGCCCAGGCCGGCGAGGTGACCGGGCACACGAGGATCTCTCCTTCCCGCACCCTGGCCAGCTCCTCGGCGTCGATCACCACTCGCGCCACCCCCTCGACGACCCCCGGCGAGGCTGCAGCTCCGGTGAGGCGTCCTCCCCCCTCCTCGGCCTGCGCCCAGGCTCGGACCCGCTCGGTCGTGACGCCCCACAGCATGATCAGGCTGGGATCGGTGATCTCGCTAGGCGTGGCTCCGAGCGCGGGAGGCGGCGTCCACTTCTCGAGCCGCTCGAGCAGCTGCTTGCGCCGGGCGACGATCGGGGGCCAGTGCTTGGGGCCCAAGGGCTCGCCCCCCGCAGCCCAGGTGAGCACGAGCTCGTCCAAGGCGGAGGCGACCTCGTGACGGGTGAGGTGGAAGATGTCCTCGCCGTCCTCCAGGAACCCGTGCCTCGCCAGCAGGGCCCCGAACTCGCGCACCTTGTTCCACCAGCGGGTGAGGAACCAGTAGTCGCAGTAGAACTTGTGCTCCTCGACGTACGGAAAGACCTTGCGCGATAGGGCGAGGAGCTCGTTGAAGGTCGCGCGCGACTCCTCGTCGAGCAGGGCGCCGTACTCGGCGGCCAGCCGGTCGCGCTCCCGCTCCAGCTCCTCCCGTGGCCGCTCGACCTCCTCTCCTGCCTTGAGCGCTTGGATGTGGCCGACGATCGAGGCGTACGGGATGCTGGGATCGTCGTACCAACTGCGGTAGTAGTGGTAGAGGCCGTCCCCGGTCGCCATGTTGAACCAGGGGTCCTTCACCCGCTCGAGCTCCTCCAGCCAGCGCCTGCCGGCCTCGCTGCGGGCGAGCTCGGCGTCGATCTCTTCTGGGGATCGTCCCTGGATGAAGGTCCCGTCGATGCCGCTGTCGATGGCCAGCTTGGCGAGACGGCGAAGCTCGGCGCTGGGCTTGAAGAGCACCACGTCGATCCCGGCGATCATCTGGGCGATGTGCTGGTCGGGGATGTCGGGAAGAACGGACTTGCAGAAGTCGGCGAAGGTCATGTAGGCGCCGTACCCGAGCAGCAGGAGCTCGAAGTGGTGCTGCCAGGCCAGGTCTCCGCACCGAAGCAGGCGGCCGTAGGCGTCCAGAACCTCGTAGAAGGCCGCGTTCCGCGAGTCGTCGAGCATGAGGTCGTCGGACTGGTACTCGGGAAGGTCGGGGACGCGAAGTTGGGTGACCTCGGCGATCAGAGCCTGCATCTTCTGCTTCCACTTCTCGTAGAGCTCGTCCCAGTGCTCGAAGTAGTAGCCGGCACGGCGCTGGAAGAACTCCGCCCGCTCCGCGACCTTGTCGGGATCGGTGATCGGGTTTCCCGAGATATAGACGTAGCCGTTGACGATGCGGTACTCGATCCCCATGGCCGGCGGCACCGCGAAGAAGCGGTTCTGCCACTCGGCGAACGCCTGGTAGGGGGAATCCGCGCAGAAGACGTCGAAGGCGGGCATCGGCAAGGGGAAGTGCATCGAGTTCCAGAACCAGAACCTGTTCTCGTCCTTCTCCCGCCTCCGCTCGTCGAAGAGCGCGTGGTAGGGGTACATCTCCTGCCAGCCCTCGCACCCCGGGGGGGTCTCGACGTCGTACGGGCTGGGAAAGGCTGAGCGTGACTCCGTCGGCGCGGCCATGTGCCCCTTTCGTGTGAGAAGGTACAGGTGTCTGGAGGAGACGTTAATGTTAGAGGCGAGGGTGCGCGCGTTCCAGGAATATGGAGGCCGATGACGTCGACGAGCGCTCCCCGCGCACCCCAAGCGCAGCGGACGATGCGGGCGATCCGACAGCGCGCCTTGGGTGGCCCTGAGGTGCTGGAGCTGGTGACCGTGCCCCGGCCCGATCCGGGGCCCACCGAGGTGCTCGTTCGCGTCCGGGCGGCCGGAGTGAACCCCGTCGACTGGAAGACGCGCGCCCGGGGTGGCTTTCTCGGCAAGCCGCCTTTCACGGTGGGATGGGACGTTGCCGGGGTGGTCGAGGCGGTGGGCCGAGGGGTGACGCGGCTCGCCCCCGGGGAGCGGGTGTTCGGGATGCCCCGCTTTCCCCGGGAAGCGGCGGCCTACGCCGAGTACGTGACCTCGCCCTCGCGTCAGCTCGCTCCGATCCCGGAGCGGCTGTCCGACGTCGAGGCGGCGGCCCTCCCGCTCGCCGGGCTGACTGCCTGGCAGGCGCTGGTGGAGACCGCCGACGTCCGGCCGGGCCAGCGGGTGCTGATCATCGGCGCCGGCGGCGGCGTCGGGCATCTGGCGGCGCAGATCGCCAAGGCGAGGGGAGCCTACGTCATCGGCGCCGCCCGCCCCAGCAAGCACGGGTTCTTGGCCGAGCTGGGCGTGGACATGGTTCTCGACTCCACGGAACCGGTGGTCGGGGACGAGGTCGGCGACGTCGACGTCGTGCTCGACCTCGTGGGCACCGAGACGAGCGCGGGCGCTCTCGCCACGCTCCGCGACGGCGGCATGTTCATCGCGGTGGCGCCGGGGATCGGGGTCGAGCGCCTGCGCGCGCTCGCCGGCGGCAGGGCGCGGGTGACGGACATCCTCGTCGAGCCCGACCGGGCAGGGCTGGAGGGGCTCGCTCAGCTGGTGGCCGCGGGCAAGCTGCGGCCCTGGGTCGATCGCACGTTTCCGCTCGAGCAGGCCGCCCGCGCCCACGAGCTGGGCGAGAGGGGCGAGACCCAGGGGAAGATCGTGCTGACGGTGGACTGATGGCCCGCTTCGTACTCGTACACGGGGCGTTCGGGGGGGCGTGGAACTGGGAGCGCGTCGTCCCCCTGCTCGAGGCAGGGGGCCACATAGCCGAGGCGTTCGACCTTCCGGGGGCCGGCGACGACCAGACTCCCGTGAAGGACGTCACGCTGGAGAGCTGCGCCGAGCGCGTGTGCGCCGTCCTGCGGCAGCGCCCCGACCCTGCGGTTCTGGTCGGACACAGCATGGGCGGCGTGATCATCACTCAGGCAGCCTCCCGTTGCCCGGAGCGGATCTCCTCCCTGATTTACGTCTGCGCCTTCATGCCCTCCGACGGCCAGAGCCTGCTCGACCTGACTCGACTCCCAGAGGGCGCCGACGACATGATCCAGGCGAACATCGTCATCGAAGGCGATCCCCCGGTCGCCACCCTCTCCGACGAGGCCACCGCCGAGGCCATCTACAACTGCTGCACTCCCGAGCAGAAGGCGTGGGCGGTGGCTCGCCGCCGTCCCCAGCCGGTAGCCCCGTTCGCGACCCCGGTGAGCATCGACGAGCAGGTGCTGGCATCCATCCCCCGCTCGTACGTCCTCTGTCTCCGCGACCAGTCGATCCCCCCTGCCCTCCAGCGCCGCATGATCCGGGAGCACCCCTGCCGGAGGGTGGTGGAGTTGGACACCGACCATGCCCCCTTCCTGTCTGCCCCCGACGAGCTTGCGGAGGCGCTCATCGAGCTCGCGGGCTGACCCCCTGGGCTCGGCTGTCCAGGACGGCGGTCCTGGCGCGAGTCCGGCCCTCGCGACCAGTCAGGCCGTCCTCTCCCCCCCTCAGGGGACCAGGCCGGCGGTCAGCTCGCGGAGGGCCCGGGCCACGTACACCCTCACCATCCGCTTGCGGTAGCCGGGGGTGAGGCCGGTGTTGTCCATGGGCTTGGCCGCCGCCGCCGCCGCCGCCGCCGCCTCCTCGATCGCCTCCGGGTCGGGTCTGCGGCCGGCGAGGAGCCGCTCGCACGCCTCCACCCGGAGGGGAAGCGAGGCCACCGCTCCCAGGGCCACGCGGGCCTCGACGCAGGTGCCGTCCTCGGCCAGGCGGACGGCAGCTGCCACCCCGAGCAGGGGAAAGTCGATCGCTCCCCGCTGGCGGAGCTTGAGGTAGGTGGCGCGCAGGCCCTCCGCCGGCGGCAGCTCGAGCTCGGCGAGGATCTCCCCCGGCGCCAGCGCCAGGTGGGCGAGGCCGTCGTCTCGGTAGAGGTCGCGCATGGCCAGCCAGCGATCCCCGGCGGCGCTGACGAGGCGTGCCCTCCCCTCTAGGACGAGCGCCACCGGTGCCAGGTCGGAGGTGGAGATCGCCCAGCAGCGGCTGCCGCCGGGGGCAAGGCGACAGATCTCCCCTCCTCGCTTGAGGCAGAAGCCGAGGGCTTGGCGCCATCCCTGGGGCCGGTCGTAGTAGTCGCAACGGACGTCCAGGCACAGGTTCCCGCCCAGGGTGGCGGCGTTACGGATCTGGGGGCTGGCCACCATGGCCGCAGCCCGGGCCAGGGCGGCGTAGGGGCCGGCCAGGGCAGGGTGGCGGGCGATCACGGCTAGGGGGGTGCCTGCGCCCAGGCGAAGGCTTCCGTTGGCCCGGATGCCGCGCAGCTCGTCGATCGCCTGCAGGGAGACGAGCGCGGCCGGCCTCACTTGGCCCCGCTTAAGCTTGGGGAGGAGGTCGGTGCCGCCGGCGACCGGGACTGCCTCTTCCCCCAGCTCTGCGAGCAGGAGAGAGGCCTCTCCCAGGTCGGCGGGCCGGTGGTAGGCAAAAGCGGGCAGCCGCATCACGGCTGCGTCTCCCCGGGAGGGGATACCCGGAAGGGCTGGGGGAAGGGGAGCTCCGGCATGGCCTTGGGGCCGAGGCGGGGCTCGCGCCCCTTGGCCTTGAGGTCGAGCGCCCGCAGCACCTTGTCGGGGGTGATGGGTACCTCGTCGATGCGCACGCCCACCGCGTCGTAGACGGCGTTGACGAGGGCGGGGACGACCGGCAGCAGGGGCCCTTGGCCTGCCTCCTTGGCCCCCAGGGGCCCGCCGGGGTCGATCGTCTCCACCAGGTAGGCGTGCACCCGGGGCATCTCCCACACGGTAGGGGTTTTGTAGTCGAGCGCAGAGGTGGCCTCGAGCAGGCCGTCCCGGACGGCGTGCCGCTCGTACAGGGCCTCTCCCACGGCCATGTACACGCTGCCCTCGATCTGGCCCAGGACGAGCAGGGGGTTGATGGCCCGTCCTACGTCGTGGGCGATCCAGACCTCGTCGACCTTGATCATGCCGGTGTCGGGATCGCAGTCGAGCTCGACCACCGCTGCCGTGTAGCTGTAGGCCGGGGAGGGGCCGATGCCCGCCCCCCGGTGGCGAGCCCGTACCTCGGGGGCGCGGTAGCTCCCGGAGGTGACCAGGGGCGCTCGCAGGGCGCAGGCGGCCGCCACCACCTCCTCCCAGGGCAGGGCGACCTCAGGCTCCTGCCGATCGAAGACGCGACCGCCGGCGAGGTCGAGCTCGTCGACGGGCCTGCCCAGCCTCTCGGCGGCCGCCTCGAGCAAGAGAGCCCGCATTCTCCTCGCCGCCTCCAAGGCGGCGTTGCCGGCCATGAAGGTGACCCGACTGGAGTAGCTGCCGAGGTCGATGGGGGTGAGGTCGGTGTCGGCGGTCACCACGCGAACGTCCTCCGGCTGGAGGCCGAGCACTTCCGCCACGAGGTAGGCGAGTACCGAGGTCGAGCCCTGCCCGATGTCGGCGGCCAGGGAGCAGACGGTGACGCCCCCGCCCCGGTCGACCTGCACCACCACCTCGGACTGAGGCAAGTCCCGGGCATGGATGGGCACCCCGGCGCCGCAGAGGTAGCCGCTCACGGCAAAGCCGATCCCACGACCTAGCGGCAGGCGGCCGTGCTTACGGCGGAAGCAGGAGGCCTCGACCACTCTCGCCACGCACTGGCGAAGGCCGCAGCTCGTCACCTGGAGGTGGTTGACGGTCTCGGAGAAGGGCTCCACGAGGTTGCGCAGTCGGAGCTCCACCGGATCGATCCCCAGCTCCTCCGCCACCTTGTCCAGGTGGCACTCCAAGGCGAATCGGGGCTGGGGGGTACCGTGGCCTCGCTTGGGCCCGCAGGGAGGCTTGTTGGTCAAGGCCCGAATGGCCTGGAAGCGGTAGGCCGGCACCCGGTAGGTGATCGGTTGCAGGGCCCCCGTGTAGTACGTGGTAGCCGCCCCATGGCTGCCGTAGGCGCCCCCGTCGAGCACGTTGCGGAAGGCCAGGGCCGTCATGCGCCCCTCCTTGGTGAACCCCGAGCGCACCTCCATGAGCACCGGGTGGCGCCCGCGATGGGCGTAGAAGACCTCCTCCCGGGTGAGCGTGATTCGCACCGGGCGGCCGGTCACCATGGCCAGCTTGGCGGCCACGATCTCGTGCGAGAGGGGATCGCACTTTCCCCCGAAACCGCCTCCGGCGGGCACGGCGATCACGCGGATGCGACGCAGGGAAAGCTCCAGCGCCCGGGCTAGTGCCAGGTGGAGGTAGTGGGGATTCTGGGTCGAGGACCACACGATCAGCCTCTCCCCCTCCCAGACGGCCAGGGTCGCGTGCTCTTCCAGGGCCATGTGGGTGGAGCCCTCGTAGAGGAAGGTGTCTTGGCGCACGTAGTCGGCCTGCCGGAAGCCCTCCTCCACGTCTCCGAACTCCAGCCCGGCCAGGCGGTCCACGTTGGGGCCTCGTCCCTGGTCGCCGATGAGGGGGGCGTCGGGAGCGAGCGCCTCGCCGATGGAGAGAACGGGGGTCAGGTCCTCGTACTCGACCTCGATCGACGCCAGGGCCTGCTCGGCCGTTCGCTCGTCGGCGGCGGCCACAGCCGCCACCGGCTCGCCCGCGTAGCGCACCTTGCCCACTGCCAGGGCGTACTCGTCCTGGCTGACGGGCAGGATGCCGTAGGGGACGGGCAGGTCCTGGCCGGTCAGCACGGCGTAGACGCCGGGCTGCCGGCGGGCTCGGCTGACGTCCAGGCGGCGGATGAGAGCATGGGGTCGGGTGCTGCGCAGGAGCTTGCCGACGAGCATGCGGGGCAGCCGCAGGTCGTCCACGTAGCGCTGGCGGCCGGTGACCTTGGCCTCGGCGTCGACCTTGGGCAGGGCTCGCCCCACCACCGCCAGCCGCTCGGCCGGCGCCTGTCTCGCCGGCGCCTCGACCGCGCTCACGGCTCCCATCGCCCCTCGGCGGCGGCCAGCTCCACCGCCTCCACGATCCTGAGGTAGCCCGTGCAGCGGCACAGGTTGCCGGATAGAGCCTCCTTGATCTCCTCCTCGCTCGGCCTGGGGCGGCGGTCGAGCAAGGCCTTGGCGCTGAGCAGCATCCCCGGCGTGCAGTACCCGCACTGGGCCGCCGACAGCTCGACGAAGGCCCGCTGGAGGGGGTGCAGCCCCTCGCCTCCGGCCAGCCCCTCCACGGTGGTCACCTGGCGACCGTCGACCTCCACCGCCAGGGTGAGGCAGGAAAGCCGCGGCTCGCCGTCCACGAGCACCGTACACGCTCCGCACTCGCCGAGCTCGCAGCCGTGCTTGGTGCCGGTGAGGTCGAGGTCCTCGCGCAGCGCCTCGAGCAGCGTCCGCTCCGGGGAGAGGAGCAGGGTGTGGACCTCGCCGTTGACGAGGAGCCGGCAGGGCAGCGAGGTCATGCTCCCTCCCGGTACACGAGGAGGCGGCGGGAGACCTCCTGGGCGGCGGCGGCGACCAGGGAACCCAAGGAGCCCAGCCGATCCATGCCCAGTCGGGCGCGGACGGCGACCACGCTGAGGGTGGCGACAGGGGCGGCGCCGGCGTCCACCACCGCCGCCGAGGCGGCGCACACTCCCTCCAGGTACTCCTCGTCCTCGAGGGCGTAGCCGTGCTCCCGCGCCCGGGCCAGCTCGGCCAGGTAGCGCTCGGGGTCGGTAATGGAGCGGGGCGTGAAGGCGGGCAGGGGGCGGGCCGACACGAGGGCGGCCGCCTCCTCCGGGGGCAGGGCGGCGAGCACAGCCTTGGCCGCCGACCCCGCGAAGGGGGGCAGCCGGTGCCCCAGCGGGGCCACTACCTTGAGCTGGCGGCGAGGCTCGACCCGGTCGGCGATCACCAGCTCCATGCCCTGGCGGAGATGGAGGATGGCCGTCTCGTCGCTTGCCTGGAACAACCTCCGCAGGGAGGGACGGGCTAGCTCGGGCAGGTCGAGCCGCGAGAGTACCGCTCCCCCCAGGTCGAGCAAACCCATGCCCAAGCGGTAGGTTCGGGTCTCGGGGTCGCGCTCGACGAGATCGAGCCGCTCTAGGGTGCGCAGGAGGGCCGACAGGGTGCCCTTGGCGATGGCGAGCTCGCGGCTCAGCTCGGACAGGCGGCGGCCGCCCTGGGCGCCGGCCAAGGCGCGCAGCACCCGGACCGCCCGCACCACGGAGCCCACCTCCCCTGGGCGCCGTTCGGTATCGAGAACAGCGGTCGCCATAGCCGCACCATAGGCCACGTGGATGCCGCGGTCATGACGGAAATTGCCTAGGCTCGAAGCTGGAGCGCTGCTCGGCCCTGAGGGTGGCTAGCGACCGTGCCGTGGGGGTGGGCCGCGTCAGGCTGTGTACCAGCGGTGCGGATCGAGCTCCTGGCGGAGGAGCCGCAGCTCCTCCCGCGTCGGCGAGGGGGTCTCCGATGCGCCGCTCGCGTCCAAGGGGAGCGGCGTGGCGGCGATCACGGCCTCCACCGTCTCTCCCGGGTGGACGCTGCGCAGGGCAAGGCCCTCATCGGTCACGTCGAGGACCGCCCGGTCGGTGACGATGACCGAGGTCCCGGCACCCGGTAGGCCCGCCTCGGCCCGGGATCGGCCGGCCACCAGGCGACCTGGGTTGGTGAGGAAGTCGACGCGGCGCTTGAACTTGCGGGGCTCGTGGCGCATCACCACCATCACCCGGCCGGCCAGTGAGGCCACGTCGTTGGCTCCGCCCGAGCCCCGAAAGCGGCGCACGGTGCCGTCCTCGAGCCTCACGGCCGAGGAGTTGATAGAGCCGAAGGCGTCCACTTGCAGCGCTCCCAGGATGCCGAGCGTGACCCGGCCCCCGTGGAGCAGAAGGCCCAGGGCGTCGAGCATGCCGCCGAAGGCCCGGGCTCCCTTCCACATCCGGGGGTCGGCGATCCCGAGAGCCGGCTCCGTGGAGCACGCGCCGACGACGCCGATCTCGAGCACGAGGGTGGCAGACGGGGCGTGGAGCTTCTTGGCCAGGAGGGCCGCGATCTGGGGCAGGCCGAGTCCCACCACGACGACCTCGCCGTCGGCGATCTCATGGGCGGCGGCCACCGCCATCATCTCTCCGGGCGTCCAGCCCGTCACGGCGACGCCATCCCTGCCCGCGCCAGGTAGGCCTGGTGCGAGTCGACCCCGTACACGTACTCCTCGAGGTAGCGGGCGTAGGCATCCCCGCCCTCGGCGGCGGCGGCTGCGTACGTCGCTAGGTGGCGGCTGTCGTAGTCGTAGAGGCCGAGGGCGGCGGTGGGGTAGGCCGCGCGCCGGATGGGGACGACCGCCGTCACCAGGACCCCGGGAACGGCGATCGTGTCCGGACCGAGGGTTCCCGGGGACACCACCTCCTCGGCGAGGAGGACGGTGCGGCGCGCTGCCCCTGCCATCTCCCGCAGGCTCCACGTGGGGCCGGAGATGACGGCGTTTCCCTCCTCGTCGGCCACGTCCACGTGGATGAACGCGATGTCGGGGCGAAGCGGGGCCAGCGCTACCACAGGGGAGCCGGTGAAGGGGTCCCGCTCCAGGCGCACCGCCTCCTCCTGCTCGAGCAGGGGGTCGAGGAGGTCGGAGCCGAGCATGGACCGCATGGGCATGAACGGAAGCCCGAGCGCTGCCGCATGGAGGCGCAGCGCGATGGCCAAGTTCGAGTACTCGTCGGCCTCGATCTCCCCTGCCAGCACGCACCGGTTGACGGCGTGCAGAGGGCCGAAGCGGTCGAGCGAGCCGCCGGAGCTGACGATGCGCCGGACGCACCCCCCGCCGGCCAGGAGATCGGTATCCAGGCCCCCTGTCGTCTGAATCACGACCAAGTCGCGCCTTCCTGCCCGCATCATCTCGTGGGCGGCCGCGACCACGCAGCGGGTGATGGCGAAGCCCCCTAGGGCGATATGGCAGCCGTCCTCGACCAGGGAGACGGCCTCGCTCAGGGTCACGACCTTTCCTGCCATCAGGCTGGGATCGGCTCCAGCCCGAGCAGCTTCGCGGGGTTGTCCCGCACGATCTTGCTCACGTCCTCCGGAGGCACTCCGAATCCAAGGAGGGCGCGGATGAAGATGCGCATCCCGTCCACCGTGTTCACGTGCAGGACCTGGCCGAAGTCGCTTCCGGCGACGCAGCGGTCGGCGCCGATCGCCTTGATCGTGTCGACGGTCTCGAAGGGGTCGCACACGGGCTGGTAGAGCGAGGGGATCATGGGTTGGCAGTAGGTGCCGACGTAGGCGCCCAGGTCGGCGAGTTGCCGCATCTCGTCGACCAAAAGCTTGTTGAGCTCGAGCAGCGGATGGTCGAGCAGGGTCTTGACACCGAGCTCCTTGGCCAGCGTGCACAGGGGTAGCAGCTCCTCGAAGTCGGTGTGGCCGAGGCTACAGAGCACGTCCGCCTCGGCTGCCATCTCGAAGACCTGGCGCACCTCGGGCAGGACCTCTCCGTCGGCCCCCACGAGGCGGACGTAGCCATCGCGGTTCTCGATCCCTGCGAAGCGCGCCCACCCGTACGACTTGAAGGTGGGGAACCACAGGACCTTGCAGTTGGGGTAGCGGAGGGCGATCTTGACCGCCTCTGGGTTTACCCCGTGGTTCAGGCCCAGCCCCCCGTAGACCTCCACCCGGTGCTCGAGGCGGCCGTCGGCGACCAGCTCGTCGATGTAGCGCTGGACGAGGTAGGCGGCGCCCGCCGTCAGGTTCCAGTGGTCCTTGAAGTAGACAGCCCGCATCCGCGCGCGCGCGGCCGCGACGGCCACGTCGATCATGTCCTGAGAGCGGAACACGAAGTCGGGATAGGCGTGGATGTGGCAATCGACCGCCCCGGCGAGGAGGTCGTCCTCGATGCCGGGGTAGATCGAGGTCAGCTGGGGGTTGTCCTTCAGCATCGCGTAGAAGTAGGTGCGCGAGTTCATCTGGAGCACGCGCTCGAGGGTCAGCGTTCGTCCCACCTTGATCTGAGAGGGGTGCAGCCCGTGCTTTCCCAGGTCGACCCTCTCGCCCGTCACCAGCTCGATCAGATGCTCGTCGCACATGCTTGTTGACCTCCGACGCGGGTGGTAGTAAAGTGCTAGAAGAATATCATTCTGTATGACAGAATCCAGCCAGGCGTGATCTTCGACACCGAGTTCAACTCCGCGGCTCAGGTGCCCGCTCAGGTGTGCGTGGAGGCGGCGGCCCTGGCCGAGCAGAGAGGCTTCGGCGCTGTGTGGAAGGGAGAGTCGAACAGTCGCGATCCTCTCGTCCTCCTCAGCGCCTACGCGGCGAGGACGCGCCGACTCCAGCTGGGGACGGCTATCTACCACATGTACGGCCGCTCGCCGGTGACGCTCGCCATCCAGGCGGCGACCCTGAACGAGTACTCGCAGGGACGGTTACTGCTCGGCCTGGGGGTGGCCAACGAGGTCATCGCCGCCTGGCACGGCGACAGCTACGATCGCCCGCTCCGGCGGATGCGGGAGTACATCGAGATCCTGCGCGCCGCCTACTCGGGGGAGCGAGTCGAGTACGAGGGCGAGGTCTACTCGAGCACCCGCGGCTTCAAGCTTGCCTTCGAGCCGCCGCCCTACCCCCTGCGCATCCTCCTCGCGGCCCTCGGCCCCCAGATGACGCGGCTTGCCGGCCAGATCTCCGACGGCGTGGTCATCAACATGGCCGACCCGGCCCGCGTGCGCCTGATCGTGGAGCGCTGCCACGAGGGAGCCCGCTCTGTCGGTCGCGACCCCTCCGGGTTCGAGGTGGCCACGAAGCTACGGGTGGCGCTGAGCGAGGATGTCGCCCTGGCTAGGCGCACGCTCAAGAAGGTCCTCGCCTTCTACGCCCTTCAGACCGGATACAGCCAGATGCTCTGCGAGATGGGCTTCGCCGAGGACGTCGGGCGCATCCGAGGCGCCTACGAGCAAGGCGGCTTCCGCGCCGCCCAGGAGCAGGTCTCGGACGACCTCTTCGCCGGGGTGCCGATGTTCGCGGGCTCCAACCTCGACGGCCTCGGCGAGCGCCTCGAGGCCTACCGCGAGGCGGGCGTCACGCGCATGATCGTCGCCTTCGTGCCCACGGGAGAGGACCTCTGGGGCGAGATCCGCCGCTTCCTCGAGTCGGCCGACTTCGTCGGCGAGGGTCGGTAGGAGGGCGTCCGCGATGGACTTTGCGTTGACCGAGGAGCAGGAGGCGATTCGCGAAGCCGTTCGCGAGATCTGCCGGCGGTTCCCGGACACCTACTGGCGGGAGATGGACGCGAGGGGGGAGTATCCCGAGGAGTTCGTGAGGGCGCTCACCGAGGGAGGCTGGCTCTCCATCCTCATCCCCGTGGAGTACGGTGGCGCCGGCCTGGGGATCACCGAGGCCTCGATCGTGCTCGAGGAGATCAACCGCTCGGGCGGGAACGGGGCTGCCTGCCACGCCCAGATGTACACCATGGGCACTCTCCTCCGGCACGGCTCGGAGGAGCAGAAGCGACGCTACCTCCCCGAGATCGCCCAGGGCAAGCTGAGGCTCCAGGCCTTCGGCGTCACCGAGCCCACGACCGGCTCGGACACCACCCGTCTTGCTACCCGGGCCGAGCGGCGAGGAGATCGTTACCTCGTCTACGGGCAGAAGGCCTTCATCTCGCGGGTTGAGCACTCCGACTTGATGCTGCTCCTGGCGCGAACGACGCCGCTCGAGGAGGTCGAGGATCGCACCAAGGGCATCTCCGTCTTCCTAGTCGACCTCCGGGACGCGGGAGACGCCCTCGAGGTTCGACCTTTGCCCGTGATGATCAACCACCACACCTGCGAGGTCTTCTTCGACGGCCTGGAGCTGCCCGCTGAGAGCTTGATCGGCGAGGAGGGCATGGGCTTCCGCTACATCCTCGACGGCATGAACGCCGAGCGCATCCTCGTCGCCTCCGAGGCGATCGGGGACGGGCGCTGGTTCGTCGAGCGGGGAGCCCGCTACGCCTCGGAGCGGGAGGTGTTCGGTCGCCCCATCGGCACGAACCAGGGAGTCCAGTTCCCGCTTGCCCAGGCCTATGCCGAGGTCGAGGCAGCGAGCCTCATGCGCTTCCACGCCGCCAGCCTGTTCGATCGGGGCGAGCGCTGCGGGGCGGAGGCCAACATGGCGAAGCTCCTTGCCTCGCAAGCCTCGTGGAAGGCAGCGAACGCCTGCATGACGGCCTACGGGGGCTACGGCTTCGCTCGGGAGTACGACGTGGAGCGGAAGTTCCGGGAGGCGAAGCTGCTCGAGCTGGCTCCCGTGTCGAACAACATGATCCTGGCCTTCATCGGCCAGCGTGTGCTGGGGATGCCCAGGTCGTACTAGGATGGCGCGCCCGCTCCGCTCGTGGATGTTCGTGCCTGGGAACCGACAGCGGTTCCTGGACAAGATCTACGAGCTGGAGACGCCTCCCGACGCCGTCTTCTTCGACCTTGAGGACGGCGTCATCCCCGAGGAGAAGCCGGTGGCCCGCGAGCTCGTGGCCGAGGTGTTGCGGCGGGCGGCGCCGGGTCCCCTCCGCACCGTGCGGGTCAACGCCGTGGGCAGCGACTGGTTCTACGAGGACCTGGAGTGGATCCTCGTCCCCGGCCTGGAGGGCCTCTGCCTACCCAAGGTGGAGAGCCCCGAGGACGTGCTCACGGCTGCGGCTGCGCTCGATCGGATCGACCCCGAGGGCTCCGTGGGCATCGTCGCTGCCATCGAGAGCGCGACCGGCCTCCTGCGCGCGCCCGAGATCGCCGCCGCCCACCCCCGCGTGGTGGCGATCATGTTCGGGGCCGAGGACTACGCCCTCGACCTGGGCCTGGGGACGAGGCGCGAGGGGGAGGCCCGCGAGCTCCTGTACGCGCGCTCGGCGATCGTGGTGGCGGCGGCCTCGGCGCGGGTGATCTCGATCGACGGAGTCTTCCCCGACCTCGAGGACACGGAGGGGTTCCTGGCCGACGTGATCCAGGCGCGCCGTCTCGGGTTCGCGGCCAAGTCCACCTTCAACCCCCGCCAGGTCAAGCTGATCAACGAGCGCTTCAGCCCGACCCCGGACGAGCTCGCGTACGCCCGTCGGGTGGCCGACGCCTTCGAGGAGGCGGTGGCGCGGGGCGACGCCTCGGTCGTCGTCGGCGGCCAGCTGGTCGATCGCCCCATCGTCCTGCGCGCGCAGCGCCTCCTCGATCTTGCCGACACGCTGGGAATCAGCGCCGTGGAGGAGGTGCCTGATGGCTGAGAAGATCAAGCCGGGTTGGCAGGGCCGGTACTTCGAGGACTTCGAGGTCGGCGACGTCTACCGGTGTCGCTACGGCCGGACGGTCACGGAAGCGGACAACATCCAGTTCACCCTGCTCACCAACAACACGAACCAGATTCACTTCAACCGGGACTACGGGGAGAGGACGGAGTTCGGCTCCACGCTCGTCAACAGCGCCCTCACCTTGGCGATCGTGGCCGGGATGAGCGTTCCCGACGTGAGCGAGAACGGCTTCGCCCTCGGCTGGGACGAGATCACGCTTCCCCATCCCGTCTTTCCCGGCGACACGCTGTACTCAGAGAGCGAGGTCATCGAGAAGCGGGAGTCGAGGTCGCGCCCCACCCAGGGGATCGTCAAGGTGGAGACGCGGGGCTACAACCAACACGGGGATCTCGTCATCAAGTACCGTCGCTCGGTGATGGTGTGGAAGCGCGAGCACGCGCCCAGCCGGGACATCTTTCCCCAGCCCAAGGGCTGAGAGATGGATGAGGCCCTCGCCGGCGTCCGCGTGGTGGCGCTGGAGCAGGCAGTCTCGCTGCCCTTCTGTACGCTGATCCTGGCCGCCCTCGGGGCCGACGTCATCAAGGTCGAGGCCCCCGGCCGGGGGGACGTCATCCGGGGCTGGGACGACGCCGTGCGGGGCCTGTCCACCGGGTTCGTGGCCTTCAACGCGGGCAAGCGCGACGTCACCATCGACGCCAAGAGCGAGGCAGGCCGGGAGGTACTGCGGCGGCTGGCCGCCTCCGCCGACGTCTTCTGCGAGAACTTCGCTCCCGGGGTGGCGGCGCGGCTGGGGGTGGGCCCCGACGAGCTGCGAGCGGCCGACCCCCGCCTCGTCTACTGCTCGCTGTCCGGCTACGGCCAGGACGGACCGTACCGCGACGTCAAGGCCTACGACCTCCTCGTCCAGGGAGAGTCCGGTCTTCTGCTCACCAACGGCACAGCCGACGCTCCTGCGAAGATCGGGATCCCCATCACCGACCAGATCGCGGGGGTCTATGCGGCTCTCGCCATCGTGGCGGCGCTCCACGAGCGGGAGCGGACAGGCGAGGGGGCCTACCTCGACGTAGCGATGCTCGAGTCCGCCGTGCACTGGCTCGCTTACTACCCCCATCACTGGTGGCACGCAGGGGAGGAGCCCCCTCGGTCCGGCATGAGGCACCAGTACCTCTGCCCCTACGGCCCCTTCCTGGCCGCCGATGGCCGCTACGTCAACCTCGTGGTCGCCTCGGACGTCGACTGGCGTCGCTTCTGCGAAGCCGTGGGGAGGCCCGAGTGGAGCGACGACCCCCGGTTCGCGACGGTGGCGGCACGCCGAGCCAACAGGGCTGAGCTCGAGGGCTTGGTCGAGCGCCTGATCCAGGAGGCCCCGGCCGACTACTGGATCGCTCGCCTGGACGAGGCCGGCCTTCCCTACGGCTGCGTGCGCTCCATCGCCGAGGTGGTCGAGCACCCGCAGCTCCTCCATCGACAGCTGTTCTGCCAGGTGGCCTCGGCCCGGGGCCCGTTGCCGTACGTGCGCTTTCCGCTCGCTTCTTGCCCCCCCTCGCGGGTACCCGAGCTAGGGGAGCACACCGACGAGGTCTTGGCCGAGCTGGGGTACAGCGAGGCGGAGATCCGCGACCTGCGCGCGGACGGAGCGGTATGACCGAGCGGGCCTCCACGCTGCCTCCCAAGTACCCGGTCGAGTCCGTGGACAACGCGCTGCGCGTCCTCTTGCTCCTGCGCGACACCCCTGTGCTCACCGTTCAGCGGGTGAGCGCGGAGCTAGGAGTCGCTCCCTCGACTGCCCACCGCATCCTGGCCATGCTCAGGCACCGTGGCTTCGTGGAGCAGGACCCTGACACGAGGGCCTACCGGGCTGGGCCGGTGCTGACGGAGGTGGGCCTGGCGGCGATCCAGGGGCTCGATATCCGCCGGCTCGCCCGTCCCCACCTGGAGCGACTCGTGGCCGACCTCGAGGAGACGGCGCACCTCACCATCCTCCGGGGCTCGAGCGTGCTCTTCATCGACGGGGTCGAGTCGCCCCGGGTGCTGCGGGCGTCTGCCCGCGTCGGGCACACGCTGCCTGCGCACGCCACCGCCGCCGGCTGCGCCATGCTCGCCGCTCTGCCTGAGGGGTCGCTTCTCGACCTCTACCCCGACGAGCGCCTCGAGCGGCTGACGCCGCGGACCATCACCGACCGCCAAGCGCTGCTCCGCCGCCTGGAGGAGGTGCGCGATCGGGGGTACGCGATCAACGACGGCGAGAGCGAGGAGGGCATCGTGGCGGTGGCGGCGGCGATTCGGACGGCAGACGGGGTCGTCCGGGGCGCGATCACGGTGGCGGGGCCGGCGACGAGGTTCGACGTCCGGGCGGCCGTGCGCGCTGCTCCGGCAGTGCGCGCGACCGCCTCCGCCATCGCCGGGGAGCTGCGGTGACGTACGCGAGGCACCCAGCTCCTACCCTGACCGACGCTCTGGTAGGGGAGCACGGAGTCATCTACCCCCTGCTCGATCACCTCGCCGGCTGCAGCTTCGGCTCGGCGGAGGAGGCCCGAAGCCTGGCGGAGCAGGTGGCCGCCGGGCTCCGCACCCACGCCCAGATCGAGGATGATCTCCTTTTCGTCTCCTTGGAGCAGCACCTGGGCTCGAGCGGCGGCCCCGTCGCGGTGATGCGGGCAGAGCACGAGGAGATCGAGGGGACCCTCGACCGCCTGAGCCGCGTGTCCCACGTCCGAGAGGCGAGGGCGCTCGCCCTCCACCTGCGGGCTGTCGCCCGTGAGCACTTCGCCAAGGAGGAGCAGGTGCTCTTCCCGATGGCGGAGCAGCTGCTCGGCGAGGAGGCGCTGCGCAGCCTGGGCCAGGAGTGGATGGCGCGGCGCTGGAGGATGTAAGCTCTCGCACGAAGGGAGGCTCGACGTGCAGGCGTCCGATACCCCGAGCCCTCTTGCCGACAGCCTGCTCCGGGCGCTTGGCGATACCGCCGACGGCATGGTCACCGTCGCCCCGGGCGGGGAGATCCTGAGCTGGAACGAGGGCGCGACGCGGCTGCTCGGCTACCAACCCGAGGAGGTGATCGGCAGGCGCTGCTACGAGGTCTTCAGCTGGCTCGACCGGTGCGGCAACCCCGTCTGCAGCGCCTCCTGTCCCTACTGTCGGCTGCCGGGCGGCGACGAGCTGGTGCAGACCCGAGACGTGATCGCGCGCTCGAAGAGCGGGAAGGCGCTCTGGCTCAGCGTGAGCACCCTCGTTCCCTCGCCGGAGCTGCGGCACCAGTCGCGTCTCGTGCACCTGTTCCGCGAGGTGAGCCTGCCGCCGGAGCTCGAGCGGCTGGTGGCCGAGCGCCTTCGCCCTCCGGGCGGGACGGCCGCCGACGTCGCCGGCGGCGAGGAGAAGCGGGCCGCGCTGGCCTCCCTGACCCGACGCGAGCGCGAGGTGCTGGCGCTGGTCGCAGAGGGCCTGGACTCGCGAGCGATCGCCAACCGGCTCACCCTCTCTCTCGCCACCGTCCGCAACCACGTGCAGAACATCCTGCGCAAGCTCGGGGTGCGAAGCCGTCTCGAGGCCGCCGTCCTCTACGTCCGCTTCGGGGGGTAGAGGGGACGGTCGTCCCACGCGTGCCAAGGAGGCCTTGATGAACGTCGAGGGGAGAATCGCCATCGTCACCGGCTCCGGCCAGGGCATCGGGGAGGGGATTGCCCGCCGACTGGCTGCCGAGGGGGCGAGGGTGGTGGTGAACGACATCGTGGGCCGACGAGCGGAGGAGGTCGCGGGCTCGATCGCGGCCTCCGGTGGATCGGCCGTGCCGGTAGCGGCCGACGTGACGACGGCCGAGGGCGCCAGGGCCCTCGTGGAGCGGGCCGAGGCCGAGTGGGGCCGCGTCGACATCCTCGTCAACAACACGGGTATCACTCGGGATGCCTGGCTCGCGAAGATGAGCGAGGAGGACTGGGACGAGGTACTGCGCGTGAACCTGAGGTCGCAGTTCCTCTGTTGCCGAGCGGTGGTGCCGAGGATGATGGAGCAGCGGTTCGGGCGCATCGTGAACATCGCCTCGCGGGCCTGGCTAGGCGCTGCCGGGCAGGCGAACTACTCGGCCTCCAAGGGGGGCGTGGTCAGCCTCACGCGGAGCCTCGCCCTCGAGCTCGCCAAGTTCCAGATCACGGTCAACTGCGTCGCCCCCGGCCTCACCGATACCCCCCTCTTTCGCAAGGTCAGGCCCGACATCCAGCGACGCCTGCTCGATACCGTCCCCATGGGCCGCATCGGCACGCCCGACGACGTCGCCCAAGCCGTACTCTCCTTCGCCTGCGACGAGGCGTCGTACATCACCGGCCAGGTGCTCTACGTGTGCGGCGGCCGCAGCCTGGCCGCCCCTGCCTTCTGAGGGAAGGGTAGGGGCAGGGCTGGCTTGCTCGAGCGAGTGTCGGTCGGGCCCAGGCGTGGGCGGGGGACCCGGCGGCCTCGGTCAGTCTCGGGCAGATACGGGGCCCGGCTGCAGCCGCCCCGCTCGGTAGGCCTTGAGGTACGCCCGGCAACCCTGGTCGACGCCGGTGATGGCATCGATCGCCAGGCGCACCGCCTCTGCCTCCCGATCGAGGGCGAGGACGCGCTCGAGCGGGCTGGCGACGGGGTCGAGGATGCCGCTGTCAGCCCCCGCCTCGATCGCGAGCAGGAGGAACACCTCGTTGAGCAGGCGTCGGCAGGGAAGGCCGAAGCTGATGTTGCTGATGCCTCCTGTGAGGTGGATCTCGGCACCGTAGCGCTGTCGCAGCTCCCGGTAGGCGGACAGACAGTGCGCTCCCGCGGCCCCGTCGACGGCGATGGGGAAGACCAGCGGGTCGACGTGGATGCGGCCCAGGGGAATGCCCCTGGCGGCGGCGAGCTCGACCAGTCGCTCGGCGTTGGCCACCCGCTGGGCCGCGTCGGTGGGCATCCCCGACTCGCCGGTAGCGGTGACGATGACGGGGCCGTCCGCCTCTCGGGCAAGGTCGAGCGCCTCGAGCCGCTCGAGGGACGCCGAGTTCACCATGGGCGCAGCCTTGCCCCAGCTCAGAGCCTCCTCGACCCCGGCCGCCAGCACCTCCAGGCTGGGCGAGTCGACGCAGACCGGTACGTCGGTCCACGAGGACACGGTACGCACGAGCCAGCGCATGGCCTCGACCTGCTCCGCGGTCGAGATCGAGACCTCGTCGACGTTGAGGTCGAGGTAGCGCGCGCCCGCCGCGACCTGGCTGCGCGCCATGGCCTCGAGGTACGCGAGGGCCGCCTCGGCGTCCGGCCCCGATCCCTTGGACGCGGTCTGGATGGCCAGCCGCACGTGCTTGATCTTCCCCTCCTGGTAGCTCGTCGACTCTCGCTCGGCCTCCGACACGGGAAGCCACCGGGCGACCCCGGCGCAGTCGTGGAAGCCGATCGCCTCCCTGCCCAGCTCGTCCACGCCGACCCTGGGGTCGGAGCGACGGAGGACGCGCGTGGCGTGGATGTTCTCGCCGATGATGGTGAGCTCGGGCTGCGTTCCCATGGCTACCGGTAGACGCCGTACTCGAGGGTGGTCTCGACCATCGCCCTCACGGTCTCGGGCTTGCCCTCGTCCATGGCGGTGCCGAACGCCATCACGAAGCCGCCGCCCGCTCCTACGGTCTCGATGAGTCGCCTGCAGTAGGCGCGCACCTCGTCCGCCGTCCCGGTCAGGATCAAGCTGGAGGGGACGTTGCCGCCGATGCAGACCTTGCCGCCCAGGAGCTCCTTGGCCCGCACCATGTCCGTGCGATCGAACAGGCAGAACGAGGTTCCCGGCGGGATCTCCGTCAGGTACTCCAGCCGGGAGTCGTAGCTGCCCTCGCAGAAGAGGAAGGGGACGCAACCCTCCTCGACGAGCCCCTCGATCACCGCCTTCAAGGTGGGCCAGTAGAAGGTGCGGAACTGCTCGTCGGACATGAAGCCGTCGGCTCCCTTGTGCAACGGCATGAAGACGATAGGGTTGCCCGACATCGTGGCGCCCCTCACCCCCTGCTTGATCGCGAGCGGGACGAGGCGCTCCACCGTCTCCAGGACGAGCGCCGGACGTCGGCGCAGGTCGATCATCGCCGACCTCGTGCCGCGCAGCGTGTCCGCGAGGATGTCGAAGGGCGCCTTCGACAGGCCACCGGCGGCGCTGGCGAAGCCCTTGCCTTGTATCTCCGCCTCGAAGGGACCGACCTGCTCGATCCAGTCGCGCGCCTCTCGTCCCGCCTCCATGAGCGCCGCCAGCGCCCGTTGCACATCGGGGGCTCCGAACGGGATCATGTGCCCTGTGACGAGCACGATCTCCCACAGGTCGGTGAAGGGGGGGATGCGGCTCAGGGGCTCGAGCGCGGCGAACGCCCGCGGCAGGTAGTGCCGCAGCCAGAAGTCGGTGGGGTCGTCGATCAGGGCCCGGTACTCATCGTCGGTCATGTACTGGCCTTCGATGTACTGGTACCCGAGCTCCTTGGCAACGCCGTGGCCCGGCCAGGCTACCTGCTTGCAGTCGAGAATCTCGAGAATCCGGCCTGAGCCGATGATGAGGGGCGTGAAGTAGTAGTCGGGCTGGTAGTCGAGCATGAAGCGACGGAAGGTATCGACGAGGACACCGGGGTCGTACATGGCGTCGTACGGCCTCACCCCGTAGAGGTGGAGCGGCATGAAGGTGGCGTTGAGGAGGATGGGCACCCGGTCGGGAGGCTTCTTGAGCTCGATCACGTCTCGGAAGCGCGTCACCCGCGCCCTGTAGGCGGCCTCCGCCTGGGGGCTCTCGAACGCGATTCCCTCCGCGCGCAGCCACCTGTCGAAACGTGCCTGCTGTCGCTCGAAGGGCGACATTTGGGCCCAGGACTTGGTCTCCTCCGCCGTAGTCATGACCGCACCGCCTCCTCCTTGAGCAGCCATCCTTTCGCCAGATCGACGGCGGCCATGGCGTCGCGCCCGAACGCGTCGGCGCCGGTGAAGCGCCGCACCTGCTCGTCGATCTGGCCGCCGCCGATCATGATCTTGACGCCGTCCCGCAGCCCCGCCTGCTCGATCGCCTCCACGGTGTCCTTCATCGACTGGAAGGAGAGGGTCAAGAACCCGCTCAGCCCGACGACCGGGCTACCGGTCTCCTGGATCGTCTCCACGAACCTCTGGGCGGGGACGTCGACACCGAGGTCGAATACCTCGAAGCCGTTCACGTCGAGCATGAAGACGACGATGTCCTTGCCGATGTCGTGGATGTCCCCGGCAACGGTGCCGATCACCACCTTGCCGATGCGGGCGACGTCGCGTCCTGCCGCGAGCCGCGGCTTCACCAGGGCCGAGATCTCCTTGAGAATCTCGCCTGCGTACACGAGCTCGGGGATGAAGTACTCGGAGGCGGAGAAGCGCTCCCCGACGATCTCCATGGCGCGCCGGGCGTCGTCGAAGATCCGCAGCGGATCGTCGCCGGCGTCGAGGCGGGCCTGGACGAGGGCGAGCGCCTCCTCCTCGCGTAGGTCTGCAAGCGCAGCGACGAGGTCATGTTCCATGCTTGGCCCCTTGGTCGAAGATCGTTCGAAAGAGCTCGATTGTCGTAGCGAGGGGTGGCTCCTACATCGGGGGGAGGCCGCAGGAGCGGTGCGGAAAAATCCGGATTCCGGCGCCACCGCTCGGGCTCGCTGCCGAGCGCGGCGAGGCTCGAGCTCTGGTCGCCCCGCCCAGGCGGTGGTACCGTTCTAGCCACACGGCGCGCAGCCGCCGACCGCCCTCTTCGGTGGGATGAGCGGAGACGGCACAGCCCAGGCCAAGAGCCCTCGAGCCCCACTTTGGTCTCCTGCCTACAGGCGCATCCGGGACCTGATCGCCAACGACCGGTGCGTCATCCTCGACGGAGGAGTCGCCACCGAGCTGGAGCGGATCGTCCCCCCGGACGGGCGCGCTCCCGACTACGCCCTCTGGGGCACGTGGGCGCTCTACCGGGCCCCTCACGCAGTCGCCGAGGTCCACCGTCGCTACGTCGAGAGCGGTTGCGACGTCATCTCCACCGACACCTGGTCGATCCTCTCGGCCCCCGAGGCGGAGTTGCGGCTGGGCCTGGCGCGGCCCGGACCCAGCCACTGGATGGACGTGGCGCGCCTTGGGGTTCAGCTTGCCCGACGCGCCGTCGAGGATGCCGGCAGGGCGGGGCGCTGCGCGGTCGCCTTCGCCGTGTCGGAGGAGGCTGACTCGCCCTCTCGCAAGGAGACGATGCGGCTTCTGGAGAGGGTGCTCGAGGAGGATCCCCCCGACCTCGTCCTGCTCGAGACCCTGACCTTGATCCGTGACCCCGACACGTTCGAGATCGTCGAGCTCCTACTCGCCACCGGCCTGCCGGTGTGGCTGTCCTTCCGACGCTGCCGGCACGGGGTCTGCGGCGTCTACGGCCAGCACTGGGGGCCGCCCGAGGGCGACCTCTTCGGCCGGGCTGCCCGCCGCTTCGAGGAGATGGGTGTCGAGGCCCTGCTCATCAACTGCCTGCCGGTCGACCACGTGCCGGGCATGGTGTCCTGGCTGCGCGACTTCACCAGCCTGCCGCTCGGCGTGTACCCGAACCTCGGCTATCTCGGCGGATCGCACTGGCGCTTCGACGAGTCGGTGGGACCGGCCGAGTACGCCCAGCTCGCGCTCGCCTGGCGCGAGGAGGGGGCCCAGATCGTGGGTGGCTGCTGCGGGGTCACCCCGGAGCACATCGCGGCGGCGGCCGAGGCCTTGGCCGGCACCAAGCCGGGACGGAGACGCCCGGAGCCCCTCCGAGCTGTGCTCGAGCAGCAGGAGACCGCCTCCCGCGTTCCCCTGGAGCCGTGGCTTGACGGCCGCGGCCGCTCCCTCTACCCGCTGCCGTTCCCCGAGCTGTCGGTGGATCCAGGGGTGTTCGTCCCCACCCAGGGGAGCTTCCTCCTCTGGAAGTACCTGTACGAGGAGGGCGTGGGAGACGGCCAAGCGTGCGTGGACGTCGGCTGCGGCAGCGGCATCCTCACCGTGCAGCTAGCCCTGAACGGCGCCAGGTCGGTGTACGCGATCGACATCGACCCGCGGGCGGTGGCCAACACGCTGGCCAACGCGTTCCGGAACGGGGTGGCCGACCGAGTGAGGGGCGAGGACATCGACATCTACCACTGGGAGCCGAAGGAGCGGTTCGACGTGGTCGTGGCCAGCCTCTACCAGCTCCCGGTCGATCCCTTCGAGCGGCCGAGCGGCCACCGGCCCCTCGACTTCTGGGGACGCACCCTCTTCGACCACCTTCTCCGGCTCCTGCCGAGGTTGCTCGCCGACGAGGGCCGAGCCTACGTGATGCAACTGTCAATCATCAGCCAGCTGGAGACCGCCCGAATCCTGGCCGAGCTGGGGCTAGCCGGGAAGGTGGTGAGCTTCGGCTTCTTCCCGTTCGGGGAGCTGTTCGCGGAGAACAGGGAGCAGATCCTGCGCGTCGAGAAGCTCTCGGACGCCTACCACCTGCGCATCGCCGAGGACGACGTGATGGTGGCCTACATCCTCGAGATCGCTCGGAGGCAAGTCTAGGGCAAGATACCGGCCGATGACGGCGGACTACGAGATCGTGGTCGCGGGCGCAGGGCCGGCTGGGCTCACCGCAGCCCTCTTCGCCGCCCGTCAGGGGCGGAGCACGCTGCTCGTCGATCCCCTGGGGATGGGCGGCGCGATCATGAACACCGCGCGGGTAGAGGACTTCCCCGGGTTTCCGGAAGGGATAGCCGGGTTCGAGCTGGGCCCCAGGATCCAGGAGCAGGCCGCTGCGGCCGGCGCCCAGCTCCAGCCTGGGGAGGTGACGCGTATCGAGCGGGGCGGGAGGGACTGGGCCGTCGTCACCGACTCGGGGGCGCTCGCTGCTCGGGCGGTCATCGTGGCCACGGGGACGAGACCGCGCAAGCTCGGCGTCCCGGGCGAGGACGATCTCGAGGGGAAAGGCCTGAGCCGCTGCGCGAGCTGCGACGGCCCCCTGTTCCGGGGTCAGGTCGTGGCGATGGTGGGCGGCGGGGACGCGGCCCTGCTCGAGACCCTCGAGCTCCTCTCCTACGATGTCCGCGTGGTGCTCATCCATCCGGAGGAAGCCTTGTCAGGGCAGGCCGCCTACGTCCGACGTGTGCAGGAGAGCGCGGCCGTCGAGATCAGGCCCCGCACCGCGGTCGAGGAGATCGTGGGCAGCGACCGCGTGGAGGGGATCCGCCTCCGCGACCTGGCGAGCGGGGAGCTCTCGACGCTGCCCGTGGCCGGGGTGTTCGTCCACGTCGGTCGTCTCCCCAACACCGAGCTCCTTCAAGGAGTGCTGGCGCTCGATGAGGACGGGAGGGTTCCCACCGACCTCTGGATGCGCACCGAGCTCCCAGGGCTCCTCGCCGCCGGCGACGTGCGAGCCGGAGCCGCCGGTCAGGCGATCAGCGCCGCCGGCGACGGCGCCACCGCCGCCGTGGCCGCCCATCGCTACCTCGCCCAGTGTCGGCGATGAGGGCCTGGAAGGTCTCGGACGCCTTCGGCATCGACCGGCTCCATCTCGAGGAGGAGCCCGACCCGCCGCTCCGGCCCGGCGAGGTGCGCGTGCGGGTAGATGCCGTGTCGCTCAACTACCGGGATCTCCTCATGGTCGACCGCGGCGTCGGTCCCCGGGGCGTGCAGCTGCCGCTCCGCCCGTGCTCGGATGCAGCCGGCGAGGTGATCGAGACCGCCTCGGACGTGTCGCGGGTCCAGGTGGGGGATCGGGTGGCGACCACCTTCTTCCGCTGGTGGCTCCACGGCGACGCTCCTCAGCCCCGCGCCTACGGGTCCGTGGTCGAGGGAGCGCTGGCCGACCAGATCGTGCTCCACGAGGACAGCCTCGTCCACGTTCCCGACCACCTGAGCGCGGAGGAGGCCTCCACCCTTCCCTGTGCCGGCGTCACCGCCTGGCACGCCCTCGTCACCAAGGGGAAGGTGCGCCCGGGTGAGACGGTGCTCATCCAGGGGACGGGTGGGGTGGCTATGTTCGCGTTGCAGTTCGCCCTCATGGCCGGGGCGCGCGCCATCGTGACCTCGAAGAGCGACGAGAAGCTCGAGCGCGTGCGTGCCCTGGGGGCCTGGGAGACGATCAATTACGTGGCCACGCCGGACTGGGCGGAGCGAGCGGTCGAGCTCACGGGTGGGGTCGGCGTCGACCACGTGATCGAGCTGGGTGGCTTGGGCACCATGGAGCAGTCGTTTCGGGCGGCGAGGCCGGGGGGGAGGGTCTCCCTGATCGGCGTGCTCACAGGCTTCGAGAGCAAGGTCGACCCCCATGTGGCGATGCTCAAGGGGCTCTGCCTGCAGGGGATCATGGTCGGCTCGCGGGCGATGTTCGAGGACATGAACCGTGCCATCGCCGTCAACCGCATGCGGCCGGTCATCGACCGCGTCTTCCCTTTCGCTCAGGCGCCGGAGGCGCTGCGCTACCTCCGGGAGGCCCAGCACGTGGGCAAGATCGTCATCTCGGTACGATCGAGCGGCTGAATCGGGTGACCGGGGCGCGCAGGCCGCTCAGCGCCAGGCGTCGACGGACACCGTCGGCCCCGGTCCGTGCCGGAACTTGGCCCGCATCGGCGCCCCCATGAAGATGCTGAAGTGGCCGTTCGTCTCGCCTCCGACGACGACCACGTTCACTCGCTCTGGCTCGAACACGGGGATCAGCTCGTCGGGCGGCGCCTTACGGTAGCTGGCGAAAGGCTCGACGCCCGCCTCCACCACCTCGCGGATCAGGTTGAGCATGATGTGGTCCCAGTAGCGGCGGGCGGGAATACGGGCGTTCTCGTGTACCCACTCGGCGATCTTTCGCTTGCTGTCGAGGCCGCGCTCGCAGAACTCTCGGGCGACGATGGGGTCGAGCACGAACAGGGCCCCCTCCAGCGGCTCGAGCCCGGACAGCATGGCTTGCAGCTTCTCGGGCCAGTAGGTGCGCAGGTGCTCGGCCCAGACCGAGCCCCAGATGTAGAAGACAGTGACCGTGCTCTCCTCGGGGGAGTGACCCCGATCGACGTGGAAAGGCGGGAAGGGGCTACGCTCCTCGTTCTCGGCGAAGCAGCAGCAGTTGTAGGAGTAGTTGCAGCCCTGGGAGCCGCCGTAGGAGACGCCGGGCACCGAGCCTCCCTGGAGGTTCTGGGAGAGGAGCCCGAAGGCCCGGCCGATGGTGGCGTTGGCGTGGTTGTACGGCCCCATGGCCCCGATGCCGCTGTTCATGCCGATCTCGCGGCGGATGGGCCCATTGACGACCACCATGTTGCCCATCGAGGACATGCTCGACTGGCGCCCGGTGTCCCCCGACGCCGCCAGGGCCAGGATGACCGGGAAGTACTCGGGGGCGGCCCCGGCCATGACCGCGTTCACGGCTACCTTCTCCACGGTAGACGACCAGCACTCGACGCCGACCGTCGGCCGGTGCAGACCCACGAACTCGTCCGGGGAGCGGCTGGTGCCGGCCAGCATCGCCTCCACCCGCTCCTCGGTGGGGAGGACGATGGGGAGGTAGTCGGTCCATCCCTGCTCCCGGAACAGGCGGTGGAGGTTCTCCTCGGTGTCGGGCTCGAGCAGTCGGGGCGTGGAGCGATCCCAGCCCGCCCCCCGCAGGTCCTCGTCGGCGAGCGGTCGCGTGAGCAGGTCGAACACCTGCTCCATGAACGGCCGGCCGTGGACGGGGTCGTTCCCCTCGATGTAGCCGCGGAGCACCGTCGACGACTGGTTGAACATCGGCGCCGGCACGAAGGCCTGGCGGGCGTTGGGCATGCCGCTCGCTCGGGCGACAGACCTCACCAGGGGAGCGAACACGTTGACGTGCACGGCCACGGTCGGCACTCCGTACTTCGACTCCAAGTCGACCATGTGGCCGGAGACCTCCGGCGCGCAGCCCGGTCAGGTGCCGACGCCGATGATGGCGGCGTCGCCCTCGGCGGCGACCCGCCGGCACAGCTCCGGGTCGGGCTGGTGCTGGTCCCTCCAGCGTACGATCTCCGTTCGGATGCCCGGCTCGTGCTCCTCGAGCCAGCCGCGGAGCTGGGCCATGAAGTTGTCGGAGTTCTCGAAGCCGACGTCGATGAGGAAGAGCTTCTTGCGCTGGAGGGTCTCGAGCGCCGGCGCCATCCCCCGGGCCTCGACTCGGGGCGGGTACCCCAGGGGGTTGAGGACGGTGAGCTTCCTTCCGGAGGCCATCAGCGCCAAGGATCGACCGGACTGATGAGGGGGAGCGTGGGGTCGGCCCGGAACCGAGGGGGCATCTGGGCTCCCTGGAAGATGCTGAAGTGGCCGTTCGTCTCTCCCCCGACCACGAGCACGTTGACGCTCCAGGGCTGGAAGAGGGGGACCAGCTCCTCGGGCTCAGCTTTGGCCAGGCTCGCCCACGGCTCGACGCCCTGCTCGACCTGCTCCCGTACCATGTTCAGCATGATGTGATCCCAGTAGCGGCGGGCGGGAATGCGCACGTTCTCGTGTACCCACTCGGCGATCTTTCGCTTGCTGTCGAGGCCGCGCTCGCAGAACTCTCGGGCGACGATGGGGTCGAGCACGAACAGGGCCCCCTCCAGCGGCTCGAGCCCGGACAGCATGGCTTGCAGCTTCTCGGGCCAGTAGGTGCGCAGGTGCTCGGCCCAGACCGAGCCCCAGATGTAGAAGACAGTGACCGTGCTCTCCTCGGGGGAGTGACCCCGATCGACGTGGAAAGGCGGGAAGGGGCTACGCTCCTCGTTCTCGGCGAAGCAGCAGCAGTTGTAGGAGTAGTTGCAGCCCTGGGAGCCGCCGTAGGAGACGCCGGGCACCGAGCCTCCCTGGAGGTTCTGGGAGAGGAGCCCGAAGGCCCGGCCGATGGTGGCGTTGGCGTGGTTGTACGGCCCCATGGCCCCGATGCCGCTGTTCATGCCGATCTCGCGGCGGATGGGCCCATTGACGACCACCATGTTGCCCATCGAGGACATGCTCGACTGGCGCCCGGTGTCCCCCGACGCCGCCAGGGCCAGGATGACCGGGAAGTACTCGGGGGCGGCCCCGGCCATGACCGCGTTCACGGCTACCTTCTCCACGGTAGACGACCAGCACTCGACGCCGACCGTCGGCCGGTGCAGACCCACGAACTCGTCCGGGGAGCGGCTGGTGCCGGCCAGCATCGCCTCCACCCGCTCCTCGGTGGGGAGGACGATGGGGAGGTAGTCGGTCCATCCCTGCTCCCGGAACAGGCGGTGGAGGTTCTCCTCGGTGTCGGGCTCGAGCAGTCGGGGCGTGGAGCGATCCCAGCCCGCCCCCCGCAGGTCCTCGTCGGCGAGCGGTCGCGTGAGCAGGTCGAACACCTGCTCCATGAACGGCCGGCCGTGGACGGGGTCGTTCCCCTCGATGTAGCCGCGGAGCACCGTCGACGACTGGTTGAACATCGGCGCCGGCACGAAGGCCTGGCGGGCGTTGGGCATGCCGCTCGCTCGGGCGACAGACCTCACCAGGGGAGCGAACACGTTGACGTGCACGGCCACGGTCGGCACTCCGTACTTCGACTCCAAGTCGACCATGTGGCCGGAGACCTCCGGCGCGCAGCCCGGTCAGGTGCCGACGCCGATGATGGCGGCGTCGCCCTCGGCGGCGACCCGCCGGCACAGCTCCGGGTCGGGCTGGTGCTGGTCCCTCCAGCGTACGATCTCCGTTCGGATGCCCGGCTCGTGCTCCTCGAGCCAGCCGCGGAGCTGGGCCATGAAGTTGTCGGAGTTCTCGAAGCCGATGTCGATGAGGAAGAGCTTCTTGCCTTGTACCGTGTCGAGCGGCGGGGCCATTCCTCGCGCCTCGACTCGAGGCGGGTACCCCAGGGGGTTGAAGACAGTCAGCTTCTTCTGTCTTCGGGTGCCGGCTCCCATCAAGCCTCCTCCCTGTCGGGTGGTCGTATTCTAGACGTCGCCTCCAGCTCCGAGGGGTCGCGGGTCCCAGGGCGTGTCGCCACCTCAGAGGAAGTGACCACTCCGACGTCGGCCGCCGCGCTCCCGAGGTAGGCGGCGATCACGTGGGGGTCGCGGCGCACGGCCTCCGGCGTTCCGCGCGCGATCACCTTGCCGAACTCGAGTACGACCACGTGATCAGAGATGCCGAGCACGAGCCCCATGTCGTGATCCACCAGGAGGAGGGTCATGCCGGCGTCGACCACGTCGCGCAGCCGTCGCGCGAGCTGCTTTCCCTCCTGGGCGTCCAGGCCCGCTGCCGGCTCGTCGAGACAGAGCAGCCGTGGCGCTGACGCGAGCGCGCGGGCGAGGCCGACCAGCTTGCGCTGCGCCTGCGACAACTCGGCCGGCATGGCATCGGCCATCTCCTCCAGCCCGAGGAGCTCCAGCGCCGCGTCGGCCGCCGTCGTGCTGGTGACCGGTCTCCAGAACGTCTCCTTCATCGCCGCCAGGGCCGACGGGCGGTACGAGGCGACCGCCAGGTTCTCGCGCACGCTCAAGTCGTCGAACAGCTCGATCGACTGCCACGTCCGAGCAAGCCCGCGCCGGGCCCGCTCGTGGGCCGGTAGCCCGTCCAGCACCTTGCCGTCGAGCTCGACCCGACCGCGATAGGGCACGAAGCCGGAGATAGCGTCGATGAAGGTCGTCTTCCCGGCTCCGTTCGGCCCGATCAGCCCTACGAGCTGGCCCTCCTCGACCGTGAGGTCGACCTCGGCGAGGGCCTGCAGTCCCCCGAAGGAGACGGAGATCCCGGTCGCCGAGAGGACGGGGGTCACTGGTCGCCTCCGGCGCCGCCGGCAGGGCTGGTCGCCCGCGCGCCCCGCACGCGGGCCAGGCGAGCGG
>CAZQRA010000032.1:0-30050 GCA_964595575.1 uncultured Gaiellales bacterium
CATCCCCCGCTCCGAGCTCAAGCACTACCTCAACGCCCGCGAGGACACCTTCGGGGGCAAGGTGTGGACGGCGCCCTGGTACGTCCAGCCCTCGTTCCCTGTCCTCTACCGCATCGACGTGCTCAGGAAGGCGGGCGTGGCCGTCCCCCGCACCTGGAAGCAGCTCCTCGCCGCCTGCGACAAGCTGAACGCCAAGGGCATCACCCCGTTCGCCGGCGGCATCAAGGACGGCTGGTTCGGCGGCTGGCTGTACGCCATCATCGGCGCCCAGGGGATCCGCTCCATCGGCGACCTCCTCAAGGCGGTGTCGGGCGAGAAGAAGTTCACCGACCCGGACATGGCCGCCTGGTGGAAGCGCTTGCAGGAGATGCGCGACCACAAGTGCTGGAACGCGGACATCAACTCGCTGGAGCTGTACCAGGGACAGCAGCGCTGGGCCGACGGTAAGGCGGCGATGACCATCGTGGCCGGCTCCGACGTCAAGAAGTGGGTGCTCCAGGTCGGCGTCAAGAAGGTCGGGGTCATGGCCATGCCCAAGTGGGGAAGCGGCCCCTACGCGGGCAAGCTGGGCTCGACCTCCCAGACCCTGGGCATCACCGGCTGGACCAAGTACCCGGAGGTGGCAGCCGATTTCATCATGTTCACCCACACCCCGGAGCGGATGGCCTCCTGGTTCAAGATCACGGGGGCCTTCCCCGCTGACGACCGGTTCGACACCAGGCTCATCACCCTGCCCCAGCAGAAGGTGCTGTTCAGGCTGGTGAAGAACGGGGCGCCCTACCTGGAGAACTTCATTCCCACGGAGCTCGACTCCAAGGCCAACTTCCAGCACGCCCAGCTCCTGCTGGCGGGAAACGAGGACGCCAAGGAGGCGGCAGAGGCGACGGAGGCGATCGCCGATCGCATCCGGCGGACGCGGCGCGACCTCATCGCCAACTTCAAGGCGTGGGCCAAGGACTTCAAGTAGGGGAAGGGATGGGGCGCCGGGGGGCGTGGCGTTGAGCGTCCCCCGGCGCCGCCTCGTCGACCCCATCGAAGAGGAGGGCCTACGGGGCATCGCCCTCCGCGGCGACGTGCTCGAGGTCACCGTGTTTCCCGAGGCCGGAGGCAAGATCCGCGAGCTCGTCCACCGGCCGACGGCCACGAACCTCCTGTGGCGGAACCCACGCCTGCCCCTGCAGCGGACCTATGCCGGCGCCCCCTTCGACGACGTCTGGTGCGGAGGGTGGGACGAGATCTTCCCCACCGACGGCGCCTGTCAGCTGGACGGGGTCGCGTACCACGACCACGGCGATCTGTGGATCGGGCCCTGGGCATGGGAGGTGGAGGAGGATGACGGCAGGGTGGCCGTGCTCGCCATGCATCGCTCGAGCGCTTCCCTCCCCTGCCTCATGGAGCGGTGGATCAGGGTGGAGCGCCGGGCGGCGGAGGTGGAGGTGCGCTACCGGTTGTCCAACCTGGGTACCAGGCCGGTGCGCTTCCTCTGGAGCCTCCACGTCGCCCACCCTGCCACTCCCGGGGCCCGCCTCCACCTGCCCGCGCCAAGGGTGTCCGTGCATCCTCCCTACCTGGGCCGGCTTCCGAGTTCCGGCGGCGAGGCGCCCTGGCCCCGCTGCGGGGCGCACGACCTGAGCGTCCTGCCCCCGCCGGAGAGCGGCCTCACTGAGCTTCTCGCCACCCGCGATCTCGCCGAGGGCTGGTGCGCGGTCAGCCACCCCTCTCGAGGGCTGGCCCTCTCCCTCCGCTTCGATCGCGCCGTCTTCCCGCAGGTGTGGGTGTTCGGGGCCTACGGGGGCTGGCGCGGCCATACCTTCGTCCTCACCGAGCCCTCGACCGGCCGCCCGGGGACGCTGGCCGACAACGTCGCCTCCGGGACCGCGCCTACCCTGGGGCCGGGCGAGTTCCTCGAGACGACGGTGGTGGCGGGCGTGCTCACGGAGAGCGACGCCTCCTTCCCAGGGTACGCTGCCTGAGCATGGACGCGGTCGAGGCCGCCCTGAGACCGGCTGCTCGGCGCAGGCGGCGCCTTCGCCTGGGGAGAGCAGAGCCCCTCGTGTGGATCGCTCCCGCGCTGGCCGTCGTCCTGTTCGTGTTCGGCTACTCGATCGTCGACCTCGTCAAGCGCTCGCTCGAGTACAAGGGAAGGTGGGTGGGCCTGGACAACTTCAAGCTCACGGTCGAGGACCCCGTGTTCCAGACCGCCCTCAGCCACAACGGCCGGCTCCTTCTGGCCGTGCCCGTGCTCGTGCTCCTGTCGCTCCTCGTCTCCGTCCTTCTGTTCGAGGGCCTGCGCGGCTGGCGGTTCCACCGCTGGGCGGTGTTCCTCCCCTACATCCTCCCCATCCCGGTGGTGGGCGTCATCTTCGGCCAGCTCTTGCAGCTGAACGGCGTCCTCAACCGCATCCTGCGCGCCGCCGGCCTGGACGTACTGGCCCTCGACTGGTTGGGCCAGCCGCGGTGGGCCCTGTGGACGATGACCGGCGTCATCGTCTGGAAGGAGCTCGGCTTCGGGGTCATCCTCTTCCTCGCCCGCCTGCTCTCGGTGCCGGCGGAGATCTTCGAGGCGGCGCGCACCGACGGCGCCCGCTTCTTCCGCCTCCACCTGCGGATCACCGTACCCCAGCTGGCCGGCGTGATCGCCTTCTACGTGGTGGTGGAGTCGATCACCATGGTCTCCTGGGTGTTCAACTACGTGTACGTGATGACGAACGGCCAAGGCGGGCCGGGGGACTCGACCCAGGTGACCGAGCTGTACATCTACCAGAACGCCTTCCAGTTCCAGGCGCCCGAGCTGGCGGCCGCTGCCGCCACCATCCTGCTCGGGGCCACCCTGGTCCTCGTCGTCCTCTTCTTCCGCGTGCAGCGGCGGGTGGGGCTCGGTGTCGGCGAGTAGGGCCCTGGGTAGGCTGGTCAAGCACGCCCTCCTGGCGGCCACCACGGCGGTGGCCCTGTTCCCCATCTACGTGATGGTGAGCGCCGCCTTCAAGACCCAGGCCGACTTCCTGGGCGACCCCTGGGGACTGCCGCTCTCGCCCACCCTGAGCGGCTTCCGCACTGCCCTCGGCGACCAGTTCCCCACGTGGTTCGCGAACAGCGCCATCGTGACCACGAGCTCGGTGGCGATCACGCTCGCCCTGGCCGCCTTGGCCGGTTGGGGCTTTGCCCGCTTCGAGTTCCGTGGCCGGGACACCCTCCTCGGCGCCCTCGTCTCGCTCATGGTGGTGCCGCCTGTCGTCCTGCTTGTGCCGCTGTTCGTGTTCGGGGTCGAGCTCGGCTGGATCTCCACCTACCGTCTCGTCGTCCTCATCTACGTCGGGCTGATGCTCCCCTTCTCCGTGTACCTCCTGGCCAACTTCTTTCGCACTATCCCCCGCAGCTTGGTCGAGGCGGCGATCGTGGATGGGGCCTCCTCCTTCGCCGTCTTCCGCCGCATCGTCCTTCCTTTGTCGGCGGCGCCCCTGCTCACGCTGGCCGTGGTCAACCTGCTTTGGGTCTGGAACGAGCTTCTCATCGCCCTCGTCTTCCTCCAGGACGACTCCAAGCGCACGCTCATGGTCGGCATCACCAGCTTCCAGAGCCGCTACAACCTGGACGTGCCGGCCATCATGTCCGGGCTGACGCTCGCCGCCCTCCCCATCCTCGCCTTCTACCTGTTCGGTCAGCGCTTCTTCGTCCGCGGCCTGGTGGCCGGCGCAGTCAAGGGCGAGTAGGGCCCGAGGAGCTTCCCTCCCTCGCCGCCCGAGCCGAGCTCGACCTCGTCCCCCCCTGGCCGCCTCCCTGCTCGCGCTCACCGGCGGCGGTCGACTACCCACACGACCTCCCCGGCCACAGTGCGGGGAAGCCCGCCGCCAGCGAGCATCCGCTCCCACTCGTCGCAGCTGTAGACGAAGACGTCCGCGGGAACCGGGAGAGCGGTGGCATCGTAGGCGAGAGCCCGCCGCTCGAAGGGCTCCTCGACCTCACTCCGAAGGATGACGAGGTCGAGGTCGCTTCCCACCCCCCAATCGCCCCGGGCGTAGGAGCCGAAGTACCCGATCGCGAGCACGCTGCGATCGCGCTCTGCCACCGCAGCCGCCCAGGCCCGCACCGCCCGCTCCACCTCGGCTCGATCAGGCCATCTGAAGACGGACGTACGCAAGGACCGCACGGGCATGATCGATCGCCTCCTCGCTCTGGAGGGGCCCGTAGTGCTCAAAGGGAGCGCCTTCGGGGTGACTATTGGGATACCGGGAGGGCACGTAGAAGTTGTCGAGGACGTGGGCTCGCTCGACGAGCTCCTCGGGCACGGTCAAGGGAAGGTCGGTCAGCAGGCGGGCCACCACGTGGCCCCACGCTTCCTGGCCCAGGTGGAGGTGGAGCGCCTTCACGGCCTTCTCGGCTGCCTGGTGGGCGGCAAAGCACGCCCACTCGTGCTCGCCTGCGCGTCGGGACCCTTCCGCATGGCCCAGGTCTCGCTCCGCCTGCGCCAGCCAGTCGCGAGAACGATCGACCATGGCCGAACAGCATACGGAGCTTTCGCTCGGGGTGGCACGGCCGCCCGCGGCCGATGGAGCTAGCCGGACTCGAACCGGCGACCTCCTGGGTGCGATCCAGGCGCTCTCCCAGCTGAGCTATAGCCCCCTGCGCAGGAAAGTCTAGCCCTGCGCCTGCCCGCCGCCGCGGCGCTTCTCGTCGAGCTTGCCCGCCCGAATGGTGGCCGCCATGGCCCGCGACTCCTCGCGGTACACGGTTCCGTCCTCGAGCTCGATCACCGGCAACAGGCGCTGGCCGGACAGCCGCTCGAGCTCGACCCGCTTTCCCCGGGCCACCGGCTGCCTCACGACCTCGTAGGCGATGCCCATGTCGTCGAGCGCCTTCTGCACCCGCCAGCAAGGGTGAGCGCCGATCTTGAGCCACATGAAGGGACAGCGATGGAGCCTCACCGCCATCGTCCACCTCCTCTCCGCGCGACCCCCGTACGATAGCTGCCAGGTGCGCGCCCTTCGACTCCACGGCCCCGGCGACCTGCGCCTGGAGGAGGTCGACGACCCCCGGCCCGGGCCCGGCGAGATCGTGCTGCGAGTGGAGGCGGCCCTCGTCTCGAGCGCCGACGTCAAGGCCTTCGCCCTGGGAAGCGACCGGCTCGAGCTCCCAGCGCCCCTCGGCCGAGAGGCGTGCGGGCGCGAGCTTGCGACCGGCCGACGGCTCGTCCCCGGCAGCCTCGCCCCCTGCGGGCACTGCGCCCCCTGCCAGGCGGAGAGAGAGACCCTCTGCCGGCGACCGGCGACCCTGGCCGGAGCCTTCGCCGAGCTTCTCCTCGTGCCCGCCCGTATCGCCGAGGTCAACCTCCACCCCGTCCCCGAGGGGCTTCCCCCCGAGGTGGCAGCCCTGGCCGATTCCCTCGCCTGCTGCCTGCACGCGGTGGAGCGGGGCGAGGTGCGGCCGGGGAGCGTGGTGGCCATCCTCGGCACCGGGCCCGTGGGTCTCATGCTCTGCGCCTGCGTAGCGGACGCCGGCGGCTACCCGGTGGCGGTGGGAGGCCGACCTGAGCGCCACGCCCTCGCCGCCCTGTTCGGTGCCCGGCCGGGCGATCCCAGCGACGCCGATATCGTCATCGAGGCCGCCGGCAGCCCGGCAGCCCGCGAGCAGGCGCTGGCCCTCGTGCAACCCGGAGGAACGGTCGTCCTCGTGGGCGAGGGGGAGCCCGACGAGCTCCTCCCCGTCGACCCGCGCCGGCTACGGGACGAGGAGCTCACCCTGCGCGGCTCGTGCGGCCACGCTCCCCGCCACCTGCGAGCCGCCCTCGTCTTCCTTGCCAGCCGCGCCTACCCCTGGGAGCGGCTGATCACCCACGAGGTCGGCCTCGAGCAGGTGCCCTCGCTCCTTTCCTCCCCGCCCCCCGACCTCGTCAAGGCAGTGGCGCGACCGTGACGGCTTTGTCCTCTACCCGAGGTCGGCGAGGGCGTCCCGCGCCTCTTCCAGGCGAGCGAGGTGGGCATCGGGGCCCGCGAGGCCGCCCCCCAGGGTGACCAGGCTGAGGTGGGTCGCCCCCAGAGCCCGCCACTCCTCGGCCGAGCGCCGCCACTCCTCAGGCGTCCCCGTGGCCACGCTCACGCGGGCGTCGATCCCGAACCGAGCCGGGTCGCGGCCTGCCTCCCCGACCCACCCTCGCACCCGCTCGATGGTGGCAGGCCAGCCCCCCTCGAGGGGTCGCTGGGGGAAGTAGCCGTCGGCCAGCCGGGCCGCTCGCCGCAGCGCCGGCTCGGCCGAGCCCCCGATCCAGATCGGGATCGGCCGCTGCAGGGGAAGCGGGTTGAGGCCGGCGGCGGTGACCCGGTGCCAGCGGCCCTGGAAGTCGACCACGGGCTGCGTCCACAACAGGCGCATGAGCTCGATCTGCTCCTCGAAGCGGCGCCCGCGGTCGCGGAAGCTCATCCCCAGCGCCTCGTACTCGACGTCGTTCCAGCCGATGCCGAGGCCGAGGCGGAAACGGCCGCCGGCGAGGATGTCCACCTCCGCTGCCTGCTTGGCGAGGAGGGCGGTCTGGCGCTGGGGAGCGATGACGACCCCGGTGACGAGCTCGAGCCCGGGGGCTACCGCCGCCACGTAGCCGAAGAGGACGAGCACCTCGTGGAACATGTGCTCGGCCCGGTAAGGCCCGACCAGGTGGGGGTGGCGGGCACGGTCGGCCCCGAGCACGTGGTCGTAGGCGAGCAGGTGGCGAAAGCCGAGCTCCTCGACCCCTTGGGCGAAGGCGCCGACCCCCGCCCGATCGGCGCCGATCTCGGTCTGGGGGAAGACGACGCCCAGCCTCACCGACGCTCCACCTGCGAGCCCCCCACGATGGCGTCGCGGCCGTCGGGGAAGCGCACCCAGGCCTTGCCCTTGCCGTCGTAGTCAGGCGACCAGACGACGAGGGTCGCCTGCTCGCCTCCGACCCGACAAGGCTCCCTCCCCTCCGGATCGGCCCCCCGCCAGACGCGCACGAACGGGTTTTCCTCCCACTCCCGGCCGATGGTGGTCTCCTCCGCGTGGCCGGGGTAGACGGGCATGGCAGGAGGAAGCCGCATCAGCACTTCCATCACCGACCGGCGGATGCCAGCGAAGTCGCCGCCGCCCACGGAGTCGCGAAAGAGGGTGTCGCCGGTGAACACCGCCCGGTCGTTCACGACGAAGGAGACGCTGTCGGGGGAGTGGCCGGGCGTCGGCAAGGCCCGGACGCGAAGCCCGCCCGTCTCCAGGGAGTCCTTGACAATCGCCACCCCGAGGCGGCGCACGAGCTCGGCGTCGCCGGCGACGTGGTCGGAGTGGGCGTGGGTCGTCAAGAGGTGGGTGACCTGGAGCCGCTCCCGCTCGACCACCTCGAGCAGGGGCTCGAGCGGAGCCCCGGAGTCGACGAAGAGGCCCGTCCCTCCCGGCCGGTCGTACACGAGGTAGGCGTTAGAGAGCCAGCCGGGATGCATACTGCGAGCCACCTGCACGCAAGAAGCCTACTCGCGGCGGCTCCTCCCCGCGCCCGCTTCGCGATCAGGCATACTGGGGGCGGTCTCGGGCGACGTGGCTCGGGGTCTCTCGCCAGCCATGACGTTGCCCCACCGGATCGGATCTCGTCTCGCCCCCCTGAGCGGGCGCCTTCGCTCGCCCGCGGCCCGACGGGCAGCCGGGGTCCTCGTCGCCGCCGGCGCAGCGGTGGCGACCGCCCTCGCCGTCCGTCACGTCCTGGCCACGGGGTGGCCGCTCGCCCAGGCCGACGCCGGCCTCGTCGCCCTCGCCGCCTGCCTCTTCGCCGCCGCCTTCGCCCTCAAGGGGATCGGCTGGCGACGGGTGTTCGCCCGCCACGAGCGACCGGCCGCCCACGCCCTGGCCGCCGCCACCGGAGCGGCCACGGTGACCGGGGTGGCCCTGCCCGGCCGCTTCGACGACCTCGTGCGCGTGGCCGTGACCCGGCGGTTCCGCACCTCGCCAGCCGGCCTAGGGACCATCGCCCTCTCGATCGTCGTGGTCGGCTTCCTGGACAGCGCCGCCCTGGCGCCGCTTGCCTCGGTTGCCGCCGCCTTCGGCGGTGTACCCGACCTGGTGCGGGCCGGCCTGGCCCTCGTCGCCGTCGCCGGCGTGGGCGCCTGGCTTCTGGTCGTGGCCATGCCCCGGCTGGCCCGCATCCCCCGGCTCGCCCGCTTTCGGGTGGTGCGCTGGCTCGGCGCCCACTCGACGGGCACGCGCGACTCGGCCCAGGCGCTCCTCTTGGTGGCAGCCGCCTGGGCACTGCGGGCGGTGGGCCTCTTCGTCCTCCTCCACGCCCTAGGAGTGAGCCACTCCTTCCTCCTCGCCCTCCTCTTCCTGTGCGCCTCCGCTGCCTCGGCAGCGCTCCCTGTGGCCCCGGCGGGAGCGGCGACCCAGGCCGGGGCCGGCGCCGCCGCCCTCGCCCTGGCCGGAGTCGGCACCTCCCAAGCGGTCGCCTTCGCCCTCTCTGCCCAGTCCCTCTTCGTCGTGGCCGGAGCGGCCGTGCTGGCGGCCGCCAGCGCCTGGGAGGTAGCCCGCCGCTACCGTCCCTTCCGGGCCGCCCTCTAGACTCCCTGGCGTGGCTTCACCGACCCGGCTACCGCCGTGGGTCTGGCTCCTCCCTGTCGCCACCGGCGTCGCTTCGCTCCTTGCCTGGACAGCCTGGTGCGACACCGAGACCGGTACCTGGCTGGGAGGAGCGCTCGTGGCGGGTACCGGCCTGCTCGTGTACGCCCTCAGCCTGGAGGCCCTCCCCCACGCGCCGGGAGCCCTCGCCGCCCTGCGGCGGTGGGCCCTGGCCGTCCTCTCGGGGGCGGCCGGGGCCGGCCTCGCCCTCCTCGCCGCCGGGGCCGGCTACTCCCTCTCCTGCTCGCTTCCCTAGTTCCGCCGGCCCGCCGGCGAGCCGAGTAGACTCCCAGGCGATGCGTCGGCGATGGATCGCCCCCCTCCTGGCCGTGGCTACCGCCGGCCTGGTCGCCGGCTGCGGATCCCAGGGGACGACCCGGGCGGTGCCGGAGACGGTGGAGGGAACGCTCCCCGCCACCACCCAGCCTGCCGCCCCCGCCGGCGACGCCAAGGCCGGGGCCGAGGTGTTCAAGAGCGCAGGCTGCGGCAGCTGCCACACGCTGGCCGCCGCCGGCAGCAAGGGCACGGTGGGGCCCGACCTCGACCAGGCCAAGCCCTCCCTCGACCTCGTCATCGACCGGGTCACGAACGGGAAGGGCGCCATGCCTCCCTTCCGCGGCCAGCTGACGGAGAAGCAGATCGCGGACGTGGCCGCCTACGTCGTCGAGTCGACCCGGGGCTGATCCTCCCCGCCACCTTTCCCCGCGCCGTGGAGGCGCTCGCCTGCGACCTCGACCGTACCCTGATCGGCGACGACGCCCTCCTGCGGCCTCGGACCCTGGCCGCCATCGCCGGCGCTAGGGCGGCCGGCCTGCGGGTGATCCTCGTCACCGGCCGCATGTTCTGCTCGGTGCGGCCCTACGCGCTCCAGGCGGGGATCGACGATCCCGTCGTCTGCTACCAGGGAGCGGTGGTCGCCGACCCGGCGAGCGGCAGGTTTCTCCGCCACGTGCCCATGCCCCTCGAGGAGGCCCGCCAGGCGATCGAGTACGTCCAGGCCCTCGGCTATCCCATCCTCTGCTACGTCGACGACCGGCTGTACGTGGCCAGGGAGACCCCCGAGTCGGAGGCCTACGCCGGCTTCCAGAAGCTCCCCGTGCACGCGGTGGGCGACCTCCTGGCCTGGCTCCCCAAGGCTCCCACCAAGCTCGTGATCGTGGGCGACCCCGCCCAGCTCGATCGCTTGGCTTCGGCGCTACGGGCCCGCTTCGACCGCCGACTGTACATCTCCAAGTCCCTGCCCCACTTCCTGGAGCTGGCCGCCCCCGAGGTGACCAAGGCGGCGGGCCTTGCCTTCCTCGCCCAGCGGCTCGGCTTTCGCCGGGAGCGCACGGTGGCCTTCGGCGACGGCGAGAACGACGTGGAGCTGATCGAGTGGGCTGGGTACGGCGTGGCGGTGGCCAACGCCCACCCCCGCGTCCTGGCCGCCTGCGACTTCGTCTGTCCCTCGGTGGACGAGGAGGGCTTCGCCCAGGTGGTGGAGGCGATGCTTTCGCGGCCGTGAGCGCCCGTCAGGGCTGGCGCCGCAGGACGACGATCGTCGTCCTGCGGCTGTTCTCGACCCGACCGATGGCGGCCAGCGTGTCGTTGATGAGGATGGCGTGGGTGCCCGGAATCGGCCCCACGGCGTCGTCGTAGGAGCAGTAGAGGGTAGGTCTCCCGGCGCTGGCGACGGCGGCGCAGTCGAGCCGCGTCCCCCGCAGCCTCACTGCCTGCCCGACGCGAAGCTTCACGAGGCGCGCCGCCGCCGCGGCGAGCTGGGGACGGCAGGCGACCACCTTCGGCTCTCCGCCGGCGCCGACGCGGAAGAGCACGGTGCGTCGGTCGATGTGGAGGGCAACCCCGAACGTGCCCACGATCGGCTTCTCCGCTCGAATGTGGAAGCAGAGAACCCCCTCCTTCTGTACGGCGCAGGCGACCCGCGTCCCCACGAGGTCGAGCACGTCCCCGGCCCGCACGGGGACGAAGGCGAGGGAAGCGGCTGAGGCCAGGGGGGCGCTCACGACCACGCCGAGAGCGGCGAGCGCCCCGCACGCCTTGGCCAGCCTCATGGGACCACCATCGCTGGCGGTACCCTACCGCAGCGACCGGCGGGCGGCGCCCCCATCGCGACAGGGCTAGACTCCCGCCCGTGATCGATCTCCGCGCCGCCCGTAGCGACCCCGAGGGCTTCCGGGCCGCGCTCGCCCGCAAGGGGGCGGCCGACCTCTTCGACCGCCTGCTCGAGGCCGACGCCCGCTGGCGCCAGGTCTCCGCCCGCCGCGACGAGCTGCGGGCAGAGCAGAAGCGGCTGGGAAAGCCGCGGGCCCCGGAGGAGATCGAGCGGGCCCGTCAGCTCAAGGCCGAGCTCCAGGGGCTGGACGAGGAGCTGGCTCGGCGGGAGCGGGAGCGCCGGGAGATCTGGGATCGGGTCCCCAACCCTCCCCTTCCCTCCGCGCCCGACGGCTTCGAGGAGGAGGACGCGGTGGAGGTGCGCAGGGTGGGCGAGGTGCCCCGCTTCGACTTCCCGCCCCTCGACCACCTCGACCTGGGAGCCCGCCTGGGCTGGATCGACATGGAGCGAGGGGCGCGCGTCTCCGGCTCCCGCTTCGCCTACCGCCTGCGCGACGGCGCCCTCCTGGAGATGGCCCTGTACCGGTTCGCCCTCGACCGCCTGACGCAGAAGGGGTTCGTGCCCGTGCTTCCCCCGGTCCTGGTGCGCGAGCAGGCCATGTACGGCACCGGCTTTCTCCCCACCGACGACGTCAACCTCTACTACGTGGAGCGGGACGAGCTGTACCTCACGGGCACCTCCGAGGTGGCCCTGGCCGCCTTCCACATGGGGGAGATCTTGGACGAGGCCGAGCTTCCCCTCCGCTACACGGGCTTCTCCACCTGCTTTCGACGGGAGGCAGGGGCTGCCGGCAAGGACACCCGCGGCATCTTCCGCGTCCACCAGTTCGACAAGGTGGAGATGTTCTCGTTCACGCGCCCGGAAGACTCGGCCGAGGAGCACGAGTTCCTGCTTGCCTGCGAGGAGGAGCTGGTTCAGGCGCTGGGCCTGCCCTACAGGGTCGTGAACGTGGCCGCCGGCGACTTGGGAGCCTCCGCTGCCAAGAAGTACGACATCGAGGCCTGGTTTCCAGGCCAGGGCCGCTACCGGGAGATCACCTCCACCTCCAATACCACCGACTACCAGGCCCGCCGCCTGGACATCCGCTACCGCTCCCAGCGCGGGACGGCCCTCGTCCACACCCTGAACGGCACCGCCGTCACCGCCAGGGCGCTCATCGCCATCATGGAAAACTTCCAGGAGGCGGACGGGTCGATAGCGGTGCCCCCTGTGCTCGAGGCCTACGGGGCGCCCCGGCGGGTAGAGGCGGCCGCCTAGCGCTCGGCCCCGAGCGCCTGCCCATCCCCACGAGGCGAAAGACAAGCCCAAAGAGGAGGGAGCACGCTTCCGGCCCCAGCCGCGCTACAGTCACGTCGACAAGGACGGTGGCGTGAGGCGGTGGACTGCGGGGAGAGCGCAGGCGGCCCGAGCGGGGGGCAGGGTCTGCCTGCTCCTCCTTGCGCTCGCCCTCTGGCCAGGACAGGCGAGCGCCACCTTGGTCGTCTCCGGCCGGTCCCTCCCGAGGGAGCAAAGCCCGGCTCAGACCGAGCCTGCTCCCACCGACCCCACGCCTACCGAGCCTACGCCCACCGAGCCCACGCCTACCGACGTCACGCCCACGGAGACCGCGCCCGTCCCCGAGCCGAGCCCCGATCCCGCTCCGAGTCCCGAGCCCACGACGACGACGCCGACGACGGCTCCAAGTCTTCCCAGCGCCCCTGCTCGGAAGCCCAAGCCCGCCTCCAAGCCTGCTGCCAAGCCCCGGGTACGAGCGGAGCCTAAGTCGGCGTCCAAGCCCACGGCCAAGACCTCCTCCACATCGGCGAGGCCGCGCCCGGCGGCGAGCTCCTCGCCCAAGCCGGGGCGGGCGGCGGAGCCGGAGAGGCCCCAGGCTCCGACCACGACCAGCGCTCCCCGATCGGGGACGCCTCCGCCTCCCTCTCCTCCCCCTGCTGCACCTGGTCCCTCGGACGCCAGAAGCTCGCAGGAGGAAGCCGCCAAGACCGCTCGCGGGGCGAAGGCGAAGGCGCGGGCGGAGGCGAAGGCGGCGGCGGAGCGGAGAGAGCGCGAGCGCGCCGCCAAGGCCCGAGCCGAGAAGGAAGCTCAGGCGCTCGCCCGCGCCAAGGCCCAAGCGAAGAAGAGAGAGGCGCGCCAAGGGGTCCTCGGAGCCACGTTCACGAAGCCCCCCTTGTCTCCGCCTCCGCCGCTTCCCTCGTCGGACTCGTCGCCTTGGCTCCCGGCGCTGATCGGCCTCCTCTTCGGGCTTCCCGGCCTCGCCCTGGTCGCGGCTCTCGTTCCCCCCTGGGTGCTTCCCCAGCCGCAGCAGCGCCTCTTCTGGGCGGAGTGGCGGGTGGAAGTGGGAGCCTTCGCCGCCGCCGTGCTCGTCGTGGAGGCGCTCCTCTTCCTCCTGCTCGCCTAGGGCGTTACCACCACGAAGGTGCTCCGGCCCAAGAGCTCCCCGTAGAGGGCAGCTCCCCGCGAGCCAAAGCCGGGCCAGACGAACCACGCGTAGCGGCCCGGGGTCAGCCGCTGCCGCTTTCCTTCGAACACCCACGAGCGCTGCAGCCGAAGCGGGGGCCGGCTGGGCCAGGCAGAGAGGATCTTGGTCGGCCCTCTACCCTTCCCTCCCAGCCGGTAGACCTGGACGTTGTAGTACGTGGCCCGCGGCACCTCGAGCCAGCGCAGCACCGGCGGAGCGGTCACCGTGGCCCCGTCTGGGGGAGCCACCAGGAAGAGCTTCCTGGGCGTGGCCCGGATCGCCACGCCCCCCGAGCGGTTCCCGGCCGCGTCCACCGCCACCACGACGTAGCGGTACTCGACCCCGTTGGTGAGGCCGCGGTCGCGGTAGCGGCTAGCGAGCGCCGAGAAGACGAGGCTGCGCGCTTGTCGTCCCCGACCGGGTGAGCGAGTGATCTCGACCGAGGCGGCATCGCTGGGAAGGGTCCAGGAGAGCTCGACCGACCGATCCCCCGGGCGTGCGACCACGTTGCGCACGTCTCCGGGAGGAGTGCGGTCGACGACCGAAGGAGGCACGGAGCCGAAGCGAGTCAGGGTGATCTGGCTGCGTCGGGTGGCCACGTTCCCGGCCTTGTCCTTGGCGCTGAACGTGATCGAGGTCGTGCCCAGGGAGAGGACGGTGGGGGCGTCGTTCTCCACCGCCACGACCCCGTCGACCAGATCCCTGGCCGTGGCCGCCCCCAGGAAGGCTCGCACCGGAGCGGCGCTGCTGGGAAGCTGGCGGGCGCCGCCGGTCGAGATCGTGGTCGGCTTGGGCACGTTCAGCGTGGGCGGGGTGGTGTCGGCCACGGTGACGATGAAGGTGGCGCTGCCGGTGTTGCCGCTGCCGTCGGTGGCCGAGCAACGGACGAAGGTGCTGCCCAAGGGAAAGAGGGACCCCGAGGCGGGGGAGCAGACGACAGGGAGAGGGCCGCTCACCGTGTCGGAAGCGGTGGGCAAGGCGTACCCCACGCGCGAGCCCGCGGCGCTGTCAGCCTCGACCCTTCTCGAGGCCGGTACGCCGGTCAGCGAGGGCGGCGTCGTGTCCACCACCGTGACCGTGAACGAGGCGGAGCCGGTATTTCCTGCCCCGTCCGTGGCGATGCAGGTGACGGTGGTGGAGCCCAGGGGGAAGGTGGAGCCCGAGGCGGGCGAGCAGGAGGGCGTGAGGGAGCCGGAGACGGCGTCGGTGGCCGAGGCCGAGAAGGTGACGCTCGCCCCCGAGGGGCCGGTGGCCTCGGCTGTGACCGTCCCCGGGACGGTCACGGCGGGGGCGGTCGTGTCCACCACCGTGACCGTGAACGAGGCGGAGGTCGTGTCGTTCGTCACCACGTCCGTGGCGACGCAGGTGACGGTGGTGGAGCCCAGGGGGAAGGTGGAGCCCGAGGCGGGGGAGCACTCGACGGTGGTGTCGTTCCCCTCCCCGTCGGTGGCGGTGGGGTCGGTCCAGGTGACGACGGCGCCCGCCGAGGACGTGGCCTCGACGGTCAGGCCCGAGGGAACGCCGCTCAGGGTGGGAGGATCGGCCGCCGCCGTGGGCGTGACGAGGAGCGCTGCCCCCGCGAGCAGCGCCAAAGCGAGCAGCTGCCCGCGACCCATCGACCCCGGTCCTGCTCTCACCCGGGGAGAAAGCGTGGCCCCTCTCGGCCTCGTTGTCAACCCGCCTCGTGCGGGTCAGTCCGCTCCTTCTCCCTGCGCGGGGGAGCGGCTAGGCTGCCGGCAGGCGGGGTGCCGGAGCGGTCGAACGGGGCGGTCTTGAAAACCGCTGGGCTCTAGCCGAGCTCCGTGGGTTCGAATCCCACCCCCGCCGCTCGAGGATCCGAGTCCCGCGCAACGCGGAGCGCGGGAGCGCGGCGGAGGAAGCGAAGGGGCGGGGTGGTCATCCGCCCAGGGAAGACCGGACCCCGCCCCTTCTCTCGCTACTTACCGAGCCACTTCTTGACCTTGGCCATGTTGGCCTTGACCCACTGCTCGGCAGCGGCGTCGGGCTTCATGCGCTTGCCGGCGATGAGGAAGGCGACCCTGTTTTGGTCCTCGTTCGTCCACCGCCAGCGCTTGAGCACCGCCACTGCCGGCGAGCCGCTCTGCGCGAACTCCTTGCTGAACACCTTCATCAGCTTGATGGAGTCGTAGGCGCAGGCGTACTGCTTGGGGTCGCCCCCTGCCTTGGCGTCGTCCTTGCACCCCGGGAACCGCTTGGGGAGCTGGACCTCGGAGAGCTTGTACTGGGCGTGCAGGTACTGGGGCGTCCACCAGTACATGATGAACGGCTTTCGCTGCTTGTAGAGCTGCGTCCAGCGGGCCACCTGGGCCGGCTCGGCCCCCACCGAGACGTGCTTGAAGTTGAGGCCCAGGGCCTCGATCAGCTGCTGGTCCTTCTGCACGTAGGAGGGGTCGCCGCCCAGGAACATGCCCTGGTTCCCCGACTCGGGGCTCTTGAACAAGAGCTCCTTGCCCTTGAGCCCCTTCCAGCTTCTGAACTCGGGGTGCTGCTTCAGGAGGTAGGTGGGGATGAACCAGCCGATGTGGCCCACGAGCCCGTTCCAGCCGGCCAGCACCACCACCTTCTGCTTCTGGGCGTACTGCTTGTACTGATCGACGTGCTGCCAGTCCTCCAGCACGGCGTCCACCTTGCCGCGGGCCATGGCCTCGTACACGGGGATCTCGGCGATCTGGGTGATCTTGACCGTGCAGCCGAGGAACTTCTCCAGCACGTGCTTGGCGACGTAGGTGTTGGCCGTGGAGCCCACCCAGGCCTGCTCGTTGAGCGTGACCGTGCCGCAGGACGCCCCCTGGGTAGCGGTGGCCGTGGTCGCCGCCGCCAGCGCCACGGCTGCCGCCACCACCCCCGCTGGCAGGAGAGCGCGCGCGGGAAGCGCGCGCAGACGCTGCCTCCATCTGTCCATCATAGGATCCTCCTTCCTTGTATCGCTTGACCTTCGCTACGGCCGCTCCTCACAGGCGGACCTCCTCCCTGCGTCTTTTCCTCCCCTGCGTCACCCGATCCAGGGCGATGCCGAGGGCCAGGATGGCCACCGAGGCGAGGACGCCGTTTCCGAACTCGTTCCGCTGGAGGCCCTTGGCCACCTCGTAGCCGAGAGCCCCCGATCCCACCAGCCCGGCGATCACCACCACCGCCAGCACCATCATGATCCCCTGGTTGACCCCGAGCATGATCGCGTCCCGGGCAAGGGGGATCTTCACCTTGAGCAGAAGCTGCCCCCGGGTCGCCCCGAAGGCGCTCGCCGCCTCCACCGCCCCCGGCGCCACGTCCCGTACCCCCCGCTCCACCAGCCGCACTACCACCGGGAAGGCGTACAGCACCGAGGCCAGGATGCCGGGCACGAACGAGATCGGCATGAGGTAGACGAAGGGGATCACGTAGACGAGCTGGGGAAGCGTCTGCAGGACGTCGTTGATGGGCCGAAGAAGACGGCTCACGAGCGTGCTCTCGGCCGCCCACACCCCCAGCACCACCCCCACCGCCACCGTGAGAGCGGTGGCCACCAGCACCTGGGAGGCCGTGTCCATGCCCGGCTGCCACTCGCCCACCACCCCCACCGTGGCCAGCATGGCGAGCACGGTGAGGGCGGGGCGAAGGCCGCTGAGGACGAGGGCGATGGCGACCAGACCGGCCAAGGTGACGAACCAAGGCGTACCCACCAGGAACTGGTCGAGCGGCTGGAGGATCCGCTGCACCAGGAAGTTGCCGGTGGGGCTCGTCACCTGGAACAGCCACGTGCTTGGATCCTGGACGTAGTCGAGGGCCGACTGGACGCGGGCGAGGAGCCAGTCCTGGGCCGTCCACCGCTGCCAGGTCGGGCCGGCCCCCAGGCCACGGCCCAGGCCTACCGCCAGCCCGATGGCAGCCAAGGTGGCCGCGGTCGCCAGGCGCAGCTCCAGGCAGCGGCGAGGGGTGAGGTGGCGACGGGCGGGGTCCGCCCGGGTCGCCACCGCCTCGGTCACCCGGTCGAGGGCGATGGCCATGATCACGATGGCTACCCCGGCCAGCACAGCCAGGGCCGGGTTGGAGTAGAGGCCGTTCGTCACCGTGTCGCCGAGGCCGCTTCCCCCGATGAGGCCGGCGATCACCACCATGGACAGGGCAAAGAGGATGGTCTGGTTGAGGGAGAGGAGGAGCATGCGCTGGGCCAGGGGGAGCTGCACCTTGAGGAGGAGCTGGCGCTTGGTGGCCCCCAGCGCTCGCGCCGCCTCCACCGTCTCCCGGGGCACGCTGCGGATCCCCAAGGCGGTAATGCGCACCGCCGGCGGCACGGCGTAGATCATGGTCGTCACCACCGCCGCCCCTGGGCCCACGGAGAACAGGATCACCACCGGCATGAGGTAGGCGAAGGCGGGCACGATCTGCATGGCGTCGAGCACGGGCGTGATCGCCCCCTGGACGCGATCGGAGCGGCCGGCGGCGATACCCAGGGGAACGCCCACGGCCAGGGACAGGGCCACGGCGGCGACCATCAAGGACAGGGTCTCCATGCTCTCGCTCCACAGGCCGAGGAGGGCGAAGGAGGCAAGCGCCCCCAGCATCACCGCCGCCGCCCGCAGGCCCCCGAAGCGAAGGGAAAGGAGCGTGGCCGTGGCCGTCGTGCCTGCCCAGGTCATCTCGGTGAGGGCGGAGAAGAGCCAGCTCACCAGGTCGTCCAGGAAGGAGGCGAAGCCGTTGAAGACGACGAGCAGGGGATTGGGATCCTCGGCTGCCCGCTGGTCGGAGAGCCAGATCTGGAAGCGATCGAGGTAGCCGCTCAGGCTCTCCCAGGCAAGCCAGCTCGGCCAGGGGTAGTACCAGGCGGCGGTCGCGTAGGCGATGCCCATGCCGCCCACGATGAGGGCCACGAGCAGGAGCCGGCTCCGCCACCAGGGACGGCGCTCGACGAGGGGAGCGGCGACGGCGTAGTCGGTGGCCACCGAGGACACCGCCGGCCTCAGCTCGTCTCGGCGGCCATGGCGCGCAAGACCGCCTCCCGGTCGACCACCCCCACCACCCGGCCTCCCTCGACCACGAGCACCGGTCGCTCGCTTGCTGCCAGCGCCGGCACCGCCTCCCGGACCCGGGTGGACACCTCCAGGCGGGGACCGTCCAGGGAGTCGTGGGGCCCGAGCGGCCGCATCACCCAGCGCAGGGTGAGGACGTGACTCTTGGGCACGTCGCGCACGAACTTGGCCACGTACTCGTCGGCGGGGGATCCGACCAGATCCTCGGGCCTTCCCACCTGGACGATCCTCCCCTCCCGCATGATGGCGATGCGATCGCCCAGCCGCAGCGCCTCGGAGAGATCGTGGGTGACGAACACCACCGTCTTTCCGGTCTCCCTCTGGAGCCGGATCACCTCGTCCTGCATCTCCCGGCGGATGAGGGGGTCGAGGGCGCTGAAGGGCTCGTCGTAGAGCATCACCTTGGGGTCGACGGCGAAGGCCCGGGCCACCCCCACCCGCTGCTGCATCCCGCCCGAGAGCTGGTCAGGGAAGAGGTCGGCGGCGTCCTCCAGCCCCACCAGGCGAAGCATCTGGCGGGCCCGCTCCAGCCGCTCTGCCTTGGGCACCCCCCGCACCTCCAGCCCGAAGGCGACGTTGTCGATCACCCGCCGGTGGGCGAGGAGCCCGAAGTGCTGGAAGACCATGGACACCGTGTGCCGGCGCAGGTCGCGCAGCTCGGCCTCGCCGGCCTTGGTGACGTCCCTGCCGTCGATCTCGATCTCGCCGGCGGTCGGCTCGACCAAGCGGATGAGGGAGCGGATGAGGGTGGACTTGCCCGAGCCGGAGAGGCCCATGACCACGAACACCTCCCCCGGCCACACCTCCAGGCTCACGTCGCGCACCGCGGCCACGCACCCTGTCTGGGCCCGAAGCTCGGCCTGGGGAAGCTCCGCCTGGGGCGTGCCGATGATGCGCTCGGCATGGGGCCCGAAGAGCTTCCACACGCCCCGCGCCCTGATGAGGGGCGCTCGGCCATGGCGGCCGGGCTCGACCGAGACCTTAGCCTCGTCCGTCCTCACCGCGGCGGCCACGTCACCCCCTCGTCCAGGAAGCCTGCATGGTACCCCTGGGGCCAGGCCCGGGCCGAGGACGAGGAAACCCGAGCCTCCGGCGTCCCCAACAGCGAGAGATCCTTCCCAGGGAGCGTCGTGTATATTTCCTATATATCAGATATGACCCCGCCGCTCCACGTCCACCAGCCGGAAGCCGCCGCCGCCCGCTCCCTGGGCGACCGAGCCTACTACGCCATCCGGGAGCTCATCGTGTCCCTCGAGCTTCCTCCGGGCTCGGTCATCGACGAGCGGGAGCTCATGGAGCGCCTGGGGCTGGGGCGCACGCCGATCCGAGAGGCGCTCCTCACCCTGGCCCGCGAGCGGCTGGTCGAGATCTACCCCAGGCGGGGCATGTTCGTATCCCGGGTGGACGTGGGCGACCTGGCCGGCCTGTCCGAGGTGCGCCTGTGCCTGGAGAGCCTGGCCGCCCGGCTGGCGGCCGAGCGGGCCACCGCTGCCGACCGCCGAGGCTGCGCCGAGCTCTTGGCTGAGCTGGAGCGGGCAGCCGGGGAGCGGGACGAGCGGGCCCTCATCGACCTCGACCAGCGTATCCACCGCCACGTCTACCGCTGCGCCCACAACCCCTTCCTGGAGCAGACCCTGAGCGAGTACTACATGCTCACCCTGCGCATCTGGTTTCTCGCCCTCGACCGAGTAGCTCGGCTGGAGGAGGCGGTGGGCGAGCACCGCCAGCTCCTGGCGGCCATCCAGGCCGGGGAGAGCGACCGCGCCGAGGAGGTCATGCGCATGCACGTGGCCGGCTTCGAGCGGGCGATCCGGGAGGTTCTCTAGAGCGTCCCCCGACCCTGACGAGGAGGATCGATCCTATGGCACCGTTTCCGTCCCAGGCCCAGTGCGTCGTCATCGGCTGCGGCATCGTCGGTAATAGCCTCGCCTACCACCTGACCCAGGAAGGATGGACGGACGTCCTCCTCCTGGACAAGGGGCCCCTTCCCAACCCCGGCGGCTCGACGGGACATGCCTCCAACTTCATCTTCCCCGTCGACCACTCCAAGGAGATGACCCAGCTGACCGTGGACAGCGTGCGCCAGTACCAGGAGATGGGGGTCTTCACCCGCTCGGGCGGGATCGAGGTGGCCCGCACCGAGGCCAGGATGCAGGAGCTTCGGCGGCGCATGTCCTCGGCCAAGGCCTGGGGGATCGAGGACGTGGCCCTGCTTACGCCGCGCCAGGTGAAGGAGCTCGTCCCCTTCATCGACGAGACGGTCATTCTGGGCGGCTTCTACACGGCGGGCGTGGGAGTCGTGGACTCGCTGCGGGCGGGCACCATCATGCGCGAGCGCGGGCAGGCCGCGGGCGCCCTCACCGTGTTCGCCAACACCGAGGTGATCGGCATCGACGTGGAGGGCGGCCGCGTGCGGCGGGTGCGAACGACCCGAGGGGACGTGGAGACGGAGACGGTGGCCATCGCCTGCGGGGTCTGGAGTCCCCGTGTGGCCCGGATGGCGGGAGCCTCCATCCCCCTCACGCCGGCCGTGCACCAGATGATCGACATCGGGCCGGTGCCCCGCTTCCTGGAGTCGAAGGGGGAGATCGAGTACCCGATCGTGCGCGACATGGACACGAACATGTACGAGCGCCAGCACGGCACCGGCCTCGAGATCGGCTCCTACGCCCACCGCCCGATCCTCTACGACCCCGATGAGATCCCCTCCTTGGAGGAGGCAGCCCTCTCCCCCACCGAGCTTCCCTTCACCCAGGAGGACTTCAGCGAGCAGATGGAGCACGCGCTACAGCTGATGCCGGAGATCGTGGGCGACGAGAGCGTGGGCATCAAGTACGCCATCAACGGCCTCCTCTCCCTGACCCCGGATGGGATGCCTCTCCTGGGGGAGACGCCGGAGGTGAAGGGCCTGTGGTCGGCCGCCGCCGTGTGGGTCAAGGAGGGCCCAGGGGTGGGCAAGGCGGTGGCCCAGTGGATGACCCACGGGGAGGCCGAGATCGCTCTCCACGCTTCCGACATCGCCCGCTTCTGGCCCCACCAGAAGACCCGCTTCCACGTGCGGGCCCGGGCCGCCGAGGGGTTCAACAAGACCTACGGCATCGTCCACCCCCTCGAGCAGTGGGAGTCGAATCGAGGCGTTCGCCTGTCCCCCTTCTACGAGCGGGAGAGGGCGCTCGGAGCCGTGTTCTTCGAGGCGGCAGGCTGGGAGCGCCCCCAGTGGTACGAGGCGAACGCAGCCCTCCTCGAGGAGTACGGCGACCGGGTACGCAACCGCCAGGCCGAGTGGGACGCCCGCTGGTGGTCGCCCATCATCAACGCCGAGCACCTGGCCATGCGCGACCGGGCCGGCCTCTTCGACCTCTCTGCGTTCGCCATCTTCGACGTCCTCGGGCCCGGGGCCCTCGCCGTGCTCCAGCGGCTGTCCTTGCGCCAGATCGACGTCCCCGTCGGCCGGGTTGTGTACACGCCCTGGCTGACCCCAAGCGGCGGCTTTCGAGCGGACCTCACCATCATGCGCCTGGGAGAGGAGCACTTCCGGGTGGTGACGGGAGGCGCCCACGGCAGGGCCGACCTCAAGTGGCTCGTCGACCACCTGCCCGCCGACGGGTCGGCCCAGGTCTCGGACCAGACCTCGGCCTGGACGACCCTCGGCCTGTGGGGACCGCGGGCCCGCGACATCCTCTCCTCCCTCACGGACGACGACGTCTCCCACGAGGGCTTTCCCTTCGCCACCTGCCGAACGATCGAGCTAGGGCCGCTCCCCGTGCTCGCCTCCCGCATCTCCTACGTGGGCGACCTGGGCTGGGAGCTGTACGTGCCCATGGAGCAAGGCGCCCGCCTGTGGGACCTCCTCTGGGAGGCGGGCCGCCCCCACGGCCTCGTCGCCTGCGGCATCGGGGTGTACGGCACCACCGGTCGGCTGGAGAAGTGCTACCGCGCCTACGGCTTCGAGCTGGAGAGCGAGTACACGGTGGTGGAGGCGGGCATGGCCTGGGGCCCCGTCAAGGAGGAGGACTTCATCGGCAAGGAGGCCCACCTCCGCCACCGGCAGGAGGAGCCGGCCGCCCTCCTCTGCACGCTCGTGGTCGACGACCACCGCTCCTCCTCCGGGGTGGAGCGCTACATGTTGGGCCGGGAGCCCATCGTCACCCGGGACGGCAAGCGCCTGGTCGATCGCAAGGGCCGCGGCTCTTACGTCACCAGCGCCGGAAGCGGCCCCTCGCTGGGCAAGCACATCCTCATGGCCTACCTGCCCCCTGAGCAGGCCGTGGTCGGCACCGAGCTCGCCGTCGAGTACCTCCACGAGCGCTACCCGGTGACCGTGGCAGTGGTCGGCTCCACCCCCCTGTTCGACCCCGAGAACAGGAGGATCCGCTCGTGAGGGTGCTCGTCTGCGTCAAGCGGGTGCCCATCACGGGAGGGCGGATCGTCCTCACCCCGGACCAGCGGGAGATCGAGACCCGCCACCTCGGCTTCACCGTCAGCCCCCACGAGGAGTGCGCGGTGGAGGAGGCGGTGCGACTGGTCGAGGCCCACGGCGGCGAGTCGGTCGTCCTCACCCTGGGGCCCCCCGAGGCCGAGGAGCAGCTTCGCGACGCCATGGCCATCGGGGTCGACCGGGCCATCCACCTCGTCACCGACGGGGAGGAGTGGGATCCCCAGGCCACCGCCGCCGCCATCGTGGAGGCGGTCGAGGCCGAGCGGCGAGCGGGGGGCGACTTCGACCTCTACCTCTTCGGCAACGAGTCGGCCGACGCCGGCAACTACCAGGTGGGAATCCGCGTCGCCTACGCCCTGGGCTTGCCGGTGGTGACTGGGGTCAAGGCCCTCTCCGTGGAGGGCGATCATCTGCGCGCGGAGCAGGAGGCAGGAGCCGGGCGCGACCTCTACGACATCCCGCTCCCCGCCGTCGTCACCGTGCTCGAGGGCATCAACCTGCCCCGCTACCCCTCCGTCCCCGGGAGGATGCGGGCGAGGCGAAAGCCCATCGCCTCTTCCTCCCCTCCTCGGCCGGATCCCCGACTGGAGAAGGTGCGCCTGCTCCTGCCCGAGGGCCGAGGCAGGACGGCGGAGATCCTGGGGCACGGCCCCCAGGCAGCGCCCAGGGTGGTCGAGGTCCTGGCCGAGCTGGGGGTGCTTCCGTGACCGTCCTCGTCCTCTGCGAGCACGCGGGCGGAGAGCCGGACGAGCTCTCCCTGCAGGCGGTCGCCTTCGCCCGGGACCTGTCCGCAGACGGCGAGCTGCAGGCCGTCCTCGTGGGCGGGGCTGAGGCCCGGGCGGCAGCCTCCAGCCTGCCCGTGGCCACGGCCTGGGTGGCCGAGATCGAGGGCGCCTGCGCTCCCCGTGCCTGGGGCAAGGCGGTCGCGGCGCTCGTCGACCGGATCGGGGCTGCCCTCGTCCTCGCTCCCGGAAGCCCCAGGGGAAACGAGGTGCTGGCCCACGCGGCCTCCCTGCTCGACCTCCCCTTCGCCGCCAACTGCGTGGCGGCCTCCCTCGGCGATCCCCTCCGCCTCACCCGCGTTCGCTGGGGAGGGAGCCTGCTCGAGGAGGCGCTTCTCCATGCCCCGGTGAAGGTCCTCAGCGTCGCTCCCCACGCCGTCGCCCCGGCCGCCCTGGGCCCGCCCCAGGCGGTGGAGACCTTCCAGCCCGCCCTCTCCGCCGCCGACACGGCCGTGCGGGTCGTGGGGCGGGTCGCCCCCCAGGAGGCGGGCGTGTCGCTAGCCGAGGCCAAGGTGGTCGTCTCCGGCGGCCGGGGCGTGGGCTCGGCGGAGGGGTTCGCGGCGCTCGAGGAGCTCGCCTCGCTCCTCGGAGGCGCCGTCGGCTGCTCGCGGGCCGCCACCAGCGCCGGCTGGCGTCCCCACCGGGACCAGGTCGGGCAGACGGGCACCAAGATCGCCCCCGACCTCTACATCGCCTGCGGCATCAGCGGCGCCACCCAGCACATGGCCGGCTGCAAGGGGGCGAAGAGGATCCTGGCCATCAACTCCGACCCCGAGGCCCCCATCCTCGCCTCGGCCGACTACGCGGTGATCGGAGACCTGCACGAGATCGTGCCTGCGATCTCGGCCGAGATCCGGAGGGTACGGGGGCGATAGAGGTCCTCGCCGGAGCGCTCGCTCTCGCCGCCCTGGGGGCAGCCTGCGGAGGCCTGTTCGCCCGCCGTGCCCTCTTCCTCGCTCGGCTCCTCCGTCGAGGAAGGCCCCTGGACCGGCGCGACGACCTGGCTGCCCGCCTGCGGGCGGAGGCCGTGGTCGTCCTGGGACAGCGGAAGCTCCTCCAGCGACCGGGGCCAGGGCTCATGCACGCGGCCATCTTCTGGGGCTTCCTCGTCCTCTTCCCCACCATCGTCATGGCCATGATCGGGGCGGTCGACCGGGAGGCGACCCTCCCCTGGCTGGGCAAGCAGGGGTGGTACTTCCTGCTCGTGGACGTCTTCTCCGTCCTCGTCGCCCTGGGCGTGGCCGCCGCCTTCGCTATCCGCAAGATCCAGCGGCCGGCCCGCTTCCAGGGAAGCCACCTGGGGGAGGCGGACCTCATCCTCTCCCTGATCGCCGCCGTCATCGCCACCCTCCTTCTTTGGCAGGCAAGCCGCATCGCTCTGGGGCTCGCCGAGTGGCCGGCCTCAGCCTCGCCCGTCTCCCAGGCGCTCTCCCACCTCTTCGCCGATGGCAGAGGAGTCCGCGTCCTCGAGCGGGCGTTCGTCTGGGCCCACGTGGGGGTCATCCTCTCCTTCCTTGCCTACCTCCCCCGCTCCAAGCACCTCCACATCGCCACCGCCGCCGTCAACGTCTTCTTCGGCCGCGCCCGCGCCCCCGGCCGGCTGGAGCCCCTCCGCTTCGAGGCCGAGAGCGAGGCCGACATCCGCTTCGGCGCCGGCACGGTCGCCGACCTCACCTGGAAGCAGATGCTCGATGCCCTCTCCTGCACCGAGTGCGGCCGCTGCCAGGACGCCTGCCCTGCCTGGGCGACCGGCAAGGTGCTCTCGCCCAAGCTCCTCGTCATGGGTATCCGCGACCAGCTCCTGTCCCAGGGGTCGGCCCTCATCGCCGGGGAGGAGCTCCCTCCCCTGGTGGGAGCCGGCGTCCCCCAGGAGATGGTGTGGGACTGCGTCACCTGCGGCGCCTGCGTCCAGGAGTGCCCGGTGGCGATCGAGCACGTCGACCACATCGTCGACCTGCGTCGCCACCTGGTAATGGTGGAGTCGCGGTTTCCCTCCGAGGCGGAGACGATGCTGCGCGACGTCGAGCGGGGGGCGAACCCCTGGGGAAAGCCCCAAGCCGAGAGGGCCGCCTGGGCGGAGGGGCTTGGGGTACGGGTGCTCGAGCCGGGCGACCCGCCCCCGGACCTCCTCTACTGGGTTGGCTGCGCCGCCTCCTTCGACGAGCGGGCGCGAGCCACGGCGGTTGCGGTCGCCCGTCTTCTCCGGGCGGCCGGCGTCGACTTCGCCATCCTCGGGCCCCGCGAGGCCTGCACCGGCGATCCTGCTCGGCGGATGGGGAACGAGTACGTGTTCCAGTCCTTGGCGGAGCGGAACGTGGCCACCCTGAGAGAGGCGGGGGTGACCCGGATCGTGGCCAGCTGCCCCCACTGCTTCAACACCCTGGCCAACGAGTACCCCGACTTCGGCGGCCGGTTCCAGGTCCTCCACCACACGGAGCTCTTGGCCGAGCTCTTGCGCGACGGCCGTCTTGCCCCCACCGCCGGCGGGCGCGCGATCACCTACCACGACTCCTGCTACCTCGCCCGCCACAACGACGTCCGCTCCGCTCCCCGGGAGATCGTCGCCCGCCTGGGCCGGCCCCGGGAGATGGCTAGGAGGGGCAGGCGCACGTTCTGCTGCGGGGCCGGCGGCGCCCACATGTGGATGGAGGAGCGAGGAAGCCCCGTCAACGAGGAACGAGTACGAGAGGCAGCCGAGACGGGGGCAGATACCCTGGCCGTCGCCTGCCCGTTCTGCACCATCATGCTCGACGACGGCGTGCGGGCGAGCGGCCGCGGCCTCCGGGTGGCGGACGTAGCCACCCTACTCGCCGAGTCGCTGCCGTCGCAAGAGCCACAGCATCCGTCGCTTGAGCCACAGGGAGAGGAGGAAGTCCATGGCCGTTGACCTGCGAAGCCGCCTGGCCGCCAGCCTGGAGAGGCTTGGTACCGAGACTGCCTTCAGCGTCCTTGCCCGCGCCCGCGAGCTGGAGCGCCAGGGCAAGGACGTCATCCACCTGGAGATCGGGGAGCCCGACTTCGACACCCCCGAGCACATCTGCCGGGCAGCGGCGGAGGCCATGCGGGCCGGGCACACCCACTACTGCCCCTCGGCCGGCCTGCCCGAGCTGCGCGAGGCAGCTGCCCGCTACCTCAGCGAGAGCCGGGGTATCTCGGTGAGCCCCGAGAACGTGCTCGTGGGTACCGGGGCCAAGCCCTTCCTCTTCTTCACCATCCTCGCCACCTGCGACCCCGGGGACGAGGTCGTCTACCCAGACCCCGGCTTTCCCATCTACGAGTCGGCCATCTCCTGGTCGGGAGCGAAGCCGGTGCCGCTCCCCCTGCGGGAGGAGCGCGACTTCGCCTTCGACCCGGACGAGCTCGCCGCCCGCCTCACCCCCCGGACGAAGCTCGTCATCCTCAACTCGCCCCACAACCCCACCGGCGGGGTGGTGGGAAGAGAGGAGATCGCCGCCGCCGCGCGCTTGATCGCTGCCACCGACGCCTGGGTGCTCTCCGACGAGGTCTACTCGCAGATGCTGTACGAGGGCGAGTTCGCCTCCATTGCCGCCGAGGAGGGGATGCTCGAGCGCACCGTCCTTCTCGACGGCTTGTCCAAGACCTTCGCCATGACCGGCTGGCGGTGCGGCTTCGCGGCCGTGCCCGACCCGCTGGTCGATCCCCTGGTGCGCTTCTTCGTCAACTCCACCTCCTGCGTGCCGCCCTTCGTCCAGCTCGCCGGCGTGGCCGCCCTGGAGGGGCCCCGGGACGAGGTGGAGGCGATGGTGGCCGAGTTCCGGGCCCGCCGCTCCCTCGTCGTCGAGGGCCTGAACGCCCTCCCCGGCGTCTCCTGTCGCCTTCCCCGGGGCGCCTTCTACGCCTTCCCCAACGTGGCCGGTACCGGCTTCGCCGCCGAGGAGCTGGCCGAGCGCCTGCTCGAGGAGGCAGGCGTGGCGGTGCTGGCGGGAACCGCCTTCGGCCGGGTAGGGAGGCACAACCTCCGCCTCTCCTACGCCACCTCCCGCCCCAACCTGGCCCGGGCCCTGGAGCGGATCGGCGACTTCCTGGCCCGCAAGCGGCCGCTTGGCGACGGCCGCTGAGGGGGGCCGCGTCCGCCTTGCCCCGCCCGCGCCCGCCGGAGACTGCCCCTCAGACGACGAGGTTCCGCGGCTCGCCGGTGGCGAAGGCAAGGAGGTTGTCGAGGGCGATGCGGACGAGCTCCGCCTTCGCCTCGGGGGTGTTGAAGGCCACGTGGGGCGTCAACACGACCCGCGGGCAGCGTAGGAGCGCATGCCCCGCCGGGAGAGGCTCCTCCTCGAAGGCGTCCAGGCCGGCTCCCCGGAAGGCGCCCCTCTCCAGGAGCTCGACCAGGGCCTCGCTATCGAGCAACTGGCCGCGGGCGGTGTTGACGAGGATGGCCTCGGGCTTGAGGAGGGAGAGGAGCCGGCGCCCGATCAGCCGCTCCGTCTCGGGCGTATGGGCGAGATGGAGGGAGACGAGATCGGCGCTGGCGAAGAGCTCCTCCAGGGCGACAAAGCGAACGCCAAGCCGACGGGCACGCTCCGGGGAGGGAGATCTCGTCCAGGCGACCACCTCCATCCCCAAGGCGCGTCCGATCTCGATAGCGCGGGCACCGATCGGTCCTACCCCGATCACGCCCAGCCGGCGCCCGCGAAGCTCCAGTCCGCCGTACTGGCCAGGGCTCCACCTCCCCGACCGCACCAGGCGGTCGCCCTGAGGGATCGCCCGGGCGACGGCGAAGGCAAGGGCAAAGGCGTGCTCGGCGACGGCGTTGGCGCCGTAGTTGGGGACGTAGCAGACGTGCACGCCGGAAGCGCGGGCCTCGGCGAGGTCGACGTAGCTCGCCGCCCCCGTTCCCACGAAGCTGACGACGCGCAAGCGGGGGTGGCCTGCAAGCAGGCCGGCGGGCAGGCTCCACATGAGTAGGAGCCCCTCGGCTCCGACGAGGCGCTCCTGCCACTCCTCGAGGGTCCGGGGTCGTCCCTCGAACCAGACGAGCTCGTGGCCGGCAGCTTCCAGACGGGCCAACTGGTCGGGATCGAGAACGGCCCGGTACTGCTCCTCACCGTCAGCGCAGACGAAGCGCATGCCGCCTACCTATCGCCTCCGGTGCCGCCTTGGTCGCAGGGAGCACGGGGGAGCATCCCCCCTTGACATGAGATATATCAGTAGCATATTTTGTCGGCACAGGAGCTGGAGGAGTGCTTCGTAACAAATCGTACGAATCCGTCCACGAACCCGTGAGCGCGTACGCTCTCCAGAGTCAGGAGTGTCGTTCCTGCGAAACGGCGGAGGTGTCCACATGAGTCAGCGAAAGAAGCGCGTCCTCGTCGGCGGTGTCCTTGCTGCCGTGATCGGCAGCGTAGCTGTGGCTGCGGGCACTGCCGGAGCTGGAGGCTCGCAGACGACGTTCAAGCTTGGCTTTGCTGGTCCCTACACCGGTCCCGTAGCCAAGACCGGAGACGAGTTCAAGGGAGCCGTGCGCCTCGCCCTCGAGAAGTGGAAGAGCCGGGTGGGCAACGTCAAGATCGAGCCTGTCTGGGTCGACGAGGCCTCGGATCCCGAGAAGGCCGCACGAGCGACGGAGGAGGCGATCGTCGGCAAGGGCATCCAGGCGGGGTGTCTCAATTGGCACAGCTCGGACGCCGTGGCGATGATGGATGTCGTCGCCAAGCACAAGGTGCCTTGGTTCTTCGGCATGGGGGCGACGGACATCGTCAACCAGAAGTTCAAGAGCAACCGGCGCAAGTTCGGATACTGGACGTCCAAGGGATGGCCCATCCCAGGCAACCTGAGCGTTGCCTACGTCGAGGCTCTCGAGGACGCCATCAAGACCAAGGCCTGGAAGCCCCCTCACGGGAGGACAGTCGGGCTCTGGGGCGAGGACACGGACTGGGGCCACAGCTTCACGAGCGCCCTGGGGAAGCTCTTCCGTCAGCGCGGCTGGAAGGTCAGCGGGCCTGAGTTCTTCCGCATCGACGCGACCGACCACTACGCCCTCTTGAACAAGTTCAAGCAGGCGAACCTCTCGGTCATCATCGGCACGAGCACGGCACCGCAGGCGATCGGGGCTCTCATCAAGCAAGCCCGCGAGGTGGGCCTCGACTCGCTCCTGGTGGCCGACGGCCTGGGCTACGTAGGGGAGTTCTACAAGCTGACCGGCCCGGCTTCGGACTACGTGGTCGACCAGCAGCCCTTGTTCGGCACGAAGGCGGCCAAGGCCTTCGCTGCCACGTTCAAGAAGAGGTTCGGATTCCAGCCGAGCCCGTCGGCGGCCGGGCTCGCCTACGACTGGGCCAACTTCTGCCTCAAGATCCTGCAGCGCACTCTGCAGAAGTACGGCTCCCTGACGAGCGCCAACATCTACAAGGTGGCGCAGACGGAGCTCTGGACGGGGAAGCTCACCTACAGCGGCATCATCATGCGCCAGTACAAGTTCACGCCGAAGACGATTCCTGATCCGGTCATCGGCAAGGGGTACTACATCTTCCCCGTCGTCCAGTACTTCGGCGGCAAGCCCGTCATCGTGTACCCGCCCGATATCAGGCAAGCGCGGCTCAAGGTAAGGAGCTAGAGACGCGGGGAGGCGGGATCTCATCTAGACCGTAGGCCAACGACCCTGGGGAGG
>CAZQRA010000033.1:0-29955 GCA_964595575.1 uncultured Gaiellales bacterium
CGTCCACCGCCGCGCGTCCAGCCGCTCACGGCGCCAGCGTAGTGGTACGTCTCCCGACTCCTGCGCTTTTTCCCTGCACAGAGGCAGAATCATCCTACTCAACTGTCAAAGATGCGCCCAAGCCGAGGGTCTCCCTCGCGCCGTCGGGGTCGGCGATGCCTAGAGCCAACCCTTGGCCAGCTCGCGGGCGAAGGCGCCGCCGCCGATCAGCCGCTCCGCCTCCCGTCCGGCCTCCTCGCGCAGGGCCCGGTCGGAGGTGACGAGCCAGAAGGGCCTGCTCTCCCTGTGCAGCTCGTCGGCCCGGCGGGCGATCCAGTGGTCGGCGCTCTCGTCTCCCGAGCCCACCACTGCCAGAGCCGGCGAGCCCTCGTGCTCGGGGCCGTGGCCGTCGAAGACAAGGACGGTCTCCAGCCCCTCGCGCTCCGCCCACCTGCGGCAGCGCTCGACGAGCTGGGCAGGGGCCAAGTTGGGCCAGGTAGAGCGGCGGACGTTCTCGGCGTCGACGAGGACGAGGGGGCCGCGCTTCACGGAAGACGTTCGTACGCCGGCAGCGTCAGGAACTCGACGAAGTCCTCCGACAGAGCGACCTCGTCGAAGAGCTCGGCCGCCTCCTCGTAGCCGGGGCCGAGCTTCGCCAGCTCCTCGGCCTGGATCGCGAGCACCTGCTCGCGGCCGACTCGCCCGTGGCGCACCCACTGCCAGATCTGGGAGCGGGAGATCTCGGCCGTGGCCACGTCCTCCATGAGGTTGTTGATGGCGGCGGCACCCACGCCCCGAAGCCAGGAGGCGATGTACTGGATGCCCACGGACACGTTGAGTCGGACCCCGTCCTCGGTGATGTCGCCCGGGGTCCTGTCGACGGCCAGGAGGTCGGCAGCGCTCACCCGGACGTCATCGCGCAGCCGGTCGATCTGGTTTGGTCGCGGGCCCAAGACGCGGTCGAACTCGGCCTTGGCCGTGGGCACCAGGTCGGGGTGGGCCACCCAGGTACCGTCGAACCCGTCCGTCGCCTCGCGGATCTTGTCCTCGGCCACCTTCTCCAGGGCGATCTGGTTCACCTCCGGGTTCTTGCGGCTGGGGATGAAGGCAGCCATGCCCCCGATCGCGTGCGCCCCTCGCTTGTGACAAGTTGCAACGAGAAGCTCGGTGTAGGCCCGCATGAAGGGGACGGTCATGGTCACGAGCGGCCGGTCGGGGAGCACGAAGTCGGGCCGGGTGCGGAACTTCTTGATGACGCTGAAGATGTAGTCCCAGCGCCCGGCGTTGAGCCCGGAGGAGTGCTCGCGAAGCTCGTACAGGATCTCCTCCATCTCGAACGCCGCCAGGATGGTCTCCACCAGCACCGTCGCCCGGATCGTCCCTCGGCGAAGGCCGAGCCGCTCCTGGGCATAGACGAAGACGTCGTTCCAGAGCCTCGCCTCGCGGTGCGACTCGAGCTTGGGGAGGTAGAAGTAGGGGCCGGAGCCCCGCTCGATCAACCTGCCCGCGCAGTGGAACATGTACAGGCCGAAGTCGAACAGGCTGGCGGAGGCCCGCTGTCCGTCGATGAGCAGGTGCTTCTCCTCCAGGTGCCAGCCGCGGGGGCGCACGACGAGGGTCGCCACCTCCTCGTTCAGGCGATAGCTCTTCTCCGGCGTCTCCAGGGAGATCGTCCCCTCGACGGCGTCGATCAGGTTGGCCTGGCCTTGGACGCAGTTCTCCCAGGTCGGCGAGTTGGCGTCCTCGAAGTCGGCCATGAAGACGTTGGCGCCCGAGTTGAGCGCGTTGATCATCATCTTGCGGTCGACCGGGCCGGTGATCTCCACCCTGCGGTCGCGGAGATCGGCCGGAGCCTCGGCCACCCGCCAGGAGGGGTCGTCGCGAACGGGCCGAGTCTCGGGCAAGAAGTCGGGAAGGGAGCCCCCGGAGATCTCTGCCTGGCGCTGGTGGCGGAGCTCGAGGAGCTCGAGCCGCCTTCGGTTGAACTCGCCCTGGAGGTCGGCGACGAACGCCAAGGCCTCCGGGGTCAAAACCCGCTCCCCCGCGGCCACCGGCGCAGCTCGGACCTCGATCGCCCTCGTCCCCACGGGCTGGATCCTAGGCTCTCCTCAAGGCCGGATCCAGGAGAACCCGCAGGCGCAGCGGACGAGGTGGTCGCCCTCGAAGCCGTCGGGCGCAGTGAGGGTGAATCCGCCCTGCCCGCAGGCAGGGCAGGCGAGGGCGCCGCAGCGAGCCCGGCCGTCGGGGCCTACTCGACAGGAGTGGTCGGGGCAGTCGGCGACGACACCTGGGCGAAAGACGGTGCGATGGGGTGGCCGGGTAGCGATCTCGTACGTCGATTGGATCCAGTTCATGGGATCTCGGATCCTACATGGCCGGTGAGAGGCCCGCAAGCAGCCTACTTCGCCTCTATCGGATCCGAGATAAGACGTGGTGGATATGGCCTCAGCCCCGGGGTCGGCGTCCTTCCGGCGTAGACTGATGCCATCCCATGGCCCTTCCCCCCTCGTTCGTGCGGGCGCTGGAGTCGGCTCTGCCCTCGGGAGCCGTCCTGTCCGACCCCGTCGACCTGCGCACCTACGAGTGCGACGGGCTCACAGGGAGGCGGGCTCTCCCTGCCCTCGTCTGTCTCCCGGAGACGACGGATCAGGTGCAGGCTGTCGTGCGGGCCTGCCACGAGCACGGCGTCCCCTTCGTCGCCCGCGGCGCCGGCACCGGTCTCTCCGGCGGCGCCTTGCCGGTGGAGGACGGCATCGTGGTGGCCCTCACCCGGATGAACCGCATCCTCGAGGTCGACCTCGACTCCCAGCGGGTGGTCGTCCAGCCGGGGGTCACCAATCTCCAGGTGACCGAGGCGGTAGCTGCTCACGGCTTCTACTACGCCCCCGATCCCTCCAGCCAGCAGGTGTGCACGATCGGCGGTAACGTGGCCGAGAACTCGGGTGGAGCCCACTGCCTCAAGTACGGCTTCACCGCCAACCACGTCACCGGCCTAGCCCTCGTCCTCCCCGACGGGGAGCTGGTGCGCCTGGGCGGGAAGGGGATGGACGCCCCCGGGGCCGACCTCGTGGGCGTGGTCGTGGGCTCGGAGGGAACGCTGGGCATCGCGGTCGAGATCACCCTGCGCGTGCTCCGCCGTCCCCAGACCGTGGCCACGCTCCTTGCCGCCTTCGACTCCACCGACGCCGCAGGCGCGGCCGTGTCCGGCATCGTCGCCAGCCGCATCCTCCCCTCGGCCATGGAGATCATGGATCGGCTGGCGATCGAGGCGGCCGAGGCCGCCGTCCACGCCGACTACCCCAAGGACGCGGGGGCGATCCTCATCGTGGAGCTGGACGGCGTGGAGGAGCAGGTGGAGGAGGATCTCGCTCGCGTGGATCGGATCTGCCGGCAGGAGGGCGCGTTCGCCATCCGCGCCGCCGCCGACGAGTCCGAGCGGGCCCGCATCTGGAAAGGGCGCAAGGCCGCCTTCGCCGCCATGGGACGCCTGAGCCCCACCTACTACGTCCAGGACGGGGTGGTACCGCGCACCAAGCTTTCGACCGTGCTGCGCGAGATCGCCCGCCTGAGCGACGAGCACGGGCTGCGTGTGGCCAACGTCTTCCACGCCGGGGACGGCAACCTCCACCCGCTCGTCCTCTACGACGGCAGTCGGGAGGGGGAGGCAGAGAAGGCCAAGGCGCTGGCCGACGAGATCCTCGTCTCCTGCGTGGAGGCAGGAGGGTCGATCACCGGGGAGCACGGCGTGGGGACGGACAAGGCCTGCGCCATGCCCCTCCTCTTCGACCAGGACGACCTGGAGGCGATGGCGCGGCTGCGGCGGGCCTTCGATCCCCAGGAGATCGCCAACCCGGGCAAGGTCTTCCCCACTCCCCGCCTGTGCGGGGAGGTGCCCGGGCCCTACCGCCGCCACCCCCTGGAGGAGCTGGGTCTTGCCGAGCGTTTTTGAGCCCGCCAGCGTACGGGAGGCGTCCCAGGTCCTGCGCCGAGCCGCCGCCCAGGGCCTCACCGTGTCCATCGGGCGGGAAGGAGGCGACCTCGTCGTCTCCACGCGCCGGCTCGACCAGCTCCTGGAGCACGAGGCAGGCGACCTCACCTGCACCGTGGAGGCGGGTATCCGCCTCTCCGTCCTCAACGCGAAGCTCGCTGTCCACGGCCAGATGCTGGCCCTCGACCCGCCCGGCGACCCCACCGTCGGCGCCTGCATCGCCGCCGACCTGTCGGGGCCGCGCCGCCACCGCTACGGCTCCATGCGCGACCTCCTGCTCGGGGTGACGGTCGTCCTCGGCGACGGGCTGGTGGCGAGCGCCGGGGGCAAGGTGGTGAAGAACGTGGCCGGCTACGACCTGGGCCGGCTCTTCGTGGGCTCGCAGGGGCGGCTGGGGCTGGTTGCCCGGGCCAGCTTGCGCCTCCACCCCCTCCCCGAGGCCAGCGCTACCTTGGTGGCGCCGGTCGACTCGCCCGAGGAGGCGAAGCGCAAGGCCCAGGCCATCCTCAGCTCGCCCATCGATGCCAGCGCCCTCGACATCCTCTGGCCGGGCCGGCTGGCGCTCATGGTCGAGGGCTCGCCCAGGGCGGTGGCGTCCCAGATCGCGAGAGCCCGGGCCCTCGTGGGCGGCGAGGAGGTGGAGGGAGCCGTCTGGGAGGAGGCCCGCGCTCGGCAGGCGACGGCGCGGGGTCGCCTGTCGTTCCCGCCCGGGCAGCTACCCCAGGTGCTCGCCTCCTACCCCGAGGCGGTGGTGCGGGTCTCCGCCGGGGTCGCCTACCTCCCCGAGCCCGTCTCCGAGGAGCTGGAGGAGCCGCTGCGAGCGCTGGTCGAGCGCGTGCGGGCTGCCTTCGACCCGGCCGGAGCCCTCGTGTGACCGACCTTGTAACAAGTCGTAACTTGGCTCTCCCGCGCGAGCCGATCGACGCCTGTACCCACTGCGGTTTCTGCCTGCCCACCTGCCCCACCTACGGGCCCCTCTGGCAGCGAGAGCCGGACTCTCCCCGGGGCCGCATCTACCTCCTCAAGGAGCTCGTGGACGGCGGGGTCGAGCTCGGCCCCACCCTGGTCGTGCACCTCGATCGCTGCCTCGGCTGCATGGCCTGCGTCAGCGCCTGCCCTTCCGGGGTTCGCTACGACAGGCTCCTCGAGGAGGCGCGGGCGGAGGTAGAGCGCCGCTATCGGCGCCCTCTCGGCGACCGCCTGCTCCGGGCCCTCATCTTCTCCCTCTTCCCCCACCCAGGGAGGCTGCGGGCGGCCCTCGCCCTGGCGCCGCTGGGGCGGATGCTTCCCGCTCCCGCGCTTCTGCGGCCCCTGGTGGAGCTCGCTCCTCGCTGGCGGCCCGCGCCCGGAGCTCCCCCGCTCACGCGGGCCCAGGGCGAGCGGCGCGGGCGGGTCGGGCTCCTCGCCGGGTGCGTCCAGCGGGTGCTCTTCGGCGACGTCAACGCCGCCACCGCTCGCGTCCTCGCCGCCGAGGGCTTCGAGGTCGTCTGTCCCCCGGCTCAGGGCTGCTGCGGTGCCCTCCACCTGCACGCGGGCAGGCTGGAGGAGGGTCGCAGGCGGGCCCGCTCGTTGGCCCTGCTCTTCCAGGAGGCAGGGGCGGAGGCCATCGTCGTCAACGCCGCCGGCTGCGGCTCTCACCTCAAGGAAGCCCATCTCTCCCTGCCGGTGGTGGATGTCTCCCAGCTCCTCGTCCTGGAGGAGCCTCGAGCCGAGCGGCGGCCCCTGCCCCTGCGGGTCGCCTTCCAGGACTCCTGCCACCTCCTCCACGCCCAGGGGATTCGGGAGGAGCCACGGGCGATGCTGCGCGCCATCCCCGAGCTGGACGTGGCCGAGCCGGCCGAGCAGGCCATCTGCTGCGGGTCGGCCGGTGTCTACAACCTCGTCCAGCCCCAGGCGGCCCGGGAGCTCGGCGACCGCAAGGCGACAAACGTCGTGGCCACGGCCCCCGACGTCTACGCCAGCGCCAACCCGGGCTGCCTCCTCCAGGTGTCGGCGGCGCTGCGCCGAGCCGGCCGGCCGCTCCCGGCTCTGCACCCGATCGAGCTGGTCGACGCCTCGATCCGAGGTCTGGCCCCGGCCGCGGTACTTGCATCAGCCCGACGTTGAGTCGTATGCTCGCGGGTGCAGCGACACCATGAGGCGCATCGCCCTCACCGTCAACGGAAGCCGTCACGAGCTCGAGGTCGAGCCCCGACAGCTGCTCGTCTACCTGCTCCGCGAGCAGCTCGGCCTCACCGGCACCAACGTGGGCTGCGATACCTCCTCCTGCGGCGCCTGCACGGTGCTCCTCGACGGCGAGTCGGTGAAGTCGTGCACGATCCTCGCCGTGCAGGCTGACGGCAGCGAGGTGACGACCATCGAGGGCCTGGCTTCCGACGGCCAGCTCCATCCGGTCCAGCGGGCCTTCCACGAGCACCACGCGCTGCAGTGCGGCTACTGCACGCCGGGCATGGTCATGGCGGCGGTGTCCTTCCTCAAGGAGAACCCGCGGCCCACGGAGGAGGAGGTGCGTCGCGCGCTGGAGGGGAACCTCTGCCGCTGCACCGGCTACCACAACATCGTCAAGGCCGTCCTGGCTGCGGCCGAGGGGGCGTAGACGTGGCAGCCATCGGCCAGGCGATCCCCCGCAAGGAGGATCCCAAGCTCCTCACCGGCCAGGCCCGCTACGTCGACGACCTCGCCCTGCCCGGCATGGCCTGGATGGCGGTAGTGCGAAGCCCCTACGCTCACGCTCGCATCAAGAGGGTCGACCTCTCCAAGGCTCTCCAGGCTCCCGGCGTCGTGGCCGCCTTCTCCGGACAGGATCTGGCCCAGGACCTGGGGTCGGGTCTTCCCTGCGCCTGGCCGGTCACCGAGGACATCAACATGCCGCCCCACTACCCGCTGGCTCGCGACAAGGCCCGCTACGTGGGAGACGGGGTGGCCGTGGTCCTGGCCGAGAGCAGGGCCTTGGCCAAGGACGCGGTCGAGCTGGTGGAGGTCGAGTACGAGCCCCTGCCGGCGGTGACGGACGTGGAGGCGGCCCTCGCCGAGGGAGCGCCGCTCGTGCACGAGGAGCTGGGGACGAACCGCTGCTACACCTGGACGCTCTCCGCTGGGGAGGTGGATCGAGCCTTCGCCGAGGCGGCGGTCACGGTCAAGGAGCGCTTCTACCAGAACCGCCTCATCCCCAATGCCATCGAGCCTCGGGCCGTCCTCTGCCAGCCCCTCCCCGCCCAAGGGGAGTACACCCTGTGGTCGACCACCCAGGTGCCCCATGTCCTCCACGCCCTGCTCGCTCTCACCTTGGGCATCCCCCAGGCCAAGCTGCGGGTGATCGCCCCCGACGTGGGGGGCGGCTTCGGCTCCAAGCTCAACGTCTACGCCGAGGAGCAGCTCGCCCTCGCCTTGGCCCGCAAGCTGGGAAGGCCGATCAAGTGGGTGGAGGAGCGCTCGGAGGGCTACCTCGCCACCATTCACGGCCGCGACGTCGTCCAGGAGATCGAGCTGGCGGCCGACGCCGAGGGCAAGATCGCCGCCGTCCGGGTGCGCCTCACGGCCGCCATGGGCGCCTACCTACAGCTCGTCACCCCCGGCATTCCCCTGCTCGGGGCCTGGCTGTACGGAGGCTGCTACGCCATCCAGGCCTACGACTTCGCCTGCACCGGCGTCTTCACCAACACCACTCCTACCGATGCCTACCGGGGCGCAGGCCGCCCCGAGGCGACCTACGCCATCGAGCGGGCGGTGGACGCCCTGGCCCGCAAGGTGGGCAAGGACCCGGCCGAGATCCGCCGTCTCAACTTCATTCGCGAGTTTCCGGCCACCATCGCCTCCGGCCTCACCATCGACTCGGGCGACTACCACGCCTCCCTGAGCCGAGCCCTCGAGCTGGCAGGCTACGAGGACCTCCGCCGCGAGCAAGAGGAGCGGCGCCGGCGCGGGGACACGCGCCTCCTCGGTATCGGTCTCTCCACCTACGTGGAGATGTGCGGCCTCGCTCCCTCCCGCATCCTCGCTGCCATCCGCTACGGCGCGGGCGGCTGGGAGGCGGCCACCGTTCGCTTCCTGCCCACGGGCACGGTGCAGGTGCTGACCGGTACCTCGCCCCACGGTCAGGGCCACGAGACGACCTGGGCCCAGATCGTCGCCGATCGCCTAGGGGTGTCGGTGGACGACGTCGAGGTGCTGCACGGGGACACGGCCGTCGTGCCCCTCGGCATGGACACCTACGGCAGCCGCTCCCTCCCCGTGGGAGGGGTCGCCCTCTACCACGCCGCCAACAAGGTGGTCGCCAAGGCCCGGGCCATCGCCGCCCACCAGCTGGAGGTGGCCGAGGAGGACCTCGACTTCGAGGCGGGGCGCTTCTCCGTCAAGGGAAGCCCCGACCGGGGCATGGGGATCAAGGACGTCGCCCTCCAGGCGTGGACCGCCCACGACCTCCCCGACGGGATGGAGCCCGGCCTGGAGGCCTCCCACGTCTACGACCCGCCCAACTTCTCTTGGCCCGCCGGCTGCCACGTGGCCGTGGTGGAGGTGGACACCGAGACCGGCGACACCCGCCTTCTCCGCTACGTGGCTGTGGACGACGTGGGCACTGTGATCAACCCGCAGATCGTGGACGGCCAGGTGCACGGCGGCATCGCCCAGGGAGTCGCCCAGGCTCTGTACGAGGAGGCGCTCTACGACGAGGAGGGAAACCTCCTCACCGGATCCATGCTCACCTACCTCGTGCCCAGCGCGGCCGAGCTTCCCTCCTTCGAGGCGGACCGGACGGCCACGCCCAGCCCCACCAACCCGCTGGGGGTGAAGGGGGTGGGCGAGACCGCCACCATCGCCTCGCCGGCGGCGGTCATGAACGCGGTGGTCGACGCCCTCTCCCACCTAGGCGTGACCGACCTGGCGATGCCTGCCAGCCCCGAGCGGGTGTGGCGGGCGATCCGGGAGGTTCGCCGGTGATTCCCGCCCCCTTCGCCTACGAGGTCGCAGGGTCGGTGGAGGAGGCGGTCGAGCTTCTCGGTCGAAGCGAGGACGCCAAGCTCCTGGCGGGCGGCCACTCGCTGGTTCCTGCCATGAAGCTGCGCTTGGCCCGACCCTCGCTCCTCGTCGACATCGGCCGGCTTTCCGACCTTCGCTACGTGCGCGAGGAGGCAGGAAGGATCGCCATCGGCGCCCTCGCCCGCCACCACGACCTGGCGACGAACGCCCTCCTCGCCCAGCGCTGCCCGGCTCTCGCCCGCGCCGCTGCCCAGGTGGGCGACCCGCAGGTGCGCCACCGGGGTACGATCGGGGGCTCGGTCGCCCACGGCGATCCAGCCTCCGACCTGCCGACCGTGCTCCTCGCGCTGGAGGCAGAGCTCTCCCTGCGCGGGCCGGAGGGGGAGCGGGTGGTCTCCGCTGCCGACTTCTTCCGGGGCGTCTTCGAGACGGCCCTCGCTCCTCAGGAGGTGCTGACCGAGATCCGGGTGCCGCCGGCAGCCGGCACGTACCTCAAGTTCAACCGGCGGGCCCAGGACTGGGCGACGGTGGGGGTGGCCGTCGTCCGGGCAGACGGCGCCGTGCGGGTGGCGCTGACCAGCATGGGCCCGACCCCGGTTCGGGCCCGGGGGGTGGAGGAGGCTCTCGCCGCAGGGGCCGAGCCGGCCGCGGCCGCCCAGCGGGCGGACGAGGGGACGAGCCCTCCCAGCGACGTGGCGGCAAGCGCCGAGTACCGGCGCGAGCTCGCTCGGGTGCTCGTGCGCCGGGCGCTGGCCGAGATCCTGGCCTAGCCGGTCCGCCAGGCGGGCGGAAGCAGGCGCCCTCTCGCCGTCACCCGCACTGCGTCGCGACCGAAGTCCTGCCGCGACAGCGTCCGCACGGCGGTGTGCACGCTCTTGCCGTTGTCGAGCCGGGGAAGGCCGGGGGGAACCAGGCGCACCGGCACCAGTGTCCCCCGCACCCAGGAGCCGTCCGGCCGAAGCGTCACCCGCAGAACGGCGCTCATGCCGGCGGGGCCGGCGATGGACAGGGTGCCGTTGCCGAGGAAGTTGCCCAGGCTGTAGGCGATGAGCCGGCCGCGGTACCACTCCATCCCGCGCAGCACGTGGGGCCCGTGGCCGACGACGAGGTCGGCGCCTGCCCGCACGACGGCGTGGGCGAGCGCGAGGGGGTTGCCGCGGCTCTCGCCCAGGAACCACTCCTGCCCGGGGCGGACGTGGCGGTGCTCGGCCCCCTCGGCGCCCGCGTGCACGCTGACGACGACGAGGTCGGCGTGCGCGCTCGCCCGCCGGACGAGCGCCACCGCCCCGGCGATGTCCCGCAGGTCCTGAGCCCAAGGGTAGGGGGCGACGGCAAGGACGGCCACCGTCACGGCCCCGACGTCCGCGTAGGCGATCTGCCCAGGGAGGCCGACGTGGCGGAGCCCGGCCCGGCGCAACGCCGCGATCGTCTCGTCCCGGCCCGCCTGCCCGTAGTCGAGGGCGTGGTTATTGGCCAAGGAGAGGACGTGGAGGCCCGCCTGGCGGAGCCGGCGGGCGTATCCAGGGGGTGCCCGGAAGGAGTAGCACCGGGGCTCGCCGGATCGGCACCGGGAGACGCCTCTGGTCGCCAGCGTCCCCTCCAGGTTCCCCAGGGCGAGGTGGGCGGCGAGGGCCCGCCTGACGCCGACGGAGAAGAAGGCCTTCCCGCCCTCGGCGGCAGGGGCCATGGCGATGTCGCCCACGGCGGCGATGGTCAGCTCGGGCCGGGGGCCTGCCAGGCCTCCTCCTGCCCCCAGGGAGACGATGGAGACCGCGAGCGTGACGGAGCGCACGAACACCGGCGGCGCCACGGTACCGGAAGGGCCCGAGGGCGGCCGCGGCCGCCCTCGGCAGGGGTGGAAAAAGCGGGGAAGGAGGCTTAGCCCGACCTGGCGACCTGCCTAACCGCGCTCCTGTATAGCCGCTTGGCGTTGCGAAGCTGCTTGTCCGTGAGGGGGATGAAGCGGGCCTTCCTGGCGATGGCCCGCTCGTTGTCGAGGATGTACTTGACGAAGGCCTGCACCTCCGGCCGCTTGAACGAGGCCACCTTGACGTAGATGAAGAGGGGCCGGCCGAGGGGCTTGTAGGTCCCGTTCTGGACCGTCTTCACGCTGGGAAGCACGCAGCCCTTGCCGCCGTCGATCGCCACCAGGTTCAGCTTGTCCTGGTTCTCCTCGTAGTAGGAGAAGCCGAAGTAGCCGAGGCCGCCCCTCTCCCCGGCCACCCCCTGCACGGTGACGTTGTCGTCCTCGGTCGCCTGGTAGTCGGAGCGGCTGGCCCGCGCCTTGCCCACGATGGCCTCGGTGAAGTAGTCGAAGGTACCCGAGTCGGTGCCTGCCCCGAAGAGCTTGAGGGGGACGTCGGGGAAGCCGGGCCTGACCTCCTTCCAGCTGTCGATCTTGGAGCCGGGCTCCCAGATCTTCTTCAGCTCGGCCACGGTCAGGCACCTAGCCCAGGTATTGGCCTTGTTCACCACCACCGACAGGCCGTCGTTGGCCACGGCGAAGCCGATGTAGCGTACCCCGTTGTCGCGGCACAGTCTCGCCTCCGTCGCCTGCTTGATCGGCCGGGAGGCGTTGGAGATGTCGGTCTCTCCCCGGCAGAATCGCTCGAAGCCGCCCCCGGTACCGGAGATCCCCACCGTGACGCGCACGCTCCGGTGGATCTTCTGGAAGCCCTCGGCGGCGGCGGTGGTGTAGGGGCCGACCGTGCTCGAGCCGTCGGCGGTGATGGTGCCCCTCAACTCACCGGTCGAGGCAGGGGCCGCCGCTGCCGCCAGGCCGGCGAGGACGGTCACGGCGCCGAGAGCGACCTTCCTTCTCATCGCGATCATCCTCCTTGTCGGTCTCCGTCCATTCGGCGCTAGTGTCGTCGGCACGGTCAGGGTCGTGGGCAACGGTGTGGTGAGCTTCCGGTGACGGTCTGGTGACGCCTGCTTAGGCGCCCTCGTTCACCGGGTGGGATGCGTCGCTGAACTCGCGCAGCTCGCCGGTGACGAGGTAGGCGGTCTGCTCCCCGATGTCCACGGCGTGGTCGCCGATCCGCTCCAGGCAGCGGGAGATGACGAGCATGCGCAGGCCCCACTCGCGGCGCTCGGCGCTCGCCCCCAGGTCGAGGACGCAGTACACGAGTCGGCGGTTGGCCCGGTCGATGAGCTCGTCGAGCTCGACCAGCGACTCCGCCTCCGCCAGGTCGCGGCGGGCGAGCGAGCGCATGGCCGTGCGCAGCATCTCCTCGGCCCGGTCGCCCATCTCCTGGACGTTCTCGATAACCCCGGGGTCGCCCTCGATCTCGCCCGCGAGCTTGGCCAGCTTGCACATGGTCACGCACAGATCGGCCGCTCGCTCCAGGTGCAGGTTGACGTGGAGCGCCGCCAGCACCAGGCGCAGATCGCCGGCCACCGGCGTCTAGCGGGCGAGGAGCGCCTCCACCTCCTGCTCCAAGGCCAGGTAGCGATCGTCCACCTCGTCGTCGAAGGCGATCACCTCGTCCGCCAGCTCGCGATCGCCCCGCACGAGCACCTCGATCGCGCTCCGCAGCGCCCGCAGCACGAGTTCTGCCTCCTCCTGGAGGGCGGCTTCCAGCCGGTCGAGCTCCTGCTGGAGGGTGAGGCGCATCAGCCGAACCTGCCGGTGACGTAGCCCTCCGTGCGCCGGTCGGCGGGCTGGGTGAAGATCTTCTCGGTACGGTCGAACTCGACCAGGATCCCCGCCCGCTCCCCCTCCTCGCCTGCCTCGACGCTGAAGAAGGCGGTCATGTCCGCCAGCCGGGCTGCCTGCTGCATGTTGTGGGTGACGATGACGATGGTGTAGTCGTCCTTGAGCTCGTGCATGAGGTCCTCGATGCGGGCAGTGGCGATGGGGTCGAGAGCGGAGGCGGGCTCGTCCATGAGGATCACCTCCGGCTCGACGGCCAGGCAGCGGGCGATGCAGAGCCGCTGCTGCTGGCCGCCGGACAGGCTGAGCGCGCTGGCGCGGAGCCGATCCTTGACCTCGTCCCAGAGGGCGGCCTGGCGGAGGGCGTGCTCCACCCGCTCGGCCAGACCCTCCTTCATGCCCAGCACCCGGGGGCCGAAGGCGACGTTGTCGAAGATCGACTTGGGGAACGGGTTCGGCTTCTGGAACACCATGCCGATGCGTCTGCGCACCTCCACCGGGTCGACACCCGGGCCGTAGAGGTCGTGGCCGTGGAAGAGCACCTCTCCCTCCACCCGCGCCCCGGGGATGAGGTCGTTCATGCGGTTGAGGCAGCGGATGAAGGTGCTCTTGCCGCAGCCGGAGGGGCCGATGACGGCCGTGATCAGGTTCTTGCCGATCTCGAGGCTGACGTCCTTCACCGCCGGCTTCCGGTCGTAGGAGACGGTGAGCCGGCGCACCTCGAGCACGACCTCCCGAGGAGGCGAGGACGGAGGGGAGGAGGGCTCGCGCTCGGCGACGCGGACGAGATCGGCCACAGCCCCTACCACCGCTTCTGGTAGCGGTCGCGGATCCAGATGGCGAGGGCGTTCATGGTCAGGAGGATGGCGAGGAGGACGATGCCCCCGGCCGCCGCCAACAGCTTGAACTGGGTCTGGGGGTGGCGGATCCAGTTGTAGATCTGGACCGGGAGGGCCGTGAACGGCCCGAGCAGGGCGGGGTCGAAGGCCACGTAGGTGAGCGCCCCGATGAGGAGGAGGGGAGCGGTCTCTCCCAGCGCCCGCGACAGGGCCAGGATCGAGCCGGTGGCGATGCCGGGAGCAGCCGCCGGCAGCACCTGGCGGGAGACGACCTGCCAGCGGGTGGCGCCGAGGGCGTAGGCGGCCTGGCGGATCGACTCGGGCACGGCCCGGATCGCCTCCCGGGAGGCGATGATCACCGTGGGCAGGGTGAGCAGGGCCAGGATCAGCGCCCCGGCGAGGAGCACCCGGCCCAGCCCGGCGCCGCGGACGATGAAGGCCAGGCCCAGGATCCCGTACACGATCGAGGGGACGCCGGCCAGGTTCTGGATCATGATCTCGAGCAGGCGCTTGTACCAACGCTCGCGATCGGCGTACTCCTCCAGGTAGACGGCGGTGGCTACGCCCACGGGTACGACCATGGCCAGGACGAGCAGGCCGAGCTCGATGGTGGCCAGGATGGCGGGTCGGGCTCCCGCCGCCAGCGGGTCGGCCGAGGGAGGCTGGCTTAACAGGCGCCAGGTGAGAAAGCCGGAGCCATCCCAGATGAGGTCGACGACGAGCGCGATCAGGGCGACGAGGCCTACGGCCAAGGAGGAGAGGAGCAGGGCGGCGAAGGCGAGCTCACTGGGTCGCCGCCGATCAGCGATCCAGCCAAGGGAAACGTGGGTCCGGAGGGACGTCACTCGTACACCTCCCGGAACCGACGGGCAACCCGAATAGCCGCCACGTTCATGACCAGGGTGAGGGCAAAGAGGGTGAGACCGACGGCGAAGATGGTCTTGTACTCGAGGGAGCCGGTGGGCACGTCCCCTTGGGCGGTGGCGCCGATGAAGGCGGTGAGCGTCTCCACCGATTGGCGGGGGTCGAAGGTGACGTGGGCGAGCTGGCCGGCCGCGATGAGCACGATCATCGTCTCCCCCACCCCCCGCGACACGGCCAGGACGAAGCTGGCCACGATGCCCGACGCAGCGGCGGGGACGACCACCCGGGTCGCCACCTGCCGCCGGCTGGCGCCCAGGGCGTAGGCGGCATCTCGCAGGTCGCGGGGCACCGCGAACATGGCGTCCTCCGACACGGAGGCGACGGTGGGAAGGAGCATCACCCCCATGACCAGCCCCGCCGACAGGGCATTGAAGATCTCTACCTCCAGGCCCAGGTCCCGGAGCAGGGGCGTCATGAAGGTGAGGGCGAAGTAGCCGTAGACGACGGTGGGGATGCCAGCCAGGACCTCGAGCAGGGGCTTGACGAGGCGGCGCAGGCGGTTGCCGGCATACTCGCTGAGGAAGATGGCCGTGGCCAGGCCCAGGGGCAGGGCGACGAGGGAGGCCCAGAGGGTGATGCTCAAGGTCCCCGTGAGCAGGGGCACGACCCCGAAACGGGCCGGCTCAAAGAGGGGGGCCCAGGTGGTACCGGCGAGGAAGTCCGAGATCGGCACCTCGCGGAAGAAGTCGATCGCCGGCTGGAGGAGCGCCGCCACGATCCCCACCGTGGTGGCCACGGAGATGAGGGCGGCGGCGAGCAGGGCGAGCCGGATCGCCTGCTCGCCATAACGCTGCCGCCTGCTCCTGAGCGGGGTCGTGTCGGCGACGGCGGAGCGGACGGCCATCGCCTGCAGTGTGGAGGCGCCGGCTGTGGTCGTGGGTAGCCGCTTCGTGAAGGTCCGGTGACGATCTGGTGAACGGGCCTGGGTCGCGCTCGAGCGCGCCCATCCCGTACGGCTAACGCCGGCCCCAGGCCAGGCGCACCTCGAGGCCGCCCTGGGGGCGGTTTCGCGCCTCCACCGTCCCCCCCGAGGAGGTCACGACGTGCTTAACGATGGCTAGGCCCAGGCCGGTACCGCGGGAGGCGCGGGCGCGGTCGGAGCGGAAGAAGCGCTCGAACAGGCGGGGCAGATCCTCCTCGGGCACGCCGCGGCCGTCGTCCCAGGCGACGAGCGCTACCCCTCCTTCCTCCTGGCGGGCGGAGAGGGTGAACGTGGCCCCCTCGCCGGCGTGGCGGATCGCGTTCTCGGCCAGGTTGGTCGCCACCACCTCCAGCATCCGCTCCCGCAGCGGCAGCTCGACCGTGGCCGGGCAGTCGAGCCGGAGCCGGACGCCGGCCCTCTCGGCCTGCTCCGCCAGCCTGGCCACCACCCGCTCCAGGACGCCGAGAGCCCGCGTCGTTCCCAGCGACACCACCACCCGTCCGCTCTCCAGCTCGCTCAGGAAGAGGACGTCGTCGATCAGCTCCCCGATCCGGCGCACCTCCGCCTGCGCCTGCTCGACGAGGGACTCGCGGTCGGCTCCGGGCAGCGACAGGTTGTCGAGCAGCACCATGATCCGGGCGAGCGGCGTCCTCAACTCGTGGGAGACGGCGGCGGTGAACCCGGCCCGAAGCTCCTGGTAGGCGGCGAGGTCACCCGGCGCGCCCAGGTAGACGAGGGTCTCCCGCCGTCCGTCCACCTCGTAGGGGATCTGGAGCGGCGCTCGGCCCCCTTCTTGCTCGAGCAGCTCCTCGGGGAAGGGCGCCCCTTCCACCAGCCCCTCGAGGGAGGCCCGGGCCCGCCGGCTGGCGGCGACGACGCGTCGCTCGGCGTCCAGCACGACCACGATCTCCCTGCTCTCCTCGACGAGGAGGCGCGCCCGCTCGGCAGCCAGGCGGAGCTCGAGCGTCCCCTGGTCGCGCCGACGGCGCCGCCAGAGAGGCTTCACCAGATCGTCACCACTTGCTCACAGGATCGCGCCGCTCGTACGTCTATGGTAGGCGGCGTGGCCAAGGTGCTCATCGTGGAGGACGACGACATCATCGCCCAGGGTATGGCCCAGCACCTGCAGGCGGCCGGCTTCGACGCGGTGGCGGTGGGGAGGGGGGACCTGGCGCTGGCGCGGCTCCGCTACGAGGCCCCCGACGTGTGCGTCCTCGACCTCATGCTCCCCGGCCTCGACGGTTGGCGGCTGATCGAGACCGTGCGAGAGGAGGGGATCGGCACCCCCATCGTCGTCGTCAGCGCCCGCGGCACCGAGCACGACCGCGTCCACGCTCTAGAGATCGGGGCCGACGACTACCTGGTGAAGCCGTTCTCCATGAAGGAGCTGGTCGCCCGGGTGAGGGCGGCTGCCCGCCGGGGAGCGCGCGCCCAGGAGGTCCCCCGAGGGGAGCCGATCGCGATCGAGGAGCTCTTGATCGACCCCCGCCAGGTGCAGGCCTTCGTCGACGGCGAGAGCGCCGACCTGACGCCCACCGAGTTCCGCCTCCTCCACGCCTTGGCCCTGGAGCGCGGCCGGGTGGTGAGCCGCGACGAGCTCTTGCAGCGACTGTGGGGCCGTCGTCAGACGCACCGCGATCGGACCGTGGACGTGTTCGTGCGACGGCTCCGCGACAAGATCGACCGCCGCGCCTCCCGGCACACCTTCATCCAGACGCGCTACGGCGTGGGCTACAAGCTGGAGCCGCTGCCCAAGTAGTGCCTGTACGGGTTTTCCCGCATCCCGTTCTGTAGCTCTCGCGGATGCGGGCCGGTAGCCTGTAGGCCACGATGGTGAGATCGACGCGAGCTACCCCGTTGTCTGGCGCGAGGCATCCGGCCGCTTCTACGCGGGCTCGCTCTCCCTTGGTCCGACGTCCCTCGTCCTGGACGGAAGCTCCTCCGGGACCCGGCAGGTGGTCGTACTCGACTTCTCCGAGTTGGCCGGAGTGAGGATGGCGGGGGCGGGGGAGGAGCGCCTGCACGGCCGGCCCACGCTCGTCCTCGATACGAGGTCGGGGCAGCGCATCGAGGTGGCCACGGTCACCGGGGTGGGTGGCTTGCGTGAGGTGGCGGACATCCTCGCCTTCCAGCTTGCGAGCCGCTCCTAGCGCGGACGGTGGACGTCGTCTTCAAGGCGATCCACGTGCTCGCCGCCTGCGTGTGGGTAGGGGGGACGGTGGCCCTCGTCTTCATCGCCGTCCCCGCCGCCCGTCGGCTGCGGGGGGAGGAGCGGGCATCGGTGCTGCGGGCCCTGGGCCGGGGCTGGCGGCTCCTGGGCTGGAGCGCGATGGCCCTGCTCGTCGCTACGGGGGCGGAGCTCGCCGTATCCGACGATGCCTTCGCGGGGGCGGGCGGCGACTTCGACGCCGTCCTGGGAGCCAAGCTGGGGCTGGTCGGCCTGCTCGTCGTGGGAGCCTTTCTCCACGACTTCGTGCTCGGGCCCAGGCTCGCCCGCCAGCTCCGAGAGGGAAGGCCTGAGACCGCCCGCCGGCCCCTCGTCCTCGTGGGCTGGGCCAACTTCGCCCTCACCGCCACGGTTCCCGTGCTGGGGGTGGCGCTCTCCCATCTAGGCTAGAAGTGGGCAACTGGGCAACATTGGTCATTTTCCTAGGAGGCCGCCGTGGTAGAAAGACAGCGCTCGATGCAGTACGCGCTCTTCGGGAGTGCGACAACCGGCTCGCTCGGGCATTTCGCTCGCCTCCTTGGGATTGAGCTCGAGCGAGCCGGTTTCGTTCGCTCGGACGGGGATCCTCGGGAGGCCAACCTGGTCGTGAGCCTCGTCGACCCGGAGGCGCCCAGGCCGTTTCGGCGAGGCTCCCGGGGGACCTACGTGGTGGCCCTCTTCGAGCGGCAGGAGCACCCGGAGCCGATCGAAGAGGCGCTCAAGGCCGACTACCCCATGCTCATCCGAGCTCTGGCCAACATCGTCCTCGACTACGTGCCCGGCAAGGGGGCCTGGTTCACGACCATGGAGCGGGGCCACTACGGCGTCCACGCTGAGACCGAGGAGGAGCTGGCCCGCAAGGTGGTGGAGCGGCTGGTGCCGCTGGCCAGCTCGCGCCTCGTCATCGACAACGAGTTCCGCACCGACCTTGAGCCCGAGCTGTGGGACGGGGACGAGATCACGGAGTCGATCCGGGAGGCGGGCGTGCGCCTGGGCAAGCTCAACCTGCTTCCCAACCCCTTCCCCATCGAGGATCTCCTCTCCGAGCGCGAGCTTCGTCACGTCAAGCGCCTGTACGGGATCGGCGGGCTCTCCTACGGCAACCTCTCCGCCCGCAAGGACGAGCGCCGCTTCTGGATGAGCGCGAGCGGCGTGGACAAGACCAAGCTCGAGGTGCCGGGGCGCGACATCCTCCTCGTCTCGGGCTACGACGCCGAGCGGGGGCGCATGGTCATCAGTGTGCCCCCTGGGATCGAGCCCCGCCGAGTGTCGGTGGACGCGATCGAGCACTGGATGATTTACCAGGAGCATCCGAACGTGGGGGCGATCGTGCACGTCCACGCCTGGGTGGACGGGATCGAGGCCACCGACGTCAACTACCCCTGCGGTACCGAGGAGCTGGCGAGGAGCGTGGCCGAGCTCGTGCGCCGCGCCCCCGACCCTGACCACGCCATCGTCGGGCTGCGCAACCACGGCATCACCGTCACCGGCCCCAGCCTGGGGGAGATCCTCGACCGCATCGAGCCGCGGGTGCGGCGCGAGGTGCCGATGAGCTAGGCGCTGGAGGCGCGTGCCTGCGCCTCGCCGGATTCAAGACCGAACGGGCCGCGGCGAGCGCGGCCCGTTCTCATCGCTGGGCGGAGACCTCGGTCAGCGGACGACGAGGCGAGCGACCTGGCCCTTGGCGTAGTGGCCGGGCAGGTTGCAGAGGAGCAGGTACTTGCCGGGGGCCAGGGTCAGCGTCAGGCGCTTGGTCAGGCGGGGCCCGAACTCCTCGATCTCACCTTGGACGTTGACCTCCTTGGCCTTGCCGCCGACGATGGCCAGGCTCCTGGGCGGCAGGCTCGTCTTCATCACGACGAGCTCGTGCTCGATCGTCCCTGCATTGCGCACGATGAAGGTGACCTTGCCGGCCGGCGTCACCCGGACGGAGGGGACGACCTTCCACTCCTTGAGCGTGACCTTGACCTTGGCCGGCGCCTGGGTGCCGCTCGTGGACGCCTGAAGCGCCCAGGCGACTCCGGCCGCCCCAAGAGCAAGCGCGACGGCGGCAAGCGAAACGGTCCGGATCATCTGCGGCTCCTTTCCTGAGCGAGCAAGTTGTCGTTGCCTTCAGCCTGCCGGCTGGTCGCTCGGCTCGGTAACCCCGGAACTCGCAGTTTTCGACCCGCGAGGAAGAGCGGTTTTGCTCCCACCGGTTCTGGTAGGTGCCCCGCGTCGCGGATCCGGCGCCGGCGCCCCTGCCGGCGCGCTCAGCCGCGGGGCGGCTCCGCCAGGCCGCTGCGGATGGCGTAGGCGACCGCCTGCGCGCGGTTCTTGAGGTGCAGCTTGGCGAGGATGTTCTTCATGTGGAAGTTGACCGTGTTCTCGGACACGAAGAGGGCGGCCGCGATCTCGCGGTTCGTCGCCCCTTCCGCGACGAGCTGCAGGACCTCGCGCTCGCGCTGGGTGAGGTCGTCCTCCTTCTCCCTTGCGGCTGCGTCGCGGGAGACGCGGGCGAACTCGTCCAGGATCTTCGCCGCCAGCCCGCGGGAGAGGGCGGGCTCCCCGGCCGCGATCCGGCTCAGCACCTGCTCCAGCTCTTCTTCCGACATGTCCTTGAGCAGGTAGCCCTGGGCGCCGCTCTTGATCGCCTCGAACAGGTCCTCCTCGGCGTCGGAGACCGTGACCATCACGATCTTGACCTCGGGAAGCTCCGCCTTGATCAGCCGAGTCGCCTGAAGCCCATTGCACTCGGGCATGGCGATGTCCATGAGGACGAGGTCCGGCTTCAGCCGGCGTGCGAGCTCGAGCGCCTCCAGGCCGTCTCCCGCCTGGCCGACGACGTCCATGCCCCAGGCGGCGAGGAGCCTGGCGATCCCGGCCCGAAAGAGCGCGTGATCATCGGCCAAGAGCACGCGCATGGCTCACCTTCGCGGCCTGCTCCAGGGGTACTCGCACGACGACCTTCGTCCCCTGGCCGGGCCGGGAGACGATCTCGAAGGCGCCCCCGATCGCCTCCGCCCGCTCGCGCATCGTCTGCAGCCCGAAGCGGGGCCAGCCCGTGCGTACCGGGCGCGCCGGGTCGAAGCCCTGCCCGTCGTCGGTCACCTCCATGCGCAGCGCGCCGCCGTCCACGTCGAGGGCCACGGTAGCGCGTGCCGCCTGGGCGTGCTTGCGCACGTTGGATAGCGCCTCCTGCGCGATGCGCATGAGCTGGATCTCCACCTCCGGCGGCAGGCGAATCCCCTCGACCGTGTCCCCGACCTGGAGCTCGACGGCGGCGTCCGTCATGCGTGCAAAATCGTCCAGGTACTTGCGCAGCCCGGGGAGAAGCCCCCTGCTGGAGGCGCGCAGGCCGAGGATCGCCTCCCGCACGTCGGTGAAGACGCGCCGCGCCGCGGTCTCCAGGTTGACGACCTCGTCCTCCGCCTCTTCCTTACGGCCCGAGGCGAGAAGCTTCTTGATGGCCAGCGTCTGGGTGTTCACGAAGCCGAGCACCTGGGCGAGACCGTCGTGCAGCTCACGCGCCAGCCGCTCCCGCTCCTCGAGCACGGCGGCGTCGAGGACGCGCGCGTGCAGGCGGGCGTTCTCGACGGCGATCGCCACCTGCTCGCCGATCCCCTCGAGCAGGCGCAGCTCGGCGGGGCTGGTCAAGGCGGCGCGGTTGCGCGCGGCCACACCCAAGACGCCCACCGCCTCGCCACGGCGGCGGAGCGGCAGGGCGCAGAAGGTGCGGAACCCGAGCTCCTGCACCGCCGGCCGCACGAAGCGAGGGTCGGCGGCGAGATCGTGGACGACCACCGCCGCTCCGCGCTCCACGGCCAGCCCCGGGAGCCCTTCGCCGGGGGCCAGCCGCGTGCGCTCGCGGAAGGCTTCCGGGCTCTCTCCCGCGTGCCGCTCGAGGGTCAACTCGCCGGACTCGCTCGCCAGCCAGACCTCGGCCGCCTCGGCCGAGGTGACGTTCAGGATCGCCCGCAGCGCCTCGTCGAGCACATCGGCGAGGTGGAGGGAGGAGCTCGCCGCCTGCCCCACGGCGAGGAAGGCGGCCAGCTCCTGGTTTCGCTGGGCAAGCTCCTCGTTCTGGTGCAGGATCCGGCGCTCGAGCCCCTCGATCACCCGGAACACGAGGAGCGAGAAGACGGTCACGGCGGCTGTCAGGGCGGCGAGGACGTAGAGGTAGCCGGGGAAGGTGTGCAGCTCCTCGTGGGCCGGCCCGCGCAGCAGGTACGTCACGACGGCCATGAAGGCGGCGGGCGCGATGATCGTGACCCACCTGAGCCGGACGAGGCTCAGCCATCCAGGACCGAGCGCTTGAGAGGATCTGCGCATTGACGTGAGTATGCACCGTCCACGGCCGCTGAGAGCAGGTGAGATCATCGAGTTTTCTTGATAAAGTGCGAGCGTGCCGGCCCAGCCGATCGCAGCCTGCGTCCCCATCGCCCGGGAGACCCTCTCCGCGACCGAGGCAGCCGCCCTGGAGCGCGTGTTCCAGGCGCTCGCCGACCGGCGGCGCGTCAAGATCGTCAACATCCTCGCCCGCGCCGGCCAGCCGGTGTGCGTGTGCGACTTCCAGGCGGCGCTCGGCCTCAAGCAGCCGGCCGCGTCCTACCACCTCCGTCAGCTCGTTGAGGCGGGGCTGATCGAGCGGGAGCCGCGGGGGACGTACTCCTACTACCGGCTCGTCCCCGGCGCGCTGGAGCGGGTCGCAAGCCTCCTCGCCGCCGGGGGACAGGTGGCCGCGGCATGAGCCGCGTCCTCTTCGTCTGCGTCCACAACGCCGGCCGCTCGCAGATGGCCGAGGCCCTCTTCTCGCGGGCGGCGGCCGGGCGGCACGAGGCGCGCTCGGCCGGCAGCGCTCCCGCCGGGCGCGTCCACCCCGAGGCGGTGGCGGCGATGCGCGAGCTCGGCGTCGATCTCGGCGACCGTGCGCCGCGCCGGCTGGAGGCGGCGGACGCCGAGTGGGCGGAGGTGGTCGTGACCATGGGCTGCGGCGACGCCTGCCCGGTCCTGCCCGGCCGGCGTTACCTCGACTGGGATCTTCCCGATCCCGCCGGCCGGCCGCTCGAGGAGGTGCGCCGGGTGCGCGACGAGATCGCCCGCCGGGTGCAGGCCCTGCTCGCGGAGCTCGACCGGGCATGAGCCGCTCCTGCCCCGCCTCCGCCCACCGTAGCCTTGTGTTTCATGGCACGAGCGGATCCTCTCCGCTCGAAGTGGAATGACCATGTGCGGTGGAACACAAGGGTGCGGGAGGGGCGGCGCGGGCGGCGACGCATGTACCCGGTGCTCACCAAGGTGCGCTACGAGGACCTGGGCCGTATGCGCGCCGACGGGGTCAGCAACCGCGCCTTCTTCTCCACCTCGCTCGTTCTCTCCTGGCTGGTGGGGCCGGCCTTCATGTTCGCCCTCGCCTGGCTCCTGCTCGCCGACCAGCCCGCCTACCGCACCGGCGTCATCATCGTCGGCCTCGCCCGCTGCATCGCCATGGTGCTCGTCTGGAACGACATCGCCCAAGGCGACCGCGAGCGGGCCGCCGTCCTCGTCGTCTTCAACGCCCTCTTCCAGGTGGCCGCCTACTCGCTCCTCGGCTACTTCTACCTGACCCTGCTTCCCGGCTGGCTGGGGCTCAACACCCGAGGCTTCGAGGTCGGCATCTGGGAGGTCGCCCGCACCGTGCTCATCTTCCTCGGCATCCCCCTCGTTGCCGGCTACGCCACCCGCCGCATCGGTCTGCGACGGCGGGGCCGCGACTGGTTCGAGGGCCGCTGGATGTGGCCCGCATCGCCCTGCCGCTTCTTGCCTACTTCGCCGGCATGTGGGCGGCGGGGTTCCTCGCCGGGGGGCTGCTCCGTCTTCCCTACGCCCAGACGGTGAGCCTGGCCTTCACGGTGGCGAGCAACGACTTCGAGCTGGCGATCGCGGTGGCGGTGGGGGTGTTCGGCGCCGAGTCCGGCCAGGCCCTGGCGGGCGTGGTCGGGCCTTTGATCGAGGTGCCGGTGCTGGTGACCCTGGTCTACGTGGCCCTCTATGCCCGTCGCTTCTTCGCCGCGGAACGGCAGCGGGCCGAGCCCGAGCCCACGCTCCTCGCCGAGCCCGAGCCGGCGCGGCTCCACTGACGCTCAGGGCAAGAGCTCGACGAGCTCGCCGTACGTCTCCGGCCGGCGGTCGCGGAAGAACTGCCAGGTCGTGCGCACCTCATCGATCAGGGACAGGTCGAGGTCGGCGAACAGCACCTCGTCGTCGCTGTCGGAGGCTTGGGCGATGATGCGGCCGCGCGGGTCACAGAAGTAGCTTGACCCGTAGAAGCGGGCACCGGCGACGAGCTCCTCGCCGACGCGGTTGATCGCGCCCACGAAATAGCCGTTGGCGACGGCGTGCGCCGGCTGCTCCAGCTCCCACAGGTAGCGGGAGAGGCTCTCGACCGTGGCCGAGGGGTTGAAGGTGATCTGGGCGCCCTTGAGGCCGAGGGCGCGGGCCGGCTCGGGGAAGTGGCGGTCGTAGCAGATGAAGACGCCGACCCTGCCCGCGCGCGTCTCGAACACCGGGTAGCCGAGGTTTCCCGGCTTGAAGAAGTACTTCTCCCAGAAGATCGGCCCCACCTGGGGGATGTGCGTCTTGCGGTACCTGCCGAGCACCGTGCCGTCGGCGTCGATGACGACGGCGGTGTTGTAGAAGACGCCCTCGAACGCCTTCTCGAAGATGGGCACGACGAGCACCATGGAGTGGCGCCGCGCCACGGCGCGCATCGCCTCCACCGTCGGCCCGTCGGCGGGCTCGGCGGTCGCGAACCACTTGGGGTCCTGCTCGGCGCAGAAGTAGGGGCCGAAGAAGATCTCCTGCAGGCAGGCGATCTGCGCGCCCCGCTCCGCCGCCTGGTCGAGCATGGCCACGTGCTTGGCCACCGCCTCCTCCTTCGAGAGGTTGGCGTGCGCCTGGATCAGGGCTGCGCGGACGGTGCGTGTCATGTCTCCTCCTTCCAGCACGCGGCGATTGCCACGTCCGAGTAGTTTCCCACTTTCGATTTCCGTAGTTTCCCGCCCCGGTCTTGGGGGAGGGCACGGATGACGCCCAATGGGCTGTTGGATAACCTTCGCCCGACACTGCCAGCAGCCGACCAGCGTGGAGGTCTCTATGGCCAGGCTCACCCGGAGGAAGTTCCTCGTGGGCGCGGGAGCGGGCGCCGGCGGCTTGGTCGCCGCTTCGCGGCTCGTTGCCACCGGGCGCGGGGCGAGCCACACGGCGAGCGCGGCGGCCCCCGGCATCGAGGAGTGGGTGCCGACCGCCTGCTGGATCGGCAAGCAGGACTGCGGCATGCTCGCCCGCCGCATCGACGGGCGCATCGTCAAGTTCGAGGGAAACCCGGTGCACCCGCGCAACCTGGGCACGCTCTGCCCCAAGGGCATGGCCCAGATCATCGCTCTCTACGACCCCAACCGGGTCAAGGCGCCGCTCGTGCGCGTGAACGAGAAGGGGCAGCCGGGTAGGTGGCGGCAGGTCTCCTGGGAGCAGGCGCTCGGCCTCGTCGCCCGCAAGGTCAAAGAGGTCCGCGCCAAGGATCCCTCCCTCATCCTCTGGCAGAAGGGGCGCAGCAAGAGCGCGGCGCTCTACGACGAGGCCTTCGTCAAGGCCCTGGGCGCGAGCAAGCTCGGCCACGGCGTCTACTGCTCGGACGCCGGCTACCGCGCCACCGAGTACACCGTCGGCGTCACCGGTGTCCTGCACCCGGACTTCCGCCATACCCGCTACCTCCTGTGCTGGGGCTGGAACATCACCAACGCCGGCGGAAACCAGCTCTGCTGGATCACCTGGAACCGCCAGCTCCTCGAGGCCAGAGAGCGGGGGCTCAAGATCGTCGTCATCGACCCGCGTCTGCGGGGGGCAGGGCCCTTCGCCGACGAGTGGCTGCCGATCCGGCCGGCCAGCGACCTCGCCCTGGCGCTGGCGCTGGCGCACGAGCTCGTGAGCAGGGGCTACATCGACCGCGAGTACCTGAGCACGTTCACGAACGCCCCCTTCCTCGTCCAAGAGGACGGCTTCTTCCTGCGCCGGGACGGCAAGGAGCAGGTCTGGGACGTGCGCGCGCAGAGCGCCAAGCCCTACGATGCCGTGCGCAGGCCGGCGCTCGCCGGCGAGTACGCGGTCGCGGGGAAGAAGGTCAAGCCCGCCTTCCAGGTTTTCACCGAGCACCTGGCCGCCTACACCCCGCAGTGGGCGGCCGAGGTGACCGGCATCCCCGCCGAGAAGATCCGCCAGGTGGCAGCGGAGTTCGGCGAGGCCGCGTCCATCGGAAGCACGATCGAAGTCGACGGCCTCAGGCTCCCCTACCGGCCGGTGGGGATCATGGCTTACCACATGGCCCAGCAGGAGCTCGGCTTTCAGGCCCTGCGGGCGATGCTCCTCCTGACCATGCTGGTCGGCGCGCCGGGGGCCGTCGGCGGCCAGCGCACCGAGGTCGGCGCCTGGAAGTTCGACGAGGAGAAGTTCCGCAAGCTGGACGAGGTCGAGATCGGAGACCCCCCCTACAGCTTCACGCTCAAGGACAGCAAGTTCTTCCCCATCAACTCCGGCAGCCCCTCGATTGTGGCCAAGGTGATGCAGGATCCCAAGCGCTACGGCGTGGAGAAGGTGCCGCAGATGGTGATCCTGCACATGCACAACCCCGTTCTCGCCGCCCCCGACCAGAAGCTCATCAAGGACATGTACGGCCGCTTCAAGTTCGTGGCCGTGCCCAGCCCCTGGCTGAGCGAGACCGCCGACCTCTACGCCGACGTCATCCTGCCCACGGCCACGATCGAGAAGTACGAGGGGCCCCACTCGGCCAGCGACCAGTACGTCGACGCGGTGGGGCTGCGCGTGCCGCCCATGAAGCCCCTCTTTGAGTCGCGCTCGGAGGCCGAGATCTACATCGACCTCTGCGAGAAGGCGGGCGTCCTCTACGGCGAGGAGGGGTACATCGCCCACCTGAACGAGGCGCTCAAGCTGGTGGAGGTGGACAAGGAGACGGGCGAGGTAACGAAGCGAAGCCCGTACGCTCTGCCGCTCTGGCGCAAGCCCAAGGTGCGCGACATCTTCGACCGCTGGGCCAAGGCCCAGGGCATCAAGGAGGGAGTCGCCTACTTCGAGAAGCACGGGGTCTACGTCAAGGGGCCGATCACGGCCGACGCGTACTACGGCTACGCCCTCGACCCGCCCTTCGGCGGCGTCCGCCATCGCCTGTACGGCGAGTCCCTCCTCCGCTACCGCAGGGAGATGAAGGCCAAGGGCGCCGAGGAGATCTACTGGCGCGACTACACGCCGCTTCCCACCTGGCGGCGGCCGACCATGGAGGGCTCGCCGGCCGAGTACGACCTCTACCTGATCAGCTACAAGCTGATCGAGCACAAGCAGAGCCGCTCGAGCTTCATCCCGCTTCTCGCCGAGATCGCCCGCGAGCAGGCGCTCTCCATCAACCCCAGGACGGCCAAGGAGCGCGGCATTGGCGACGGGGACGAGGTGTGGGTGGAGTCGCACAACGCCGTCACCGGAGAGACTCGCCGTGTCAGGGTGAAGGCCCGCTACACGGAGACGATCCGGCCGGACACGGTGGGCATGGCCCACCACTTCGGAGGCTGGACCCATCCCTGGGCCAAGGGTCAGGGGCCGTCGCCGAACGAGATCTTCTTCGGAGGCGAGGGCTACACGGCCAACACCGCCGATCAGTCCTTCCACGTCAAGGTCCGCGTCTACAAGGCCTGAAGGGGGCGAGAGGGATGCCGAGATACGGGATGGTGATCGACCTCGGTCGGTGCATGGGCTGTCGGGCCTGCATGGAGGCCTGCAAGGTCGAGAACAACACCCCCGAAGGCGCCTTCTGGATGCACGTCTTCCGCTTCGAGGAGGGCGAGTTTCCGGACACGAAGGTGGGCTTTCTACCCAGGCCGTGCCTTCACTGCGACAACGCCCCCTGCGTCAAGGTGTGCCCTGTGCAGGCCCGCTACAAGCAGGACGACGGCATCGTCCTCACCGACTTCAAGCGCTGCATCGGCTGTCGCTACTGCATCATCGCCTGCCCCTACGGCGTCAACCACTTCAACTGGAGGCCCCCCGAGGACGCCTACTACCTCGACTGGGACGACCCCGCCCTGGACAAGGTCACCGGGGGGGCTGTCCCGCCCTACGACAACCCCGATCTCGATCGTCCCCACGGCAGCCGCGGCACCCTTGTCGCCGGCGGTGGCCACTACGACGGCACGACCGAGAAGTGCACCTTCTGCGTGCAGCGGGTGGAGAAGGGGCTCCTGCCTGCCTGCGCGGCCAACTGCCCCGTGGACGTGTTCAGCTTCGGCGACCTCGACGATCCCGAGAGCGCTCCCTCCAAGAAGCTGCGCTCGACGCGGGCCTTCCGGCTCAAGGAGGAGCTGAACACGCAACCCAAGGTCTACTACGTTGGCCAGCCGCCCCCGGGCGAGGATGTGAGGCCGATCGAGATCGTGTCGAGCACGGGAGGAGAGTAAGCCATGACGACGAGCGTGTGGTCGTTACCGAGAAGGGCGCTCGCGGCGCCCAGCCGCGGCTTCCTCCTCTGGATCGGCGTCCTCGTCGCCTTCGTCGGTCTTGGCCTGTACGGCTTCATCAGGCAGCAGCTCGACGGCCACCAGGTGACGGCCATGGCCGATACCACCCCCTGGGGCCTCTACATCGCCGGCTTCGTCTTCTTCGTCGGCGCCAGCGCCGGCTCCACCGTGATCGGGCTCATGGTGCACGCCTTCGGCCGCAAGGACTACGAGCCCCTGGCGACACGCGCGATCCTCGTCGGCTTCCTGTCCCTTGCCGCCGCGGTGACGTACATCGCCGTCGACGTCGGGCGGACAGAGCGGATGTTCCTCCTTCCCTGGTACTGGCACAACCCGACCTCGATGTTCTTCTACACCTCGATCACGTACTACCTCTTCGCCCTCATCCTGTTGGGCGAGCTTTACTTCACGGTCAAGATCACCCGGGGCGCGGCCACCTCCGGCGACCGGCTGGCGGCCAAGTGGCTCGCCATCGCCGCTGTCCCCTTCGCGCTGGCCGTCCTGCACGCTCCCCACGGCGCCCTCTTCGCGGTCGTCAAGGCCCGCGCCTTCTGGAACAACCCCCTCCTGCCACCCCACTTCGCCGTCGTCGCCCTCGTCAGCGGTACCGCGGTCATGGCCCTCGTCGCTATCGTCACCTCGTGGCTCAAGGGCCGCGAGCTCGTGGGGAAGAGCACGCTTGCCCACATGGGTAGCCTGCTCGCCTTCTTCATTGCCTTGGCCGGCTTCCTCGACTTCTTCGACTGGCTCGTCTTCGCCTACAGCGACAAGGCCGAGGGGGTCGAGGCCTGGAACATCCTGTTCGGATCGAATACCGTGCTGTCGGTGATCCACGTCGCCGGCTACGTCGTCGCCTTCGCGCTCCTTCTCTACGTCCTCGCGCGCCGACCGCTGTGGCTTGTGCCGGGGCTGGCGGCGGCATCCGCGGTGGTGCTGGTCGCGGTGGCGGCCTACCGCTACAACCTCGTCGTCGTTGGCCAAGCGCTGCCGCTGCTGCCCCTGATTCCCCGCGACCACTACTGGCCGTCGTGGTACGAACTCGCGATCGGAGTGGGGATCATCGCGCTGATCGCCCTCAGCTACTCGATCCTCGTCCGCATCCTGCCCTTGGAGGAGGAGGCTCTCCCTAGCTCGCACGAGAGAGAGGAGGAGGCCATGGCCAGCCCCGGCGGCAGGCTTGCTCCGGCCGGAGGAGGGAGCTGAGCCGGGGCGAAGAGCCGGAGGCGCGCCTCGCCGCCCTGGCTCGGGCTCGCCAGGGTGTCTATGCCCTCCTCAGCTCGCTCTTCGTCTCCCCGAACGATCGGGTAGCCGAGGAGTGGCCGCTCCTTGGCGATAGCCTGTTAAGCCAGTCGGCGACGCTGCGGGACTTTCCGTTCTTTCCCCGGTTGGCGTCGCTTGCCCGCTTGCTGCCAACGCTCGGCGACCGGGAGATCGAAGCCTTCGAGGAGGAGTATGCGGTCCTGTTCCTCACCGGTGGCGTGACCGCTGCCTGCCCCCTCAACGAGTCGGCCTACGTCGACCCGAGCGGGCGCAACCGCGGACTCGTCGCCGCGGCCGTCGAGCGGGCCTACGCGCAGGCGGGCATGGCGCTGGCGCCGGCGGCGGACGGGGAGCTGCCCGACCACGCCGGTCTCGAGCTCGAGTTCCTGGCCCAGCTCTGCGGCGAGGAGGCGGAAGCGTGGCGGGCGAGGGCCGCGGAGCAGGCCTTCGAGCTGCTCGAGACCCAGCGCCGGTTCCTCGACGGGCATCTGCTCCTCTGGTTTCCTTCGCTCGTGCGCAGGGTGGACGACGCCGCCGACCCGGGCAGCCTCTACAGGGAGGCAGCCCAAGCCGCCCATGCCTTCCTCTTCCACGATCGCGACCTGATCTCCCTTCTTCTGGAGGCGCAGCGCGCTCGGGCTGCGACGGCGGAGTGACCGGGCAAGCGGCGGCG